>JAHHRU010000015.1 GCA_020025635.1 Allofournierella sp.
CCGGCAGCTTATTTCTCGGGGTGAGTCTGCCCCGAGTTCGGCATTGTCGCATTGCGGCACGCAAAGTCTTGCGCACCCAATGCATCAGGCCCGGCAGCTTATTTCTCGGGGTGAGTCTGCCCCGAGTTCGGCATTGTCGCATTGCAGTGCGCAAAGTCTTGCGCACCGCACTGCTCTGTGCCGAGCTCAGCCGCTCCGGTTCGCTTCATCCGCCTCAGGCGGCGCTCTCCTCCGCGGCACCCATTTTCCAGGTGGCGAAGGCGCCGAGGGCGGCGAGCACGAGGCCGAGCACGAGGCCCGGCACGCTGAATGCGCCCAATGCGCCGGAGGAATAGATGATTGCGAAGGGGCTGGACAAAATCAGGCCGATGATGGCGGCATAGGTCTGGCTGGGGAAGTGACCGAACAGATACTCGATCACCTTTGCAATACCGAAAATGCCCAGCAGCACGCCGATGCCAAAGGGGATGCAAAGGCCCACGTTGTGCATCAATGCTGACCAATCGCCTGCGGCCAATGCGTCCACGCTGCCGGTGATGAGTGCGAGGATGGAGTTATAGTATCCCAGCACCAGCAGCACCATGGAGCCGGAAACGCCGGGGATGACCATGGTAGCGCTGGCCACAACACCCAACACAAACAGCAGGATCATGGTGCCCACGCCAAAGCTCAGCCCATGCTCGCTGCCGCCCTGCAAAAGGGCCATGCCCACGCCGAAAGCCAGCAGCAGCACAAAGCAGACCACCTCCGCAACGCCGAGGCTCTTTTTATTCTTTTTGTCCAAAGCCGATTTGAACTGGCTCAGCAGGATGGGCAGGCCGCCCAGCACAAGGCCCACAAAGGTGAGGGCGGTGGCGAGGGTGTGGTTTTCCAGCAGGTACTCAAGTCCGTAGCCAAAGCCCACGATGCCAAGGGCCATACCGATGCCCAGAGGAATGAGCACACCCATGCTCTTTTTGAAGTGGCTGAACAGGCCGGTGATGGCACCGATCAGCTTATCATAAATACCCAGAGACACCGCCATAGTGCCGCCGGAAACGCCGGGGATGATGTTTGCAACGCCGATCACCATACCCCGCAGGATGTCCATAAACAGTTTCATTGAGTACTCCTTTTTTGTGCCCAAACGGGCAGTTTGGATTTTAAAGCATACGTGTCTACTATAATTGATTCCCTGCTTTGATTCAAGGGAATTGCGCAAAAAAGGAGCAAAAATACACACCTTCTGCGCATCCGGAACACGCCTTACAAATCAATTTCCAGCAGCACCGGGCAGTGATCGCTGCCGAATTCGTCGGCAAGGATGCGGCTGTCCTTTACCTTATCCATAATACGGCGGCTCACGATAAAATAGTCGATGCGCCATCCCGCATTGTTCTTGCGGGCGTTGAAGCGGTAGCTCCACCAGCTGTAGGCGCCGGTGGTATCGGGATAAAGCTCCCGGAAGGTATCGGCAAAGCCGGAGGAAAGCAGGGTGGTCATTTTTTCCCGCTCTTCGTCCGAAAATCCGGCGTTGCCCCGGTTGGTTTTGGGGTTTTTCAGGTCGATCTCTTCATGGGCCACATTCAGGTCGCCGCAGTAGATCACCGGTTTTTTCTTGTCCAGCTCCATTAAGTACTCCCGCAGATCGTCCTCCCACTTCATGCGGTAATCAATGCGGGCAAGGCCGTCCTTGGAATTGGGAGTATACACGTTCACCAGATAAAAGCCCGGATATTCCAAGGTGATGGCTCGGCCCTCCTCCGGGTGATCCGGGTGGTCGATGCCGAAATGCACCGACAGCGGCTCTTGCTTTGCCCAGCAGGCGGTGCCGGAATAACCTTTTTTCTCGGCGGAATTGAACCAGCTATGATAGCCTTCGGGGGCAAAATCCGCCTCACCGGGCTGGCACTTGGTTTCCTGCACACTAAAAATATCCGCATCCAGCCGGGCAAACTGCTCGGAAAAGTCTTTTTTAAGCACGGCACGCAGGCCGTTCACGTTCCAGCTTACAAGTTTCATGCGTTCTCCTTTAAACCATCAGGGACATTAGGACCATAAATCCAACCGTCAGCAGCCACAGGATCATGCCGGGATTCAAAACGGCGGCAAGCACCGGCTTTTGGGGCAGGTCTTTGCCTGGCAGGAGCCTGAGGCCCCGGTGCTGTCTGACCACAAACACCGTTGCGCCGACGGCGCAGACCAGCATCCACCCCCCCAGGACCGATTCCAGCCAAGGCTGGTTCATCAGGGGCACCACCACGCAGGCGGACAAAAAGTTCACCAAAAAATGCAGCATCATACCGTAAGCCATACTGCCGGTGCGGCTCACGATGAGGGCAAGGCAGCAGCCGATGGCAAAGGCAAACAGCATCTGGCTGAAATTGCCATGGAAGGTAGCGAAGAAGAAGCCCGACAGAATCACAAAGGGCGCTTCCCCGAACCGGGCCAGCTTTTTGTAAACAAAGCCCCGAAACACCAGCTCCTCCAGCACCGCCGGGCAAACAGCGATCAGCAAAAACGCTGCCCAAGGCGGCAGCTGGAGCATCAGCTCATCCACCGGTGCTTCGGTGGGCAGTCCGCCTGCGGAGAGCAGGGCCTGCGTTATAAAGCTTGCCGCATAGCCTGTGGTAAAGGTAAGTGCTCCAAAGCCCAAAAAGAGGCCCGCACTCAGCGGCTGCTTGGGTTTGATCGGCATGGCATCTCCCGGCAGAAAGCTCCAAATGAGCATAGCCAGCGGAAGGCCCAAAGCATATGCGCCGATGTCATTGATCAGCAGCAGGGTCACCGGGCTCGACGCTCCCCACAGGTCAATCAGCGCCCCCAATATATTTGTGGCCGCGATGTTCACGCCCATCATCAGCACCAAACCCAGTGCAACAAGGCTTACTGTTTGACGAAAACCGACCGGTCTTTGTTCTTTCATTTGCAACACTTCCTTTCTGTTTTTTCCAGTTTACCATACAAATTGCGATTTTTCCACACCGTTTCAAGCTCTCTCACAAAATTCACACTCCCGCCTATTGTTCACAAATTTTTATTGTATTCAACCTATGAATGGGCTATAATAAAGGCATATACAAGCATGGTATCTCCCCTTTGCCCACGAGCGCGCGGGGAGCGAATTTATGTTTTTAAAGGAGGCCGTTCCCCATGAGAAAATCTGGTAGTTTTGCCGCAATGGTTTTGTTTTTGTCCGCTGCTGTCGGCGCACTGACCGCCGCATGGCTGTATATTCGCCGCCGGGAAAAGGAGCTGGACGAATACGAACAGCTGCTTTTCAACGATGACGACGATCTGGACGATTTCGACGGCGCTTTGGATGACGTTGATGAGGATCTGGATGAGCTGGTCGAGCTGGACTCCTTGGATGACGAAGCCCTGAGCGAGGACAAGATCATCCGTGAGGTTTACGGCGATGAGGAGCCGGTTGCAGAGCCTGAAACCGACACCGACACCGAGCCCAAAAACTGATCAAAGCCTTTTGGCCCGCACTGTAAAAGTGCGGGCTTTTTTGTTTGCCCCGCTCTTGCTGCAAAACGGAAATTTCTTGTTTTTCGTTGGCTTTGCGGCAAAATATGCTATAATCTATTGCATATTCAAGGCCACGGTTTTGAAAGTTTTGTGATGCGGAGGAAAAAGAGTGGATTTCCTAAACCATTTTGTGCAGCGGCTCTGGCAATTTATAAAGGATTTCGCCCTCTGGCTTTTGCTGGTGGCGGTGATCGTGGTTCTTTTGGTGAGCGGTGTGGAAACGCTGCTCTACCGCAGCATTACCCCGAAGGATCTTCCGGCTTGGGCACCCCGTTTTGGCGGGCAGGAGCTTGTCTGCACCGAATCCAAATGGTTCGTACCGCTGGCGGGGCGGTATTTGGGCCGCACCTTTACCGAGGAGGCCCGGCCTGCGCAGCCTTTGCCGGAGGTGCTTGCGAGCATCCCCGTGCTGGATGTTCCGGCGGCGGCAAAAAGCAGCTTTACTCTGCGGGATGCGGACGGCACGGTGCTGTTTGAGGGCACCGCCCAAAAATTCCGTGATTTTTCGTTTGAGACGGACGGCGACTACACGGCCACGCTGGTTTTGGGAAGCACTGACGCCTTTCGCCAAACGAACAGCGCCCCCACCGGACACTACACCTATGATTTTAAATTCACTCTGCGCTGCCAGCCCCGGCTCACCCTTTCCACCGATACGGCGGTACAGGGCAGCGTGGTGGGCGTGCGGCTTTCGGGCATTTTGGGCGACATTCCGCCCATGATCCAGTGTGACCTTGCGCCCGAGGCCGCCTTTACCCGGCAGGGGCAGGACTGGGTCTGCTTTTTGCCGGTCAACTGCAATCAGCCGGGCGGCGAATACCTTATCAAAACAAAATCCGGCAGCGAAACCGCCGAAGCCACCGTGCAGGTGCGGGGCCGCTCCAAGGTGGAGATCGACTCCTACACGCTGGACGGCACGGCAGGTATACCTTATATCGGCAAAGCACCCAAAAAGCTGGAGTCGCTGTTCTCCATTGCCGACCCGGACATTTACTGGAACGGAGCCTTTACCCAGCCCATCAGCGGCCGGGTGGTTCGGGATTATGCGGTTACCGAACACATCGACCGGCTGGACCCAGTGCTTTTGGCGGAGCATCCCGAGCTTGCGCTGCTCAACCTGTTTGCCCGGTCCCGGCGCAGCACCAATGTGACCATGGCCGTTACCCCCGGCCGCAAGGTGGTTGCTCCTGCCGCAGGCCGTGTGGTGTTTGCGGGCGTGATGCACGGCGGCGGCCGCACGGTGGTGATCGAGCACGGCTGCGCGCTCAAGAGCATCGTGTATCTTTTGGGCCGCATTGATGTATCCGAGGGCGACCATGTGGCCCAAGGGGACGTGATCGGCACAACGCAGGGCCATGTTTGCTGCGAAATGCGGCTGTATGATGTGCCCATCAGCCCGTGGGAGGTATGGCGCGGCCACGGCGGCCTATTCTTTTGAGGGCTGATTCCCCCGCTTTAAAAATCGAATTTCCCCTTGTTTGCAGAGGGGTGACAAACGGCAGCTTCCCAAAAGGAGGCTGCCGTTTTTTGTGTTGCTGCGGGGGCTTTTTGCCGGGTGCTGCGCCCCGCAAAGGATAACTATATTTTAATTTATGTAATATATACTTGACATAAAGATTGTTATATGATACTATTAAGCCACCGAAGGGAGGCTGCTTCATGGCAAAGAACATGGCGCTCAAGCTGGCGCGCACCAAAAAGGATATGACGCAAAAAGACCTTGCCGAAAAAATCGGCGTTTCACGGCAAACCATCAACGCCATCGAAAAGGGCGAATACAATCCCACCATCAAACTCTGTTTAAAAATCTGCTGGGCATTGGATGCCGATTTGAATGAACTGTTTTGGGAGGACGAGCACGATGAAGAAATCTAAAAACAATCTGGACGAAATGCAGAACCTGAAGCTCTTGCAGATCGAGCACACCGGCTGCTGGATCGCCGTCTGGGGGCTGCTTGCCTCCATTTATATCCAAATGGCCTTTGGCCTGAACGAATTCAAGCACATTGGCGGCGAAGCCATTGTTTTGATTGTGCTTTCGGTTTATCTGGTGGTCTCCTGCATCAAAAACGGCATCTGGGACCGCAGGCTCAAGCCCGATTTTAAAACCAATCTGACCATCAGTTTAACGGCGGGCGGCCTGTTCGGCCTTTACTGGTTCATTGTGAGCTACCGCAATTACCACAAGCTGCTGGGTTCTGCTGCTACCTTTGTGGTTATGACAGCAGCGGTGAGCGCTCTGATTTTGTTTGTGCTCTGCCTTTGCAGCAGCGCTTACAAAAAGCAGACCAAAAAGCTGGAAGGCGAAGCCGAACAGGAAGACGAGGAGTAATTCCCCAAAAATAAAAAAGGATGACGTGATGCACGTCATCCTTTTTTATTTTTGGCTCAGAGCTGCTGCTGTGCGGCAAGGATCTCCTGCAAATGGCGCTGGTAATCGTTTTTTACCGTTTGCGGCCCAAGGATGCGCACCCCGGAGCCAAAGCCGGTAAGCCAGCCGTAAAACAGGGGGCTCACCGCCACTTCCACCTGAATGCGGCCCTTATCGATGCCCACCGGCACCACGATGATGCCCTGCCCAAATCGGTCGATCATGGCACTGAGCAGCTTCATATCAAATTCCAGCGTTACCCTTTGCACCGGGCCGGAGAACATCCCGAACATGGGCTTTGCGTAATTGCGCATATTGGCGGGGTCATACACCTCCACCCCAAGGCGCACCGCCTCCAGCTGGTCGATGTCCTCCATGCGGTCCACCCGGTAATGGCGCAGACCTTTTTGCTCCTCATAGCCCACAAGGTAGTAGTTTTCGTCCTCCCACAACAGGGCCCAGGGGCTGACCACATAGCGGTTGCCAAGGCGGCTTTCGGCCTTTTCCACCCGGCCGCTGCGCAGCACCCAGCGCTTATACACAAAGCTCACCTGCCGGTCTTCGGCAATGGCCCGATGCAGTGCGTCCACATTGTAATAGATGGACTCGTTCATGGTTTTGATGCGGCTGGAGGCGTACACCTGCCGGTTCAGCTCGGCGGCCTGATAGTCGCTGGTAAAATCGCAGAGCTTGCGGATCAGCTCCTGCGACTTTTTGGCGGTAATAAAGCGGGATGCCTGCACCGAATCCACCAGCAGCTTTAATTCCGGCAGCTCAAACCGGCGATGGTTGAGCCAATATCCGCCGCCCCGGCCCCGGCGAAGCTCCACATCCACCCCTAAGTCACGCAGGGTCTCGATGTCGTCATACACACTTTTACGCTCTGCGGGGATCTCCTGCCGCCGCAGCTCCTCCACGATCTGATTGACCGAGATGCGGTGCTCTTCATCGGTGCGCTTTGCAAGAATGCGATAGATGGTAAAGAGTTTTTCTTTTTGCTTTTCCGAACGTGCCATGTAGGGTACCTCCTTTTATGGATGGCTGGATACTCGAACACCCAGCGTTTGCAGGCAGTTAAAAAACTCCGGCCAGCTTTTGGCCACGGCCTCGGCCCCCTCGATTTGGACGGGGATGTTGGCCGAAACAGCGGCGGCAGCAAGCGCCATAACGATACGGTGATCGCCGTGCCCCTGCAAAGGCGGCGGCGGTATTAAGGGGCCGCCGGTCACGGCCGCCCAGTCGAGCCCGGTTTCGACCCTTGCCCCGAATTTTAAAAGTTCTGTTTGCATGGCGGCCAGCCGGTCGCTCTCCTTGAGCCGCAGGCGGCCCGCCCCGGTGATAAGGCTGCGCCCCTTGCAAAAAAGGCCCAGCACCATGAGGATTGGGCCAAGGTCGGGGCAATTCTGAATGTCCGCACAAAAGGCATCCAGCGTACCGTCGGGCCTGCGGATGCTGTGCAGGAGGCGGCTGATCTCCCCGTCCGGCTGGCGGGACTCGGGGTCAAGGCCCTCAATTTGAATGCCGCCCCGCACCTCGTTCATCACCTGCAAAAAGGCGCTCTGGCTGTTGTCGGCGGGTACGGTGAACCGGGCGGGCCGATAGGTCTGCCCGCCGGGAACCAGCAGCCCGTTTTGGATCGGCTCGCTCACCACCCCAAACCGTGCCTGCACTGCCCGGGTAAGCTCCAAATACCCCGCCGAAGCAAGCTCGCCCTGCCAAAAAATGCGGCTTTGGCCTTTCAGCAGCGGCAGGGCCAGCAAAAGCCCGGTAAAAAACTGACTGGAAATCCCGCCCGAAAGGGTGTAATCCCCCGCTTTGAGCGGCCCCGAAAAATGCAGGGCATCGCCCTCCTTAAAAAAGGGCAGCCCCCGCTGCAAAAACAGCTGTTCATAGGGTTCCATTGGCCGCTGGGGCAGCCGCCCGTGACCGATGAGGGTGATTTTTCGCCCCGATAAGGCCAGAATGGGCACCAGAAACCGCAGGGTGCTGCCGCTTTCGCCGCAGTCAATGCAGAGCGGCCCGCTCCCCGCAAAGGGAGAGGTTCCCCAAGCCGCAAGCCCTGCTTTTGTCTGCATGGCTCTTGCCCCCAAAGCCCGAACGGCTCTGAGGGTTGCGTCAATGTCTTCGCTTTGGCTCAAGTTCTGAATGGCCGACTCCCCTTCTGCCAGCGCGGCGCAGAGCACCGCCCGGTGCGCAAGGCTTTTGGACGGCGGCGGCGTAATTTTGCCGCCCACCGGCCCGGGAAGGATGTTTACCCGCACAGCGCCCCTCCTCACAAAGGGCCTTTGGCCCGTTTTTTTATTGGCTGTTTGCCTCGATGGTCTCTTTTAAAAACCGAAGGCCTTCCAGATACCCGTTGGTTCCGTGGCCGATAAAATGCCCTTGGCAGGCCATGCCCGCATAGCTCACCCTGCGGAAGGGCTCCCGCTTTGCAATGTCGGTAAGGTGCACCTCGGCGGCAGGCAGACCCACCGCCCGCAGTGCATCCAGCAGAGCAATGCTGGTGTGGGTGTAGGCACCGGGATTGAGCAAAATGCCCTCACAGTCAAAGCGGGCATCCTGCACCGCATCCACAAGGTCGCCCTCGTGGTTCGACTGAAAAAACCGCACCTCCACCCCAAGGGCATCGGCCTCGTTTTGAATCATTTTTAAAAGTGCTTCATAGCTCACCGTTCCGTACAGGTCCGGTTCACGCAGGCCCAAAAGATTCAGGTTTGGGCCGTTCAACACCAAAATACGCATAAAGCTCCTCCTCGATGTGGGGCACCACCGCACTGAACAGCCCGCCGTTGTTTGCAGCGCGCAGGTCAGCGGCGGCCTTGTAGAGCGGACGGCGGCGCTTTTCCATGCGGCGCAGGGCCTCCATACTGGTGGAGAGGGGGCGGCGGCCGCCCACCTTCAGCCCCGAAACCTGCCGATCAATAAACACCATCACCCCGTTGCGGCGCAGGGCACGGATGTTTTCTTGCCGTTCCACCACACCGCCGCCGCAGGCGATGACCTGCCCGCTGCCCGCAGCAAGCCGGGCAATGCAGCGGCTCTCCCGCTGGCGAAAGCCCTCTTCGCCCCATTTTTTAAACATCATGGCAATCGAGCAGCTCTCGTCCTCTTCCAGCGCCCGGTCGGCATCCACAAAGGGCCGGCCCATCCTGCGGGCCAGCTTGCGGCCGATGGTGGATTTGCCGCTGCTGGGCATTCCGATGAGGCAGATGTTGGAGCACTGCATCACCAGCCGGCGGTATACCTGCTCCGCCGCCTCGGGCGGGATGGGGATGCCGGTAAATTTTTCGCTTGCGGCACGGGCCTGCTCCACCAGCATATACAGCCCGCCCATGCTTTTTACCCCCAGCTCTTGGGCCTCGCTCACAAGGCGGCTGCGCAGAGGGTTATACACCACATCCAGCACCGCTTCAAGGTTTTTGAAAAGGGCCGGGTCGATGGGCTTTTCGTCTGTGTTTGGGTACATTCCCACGGGAGTGGTGTTCACGATCACCTGCACCGACTGCCGCTGGGCAGCCTGCTGGTAGCTCAGTTCGTTCTGTTTGGGGGTGCGACTCACAAAATGCACCGCTTTTGCGCCCGCCGCTTCGATCACGGCAAGGGCGGTGTGGGCGGTGCCGCCGGTGCCCAAAATCAGAACATCCCGGTCTTTGAATTCCACCCCGGCACGCTCCGCAAGGGCTGCAAAGCCCGCAATGTCGGTGTTATAGCCGTACAGGCGGCCGTTTTTGTTCACCACCGTATTCACTGCGCCGGTTTTTCTGCCGCCCTCGTCCACCTCGTCGCAAAGGTCACAGGCAAGGCCCTTGTAGGGGATGGTTACATTCACGCCCCGATACTCTTTTTTAAGCAAAAACTCTTTTGCCAGCTCCGGGGTCTCCTTGGGGATGAGCTGATAATCGTAATCCGCCAGCATCCCGTGGAGCTGGGGGGACCAGCTGTGTCCCAAAACCTTGCCCAAAACGCCGTATTCCATCATTTGCAGCCCTCCTTTTGCCAGAGGGTTCCGTACCGCTGGGTGGCAAGATCCAAAATGCCCAGCGAGGTGACTGCCGTTTGCACAATGGCGGCCCTTGGCAAAATGCAGGGGTCGTGGCGGCCGTTGATCTGGAGCTTGACCTCCCGCTTGGTGCAAAGGTCCACCGTGTTCTGCGGCTTATAAATACTGGGGGTGGGCTTGATGCAGCTTTGAAACCGGATGGGCATTCCGTTTGCAACGCCCCCGTTCACGCCCCCGTTGTGGTTGGTTACCGAGCGGATGCGGCCGTCCGCAATTTGCAGCTCGTCGTTGGCTTCGCTCCCGGTCAAATCCGCAAAACCAAAGCCATCGCCGAAAGCAACGCCCTTTACGCCGGGAATGGCGAACACCAGCTTGGAGAGCACCCCCTCCACCGTGTCAAAAAAGGGTTCGCCCACGCCGCCCGCAAGGCCCAGCACGGCGGTTTCCAGCGTACCGCCCACACTGTCGCCCTCGTCCCGGGCGTCCAGAATGGCTTCTTTCATTTTGCAGCCCGCCTTTTCGTCCAAAACCGGCAGGTCTTTGAGCTGCTGCAAATAATAAAGCTCCTTTAAAAGCTCCTGCTCATCCTGCGAAAACAGCCGGTCGCGCACTCCCGAAATGCGGGCAATGTGGGTGCCCACCCGGATGCCGTGGGTCTCCAAGATCTGCTGGCAGATCAGGCCCGCTGCGGCCAAAGGCGCAGTGAGGCGGCCGGAAAAATGTCCGCCGCCTCGAAAGTCTTCAAATCCGCCGTATTTTTGGTGAGCCGCCCAGTCGGCATGGCCGGGGCGGGCAGGGCCCATCAAATAATCCTCTGAGCGGGTATTGGTATTTTCAATTACAAAAGCAAGGGGCGTGCCGGTGGTACGCTCCTGCCAAACGCCGGACAGGATGCGCACCTTGTCCGCTTCCTGCCGGGTGGTGGTGATGCCGTTCTTTTGGGCACGGCGCTTTTCCATCTGCTCACTGAGCTTTTTTTCGTCCACTGCCAGCCCCGCGGCAAGGCCGTCCAGCACACCGCCCACCACCGGGCCGTGACTCTCGCCAAAAACGGTAAAGGTAACCGCATTTCCAATCGTGTTTTTCATTGAGACGCCTTCCTCAAAACTCCCTTACTTGCCCAAAACCAGCTGTTCGGTCGTTTCCAAGGGCACCCGATCCATGCGCCAGCAGCCAAGGCCCGGCACCTTGATGAGGGTGATAAAGCCCATATGTGCCTTTTTGTCGTGCCGGATGGATTCCATTACCTTTTCCCGGTCGTAGGCAACACGGGCGGGCAGGCCCAGACGGCGGAAGAGTGCCCGCACCCGGCGCTGCAATGCCCGATCCTCGATCATGGGCAGCATACCCAGCGCCACGCACTCGCCGTGATAAAAGCCGTTTTTGCGGCGGCCGGAAACCCCCCGCACCGCCTCGATGCCGTGGCCGAGGGTGTGGCCGAAGTTGAGCACGGCGCGCATTCCCTCTTCCCGCTCGTCCCGTTCCACCACCCGCTTTTTGAGCAGCAGGCTGCGGTAGATGATATTTTCGATCTCCTCATGCACATCGGAGGTCTCGATGAGCTGAAAGAGCGATGCGTCCAGCGTGAGGCTCACCTTGATGGCCTCGGCAAGGCCGTTTACAAAATGCCGCTCGGGCAGGGTTTTTAAGGTGTCCGGGTCCACCACCACAAGGCGGGGCTGCCAAAAGGCACCCACCACGTTTTTGGTGCCGCCCAGATCCACTGCGGTTTTGCCGCCGATGGATGCGTCGATCTGGGCAAGGGTGGTGGTGGGGCAGTTGATAAAATCAATGCCCCGCATATAGGTAGCGGCCGCAAAGCCCGCCAAATCACCCACAACGCCGCCGCCCACGGCCACCACAAGGTCGCCCCGGTCCATACCGGCTTCCAGCATGGCGCTCACCATAGCGGTGTACTGGCGCAGCGACTTGCTGGCTTCGCCCTGAGGCACAGTGTAAACAACGCCCTCCCGGCACTGGCCGGCCACGGTTTGGGCATATTCGGCAGGAACACCGCTGTCGGTCACCACAAATACCCGGCGGTCAAGGTTTACCAGTTGGCCCAGATTTTTAAGGCCGCCCCGCTTTATAATGATGTCATAGCTGTTTTTGCCAAGACGTACCGTTAACTTCATGGGAAACTCCTCCGTTTTTATGCTTTGCGCAAAAAGGCTTTGTACCCCGCTTGCTGTACCGCGCGGCAAAGGCCGTCTTTTTTCTATCAAAGTATACCATAAACGGGGCTTACACTTCAATCTCTTTTCACGGTCTGCACCCCGCAAAGAGAGCGCAAAAAAGCAGCCGCCCCCAAAGGAACGGCTGCCCAAAAATACTTTTTATCAAACCCTTATTCGGCAGAACCGAACTCGGACAGGCGCAGGGCCTCGTTGTGCTGGGTTGCCCAGTTGATGGACCAGGGAGAGGTGAACAGAAGCAGATGATTGCCCTTGAGATCCTCGATCTTGCGGGTATCGCTGGTCAGGTCCAGATCCTTGGGGTCCAGCTCCTCGGGATCGTTCTCGATCCAGCGGATGTGCTCATAGGGCAGCTTCTGCATACGGATGTCCACGTTGTACTCGTTCTTCAAACGGTACTCCAGAACTTCCAGCTGCAAAACGCCCACAACGCCCACGATCACTTCTTCCATACCGCCGCCAAGGTCACGGAAAATCTGGATTGCGCCTTCCTGCGCCACCTGCTCCATGCCCTTCACGAACTGCTTGCGCTTCATGGTGTCCACCTGAGTGACCCGGGCAAAGTGCTCGGGAGCAAAGGTGGGGATGCCTGCGTACTGGATCTTCTGCTTGCCGGTGCACAGGGTGTCACCGATGGAGAAGATGCCCGGATCGAACAGGCCCACAATATCGCCCGCATAGGCTTCGTCCACAGTGGCACGGTCCTGTGCCATCAGCTGAGTGGACTGAGCCAGCTTGATTTTTTTGTCGCCCTGAACATGGGTCACTTCCATGCCGCGCTCAAATTTTCCGGAGCAGATACGCATGAACGCAATGCGGTCACGGTGTGCCTTGTTCATGTTGGCCTGAATCTTAAAGATAAAGCCGGAGAATTCCTTCTCCTGCATGGGGTCCACACGACCCTCAACGCTGTCGCGGGAGAGCGGCGGCAGAGACAGGCGCAAAAATTCCTGCAAGAAAGGCTCCACGCCGAAGTTGGTGAGAGCGGAGCCGAAGAACACGGGAGACAATTCGCCGCAGTCCACAGCTTCTTTGTCAAATTCATAGCTTGCGCCGTCCAGCAGCTCAATGTCCTCAGCCAGCTTTTCTCGCAGGGGGGCAGTGATGATCTCGTCCAGACCCGGATCATCCAGACCCGCTTCGGTCTTTGCAACCACCTTCACGCCGTTTGCCTTACCGTCGGAGGAGAAGGCCAGGATGTGGCGGCTGTCACGGTCGAACACGCCCTTGAACTCCTTTCCGCAGCCGATGGGCCAGTTCATGGGATAGGTGCGGATGCCCAGCACCTCTTCGATTTCTTCCATCAGGTCAAAGGGGTCACGGGCTTCACGGTCCATCTTGTTCACAAAGGTGAAGATGGGGATGTGACGCAGGGTGCATACCTTAAACAGCTTTTTGGTCTGAGCCTCAACGCCCTTTGCAGCGTCGATGACCATGACGGCAGCGTCGGCAGCCATCAGGGTACGGTAGGTATCTTCAGAGAAGTCCTGATGTCCGGGAGTGTCCAGAATATTGATGCACTTGCCGGCATACTCAAACTGCATCACAGAGCTGGTGACCGAAATACCACGCTGCTTTTCAATTTCCATCCAGTCGGACACGGCGTGGCGAGCGGACTGCTTGCCCTTAACACTGCCTGCCTGCTGAATTGCCCCGCCGTACAGCAGCAGCTTTTCGGTCAGGGTGGTTTTGCCCGCGTCGGGGTGCGAAATGATGGCAAAGGTGCGCCGCCGTTCGATCTCTTTGCGCATATCGGCCATAAAGACTTCCTCCTCTATATCATAACATTCTTTGGATGATTTACACACTCTTACTATTATACATTCAGCGGCGGCTTTGGCAAGAGGAAATCCCCCAAAAAGCCCGGTGTTTTAGGCAAAGGGGCGGCGACCTGCTTGTTTTGATTCAAAATCCCGGGTTTTTATGCTATACTCTTGAGTGGAACTTTGTGCGAAAGCAAAAAGGTTTCACAGTCTTTTCACGTTTTTTTATCGCCTTTTTCACGCTTTCCGCGTATACTTAAAGCATACCAAATGAACAAAGGGTTTTTGAGGCGGCAAATACCGCTCCCCTTTTCATCTTTTGAAAGGACCTGTGACACATTATGGAAAACAAGTGGGAATACGATTACTCCGGTATTTACCAGAATCCCTACACCCCCAATAACCCCATCCCGCCTTCCGGACCTTTGGGCGGCCCGGACCCTTCCGCTCCTGCGCCTCAATCTCCTGAACCACCCAAAAAGTCGGGCAAGGGCAAAAAGATCGGCCTGTCGGTGCTGGCTCTGGTGCTGGTTGGTGCCGTGAGCTTCGGCGGCGGCTTTGCCGGCTACAAGCTTGCGAGCAAGGGCAAGAACGACCGGGTGGTCTATCAAGCCGCTCCCCCGTCCAATCTGGGCACCTCCAGCACTTCGGTAAACACCGGCCTTGTGGCGGTTTCCGAAGCAGTTGGCCCGAGCGTTGTGGTGGTCACCACCGATAAAGTGGTGATGGACAACTTCTGGGGCGGTACCCGTGTGGTGAGCGGCGCCGGTTCCGGCGTGATCTATACTGCCGACGGCTACATCATCACCAACAATCACGTGATCGAAGGCGCACAGAACATCACCGTGAAGCTGAACGACGGCACCGAATACACCGCCACTCTGGTGGGCAGCGACCCCCAGACCGACGTGGCCGTGATCAAGATCGACGGCACCGGCCTTGTGCCCGCTGTGCTGGGTGATTCCGACCACGTTCAGGTGGGCGAAGAGGTCATCGCCGTGGGCAACCCCCTGGGCACTCTGGGCGGCACCGTTACCAACGGCATCATCAGCGGCATGAACCGCTCCATCAACATCGGCGGCCGTGAAATGACCCTGATGCAGACCAACGCCGCAGTCAGCCCCGGCAACTCCGGCGGCGGCCTGTTCAACGTGAACGGCGAACTGATCGGCATTGTGAACGCAAAATCCGCCGAGGAAAACACCGAAGGCCTTGGCTTTGTGATCCCGGTGAACACCGCCCGTCAGGTGGCGCAGGATCTGATCGAAAACGGCTTTGTGACCGGCCGCCCCATGCTGGGCATTAAGGTGCAGACCATTGCCGATCCTCAGACCGCAATGCAGTTCGGCGTGCAGAGCATGGGTGTTTACATCATGGAAGTCACCCCCGGCTCCGGTGCCGAGGCTGCCGGCCTCAAGGTGGGCGACCGCATCCTGTCGGTCGGCGACAAGATCGTGGAATCCTCCGACGATGTGCTCAACGCCCTCAACGGCTATGCCGCCGGTGACGAGGCCGTGCTGCGTGTGGTGCGCGGTCAGACCATCATCACCGCAAACGTGACCCTGAACGAGCGCCCCTCCGACGGCAACTAAAAAACAGCAAACACAAAAGCGGCAGCACCCGCACTTTGGGTGCTGCCGCTTTTTTAAAATTTTTCAGAATATTCTGTGCCGATTCACAGTATCTTTTGCGGCCTCATCCATGCTATAATCATAGCAGCAGCCGGCCCGTGCCAAAAACGGGCCGCTGGATATTTTGGAACGGAGGGCAGACTACATGACAGACCATCACCTCAACCTGAGCAAGCTGAAGGATCAACTCGCCATTTCCAATATCATCAACACCATTTATCTTGGCATCTTCTGCTTGATCGCATCGGCCGCCGGGGGCAGCATTTATTACTGCCACACCGTCGCCCAGTCTATGCTGGAGGATGCCCGCACCGCCGACGGCAACAGCTACATGGGAGGCTATCAGTTCATAGGCGGCCTTGTGGGTGCCGGGTCAATGGCCATCATCGAGGCAGTGCTCGGTGTTTTGCTGCTGCTGTGCGCTCTGTACATTGCCCTGTTTTTGGCGGCAAACATCGGCGGCTATCGGCTAAGCTCCAAATTCAAAAAGCAGGGCTGGAACGTGGCACTGGTCAAAAAGGTCAAGTCCAATGCCATCGTAAAATGCATTGCGTCTGTGCTGATTATTTTGCCCGCACTGTATTTTTTGTTTTCCGAGCAGTGGGTTTTGGGCGTTGCCATGCTGCTGCCGCAGGCCGCCGTGCTGGGACTTTCGATCCAGTCCATCCGCATGATGCCCAGCAAGGAAAAACAAATCGAAGCGGATATGTGGTCAGGCGAGCTTGAACCCTGAGCCGCTTGCTGAAAAAGGCCCCGCCGGGTTTTGCACCGGCGGGGCCTTTGTTTGTTTAAAACGCAGAGTGCTGCATCACAGCCAGAGGCCGCTTTCCAGAACCTGCTTATAGGTTGCGTGCTCTTCCAGAGCCTTGGTGAGCTTTGCCATTGCGCTGGTATCGCCCAGCAGCACCACACCGCACAGGCGGCCGTTGAAGAAGGTCAAACGGCGGTAGTGCGCCTTCTGCTGATCCCGGCTCTCGAGGGTCTTGTACATCTTTTTGGGGTCGCTTCCGTTATCACCGGCAGCATACACGCTGGTTGCAAAGCCCTCAAAGTTCAGGCCGGTGCTCACCGGCTTGTAGCTCACGGCTTCGCCCGCTGCGTTTGCACCTGCAACCCGGCCCTCTTCCACGGCCTGAGTCCAGTTTGCCAGCGACACGCCCTCAAACTGAGCGCAGTCGCCGCAGGCATACACGTTTTCGGCAGCCTGCATATGCTCATCCACCACAACGGCGCGTTCCACCGCAAGGCCCATGCTGCGGGCGATCTCCACGTTTGCGCGCACACCGGCCGAAACCAGCACCACGTCTGCGTCCAAACGGCGGCCGTCGGCCAGCACCACACCGGTGACCTTGTCGGTACCCTCAACACGGGCCACCTCAACGCCGGTGAGCACGTTCACGCCCTGCTTTTGTGCAGCAGCGGCCAGCAGTGCGCCTGCTTCGGGGTTGAGCTGACGGTTCATCAGGCTCTCGGCACGTTCCAGCACGGTGACCTCAAGACCTGCCTGACGCATCTGCCATGCGGCTTCAAGACCCAGCACGCCGCCGCCGATCACCACCGCATGACCGCCGGCAACAAGGCGGGGACGGATGGCTTCCACATCGGCAAATCTGCGCACAGCGGTAACGCCGTTCAGCTTGCTGCCCTCAAAATCGGGCACAAAGCACTCGCTGCCGAGGGCATAGATAAGGCGGGTATAGCTGAGCTTTTCGCCGCCGTCCAGCACCACTTCCTTGGCCTCGGCATCCACCTTGACCACCTTGCGGCCCAAAACGGTGAACACCTGATTCTGGGTGTACCAGTTCAGCGGCTCCAGAGCCAGCTGATCCGGGTCAAGGCCCGCAGTGAGGGACTTGGTGAGCATTGGACGGCTGTAGGGCAGATAATTCTCCTCGCTCACCATGACCACACGGCCGGTCTTGTCCCGCTCACGGATGGCCTTAGCTGCGTTCAGCGCTGCCGCGCCGCCGCCCAGAATGATATAAAAATCGTTGGTATCTTTGCGGAAGGACGCATCGCTCTCCTCGTAGGGCACAAACTTATCCTTTCCCACGCCGCACACCGGGCAGCTCTCAAGGGATGCATCGAACACTTCGCCACAAACCAGGCACTTGACCAAACGCTTGCCGCTCTTTGCGGGCTTTTCAAAGGGCTTATCCAGCACGGCGCAGCCGAACTGATAGCCGTATTCATAGGCAGTGACCAAATCATCCTTGCCGGGCTTGAAGCGGATGCGCAGGCCCTCGTGCACCTTCATGCGCAGCTGCTTTAAGCGCTCGGTGAGATGAGGCACTGCTTCGCCGGACCAGCCATAGCTGCCAAAGGCAGCGGCGTGCTTGCCGCCGTGAACACCGCCGAACAGGTGCAGGGTCAGCTCATAGATGGGCTCCAAAGCCTGACCCAGAATGGTGGGGCTGCCCAGCAAAAAGCCGTCGGCCCAAGCGATCTCATCCAGAACCTTCTGCTTGTCGGCAGTGACCATATCATAGCAGCGCACCTCAACGGGGCCGGAGTCCCGGATGCCCTCGGCGATCTTTTCAGCCAGCTCGGCCGTATAGCCGTAAGCGCTCACATAGGGGATCACAACGGTCTTGCCGGGGTTGGGATTCTTGGGGGTGCACCATTCCCGGTAGGTGTTGTACATTTCCTCGATGTGGCTGTCCAGCACAGGGCCGTGGCCGGTGCAGATGAGGGACACATCCAGCTTTTCCACACGGTTGAGGGCCTTGAGCATAAAGGGCTTGAAGGGGCCGATGATGCCGTCAAAGTAATATTTGAGCGCGTCCTTGTAGCCTTCCTCGTCGGTCACATTGCTGCGCAGCACGTCGGGCTGGCAGTAGTGAGAGCCGAAGGAGTCGCAGGTGAGCAGGATACCCTCCTCGGGGATGTAGGTGTACATGGAATCGGGCCAGTGCAGATTGGGAACCACCAAAAAGCGCAGGGTCTTATCACCCAGCTGCATTTCCTGATTGTCCTTTACCGGCAGAGCGGTGAAGTCCCGGTTCACGATCTCCTTTAAAAAGCCGATGGCGCAGGCGGTACCCAGGATCTTCATCTGGGGACTCAGCTCCAGCAGCTTTTCCACGCTGCCCGCATGGTCAGGCTCGGTGTGGTTCACCACCAGATAGTCGATGGCGTGCAGATCGCAGACCTCAGAGAGGTTTTGCAGATACTGCTCGGTGAACTTTGCCTTTGCCGTTTCAAACAGCACAGTCTTGCCGCCTGCCTTGAGGACGTAAGAGTTATAGGTTGTGCCGTATTTGGTCTCCATAATAATATCAAAGACCCTCAGCTGATCGTCAATAATACCGGTCCAGTAAAAACCATCTCGAAGTTTGAGACTGCTCATAAGGTGCATACTCCTTTCAAAAATACAAAATCCCATCGGTCCGTTTCGGAAGAGGCCGTTATGCGCTTTTTTAAGAAAAACAGCCGTTTTTGCTGTTTTCTTAACATAGTATAGAATACCATGGACAAGCGGCCCTTTCATGTTGCTAAGGCAACAAAACAACCTCCGCAGGGTGCACATTTACACTTTTTACGGGTATTTTTGTCCGCACTGTGCCCCACTGGGGCGTGGGAGGTCTGTTTTTTTTTATTATACCATATTCCACCCGGCGTATGGGCGCTTTTTTGCCCCAAAACCACAAAAAAACAGCTGCGGGGCGTTCGGCTCCGCAGCTGTTTTGTTTTTTCAGATGGTTTGCAGGCGGAGCCTTACATATGGGCGTCGCAGAAAACCCGTCCGCTCACCACAGAGTGCACGAACTCCTTGGCCTTCAGGTGGTCGGGATGATTCTGGTAGCCCTCCAAAGACTCCTCGTTTTCGAACATGGACACCAGTACCACGTCGTAGCCTGCATAGCCCTGAGAGACATGGGCTGCCAGCAGACCGGGCACACGGCCCACCAGACCTTCCAGCAGAACCTTCATGTGAGTGAATGCTTCCTGCTTGTTGGTGCCTTCTTTGATCGTCCACATAACAATGTGCTGTACCATGGGATTTTTCTCCTTTTTATGTGCTCCCTTGCGGGAGAATTTTTACAGATAGATTTCGGGCTTTTGGGGCTTTTCGCACACACGGGCAAGCTTTGCGGCCATGGCATCTTCCACTTCGGGCGCAAGGCTGCGGGCCCCACTGGGGCACAGATGCACACAGCGCATACAGGTAATGCACTTGTCCGGGTCGGTAACGGTGGGGTCGTTTTTGGAGATGGCCCCGGTGGGGCAGTTGTCGGCACAGAGGCCGCAGCCACGGCAGCCGCTGCCCACCTGCGGCTTTGCGGCCATGCCGTTATACCGGCGGTAAGGGGTATTTCCCGGCAGATACACCGGAACCGGGCCGGTGAGATCCAGCTTTTCGGCAAGAGAACGGCCAAACTCCCGTGCGGCATCCAGATCCTCCCGGTTTGGACGTCCGGACGCAATGGCGGGGATGATGGAATGGCGGGCCACAAAGGCTGCGCCGGCGGTCACCACAAAGCCCGCCTCGGTGAGGGCGGTGCCCAGCTCCAGCAGAGCATCCTCGTAAGCACGGTTGCCGTACACCACCACGGCGGCAGCGGCGGCACCGTTGCCCCGCAGCTTTTTAATGCGTTCCAGCGCCGCCGAGGGCACACGGCCGCCAAACACCGGAACGGCCGCCACCATCAGCTGACCCGGCAAAAACCGAAGAGGCTGGCCCTCCACAGTCATGTTATAAAAGGCAGTGCCATCCATCCCCTTTTCAATGGCGTGGGCCACCTGCGCGGTGGAGCCGGTGGGGCTGAATGCGATCACTGTGCGGTCATTTTGTTCCATGCTGCAATTTCTCCCTTCTGCGTTTGCCCTTGCCAGCTCTTCAAAGCTCCGCACCGAACCAAAAATCGGCCGGTAGGGGTTGTCCAGCTGCACGGCTGCGGGCACCTCGCTGCTTTTTTCAGGCGGCTGCTTTTTGCGGCCAAAGGGCCATTTCATCGAGCGGCACCTTCAATGAGCTTTTGATACAGCGCCTCGTTTGCCTCGGGATAAAACTCCATGGGGCGATCCGCCGAAAATCCCCGGCGCACAACGATCAGATCCTTGAACAGATCCTTGGTTTCAAAGGTGTACTGGCCGTACACATCGTGGTACTGGCCAAGGGTCAGTCCGTCCAGCACGGGGCAGTCCTGCCAGGGGAACTGAGCCACATTTTCAAGGCTGTTTTCGTCCTCCTGCAGCACGCCATCTTCCGAAGCAAGGCCGCCGGTGATGCGCTGCAAGTTCTTGGGGTCATCGGTCAGATAAATCAGCATCTCACCCATCTGGAAGTCGGCTGCAAGGCGGGTCTGGCTGGCGATCTGCTCCATCTCCATCACGGCCTGGAGGTCATTGGGGTCTGCGTTTTTGCGCTCCTCTTCGGTGCGCAGATCCATCACATAGGTGCAAAGATCCAGCACCACCTTGCCGTCACCGTTCTGATCCTCGCACAGGGGCAGAAGTGCCTCGTTGAGCTGTGACAGAGCGTCATCGTTGAGGGTGCGGCGGGTAACGATGCCGATGTGATAATCCGGGTCCACCCGGAACACCACTTCTTTGACGAACATTCCGGCCAGCAGCAGAACCAAAAGTGCCACCAGCACCATTTTCCAGCGATAATGCCACCAGTTGGCGATTTTTTCGCCGCGGGTAAGCTCTCTGGGCTTTTCCTGCACCAGATCTTCGGGCTTAATATCCAGAGTATAACGGGCACTGGCCATGATGTTTTCTCCTTTTATCGGTTGGGTTCAAGATTTTGCAGAATGAGCTGGCGGGTCTTTTCGGGCAGCTCTTTGATTTCGGCGCGGGACAGGCCCTCGGTTTCGATGGGGGGCAGGATGCGGATGACCACATGGCCCGGATGCATGAGCATATGGTTGTTTTCCATAATGTCACGGGTGCCGGAAAGCGCCACCGGCACCACCGGAGCGTTTGCCTTTGTGGCAATGCGGAATGCGCCGCCCTTAAATTCCAGCAGGCTGCCTTCCTCGCCCTTATTGCGGGTGCCTTCGGGGAAAATGGAAACCGAATAGCCTTTTTTGACCGTCTCAATGGCCTCGTTCAGGGCGCTCATGGCCTTGCGGGGGTCTTCCCGGTCCAAAAACACGCAGTGCAATAGGCGCATCCAGCCGCGCACCAGCGGAATGGAGCCCACCTCTTTTTTGGCCACAAGGCCGTGGGGCGCGTCCAGCTGGGTGAGCATGATGGCAATGTCGTAATAGCTGCGGTGGTTTGCCGCAAAAACGCAAGGCCGGTCTTTGGGGATGTTTTCAAGTCCGATGACCTCGGTGGTAACACCCGCCAGCTTCAAAAGCCGGTTTGCCCAGTGGGGCACGTGCAGGGCTGCCAGCTCATCGCCGGCTTTCCAGTCGCCGGCTTCCAGTGCCTTGAGGCCCTTGTGCAGGGCAGGCCAATGAACGAGCATATAGCCCCAAAAATACAAATACCAGATGAGTGTACGCATACTGCGCGCCCCTTTCTCGCTAAATTGCTTCTCCTTATTGTAACACGATTGTCCAAAAAGGAAAAGCCTTCGTCTGTGATAAAACCGTGAACCTGCGGGTTTTGCCCAAAGCCCCGCTTTTGTTTGTGAAATCCGCTGATTTTGCCGGGGCTGCCTTGTGCGGGAAGCCAAAATTCCGAGCCGATTCTTGAAAATTCGCCGCTGCAGCTGTATGATTATATATTAGTTGTATTTTGATTTTGAGGAGCTTTTTTGCTCCCGTTTTTGAAAGGATCTTGAATCATGGGTTTATTCAGCCGCAACTTCGACACTCCCGGCCCCGGTGTGAATCGGGACACTCCCCGCAAAAAGGGCATCGGCCGCTTCTTTGAACTTTTGGGCCGCGATTCCGGCAGCTTTTTTAAGGCAAACCTCTGGTGTGCCGTTGCCTTGGCCCCCACCTCACTGGTGGTGAGCTTTGGTATTTTTTCCAAGAGCGTTTTGTTCACCATTCTGGGCGGTCTTGTGGGCGGCCTTGTGCTGGCTCCTTTTTTGGCCGGTATGCATGACACCGTGCTGCGTGCCATGCGTGACGAGCCGGGCTACTGGTGGCACACCTACAAGCGTGCCATGAAGAACAACTGGAAGCAAAGCCTTGTGCCGGGTCTTATTTTGGGCGCACTGCTCTCCAGCATCCTGATGTCCATTTCCTTTACACTGGACGGCACCATGCAGCTTTCGCTGCCCACCGGCCTGTGCCTTGTGCTGTCGCTGCTGCTGATTTCGATGTGCGTGCCTTATCTGTGGGCGCAGCTGGTTTTGATGGAACTGCCTTTGCCGCAGCTTTTTAAGAACACTTTGTTGTTTGCTCTGGGCAACGCTCCCCGTTCCCTGCTCATGGCCTTTATCCAGATCATTTACTGGGGCCTTATGATTTTGCTCCTGCCCGTGACCAGCATTTGGGTGCTGCTGTTCGGCTTTGCCTTTATTGTGCTGATCACCATGATGATCGCCTTCCCCGCAATGGACAAGGTGCTGCACATTGAAGAGCGGCTCATTGCCCGCCGTGAGGCCGAAGAAAATCAGGACTGATTGCCGAAAAAACAAAAACGCGCGTCCCTGCAAAAGGGCGCGCGTTTTTTTGTTTTTTATCAGCCGGTCACAATGCCGGAAACGGTAACACCGCCGGACATATTGTAGCGGCCGCCGTCGTAGCCAAGGCCGATCTTGTAGCGCCGGCCGGTGTCCAGACCGCTGATGGTGCCGGTGTAGCAGCTGCCGTCGGCGGTAAGATACAGGGTGCCGCCCTTTACATACTCACGGGCGCCGGAAACCTCCTGCCAAAGCATCACACGCCAGGTGGTGCGGTTTTCGCTCTCGGTGGTGGCACGGCCCACAATGGTGATGGTGTCGCTTGCCGGAGTAAAGTAGCCGCTGTTGGGGCTTTGCACGTTGTTGAAGGCCACATACAGGGTGCCGTCCTTTTGCAGCTCGCTGAAACGCGCGGTGCTGTCAAAGCCCTCGGGCCAAGAAATGCTGCCGCCGGCAGCGGCCACATTGCGGTTATCCACTTCGCCCTCGTCCATCTCTTCGCCGCAGCCCGCAAAAAGGCACACTGCCAGCAGAAGGGTCATGGCAAGAGCCAGCAAACGCTTCGTCTTGTTCATAATCATTAACTCCTTCGGCCCGAACCAAACCGCCCGGGCTGCTTTGGTAAAAATCACTTCAAACTGCCCCAAAGGGCTTTTTTTATTATACCCGAAAAGCGCCCCGGTTACAAGTTCCAATAAAAACCGCCGGGGCCTTGTTTCAGCGCAAGGCCCCGGCGGCAGCGGGTTTTATTCTGTTAGTCTGCTTCGGCGGGCAGGGCGTACAAAACACCCAGCAGCGTGCCGGTGGCAAACGGGATGTTGAGCCAGAAATCGAAGCTCACGCCCTCTCCCCAGCCCGGGGCGGCAAACCAGCTGTGCACCATGCTCACCGCAAACACCACCCAGAGCACGGCGCAAAGGGTTTTGCGCAGCAGAGGCAGCTCTCCCGCACGCATCACCTTATAAAGCGCACCGGCCGCAAGGCCGATCAGCAGCGGCACCAGCTGGTGCATCTGCATGGTGCCGTAAAGCTCAAAGCGCATATGGTAAATTGCCGTGATGAACGGCTCCAGCACCAGCAGCTCGGCAAGCACCAGCAGCACTGCCGTCACGCACTTGGGCGCTGTCTTGGCAAAGGCCTTTGCGGCAGGCATCAGCCAAAGCCCCAGCATCAGGCCGACCAGCAGCCAGCGGTAAATGGGATGGGCGAGCACCGCCAGCCGCTCCCGCAGCTTTTGCGGCTCCGCCGTCAGGATGCGCGCAAACAGCGGCCCGTTCACAAACAGCAAAAGGGACGGGATGAGCGGCACCGCCGTAAAGATGGCTTTTTGAAGGGTTGTATCCGCTGTTTCAAACAGCCTTGCGGCGCAGAACGCCAGCGCAAGGGTGAACAGAAACACTCCCGTACGGGGATATGCTGCGGCGCTTGTAAAAAGCGCAAGCCCGGTGAGCAGCAGAATGCCGCCCCATTTTTTGGTCGTCATAAGTTGCACGGCCTCCTTCTTTGTGGTTTGGAACGCACCGGCGGCCTTGTGCCGCGGGCTGTTCGTTACTCTCATTGTACCCTTTGGGCCGCTTGCAAAGCAATCCGCAGTTTCCACAGTTTTGGGGCCGATTTTTGCACCGAACAAGAAAAACCGAAGCGCTCCCCCTTGAGAACGCTTCGGTTTTTAAGGTTTTTAGTGATTTGCCCGGCCCAGTACCTGTCCCATTTTTACGGGCAGCTCTTTGCCGGTGTGTTTGGCTTTTTCCAGTGCCGGGTTCAGAACGGCCCGGTCTTTTTCCAAAAGCAGCACCACGGTGCTGCCGCCATAGAGGAAAAGGCCCTTCTCTTCGCCCCGCACAAAGCGGGAGGCTCCGTGGTGGTTTTTGATTTTGCCCACCAGCATGGCGCCCACCTCCACCTGCGTGACGGGGCCGAAATTCTCGGTCTCAAGGCAGGTGAACTCCCGGCAGTTGCGGGTGAACACCGGCAGGCTTTCCAGCGCCGCCGGGCGCACGGTGTGCAGCTCGCCCGGAATAAAATGATTGGGGCCCTTGGTGCCGTTATCAAGGTAAGCATAGCGGTGGTAATGGTCCACGCAAAGGCGGAACACCAGCGCCGTGCCGTTGCGGTAGCGCCGCGCAAGGGGGCTGCCTCCCAGCAGGTCGGACACGGTATAATAGCTTTGCTTGATGGGCAGCACCCGGCCCTTGTCGATGGGGTACACGCTCAACAGGCCGTCGCAGGGGGCGCACAGATCCTCGGGGTGCTGCGAAAAGGGACGCAGCGAGGGGCTTTTGAGCCTGCGGGTAAAGCAGTCGTTAAAGCAGTTCCAGCCCTTGGTCTCGTAATCCGAAAGGTCGATGCCGCAGTTTTTGATGAACACCGGGATCAGGAACTTGGAGGCGGGGCTGTCCAAAAAGTGTCCCGCCGCTTTGGAAAGGCCCCGGCCGGCCAGCAGCTTCAAGGCCATGCGGCCCGGCACGGTGCCGTATAAGAACCGAACGGCGCGGCCGTTTTCGTCTTTTTTTGCCATTCTTTTATCCTCTTAACAAGATGCGGGCAAGCAGCAGCAGAACGCATTCCAAAACGCCCACGCCCACCATGATCAGAATGCCGCGGGTGCCGGGCTTGGGGAGCTGGATCTTGCTCAGGAACAAATATCCGGTAACGATGGCCACTGCCACATACACCAGCGTGATGTCGACGGGCAGCACATAGTGAACCAGCAGCACGGTGGGGAAGATCAGCGCCGCACTGGTAACAGGCAGGCCGATGTAGGTCTTGCGCACGCCGCCCTCGGTTTTCTGGCGCTCTTCCTCGGTCACGTTGAACCATGCCAAACGGATCATGGCAGCCAGCACATAGATCACCAGCACTGCGTGTACCAGGAACTTACCGGCATCTGCGGTCCAGCCGCCCAGCGGGCTGGAGAAAATGTTCTGCAAAAAGTCAGAGGTGCGGATCATGGCCGCGCCGATGCAGGCGGGCAGAACGCCGAAGGCCACAAGGTCAGACAGCGAGTCTACCTGAATGCCGAAGTTCTTTTCCATCTGGGTACGATTTTTCTTGGAGCGGGCCACCTTGCCGTCAAAGGCATCGCACAGGCCGCAGAAGAGCAGACAGATGCAGCCGATGTAAGGGTGGCCGGTGCCGGAAAGCGACACCACAATGCCGGTACCGGCACTGAGCAGTGAAAGATAAGTTAAGATCACAGTATAGTCGTAAACACCAATCATTTTGGATTCCTCTCTTTTTGGTTTTTCCTCAGGAGCCACCGCAACACAAGGGCTCCGCCGCATAATACAATACAAAGATAGAACGAAAAGGATCGACTGATCAGTTCCAGATTTGCCGCCGCATCTGCCGACAGGATGCTGCCGAAGCCGTCCAGCATCAAGAAATCAGTCACACCCATGCCACCGGGAATGGGCACATAGTTTGCACCCAGCACCGTGTAGCTTTGAAGCGCCCAGATGTCCAGCCCGGTACCGCCCGAAAGGCCCAGTGCCAAAAACACGAACACCGTTACCATGATCTGGCTTGCCCGCTGCAAAAGGTTGTAAAAAAACACCTTGAACAGCAAACCGGGCCGGCCCAGCATGAGTGACGCGCAGCTGCGGTATTCCGAAATCACCACCGCCAGCTTTTCCATATATTTTTGCGGATGCTTCACCAAACGCAGCTTCGCTCCCACCTTTAAAAAGAAGGCACAGATGGAGTGCAGCAGCGCCTCGTGGCGCACCAGCAGAAAAAAGAAGAGTGCAAGGCCGATTTGGGCCAGATACCCGATCCCGATCAAAATGCGGGAAACGAGGCTGAAGTTCCAAAAAAGGCCCGGCTTTAAAATAAAGGACACAAGCCCGATCACAAGGATCGCGCCGGTATACATAGCAAGGTTCAAAACCAGTGCCGCCGTTGCCGACGAGCCCTGAATGCCGTCCTGCATCATGAGCAGAGCGCAGGCCGGCTGGCCGCCGGTGGCCGATGGGGTAATGGCGGAAAAATAAATATCCGCCGCTGCCCAGTTCCAGCTGTTCCTCACCTTGGGTCGTTTTGTAAATGCCGTACAGGCGGTGCGCACTGCAAGGCCCTCAAACAGAATAAAGCCCAGCATTCCCGCTGCCGCCATGAGCAGCCAAAAGGGTTTTGCGCTGGCAAGACTTTGGCCCAGTGCCTTGAGCGATTCCTGCTTTGTCTGCGCGGTCACTGCCCAAATACTGGCGGCCGCGATCAAAACCGAAATACAGCTCCATAAAACTTTGCTTTTCGCACTGCCGGTGCCGGCCGGCGTTTGTTCTTTTGGCATAACAGCTCCCTCCCTCGGATCTTTCTACGCTTATACAACGGGCGGGGCTGCCCGGATATTTCAAAAGACAATTGATTGTAGCATATTCTAACATATTTTGGCCCTATTGCACAGTATAACATAAAAATTTCAAAATCCGCCGGGCAAAATCCTTAAATCTTTCTGAAGACGGTTTTAAGCGTTCTGCTGCCGCAGTGCCTCGCACTCGGCGGCGGCAAGCTCGGGCCATGTTCCGTTTTTAAAGAGAAAATCCGAACGGTACAACGCATATCCGTCCGCAATGGTCTCGGCCTGTTTTGCCTGATCGGCCAGTGCGTGGCCGGTCTGCCAGCGGGCGGGGTCGTTGCTGCCGCCCTCACCTTCCCCGATGCGATAGGCTCCAAGGCCGAAATAAAGTTTTACGCTGGCTGCCCGTTCCAGAGCGGCCCACTCGGCGGTGATGTTTTCAAAGGCCCATCGGGTGTTGCCGTTTTTGGTGGCGAAGCCAAAGCCCCAATAGATCTGCGGCATCACATAATCCACATAGCCGGGGGTGGAAAGCCACAGGCCCACGTCACTGTACTGGCCGTCGTAATTGTTTTCCATATTGCCCTGCGGGCTTACGCCGAAGGTGCAGCCGGGGCGAACCTCTTTGACGGCGGCATAGCAGGCACGCATCAGCTGGTTCACATTGTCCCGCCGCCATTCTTCCAGCGAGCCAAGGGCCGGGTCGTATTGATCCTTATCAAACGCCGGGTCGGTGGTGGGATAAAAATAATCGTCAAAGTGAATGCCGTCCACCTCATAATTCTGCACGATCTCGGCCACACCGGCGGCCACATAGCGGCGGGCATCGGCATTGGCGGGGTCAAGGTACACGCCCTCGCCCACCGTTTTTGCCCACTCGGGGTGGCGGTTCACCGGGTTTTCGTCGGCAAGCTCGCCTGCCGGACGGGTGCCGTTGAGCCGGATGCGGTAGGGGTTGACCCATGCTTCCAGGCGCAGGCCCTTTTGGTGGGCGGTCTCTACCAGAATTGCAAGCGGGTCATAGCCGGGGTCCTGCCCCTGCGTGCCGGTGCAGATGTGACTCCACGGAAAATACCGGCTCTTGTAAAAGGCATCGCCAAAGGGGCGCACCTGCGCAATCACCGTGTTGAGGCCAAGGTCCGAGCAGCTCTGCATCAGGGCTTCGGCCCCCGAGCGAAAGGCGCTTTCGGACGAAAAATCAAAATTCTCCCATTCAAGATAGCTCACCCACATTGCCCGATAAGGTTCGTTCTGCGTGGGCTGCGCCTCGGGAGCTTGCTGGGGCATCTCGGACGGAACCGAAGGTGCGGACGGGGCCGCAGCGGTTCCGCAGCCGGTAAAAAGCACAAGGGCACAGAGCACCGAAGCCAGCAGTTTTTTTGCGTTTTTCATGGAGACCTCCCTTATTCATGGAACGAAAGGGCGTTCTTTATCGCTCATCCCGCTCCCGTTTGTACAGGCTGAACATGAGCCACAGTCTTGCGCACACCGCAAGCAGACCGGCAAGGTTTGAGGGCAGCATCATGGATTTGACTTCGCCGAGGGTTGCCACAATGCGAAAGCCCATCCACAAAAAGTCGCCAAGGCACACCGCGCGGAACTGCTTTGTGAGCCGCTCGTCCCGATTCTTTTCAAAGTAGGCGAAGGCGGGGTACACAAGGCCGATCAGCACGATCTGCAAAAGCGGGATGTTAAAGAACATACTCGCCACCAGCAGCAAAAAGCAGCCGAACAGGCTGCGCTTATCGGCCATGGGGGTGCCGTGAACGCTTGCCAAAAATAGCAGCATCAGCGCGGTAAGGCAGAAGGAGGCGCTGTCCAAAAGGGACATGGAAATGCCCGCAAACGCCGCCACTGCCTGCACCAGAGACAGGGCCGCTGCCAAAAGGCCCATGGTATAATATGTTTTTTTCGAGAGCTTTAATTTCATTGTTTTCTCCCTTTCGCAAGGCCGGGTCGGGCCTTTTCAAGGCCCTTGCTTTCGTGTTATAATAAAATCGCTGCCGCCTTGTTGAAGGCGTACACGTTTTATTTTAGCACAACCGACCCTTGCCCGCAAGCTTGGGCCATGGATCAAAGGAGGTTCCTTTTGAAGCGTACCACCGAACAAATGCTGGGCTCTGCCCCCATTGGACGGGTCATGCTGGCGCTTGCTCTGCCGGATTTTGCAGCCAACATCATCAGCTGCCTTTATAATATTGTGGACCGCATCTACATCGGCCGCATTCCGGGCGTTGGCTCGGCCGCTCTCACCGGCGTGGGCGTGGCGTTCCCCATCCTCACCCTCATCACCGCTTTTGCCAACTTTGCAGGCTCGGGCGGCGCACCGCTGGCGGGCATCCAGCTGGGCGCAGGCCGCCGGGATAAGGCCGAAAAGATCCTTTCCAACAGCTTTGGCCTTTTGCTGATCTTCGGCGTGAGCCTCACGGTTCTTTTTGAACTGTTCGGCGGCCCGCTGCTGCTGCTTTTCGGCGCATCCGAGGCCACCTTGCCCTTTGGTGCCGACTATCTTTCGATCTATCTTTTGGGTACTATCTTTGTTCAGATCTCGGTGGGCCTTACCCCCTTTATTGCAACCCAAGGCCGAAGCGGCGTTGCCATGGTGGGCGTGCTTTCGGGCGCGGTGCTCAACATCATCCTTGACCCCATCTTTATTTTTGTGCTGGGCATGGGCGTAAAGGGCGCTGCTCTCGCAAGCGTTGTGAGCCAAGCGGTGAGCGCAATTTGGGTGCTGTGCTTTCTCTGCGGCAGATCCACCAGCCTGCGGCTGCGGTTTGCCAAGCTCTCGGCCCCGGTGGTCAAAAAAATCGCCGGCCTCGGCCTTGCTCCCTTCATCATGGCCAGCACCGAAAGCCTCATCACCCTTACCCTCAACAGCACCATGCAGCGCTGGGGCGGGGACCTGTATGTGGGCAGCATCACCATCCTGCAAAGCATTTTGCAGTTCATCCTCATCCCGGTGCGCAGTGTTTCGTACGGCACCCAGCCCCTCATCAGCTACAATTTCGGCGCGGGCAAATACACCCGTGTGCGGGCGGTGTGGCGGCGGGTGATGACCTGCTCCATGATCCTTTCGGTTTCGCTTTCGCTGCTTGCCATTCAGTTTGCGGGGCCGCTCTCGCAGATGTTCACCACCGACGATGCCGCCCTCATTGACCTGTGCGGCCGGGGCGGACGCATCTTTTATCTGGGCATGACCGTGTTCGGCGCGCAGATCGCCTGTCAGGCCAGCTTTGTGGGCATGGGGCAGGCAAAGGCGAGCCTCTTTGCGGCCATGCTGCGCAAGGTGATCCTGATGACCCCGCTGGTGATTTTGCTGCCGCTTCTCTTTGGCGGCAACCCCATGGCCGTTTATTGGGCAGAGCCCATTTCGGACGCAGTGGCAAGCGCCGTGACCCTTACGCTGTATCTAAAAATCCGCGACCAAGTGCTCCCCCCACGGGACGCTTAACAGGAGGTGCCTTTGTATGATGCCGATTCTTTCCATGCTGCTCATCTTTGTGGCAGCCGCCGCCATTATGGCCATTTTAAAAAAGCAGGCCGAGCGCCGCAAGAATACCCCCGGTGAGGGTGGTTTTTTGGAATACCGCACCGCCCTTGCCTTTGACGAATGCCTTGACGCTCTGTCGGAACATTCCCCCGAGGACGAATTTGAATACGAGTGCCTGCGCCGGCCGGACGGTTCCTTTGCGCTGCACTTTACCCTGCATAAGCCCACCAACCAGCCGGTGGACACCCTGTTTTCGCTGCGGATGGACGCAGGCAAGGAAACGGTGGTCACCCTTTATTTTTTGCGGGAAGCCTTTGGCTACGAAAAGCCGGTGTTCCCGCAGGAAATGCTGGATAAATTTCTGGCGGACAAGCTCCATGCCCGCCGCACCCGGTAAAAATCAATCGCACGGCGGTGCCTTTTGCGTTTTTTGCAGAAGGCGCCGCCTTTTTTGCTCAAAATCGCCCCGAAGCTTAAAAATTCGCCTCTTCCCTTTTTGCGTCGGTTATGTTATAATTTTATAGTTCCATTTGGGCCATTAGCACAATTGGTTAGTGCGCTCGGCTCATAACCGAGTCTATCAGGGTTCGAGCCCCTGGTGGCCCACCATAAAAGAAACACACGGGAGAGCAAATGCTCTCCCGTGTGTTTTTATTTTTTCATCGGTTTGCCGTAAAACCGCATCTCCACAACGCCGCCCTGCCCGCTGTTTTGCAGCTTCAGCTGTCCGGCGTGATCCTGCACCACCCGCAAGGCAAACCACAGCCCAAGGCCGTGATGCCCGGTGGCGGCCCTTGCGCTGTCCCCACGCCACAGGCGCTCTGTTCCATGAAGGATCGCCGCCTTATCAAAGCCGGGGCCTTCGTCCCGCACAGCCACCTGCCAGCCGTCTTCGGTCATGGTGCCTTCCAGCGCAACGGTTCCGCCCTTGGGGGTGTATTCCACCGCGTTCTGCACCACATTGCCCATTGCCCGCAGCAGGTGGCTTTTTTGCATCCTCACGCATCCGCTCAACTGCTCCAGCGGCACAAGCTTCACGTTTTTTGCCTGTGCCAAAGGCTGCATATTGCGGCACAGTTCCGCAAAAAACGCTTTCAGCGAGGTATCTTTCAAAGGTTCATCTTCTCCCCGAGAAGCCTCCAGCAAGCTGCTCACATACTGCTTTGCCCGGTCGTTGCTCTGCAAAATGGTTTCCACCATTTGTTTGTGTTCGTTTTTCAAGTCCTCTTCCAAAAGAAGCTCTGCATTGCCGCCGATCAAGGTGATGGGGGTTTTCAGGTCATGGGCAAGCGCCGCCATTTCGGCATCCCGCTGCTGCTGCGCCGCCCACTGGGAACAAAGAGACGCATCAAGGGCCGTGCGCATCTGCTCCATGGCATCCAGCGCCTGATCGAACTCTTTGATCCCGGCATGGGGCATCAAAAAGTCCAGCTGCTGCGCGCCTACCTTTTCGCTCACATCCCGGAACAGCCGCAGCTTTGCCACCAAGCGCCGTCTCAGCCACAGGGCATTCAGCAGCCAGCACAGCACACAGGCCATTCCCAGTGTGGCCCACCACAGATACTCAAAGGGCGGCAGGGATGCCCGCAAAACCGGGTCTGCAAATTCTTTGCGGAAATGCCAGCCAAACACCGCACGGCTGCCGTCCGCATAGGTGTGCTGCACGGTGCCGGTGCTGTTCTGACCTGCTTTTTTTACAAGAGCGTTTCGTGCTTTTTCCTGCACGTTGCTCACGATGAGATTTCCGTTTTTATCAAACAGCGCATATTCGCCCAAAAAATCATCGCTCGGTTTTTGGAAGGCATCCGGGCTGCTTTGGAGGAGCTGTTCCACCTGCTGATTGCCCACGTGCCCCGGGCAGACGATCCGGCGGCTTTCCAAAAAGCTCAGCACTGCACACCAGATCACCCAGCAGGCCAGCATACAGGTCATCATCACAAAACCGAACCGCAAAAGAATGAAGGAAAGGCTTACGGAATGTCGTTTCTTGTCCATTTGTAACCCACCCCCCATACGGTTTCAATGGGGCTTTGCCCCGTGCGCTTGAGCTTTGCCCGAATGTTTTTGATGTGCTCGGCAATGGTTGCCGGGTCACCCTCTGCGTCAAAGCCAAACACCCGGTCGTAGAGCTGTTCTTTGGTGAACACCTGCCCTGCGTGGAGCGCAAGATATTCGCAGATGGCGTACTCGCCCTTGGTAAAGGCAATGGGGGTCTCCCCCACACTGGCCGACTTTGCCTGCATATCAAAATGCACGCCGTTCCTTGTGAGGGTATGGGTGGGCTGCCGCTTTTGCCGCCGCAGGTGTGCGCCCACCCGTGCCCGAAGCTCCGCAATGCTGAAGGGCTTTTTGATGTAGTCGTCGCCGCCCATGCCAAACCCCTGCACCACATCCGCTTCCTCGGCCTTTGCGGTCAAAAACAGGATGGGGCAGTCCACCTGCTCCCGAATGCGGCGGCAAAGTGAAAATCCGTCCTCTTTGGGCATCATCACATCCAGCAAGATCAGATCATATTGACGGCACCGGGCGCTCTCCACCGCAGCGGCATCGGTTTCCACATCCACCTGATGTCCGTCCTTGCGCAGTGCCATCTGAATCAGGTTCAGCATATCCCGGTCGTCATCCACAACAAATATTTTGGCCATTGCTCCGCCCCCTTTTTTTCATCATACCACAAATTGCGGCAAATGGATTTTTTTATTGAGCCGTATGAATGGTGATGGGGGCTGCATCGGCCACAAGGATCATGCTGTCATAAAGCTGGGCCGGGGGCTGGAACATCCGATAGCTGGGCGGCAGCAGACGCATCATGGGCGAATATCCTTCTCCCAGATTGCCCAAGAAGGTATACTCCCGCACCTGACTGCCCAGCTCCGAATCTTGGGGGATCTGTGCAAAGTCCAGCCAGCAGATGGCAAGCCCTGCTTCCTTTGCCGCCTTTGCCAGCGGGTCATGGGAATAGAACACCTGCTTTGTGCGCTTGCCGGAAGGGGTGGGCAGGTTGCATTTTGTCTTGTAAAAATCGGTGCCGATCACATAGTAACCGTCCCCAAGGCTTGTTTGCAAAAGCTTTCCCATTGCGTTATAGCTTCCCCATTTGGCCACATGGCCGTTGTGCCCGGTAATAAAGAGCTTTTCTTTGCCGAGGGCCTGTTCCTGCTGCAAGATCCACTGCACATTCTGGGCCATAAGCTCATCCCGCAGGTCGATGGCCGCATTGGAATCGGTGGTATTTTTGAGCTGCAAGCCATTCAGCAGCATATCCGCCGCATGAACTGCCATTTGGGTATTTTCTTTGGTTTGCAGCTGGGCTTTGAGGCTCTCGATGAGGGCGGCATCCTCGATTTCGCTGAGTCCCTCAAGGGCGGCGGCATCCATGCCGTTTTGTTTGCAGGCTTCCTTCAGCAGCTCCAAGCTGTTTTTCGGGCGCTGCATATCAAAGCCGTAAAAGCGCAGATCCTCGCCCTCGGCAGCGTTTGCATTGTACTGCCGCATCCATTCGATCAGCTCGGCCATCTCATCGGTCTTGTAGATCTGAAACCCGATTGCGGCCGCCGCCTGCCGGGCGGTTCCCTCCCCGCCGTGAATGTAGCGGTTCACCTGCTCGCAGCCGCCAAAGTCGCCTTCCAGGGCAAAGGCCCGAACCCCGTTTTTCTCCACCAGATTTTGGAACACCTCCAATTTGAGCTGCTGGAACTCCCGGTTTCCGTGGGTGGCTTCGCCCAGTGCGATCACCTTTGCATTTTGGGGCACGGTGATTTCCTCCACGCCCTTTGCGTAGGCTTTCAGCTCCTCGACATTTGCGCTTTTGCCGGTGTCAAACCCTCCAAAGTGCATAAAGGTAAGGGCTGCGGCAATCAAAATCAAAGCCATGCACAGCAGAATCCGCCATACAATGGAACGTCGTTTCTTTTTCATAAACCATTCTCCTTTTCTTGTTCTGATTTTAAGAATATCAGCTCTTTTTCAAGAATTTATAAAGAAAACGGTTTTGAATCAAAAACGGCTTTTTGGCGGCGGCTCATTGTGTCCCCTTCACAGGGTTTATAAAGCAAAATTCACCCGGCCCGCATCTTTACACGTGGCCAGGTGTTTTATTATTTCTGACCCACCTCGTCCAGCGTGCCGGACAAAGCCGCCAGCGCCTTTTTTAAGAAGGGCGGGATGGGGGCACCCAGCTTTGCGGCGTTTTCCAGCACACTGCCCAGCTCGGTGAGCACATACCAGCAGAGCACCAGCGGGCTTGCAACGGCGGGGTATTCAAAGGGCAGATGCACGGCGGGCAAAAAGGTCACCAGCACATACATTGCCCCGTCAAGGCAGGCCGCCGCCAGCACCGCCGCGATCATGCCGCCCTTGTGGGCAAGGCCGTTGCGGGCAACGCTGCTGCTCCACTGGCCCGCCTTGAGGGCCGCCGCGCTGCCGGTGGCGTAATCCAGCGCCATTGCCAGCGGAAACAGCAAGCTCAGCCAGCCGGTGCCGCCAAAGGCCGCCGTAAAGGCGGCGCAGAGGGCGGTGATGCCTGCTTTGAGGGTCTTGAGATTTTCGGGTAAAGCCACGTTCAGGGTTCCTCCTTTTTAAGCATCCAGAATGTTTTGGTCAAGATACGCCTTCACCGCCGCCACAAACTGGGCGCTGGTGCCCCTGCCGCTGATGGTGATACCGGGCTGGGGCTGCGGCTCGGGTTTCGGCTGCACCTTGCCCACACGGCAGCGGTCGGGCAGGGCCAGCACGTATTTTTCCCGGCCCTCTCGCTCGATCTTGTACCAAGTACCCTCCATGCCCGCCACACGCAGCACCGGGCCGCGGTGGGTGATGGCATAGCGCTCGCCCAAGGGCAGAGCCACGCCGCCAAAGTTGATGTCCGGCGCGGGGAACACCTCACACACCGGGTTTTTGCCGCTGGTCACTTCCAGCTCCCGGCCCGCCTCCTGCTCAAAGCCCATGCGGCAGGCCTCCTTTTCGGCCAGCTGCTCGGGCTGGTAATAGAGCCAGTTCCGATCCACGCTCTCCGAAAGCGCCCCGTACTTTTTGCCCTCGCCCCGGCTTGCGAACTGCCAAGCGCAGAGCTGGTCGCCAAGGCCCAAAAGGTATCGGCCCCAGCCGGTGTTCACCGCCTGCAAGGGGCTTGCGCCCGCAAAATCCGGGTCGGCGGGAGCAGCAGAGCGGTAGTAATACGCCGCCCAGACCGGCATTACAAGGCGCTCGGCCTGCACCCGCTCCTTGAGCCAGCTTGCCGAGCAGTAAAGGCAGGGGGCGTACCCCGCCGCCTTGACCCTTGCGGCGGCCTTGTTCAAAAGGTCGGTGTTCTGGGCGGGGGTCAGGCCCATGGTGCAGCCGTTTTCCAGCTCCTGATCCAGCGCCACCCAGCTGGTAACGCCGGAGCCTTTTAAGGTCTCGAACAAAGCGTCCAGCTGCTCGTTCTGCAAGCGCTCGGCAAGGCGGGCGTCACCGCCGTTCTGCTGGCGGTAGTGGCTGGTCATAAAGAGATACGCGCCGGTGCGAAGGCCCGCCTGCCGGCATTTTGCGGCAAAGGAAACAAACATTCGGTCCCGGTCTTTGCCGTAGCCTGCCCGCAAAAACACTGTTTCAATGCCCTGCTGCTTTGCCTTTTGGGGGTCAAAGCCCCGCTGATGTTTGGAAATATCCAATGCTTTTATCATATATCCGTCACTCCTTCATTGGTTCGATAGGGTACCGTAACAGGTGCCTGCAAGATACATTCCTTGGGTAAAGGTGTTATCGGGCCACAGACCGGTGGCTCCGTCCTGTTTATACACCCTTCCCAGCCGCCAGAACTGGTCGCCGCGGTTTTCCAGCATACCGCCGAGGCCGTTGGCGTCCGGGTTCAAGGCTCCGTTTGCCGAATAATAGGTCACGACACCGCCGGTGAGGGGCTGTATTTTGGGGATATCGGGATTGCAGGTCTTGATAAGATCCCGGTTTACGCCCACATCAAAGACCGTTTTGGTGCCTGCCACGGTGATCTTGATGCGAAAATCCACCTTCACCAAGCCGTTTGGATACACCAAAACCACTGCGGTGCCCGTACCCACCGCGGTGGCGGTTTCTCCGTTCAAGAGGTTGCCGTGAGCACTGTACACCCGATACCCAAACACGTCCCGTGCCTTTCCCTGCGGATCGTACACCGAGCTTTGCATCAGGTTTTTTCGGCTGCCGCCGCCAAAGGTCAAGCTGTTCCCGTTTTTGTGGCACACCACCACCGAGCCTGCCTTAAAATAACCGGGCCAGAGCGGTTCCCCCGCAAAAGTGCGGGCCGATACCGCCCTGCCGTTGAGGGAGAAGGTATCGCCCCCGGCAAAGTCGGCGGTTGCCGCAAAGCGCAGGTTCTGGGCATCCACGGCGGCGGAGAGGGCGTGTACCGCACCCGTTTTTTTGTGGGTGCAGGGGGCAAGGCCCTGCCGGGCAAGGTCGCTTTCGGCCGCTTGGGCCAGCTGGGCGATCTGGCTCAGGATATAGGCCTTCGTTTTTGCCAGCGCCGCCTGCAAATGGCGCTGCCGAATGAGCTTGCTCATGGTTCAAGGCCTCCTTTTTCAGCCGAACACCGCAGTGAGCATCTCGGTCACTTCGTTGTCGGCAGCAACGCCGCCGCGCACCACATCACCGGGCAGCGCATACACGGCGATCTCGGCGCCGTTCACCTTCACATTGCCGTTCACCGAAGATTTTTCCACTCGGGTGGCCGTGGCCCCGGCAGCAATACCCGCAAGCTTTGCGGCCTCTGCATCGGTCATCAGGCGCTTGCCGCTTTCCGCATTCACCTTTTTTGCCAGCTGGGCGTTCATGTCCGCCGTTTTTGCAAAGGACGAAAGATCCACAAAACCGGCCAGCACGTCAAATTTATAGGCGCTGCCCTCCTTTACCACCACCACATTGGTACCGGCAGGGTGCTTTTGGCCGGCGCCCTCCAAAAAGTTGGTGGTCGTGGTAAAGGCATCGGTGATGCTGTAAACGTTGCCCAGCACCGCCGCCGCAGGAGCGGGCAGGCTGCCGAAAGCGATGCTGCCTGCGGGCTTATACACCGCCGAGAGCTTGCCGTCCACCTGCGCCTTGGTGTAGGCATCGGTGATGCCGTACCCTGCCAGAGTGGCGGCCTTATCGGCCTTTTTGTTCAGCGCCCCAGTGGTTTTTGCGTCCAGAGCGCTCAGTGCGGACGCTGCCGCAAATTCGGTTTTTGCCCGCTCTGCCAGTGCCTTGAGCGCGCTGAGACGGGTGATCTTATTCACATCATAAGGCATACTTTTTCCTCCTTTTTATACCGCCGGACAAAAGGTCTCGTCCAGCATTTCGGCCACTTCTTTTTCGTTCGCCACACTTTGCTCCAGCTTTTGGGCATGAGCCGAAAGCGCCTTTTTTTCGTTCTCCGTGTGCTCGGTGATCTGCTGCTTGGCCGTTTGAGCAAGCTCCGGCACCGTCTGGGCGGCCCGTTCCGCCCGCTCGGCGGCCGAGAGCACCGCCTCCAGCCACCCGCTGTCGTCCTCCGGGAGCACCGGGTCTGCCTGCAGGGAGGGCGCCACATAGGTGGCATACACCTCAGAGCGCAGCACGGTATTTTCCCGCCGCCAGTCCAGCTGCGCCTTTCCTCTGCCGCCCGCCGCCGTATCTCTTGCCGAGACCGCCCAGATGAGCCGCCCCTCCCGAAGGGTGAGCGGCACCGGGTAGGTGCAGCCGTCCGCGCGCATCACCAGCAGGGACGGAGTGCCCGGCCCGCAGTGCTTCAGGAACGGGGCGGGGTCGAACTCGATCTCCACCGCCTTGTTTTCCCCTTGGCGACCCAGCGGCAGGCTGCATCCCGCCTGATTTGCGGGTACTTCGATCATTTCCATCACCTCTTTGCGTTACACAACTTCAATAAATCCAACCGCACCGCCGCAAGCTTTCCAGTTTTCGGTGGCCGTTGTATTGAACTCGATCCTTGTGCCGACCGAAACAAGCATTGTATCCGATTTCATTTGTTCGTCCCATTTCTGGGGCGCAAGCTGCAACGTGCAATTTGCCTTTTTTGTACCGTTCACCACAAATTCCCCGGCAACGGTCGTTCTCTGATCCCAGTCGTAATAGCACCACACATGAGTCACAAACCGTAATTGCAGTTCCCGCTTCACAATCAATGCATTCCCCGAAACGTCAAACAGGTCACGGTTCGCACTGCCAACCTCTGCGGTGCCCCAGCCCATCATCAAGGTGTTAAACATACTTGCGGCGAGACCTTTGTGGTCGCCGTCATAAGTGCCCGGCACCCCAAAAAGGCGCACGTCTTTGCGGATATTTTCCGGTTTCAGGCTGCTGTCGCCCGCAACCGTCTGTACCCCGCCGGTGTAACGCCCGGCAGGGATCTGCTGGTCGGAACCGGTGGGTATCCACCGTTTTGCCCCCAGCACCGGCACCTTTCCCTTCACGCTGCCGCCCAAAAGGGATTTTGTTTCGGGCAAAAAATCCTCCGCAGTTTTTTTGTCGGCGCTGCTGAGGCCCCCGCCGCCGCTAAAAGTTAAAGCATCCCCATTTTTGTGGCACACCACCACCGAGCCCGCCTTAAAATAGCCGGGCCAGAGCGGTTCCCCCGCAAGGGTGCGGGCGGTCATCGCCCTGCCGTTGAAGGTGAAGGTATCGCCCCCGGCAAAGTCGGCGGTTGCCGCAAAGCGCAGGTTTTCGCCTTCGCCGGTGAGCCGGTGCACCTTCCCCGCCTTTTGGTGGGTGCAGGGGCAAAGGCCGCCCACCGCCTGCGGCGGGATGCAGAGCTTGGGCCTGCCCGCCTCATCCAGCCGCAGCAAAAGGTTTGCCGCCGCCGCGTTCCAGCGGTCGCCCTGCTGCTTCACCGGGCTTTTGAGCCTTGCCCGCACCGGGCCGAGGGCGGTTTTGCCCGCCCGATCCACCAGCTCAAAATAAACCCCGCCGTCCGGCTCGTTCACTACCAGATCCTTGTATTCACGCTCCAAAAAAATCACCTCCCAGTGTAAAACTCAGCATGGGCTGTGCCGCCCGAATGCTGCCCAGCGCCGCCCGCACCTCTTTCATGGCTCCTTCGATGCGGTTTAAGTCCCGCCAGCTCCAAAAGGCATCCCCCGGCAAAAAATCCCGGTGGGGCAAAAACTCTGCGCTGCACACCGCCGCAAGCTCGGCGGTGTTTTTTTCAATTCCGTTCAAAAGGGCCGGATCTGCCGTTTCGCCCAGCCGGGGCAGAGCCGGAGCGGCAGAGCTTTGCACCCCCAGCACCCCGGCTGCCTCCTTTTTCAAAAAAGCAAGGTTGCCGCCAAGGCGCAAAAGGTCGGGATCAAGGTCAAAAAAGTCCCTCGCCGTCCAATTTGTTTTTGGTGTCTGCCAGCTCATCTGTTTCCTCCTGTCGCTTCAAAACAAGGGTGCCGCTCACCGCGCCCCCGTTAAAATCCAGCTGATTCTGCAAAAGGCGCACCCGGAGGCCCTTGGCGTTTTTGGTGTCCAAAAACAGCCGGTCGAGGGGGTCGAGCTGCAAGTGGCCCCGTGTTTTGCGGGTGTACACCGTGCGGCGGCAAAGCTCCTCTTTCACCCAGCGGGCGGTGCGCTTTGCCGTTTGTGCATCGGTGATAAGGGGATTTTGCAGCGCCTCCTGCCGCCCGGTGCCGGGCCGTGCGGGGCCTTGCTCGCTCACCGTTACAAGGCTTTCTTCCAGCACCCGTCCGCTCACGATGAGCAGGGCGGTGCCGCTGCCTTCCAGCACAAGGTCGCAGGCCCCGGCGTAAATTTGCTTTTGCGCCAGCGCCGCGCCGGTCACCTCCACCGTCACCTGAGCTGCTGCCGGGTATTCCAGATGCAGCGGCGTGCGCCCGTTCACCGGGTATTCGCCCTTGTGCAGCTGCTTTGCTTCGCCCGCCGGGGTGAGTACCCGGTAGGGGCAGTCCACCCCCGCAAGGGCCGGGTTTTTGTCCGCCTTGCTGCCCTCTTCCAGCTGCTGGGCCAGCGGGAGGGTGTGTTCACCGGGGCCTGTCTCAGCCGGTTCGATCACCACCCGGCCCAGCCGGTCGCAAAAGAGCACGCAGTTTGCCGCGTGGGCGATCAGCTGCAAGCACTCCCGCCCCGGTCGGATGGGCAGCGGCGCTTTGGTACCCAGATTTTTAAGCCCCGGCCAGAGCCTCCACGGGGTCTGCCCCGGCCACAGGCGGCTAAGCTCGGAATCCTTTAGCACCGCAAGAGCAAGGTCATAAAAGCTCTGATTCTGCCCCGTCCACACTCCCTTATAAAAGGGCTTTTCCAAAAGGCCCAGCGCATCGGTGGCTTCAAACCGCACGGTAAGGCCCTCCGCCCTCGGCTGGCCGGTGAGGTAGTATTCGCCGCCCTCGATCCATTCCCAGCCCTCGGTGCTGCCGGTGAGCTTTTGGCCCAGCTGCACCCGGATGGGGCTTCGGCTTTCAAGGTAAGGCCAAAGGCCGGTGGGGCCTTCCGGGTCATACCAGCCGGGGCCGGGCAGGTTGAGGGTCTCAAAGGCAAAGCTGCCCACCGGCAGCCGCCGCCCGATGGGGTCCGCCGATGCCTTGCGGCCTGCCGAGGCGATCTGTCTCGGCAAAAACTCAAGGCAGCGGCCCAGCACAAGGCGGGCCAGCCGTGCCCGGCGAAAGGGCTTTTGGCTTTTTAAAAATTCCACCCGCAGCCGGTCAAAGCCGTTCACCGGCTCGGGGGTCTCAAACCGAGCACCCTCGGGGGCGTATTCCCGCCGCAAGATGGTCTTTTGCCCCAAAAAGGCAGTCACCCGAAGGAGGGCGGGGCCTTCGCCCGCCGCCGCATCAAACCAAAAGGTGAGCGCCGCCGCCCGGGCCGGGCGCTTTGGGTCAAGGCGCACCTCATACACCGGGGGCGTTTGGTACACTCCGTCTGCCCCGCTGATCTGCTGACTCACCCAGCCCTCTGTGCCCAAAAGCGAGGGCGAAACCAGCCGCTGGATGCCGTCTGCCCGCAGTCTCCCCGGTTCAAACACCGCAATGGGCGGGCCTTCGGCCCCCTTTTTGCCAAGGGGTGCCTGTTCGTCCGACCAGCCGCTCTGCGCTGCGCCCTCGCCCACCGCCGAGGCCGACGCCTCCACGTCCGCCACCGTGAGCTGAACCTTTAAGGCTGCGCTGCCCATGATGGGCTTTTGCTGCTCGGTCCAAAATTCTTCCGAAACCCTCTGCACCCAAAACTCACCCCTCTCCTCCGCAGTCGATCACCGAAAATGCGGCGCTGCGGTAAAATGCGGGCCGCCCGGTGCCCGGGTCCACAAGATCCGGCTCACACTTCACGTCCCCCAAATAAAACCGCCGGGTCTGCCAGCGGCCCACATTGTGGCTGAAATAGCGGCAGTAAAAGCTGAAATGCCCCGCTTCAAACCAGCGGTTCATCCGCCACCAGTCCTCACAGGGGATGCTGTCCCACCGCAGCTCCTGTTTATCAAGGCTTCGGCCCACCATGCGGCCCACAAGCTCGCCCTCGGCGTTGCGGGCAGCGTCCACCATGCGGCTGGTGGCAAAAGGGCCTTTGTCCGGGTAGGGCACCTTGACCGCATAGTGGGTCTCGGTCACATCCGGCCCGTCACCCAGATACAAAAACCCGGTCTCAATAAAGCTCACCGAATGCACCTCCGATCTGCGCGCCCCGGCTTGCCCGCACACGGTTCACCGCCCGGTAAAGCACCTCGCCGTCCAGCTGCACCTCAATGGGTGCGGCCACACGCAGCTCACCGGCCTGCATCTCATGCAGCGCCTCCATGAGCGCCTCTTTGATGGTGTCCAGCGGGGCCTCCACGTTGGTGCCGTTTTTCTGGTCGCCCACCATTGCCAAGAAGGGCCGGTTCGCGGGCAGCACCGCACCCTGCGCAAGCTTCGGGATCTGATACTCGGGCATTCGGGGCAGCTTTGGGGCAAACTGCTTGCCGCCGATGCCCGGCACCCACGAGGGCACGGTAAAGCCCAGCTTTTCCACCCCGCTTGCCACGCAGTTCACCGCAAAATTCACCGCCCGCAGCAGAGCGTTGAGCAGGTCGATCACCAGATTCACTGCTCCCCGCACCGCCGAAGCCGCCGCCGTGAACACGCCGGAAAGAATGTCTACCACGCCGTTCCATGCCTTTTTCCAGTCGGCAGAAAAAACGCCCCGGATAAAATCGTTGATGCCGCTGAAGCACATCGAAAGGGCCTCCATCAGCCCCGCCGCCGTGCGCACCACCGTGTCCGAAACATCCAGCACCAGCTGGGCGATCCAGTTCACCAAAACGCTCAAGGTGGCCCGGGCGTGATCCAGCACCGGCAGGATCACCCCGTTCCAAACGTCGGCCACCAGCTGACCCAGCCCGCCGAGGGAGTCCATCAGCCCCTGCCAGAAGGGGGCAAGAAAGGCCTGCCATTCCGCCATTTTTGCGGCAAAGGCGGCACCGATGGGCACCAAAGTGCCGTTCCAGAATTCGGTCACAATGGCCCACAGGCCCGAAAGCCCTTCTCCAATCGCCGCCAGCACCGGCGCACCCAGCTCGTTCCACCCGGCGCTCAAGACCTGCCAAAGCTCACCCAGCAGGGCCGCCAAGGGCGAAAGCAGCAGCAAAATGCCTTGCAGCATACCGCCCAGCGGGCTGAAGGCGCTGCTCAGAGCCGCCGCCAGCAAGAGCAGACCGGGCAGAGCCATCTGCACCCCCATCCACAAGGCGGGCAGCAGCTCCTCGGTAAGCTGCCGCAGAGCGGCAGCCGCCGCCCGCAGTGCCTTGGATGCGCCTTTGTCAACGGTGCTGCCGCCTTTGGAGGGCCTTTTTTCGGCCGGGTCCTTGGGCAGAGCAAAGGCCTGCGTTTGAATGCGGTGCAGCTCGTCGAAGCCTGCGATCTGGTTTTTGGTGGAGGCCATCACGCCCCGCATGGCGGCGGTGATTTTTTGCTCCAGCTTCAAAAACGACTGCGCCCCCGCCTGCACCGGCCCGGTAAAAATGCCGCAAAGCTCCAAAAGGCTTTTGCCAAGGCCCTCCACCTGCTGCTCGGCGGCGAAAGCCGCCGGAGCCAGCCGGTCAAAAAATTCAAGTTGTTCCGTTGCGTTGTCCCTCCTTTTTGTCGAGCAGCTTTTGCAGCCGTGCCTTTTCGGCCTCTTCCTCGGGGGAAAGGGCGGCTTTGAGCTTGATGCGCCCCGGCTCCCGGCGCAGATATTCCTTTTCCCATTCGTCAAGGGCCGTGCCCTCCGCCAGCTTTTTGCGGATGCCCACCACTGCCGAAAGCCTGCCTTCGCCCACCGCCCCAAAAAAGGAGAGGAAGGTCCACCAGTGCACAAAGTCCAGCTCCCGCAGCTCTCTGCCCGCCGCCTTGTTCACGTCCGCAATAATCAGCTCCGCATCCTGCTGCCAGTCCAAAAGGCGGGGGCCTGCCGGGCCGGGGTCTTGCCGTCCGCCCGCCAAAAAGAGCATCAGCTCCTTTGCCGCACTCTCCCAAAGGGCGGGGGGCATTTGGCTGAACTCCTTAAAAAAGAGCCGCATGGCAAGATAGATGCGCCCGCTTTCGGGCAGATCCTTCCGTTCCAGCACCGCCATCACCCGCAGCATCACCCGAAAATCCGCCCGGATGTCCCAGTCCTGTTCGCCCAGCCGCACTTTTTTGGGCAGCCGCCAAAGGTCTTGCATCCTGCCGCCCCCTTATTCCTGCAAAGCGGCCAGTTCCTTTTGGGCCTCCTCTTCGTAAAAGCCCCGGGCACCTTCTTCCAGCACCGGCGCCAGTGCCGCCAGCAGGTTCTGCACCAAGCGGCGGCCGTTCTGGCACAGGGCCAAAAGGTTCACCCCGCCGGTCACCCGGTCAAAATCATTGCCCTCGCCAAAGGCCTCGTTCAAAAGGGCCTTTGCCTGTCGGTCCCCCTCTTTGAGCAGCTCCAGCGCCGCTTCGCCGCTCTCGGCGGGCGTATTGGCAAGCTGCTGTTCCAGCTCCTCCAGCCGGTCGGCCGTTTTTAAAAAGCGGTGATAAAGGTTCGGGTCGGCCGGGTTAAAACGCAGCACCCCGCTGCCGATGCGGTATTCTTTCAGGCCGGTATCCAAACAAAGCTCCTGCATATTGCCCCTCCTTATTTCTCGGTAAATTTTCCGCTGTCCGGGTCAAACCAGCCCTTCACCGGCGCACCCTCGTAATGCACGGCAAAGGGGATCTGATACCCCGCCGCACTGCCGCCGTAGCTGGTCACCTCCAAAATGGCCCGTTCCTTGGTGGCGGGGAAGCCCTTGGACGGCTCCTTTTCTTCCCACAAATGAACCTCCACCACGGTGGTGGCGCAGTCGTCCAGCACCTTGCCGCTGTCCAAAATGTCCTGCAAGCGGGCAAACAGGGGGTCGCCCTTTTCGGCGTAATAGGGTTCCACCTTGCCGTTTTTTTCGTAGCCGGTGAGCAGTACCCTTGTCTCGCCCAAAATGTTTTTTGTTTTTTCCACAGTGGCCGAAAGCTCGGGGCTGTACTCTTCCAGATCCTTGCCCAGCCGTTCATACTGAGCGGGGCTGCCGGGCTGGGCCGTGTCCAAATAATGCGCCATGAATCGGCGCTCGATTTTTGCCATATCCTTCACCTCACGGATCAATCAAAATTGTGTACCGGGCCAAAAGACCCGTTTTTACCTGCAAAATGCCCTCTTCGCTCACGGCCTTTTGGTATTTGCCGCTCACAAAGATTTGGTCAAAGCCGGGCGGGGGCGGGGCGGCATCCAGTGCGCGCCAAAGCTCGAGCAGCAGCTCGCAGTTTTTGCGGATGCTCTCCCCATCGCCCTCGGGCTGGGCAAGGCGCAGCCGCAAAAAGAACTGGGTCTCCCGTGTTTGATGCCTGCGGCCCAAAAGATCGGTTTTTTCGGTCAAAATCCGCTCGCCCGCCGTTTCCAGCGCCCAGCCTTCCCCCGGCCCGGCTTCTTCCAAGGCCAGCGGGCCAAGACCCAGCGGCGCGCCCAGCTGTTCGGCCCAGCGGGCCGCCGCCCCGGCTCCCCGGTCGTTTTTGTTCTGCATATCCCTTTTCCTTTCGTTTTAGCGGTGTACCGCCTTGTGGGGTCTCGGCAGGCCGCTGCGTCCCAGCTGCTGAGGGCCGCCCGCCTCAATGTGGCAAACTCTGCCGTTCCATCTTCGCTCGGCCACCTCTTTTACCGTGCAGCCACCCTTTAAGGGGTCAAGGGCCGCCCAGTCCGCCGGGGTCAACAGCTCGGGGCCTTCCCCCTCTGCCAGCTTGTCCCCCGGCAGAAGGGTGAACCGGCCCGCCTGCTGCTCTGCGGTCATGCGGTGGTATTCCTCCGGGCTTGCCCAGCGGGGGCGGCCCTCGCTCTGGGGCAGGATCAGCAAAAAGCTGTTCTCCCAGCCGCTGCCCGCATCCTTTGCACGGCGGGTGAGGTAGCGGTCCAAAAAGGCCCCCTTAAAAAGGATGCGCTTTACCAAAAAGCCCTCGCCGGGCATTCGGTGATAAAGGGTCACGGTGCGCCGGCAAAGGCCGTAATCCGGGCCGGGCCTGCAAAGTCTCCTCATACGCCGCCTCCCACAGGGCCACGATAAATGTCGTAATAAAGCCCCACCGCACGGCGTACCTCGGCGGCCTTGTCCTTTTTCAAAAGCCCGCCGCCCCCGCCGGTCTGGGACACACTGCCCACACTCAGGCCCCGTGTGCCGCCGTTTTCCAGCCAGTCAAAATAGGCCAGCACCTCGGCAATCTGGCACACGGCGTTCGGCCGGGCGTTTTCGTCCACCGGGGTGAGGGTGTATCGGCGCTCAAAGCGGTCAAGCTCCGCCCGGGCCTCCCGGGCATAGCGCAAAAATTCCTCTTCGTCCAAGCTGCCGCCGCCGAATGTGCCCTTGTAAAATTCAAAATCGCACATCAAACCGCCGCCTTGTGGCTCACGTACACGCCCGCCGCCTTGTTCTTGTACACCTGCGCGATGGACACGCAGCGGTAGCCGAACTTCCAAGCATCGGCGTCGGGGTTTGCCTTCGGCTCAATGATCTTGGGTGCCAGATGCTTTTCAAACTGGATGAGCGCATCCTTGTGCAGGATGAGGAAGTTCACCTCGGCCGCACCGGAGCCCTTGCCAAAGCCGCCCTCGCCGGAGGCATTCAGGGTCACGCCGGTGTAAAAGCGGCTCTGAGGCACCAGAGTCACCGACGCAAAGCGATCCAGCACCGCGCGGCTCTTGTTGGAGTCCAGATCTGCGATCATGCCGTGCAGGGTGGGAGTAATGAACAGGTGGCGCTCCTCCATGGGCACCTCGGCCTCGTCCATCTTGGTGGACGCCTCACGCAGCGCCGCCAAAACCTGCGTGCCGTTTGCCAGGGTCTCCTGCTTTTTGCCCACACCCTCGGCGGATGCGTAAGCGGCAAAGCGGAAGGCATCCAGCTCAGGCACCACACGGGTGCGGATGAATTCGCCTGCCAAGCGGCCGAAATACAGACCGGCGGTCTCCTCGTTCTCCACAGAGTCCACCGAGAACATACGGCCTCGGTCGTAATTGCACTTCACGGTCTGGTTGGTCAGGGTCACATCGCCCTGCACGTAACCGGAAGCGTGGTCATAGTTTGCCAGACCCTGCATATCCAGCATGGGCACGATCAGTTCGTTGGCGTTTGCGCCCTGCCGTGCCAGCTCCTCCGCGCCGTCAAGGCGGGCGGTGAGGGCCGAAGCCTTATACACCTCGTCCAGCATGGGAACAAACTTTGCTGCCAGTTTTGCGGTATTTGCCATTTTGTAAGTCCTCCTTAAAAATTATTGATTCAAAGTCCAAAGGCACGGCGCAGCGCAGAATCCGCATCGTCGGAGCTGCCGCCGGTGCCGGTGGCGGCGCTGTAGCCCGCCGGGATGGGCTTTTCAAACAGGTATTCGTTATCGGCCTTCACCTTTTCGAGGGCCGAGAGCAGAGCAGCGTCCGGGTCATCGGCGTTCTGGATGCCGTCCAAGTCCATCAGCGCCTTCACCGCCTTTTCGCTGCGGCCGCCCGCCAGCTGGATCTGAGCCGAAAGCTTTGCCTCCAGCCCCTTTCGGGCGGCCTGCTGCTTCCAGTCCGGCTCGTAATCGCTCAGGGTCTCGGCCAGCCAGTCAAGACCCTCCCCCGCCGCATCCGGCAGATGCTGCAAAATTTCTTCTCTTGTCATGGTTTACACCTCCGTTCTCAAATCTCCGTCGCCCCAGCTCACGGTGAGCGCCGCCTCTTCGGGGGGCGGGGCCGCAATGCCGTAAATGCGGGCGATTTTTGCCGCCAGCTCCAGCGCTTCTTTGGCGGCAGCCTCCCAAGCCTCCCGCAGCTCCCGAATGGTGAGGGCATAATCGCCCTCCGAGCTTGTCACCTCGGTGGCGGTGCGGGGCGAAGCCTCCACCGGGCCGAGCAGGCCCCGCTTTAAGCCGGTCAGGCTCTCAAGGGAGCGCAGCTGCTCGGCCTTGCGGGCCAAAAAGCTCTCCACCCGCAGCTCGGGGGCAAAAATGGTCAGCCCGGTGCTGGAAGGGTCATCGTCCAGCCCCACAAACAGGCCCTCGGGCAGCTCCCGGCCCCTGCCCCGGCGGCGCAAAAGGTCGGCCGAAGCAAACACCCGGCTTGCCCCGTGCTCAAACTCCCGATCCAGCTGCCGTTCGCCCCGGTCGATGGCGTGCAAAAGCCCCGCCGGAGCCGCCAGCACACCCACCGGCTCGGCGCTGCCGTCCACACAGTTTTCGGCGGGCATGGTGAGGGCCGCAAAGCCCAGACCCCCCACCGAGGGCAGCACCAGCTTGGGCAAAAGGCCCGCTGTTTCGGGCAGGGCAGCCAGCGGCACCCGACTGCCCAGATTCTGGCCTCGGGCGCTCTCAAACAGGCGGCTCTCGATCACCAGCTGGCCCAGCTTATCGGTGGAGCGCTTTTCCAAAAGGGTGAACACCCGCCCGTTTTTCTGCCAGCGGCAGCCGGTGCCCATGGCGGTGGGGTTGCCCTCGGCATCCCGTTCCAGCACCAGCGCCCGATCCCGCCGAATCACCGAAAACCACACCCTTCCCGTTTCCGGGTCAGGCACCGGCTTTAACCATGCGGTGCCGCCGATCAGTGCCATCTGCATGGCCCGGCCCTTTACCTTATCAAGGGCCGCAAGGGTGCTCTCAAAAAAGCCCTCGGGGGCACTTGCCCCGTACTCTGCAAAGCAGGCACGGCAGAGCTTTTGCACGATCACAAAGCCCAACCGCTGACTGGGGTCCTCCTGCTCGGTTTTTTCCCGGTCAAAATAGAGCGAAAACCAGTCCGCCATGGCGGCCTTCATGGCCTCGGATGCGGTTTCGCCGCCTTCCCCAAAGCCCTGTCGGAATTTTTGGTCCAGCTCTTCCAGTTCACAGCCCATTTTTTATCGCCTCTCTTTCTAAAAAATCCTCATGCTCCCCGCCGCTTCCACACCTCGCACAGGGCGTACCGCACCGCGTCGATGTGGTGGTTGTCCTTGTCCGGCCAGCCGGGCAGCACCTCCCCGGTGAGGGGCTTTTTGCGGTACTCATACTGCCCAAACTCCCGGGCGGTGTCCGGGCAGCGGGCCGGGTCAATGCGGATGGCAGCAAGGCCCTGCATCCACTTCATGCCCGCCGCCAAGCTTCCCGGCCCTTTTTCCACCCCTCGGCAGCCAAGCCCCATGGCCCGGTAATCGCCGCAGCTTTTCGGCTCGGCCGAGTCGGCATAAAGGGTCTCGGTGCCCTCCGGCCCCTGCATCACGCCCTTTTGCAGCAGCAGACGGGCGGTGTCCTCGTTGGAGGTGCGCTGCCGTGTGGCCTCGTCCCAGACGGTCAGGATGCGCCGGGCCGGGTCATAGGCGCAGGAGTTGAAGGCCCACGGGTCGGGAAACCAGCCCCAGTCCACCCCGTGATAGCGGCGCTCAAAGCCTCCGATCTCTTCATCGGTCACTTCTTCAAACCGCAGGTTCAAAAACACCGCCGTGCCGCTGCCCACCGCCTCGCCCAAATACTCATTGCGGAAGGCGGTCTCATCCTTTTTGCGCAGCTCCTCCGCATCCCGCAAAAAGCGTTTGCCCAGCCAGCCGGGCGGCACCGAGCGGTAATCCGACCGATGCACCAGCCGCCCCTCTGCCGCTTCCAGCGCCCGCCGGTTCACCCAGCTTTTGGGGCTGGGCGGAGGGTTGAAGCTCTCCAAAACCAGCGAGTAATCGCCGCCGCGCACAAGGCTCTGCAAGGCGCTGCGCAGCTGCTCGGGGCCGTCGAACTGATCCAGCTCCTCAAACCACACAATGCCCAGATGCCCAAAGGGCAGCTTGACCGATTTGAGCTTGCCCGCATCGTCCAGGCCGAAAAACAAAATGCGCTGCCCGGTGGGCTTATAGATCATGCGCATGGGGCTTACCGTTACCTCAAAGGCCCCCAAAATGCCCAGCTGACCCGCCGCCCAAAGGATCTGCTCAAACACGCTGGAACGCAGGGTCGCCGCCACCCGCCGCAGCGCCGCCGCATGGCAGCGGGGATGGGCCAGCAGCTGCAACAAAAGCTCAATGGCCGCAAAGCTGGACTTGGTGCTGCCGCGCCCGCCTGCCAAGATCAGCTCGTCCACCTGCCCGGCACGCACGGCCCGGTGTGCGGAATAAAATCCGGGGCTGATGATCTGCGAAAGCCGTATTTGCTGTTTCTTCGCGCCGCATCCCTCCTATTCTTCAATGTCATCCAGAATGAGGGCACCGGCAGACCCTGCGGGTTCCGAGTCTTTGTCAAAGGCACCCATGCAGCGGCCCAAAAGCTCCAGCGCCTTGAGCTTATCGCCCAGCTTGACTTCCACACCCTTGGTGCCCTCCCGGATGCTCACCAACGCCCGTGCCGCCGAATCCGAAAGGCCGGCGCTGTCTTTTACAAAGGCCTTGCCGTCCCGGATTTCCACATAGTCGGTGGCCCGGCTGAAAGCGATGCAGGCAAGCTCATCCAGCACCCGCTGGCGGCCCTCCTCGTTTTTGTCCGTTTTTGTCTGCCCCCTTTCGTTTGACTGTGCTCATTTTATCCGCCCCCTCTTGCGACAATATACGACAAGTCCTGATAATTTCGGTTTTTCTGAAACACCCAGCAAAAAAAGAAGCGCCCCGCCCGTGTTTTGCGTTTTTTTCCCTCAAAACACCTGCAAAGCGCTTTTGCCGCCTGTTTTTTATGCCCATCTTTTGGCGGCGCAAAAATTTTTTTCGGTTCCCCCGCCGCCTTTTCCACATTCCACCCCTCACACGGTGCAAAACCCCGCCGCTCCCGAAGTTTTTTTAAGGCACAGCAGCTTTTTTGCACCTTGCCTGCAAGCCGAACCCATTCAAAATGAAATCCGAGTTTTGCCGATCGTTTGCCCGGTCGTTTTCCCCGGCGCAGCCGTCCGGGTAGGTTGGGTTAAATCCAAAATCACTCCGCAAAAAATCTGCGTCCCGCTGGTCTTTTTTCTTCCGTCGCTCTCCATTTTTTGCAGCTCCCGTGTCCATTCCCTCTGTATTTTCCATCCGCGGCAAAATTTTTTGCTGCCTTCGCCTATGGGTTTCTTTTAAAAATCCCCTGTCCCGTCTTTCCCGCCGTTTCAAAAACCCAAAATCCCCCCTTTTCAGCGCCCGCCTGCCCCTTTTTTCCAAAAAGCAACAAAAAAGCCCGCACCCCGGCAATCTGCGCCGAGCTGAGGGCCGTTTGATCTACTTTTGCTATAAAAAAATGCGCCGTCAAAACCACCCTTTGAGCGGGCGATCTTGGCGGCGCAGAATCAAACAAAAAAAGAAGAGCACATCCGATTGAATGTGCTCTTTTGGCTCCCCCTGTTGGTCTCGAACCAACGACCCTGCGGTTAACAGCCGCATGCTCTACCACTGAGCTAAGGAGGAATATGGTGCACTTCCAGGGACTCGAACCCTGGGCCCGCTGATTAAGAGTCAGCTGCTC
>JAHHRU010000016.1 GCA_020025635.1 Allofournierella sp.
TCGGCTCCTCGGTGGGCTTGGGCGTGGGTCCAGCCGGTTCTTCCTTTGTCCAGCAGGCAGTAGCGGTCACATTTTCACCGGGCATTGTAAAGCTGGTCAACGCCGCCGAGGCCTCCTGCAGAGAAACACTCTCCGGGGTCACGCTCCAGCCGCTGAACACAAAGCCTTCTTTGCTGCCCGCATCCAGCTGCACGGTTTCCCCCGGTTTATATGTGCCGGCACCGGTGATTTTTGCAGCACTGTCCTTCACTGTTACATCATACAGGTTTTCAAACTGAGCCGTCAGCACAACCGGGTTGGCAGGCATGGCAAAGAAAAGCGGGTTTTCTGTTTTCTGCTCTTCGGTCAGCTCTATGCCCTCGGCCAGCCAGCCGGTGAAATACTGGTTTTGCCTCTCGGTTGCTGTGGCAGCCACGTTCTGGTTTGCCGCATAGCTGCCGGAGCCGCTGCCTCCGGTTACCGCAAGGGGGTACACCGGGGTGTTCTGGCTCAAAAGCACATCGTCCAGATGATAAGCACCATGGGATGTGCCGTCGTTTTGGTTGCCCACGATAATGTCCATCTTGCAGGCATCCGGGTATTGGGCCAAAACGGCGGGTTCGATGACAGTGCTCACCTGGACCCATCCGTCTGCGGCCGACACCGTTTTGTACTGCACCGGGATCGCCGCACCCAGATTGCTGCCCTGTTCATTCCGCAGGATCACGGCAATGCCCATATTGTGGGGCTTGTCATCATCCACCCGGACCCATGCAGAAACCTCATAAGGGGTTTGTGCCAGGGGCAGCTCTGCGGATTCAATGCGATACTGCACGCCCTTATGAGCATAGCCCTTGCCATCCACCATCTGGTGGCTGTCGGTGGTGTTCACCTTGGCAGATTTTGTACCTTCGTGGGCCGTCTGGGAATCGATCTCCACCTGAATTCCTTCGCCCTCTGTACCCGGATAGGTATTCCAGCCCTCAAAATCATTTTCAAAGCCGGGGTTCTGGATCTGGTTGCCGGGTGCGGCGGAATGCACCGTTACAGTGCATTCTGCGCTGGCTCCGCCGTCCTGGGCAACAGCGGTGATCACCGCTGTGCCCGCATTCAAAGCCAGCACCGTTCCATCTGCCTTGACTGCCGCCACATCGGCATCCCCGGATGCAAAGCGAACGGTTTGGTTGCCTGCGTTTTCAGGCTGGACCTTTGCGGTGAGCCGGGCCGTTTCACCGGCCTTCAAGTCAAGCGTTCCGGGCTCCAGCGTGATGCCGCTGACAGGGATCTGGGCCTCTTTGAACCGGGCCTTCAGGACCACCGGGCCTTCCGGCATGGTAAAGGTCAGTGTTTCACTCTTTTGCTGCTGCTCGGTAAGCTCCAGGCCCTCGGCGGTCCAGCCCACAAAGGCCTGTCCTGCCGGGGTGGATGCGGTCACCGTCACAGCAGCACCGGCCGGGTACTCACCGGCCCCCTCGCCGCCTTCAACGGTTACAGGGAAAGCCGCTGTGGTCCCCTCCACAGTCACCTTGCAGGTGGCCGCAGGGGTTTCATAGCCCTTTGCGTGTACGCTGATGTCGGTTTTGCCGGGGCGTAGACCAAACACTACGCCGGAATCGGAAATGCGTGCTACTTCGTATTCCACCGAATCCCACACAAGCTCCATATCCGCATCAATGTCTGTGGTCACAACAGCCTTTAAGGGCACTTCCTGACCCACCTGAACGGTCAGCTCATTCGGCTGCAGCTCGATGGCCGTGGGCTTAGGTTCGATCACAGGCTCGCCGATGCGCAGATCATCATACAAAATGGTGCTCACGTTGCCTGCTCCGCCGTCATCCCACGGGTCTCCGATCTTGATCACGCCAAAACCGGGTGCCTCCAGGGTACCCACCGGGGTACCGTCGATGAAGAGTGTGCAGCTGCCGGGGTTGGAATAATCCCATTTCAGCTCATGCCAGCCTTCGCTGCGCTGGATGCTTGTTTTGTGCCAATCTTTTCCGATGCGTGTCACATAGACATCGGCGCTTTGCCGCACATTTACACCGATAGCGGCCCAATCGCTGGCTGCCGGAACCACATTTGCAATGGAGGCGGTCATTGCCTCTTTCTGCATGGTATCGTACATCCAGATCGAAACGGTCTTATTCTGAATGCCGGGCAGCTGACGTTCGATCAGATCCTTGCCTTCATCCGTTTCATAGCTGAACCGGCCGGCATGGGCAGTCTTGTCGGTGCGGGAGGGTGTGCCTGCCGAATGCTTCCATGCGGAAAAATCCGGATCGGCAAAGCTTTCAAAAACCAGTGCGGGGTCTTTGTCGGACGTGGTAAAGCTGCGCACCTCACTGGTGGCCTGGGTTCCATTCAGCCGGTCTTCCAGTGCCGTGACACGCCAATAGAAGGTGGTGCCGGTTTTCAGCCCGCTGATTTTCGCGCTGGTGGTGTTGACCGTTACGCTTTGCAGGATGGTGCCAAAATCGGCAGAATCCGATACCTGCACCAAATAGCTGCCCGCGCCCTCAACCGGCTTCCAGCTGAGGTCTGCCCCGCTTTCAAGGCTCACATCCTGGGCGCCGTTTTCAGGAAGGAGCAGCTCGGGCGCTTTCACCTGGACCCCTTCGATTTTGCGGTATTCATCGGAATAAAGGCCGACTTTTGAAATTTCAAAGTGATCTTTGCCCTGGACCTCTTCGATTTTGGAACCGGGTTTTACCGCAAAGTTCTTTGACTCGGCCGATACAAAGCCGATGTCGGTCCCTGCGTCAAAAACCGGGTTGTTGGCAATGGCCTTGGCCTCATCCTTTGCCACCTGGCAGATGCTGCCGTAAGGATTGCTGACACCCACCATGATGTTGTTCTGGATGTCTGCCCCGCCGGGCCGGCTGCCCCATTTGCTGATCTTATCCGAGCACTGCGAGCAGTTTTCGGTTTCAGAAAAATCCACCTCGAACATTTCGGGATAATTCTGCTTCCACTTTTGCGCATCGAACTTGCTGTCATGGGTCAGAACATCCCACTCGGCATAACATACGCCGCCCGGCACATGGCTTGCCTTGTGCGCCCAGCCTTTGCCCCGGTCGTCCCAATGAATGCCCACACCGCTGTTCGAATTCAAAAGGATATTTCCGGTGATCACATTGTCACGGCCGCCGCCAACAAGGAACACACGGCCGGGCATGTTCACGATCAGGTTGTTTTTGATCCTGGTGCCGGAGATCATGTCATCCAGGTACACAGCGGAAGAACCGCCGCCGGAATTGCTCACCATATCGTGAATATAGTTGTTCTCGATGCGGGTGCCCCGGCCGGTCCAGTTGCGCACGGAATAGATGGCGCCGGAGTCGGCCGTTTCATAGCAGACGTTGGAGATATCGTTGTTTGCGATCAGGTTGTTGTTGCCGTTGAAGGCAATGGCCTGATGGGGTGCGTTGGTGATCTTGTTGTTGGTTGCCGAAAGGCCCACACCATCCAGGAACACAGCCGGTGAATAGGTGCGTTTGATAACGGCGTAGTCCTCAAAGCTGCAGTTGTCCACTTTGTTGTTGGCCGCAGTCAGGGTGAAGCGGTCACCGCCCGTTACCGTTACGCCACCCGCACCGGTGCGGTAGAAGTCGCAGCTCTGAACGGTGTTGTCATGGCCTGCATCCACAATGACGCCCTTTTGGCCCATGTTGGTGAATTTGCAGCCGGCAACCAGAACATTGCCGCAGTTGACCAGCTCCATTGCGCTGCCGTTGCCCATGGTAAATTCCAGATGCTTGATCTGAACATGAGAAACATCCGTCAGCTTGAAGAAAGGATCTCCCATTACCGAAAATTCCACCTTGCTGTCTGCCAGATCCTTTTTGGGGTACAGGTAGAATTTGTTGGTTTCACGGTCCAGATACCATTCGCCGGGAGCATCCAGCTCACACAGCATATTGTAAACATAGAATTCCACGCCGTTGGCGCCCGCTTCTCTTGCGCCGTAGCGGGATGGCTCTTTGCCTGTAAACTGAAGATACGAAACGCCTTTGCGCTCGATCCGCTCCAGTTTTTGCAGTGAAATATTGTCCTCTGCCCAGCGCCAGCAGAAATAGCCAAAGGTCCAGGCATCCGGCTCTTTGATCCATTTTTCGTACTTTCCGGGCAGTTTGCTTTCTTTCAGGCTCCAGATGGGGCCGGGCTGCTGGAGATATTCTTCCTCGGTAAATTTGCAGGGCACCCGGCTGCCTGCTTCTTTGGAGCACACCGGGCAGCTTCCATCCGGATCTGCCATGTGATCACGGGGCACAAACCCACTGCGGTCGATGGTGTCGTGCCGCAGGAATTTTTCTCCCTCATTGGGGAAGCGTGCCAGATGATACTGCTCGCCGTCCACCGCCACAGTAAGCGGCGGCGGAAGCTCCGGCCAGCCATAGCCCACTTTGGGGATCGCAGCAATGTTGGTGAGTCCCAATGCGGTCATATCGCAGACCAGCACCTTGTTCCGGGAGGATTCCGGCAGGCGCTCGAGCACAGCCGGATCGGTTACCTGAGAAAAATCTTTTGCCTGAGCATTTGCACCGCCGGTAAACACCACCTGCTCTTTGGGAAGTGCCTGCCATACGATCTCTTTTCCGGCTTCGCCGGAGTCTTCGGCGGTCAATTCAAAGGATTCGGCGCTGCGTGCGTACAGACCACCCGCAATGTTTACGGTGATCCCTCCTGCGGGAAGGCCCGCTTTTTTGATTTCACGCACTTTGGCGCGGGCACCCTCCAGTGTTTTGAGGGGTGCGTCCAAGGTACCGGCAGCCGCATCGTTTCCGTTTGGAGAAACATACAGCTGCATTCCCTGAGCGGACGTGTCTGCGGCATAAACGGGAAGCGCCGAGGTGAACACGGAGAATCCCATAAGCGCAGACAACACCGCACTCAGGATTTTTTTGCCTTTCTTCAAAATAACTCACTCCTTTTTTTGATTTTGCCTGTTTCAAACGGAGTCCGCAAAGGTTCTGATCCCCGTTTTCCACAAAGCTTAAAGAGGTCACAGCAAGTATGTCCAGCATAGCGTGAAGAGACCCTTTCGGTATAGTGCAAAAAAGGAGAATAAGTTAAAAAACCACGTTTAAAAAAGGAAAAAAGCTCTAAACTTGGAAAAATCTCAAATCAGAACCACCTCTCGATGCATCCAATTTACAAAAAAGCAGCCTTACCCCAGCTTCTGCCGGAGTAAGGCTGCTTTATGAAAATGCATTTGCATCCCTTTTTCAGATATGGCGCAGCCGCCCGTTCAAGTCTTGAACCGGACAAGATCCTTTAAAAGCCCAAAAAGGCCGTGACACTGTTGTGTCACGGCCTTTTGATTGTTTTGGGGAACGGCTCACGCTTTTTTCTGCTGCTCCCGGTTCAGTGCATCCAGCTCTTTCATTTTATCGGGGATCTGGATGTGCTGCGGGCACACCTTCACGCATTTGCCGCAGGCACGGCACTGCTCGGGCCATGCGGCCTGGGGCAGGTCCGAAAGCGTTTTCGCAAAGGAGCCGGTGCTGCGCTTCACGGCGCAGTCATTGTAAACCTTGAATACGCCCGGGATGTCCACTCCGAAGGGGCAGGGCATGCAGTAGCTGCATCCGGTGCAGGGGATGCGCTGGGCCTTTGTGTCGATCTCCAGCGCCTGGGCCAGCACCTTCTGCTCTGTTTCGGAAAGGGGTGCGAAGGGGTCAAAGGTGGAAAGATTGTCCGCCATCTGCTCCTCATTGCTCATGCCGGAAAGCACCACCATCACATTGGGCTTGGAAGCCGCATACCGGATGGCCCAGGATGCGATGCTGCGGCTGGGGGCCGCCTCTTTCAGCAAAGCCTCGGCCTCAGGGCAGAGCTTTGCCAGCGCACCACCCCGGACCGGCTCCATCACCACGCAGGGCAGGCCGAACTCCTCCAGGATCTCATACTGCTCTTTGGCCCGCTGCAGGGTCCAGTCCAGGTAATTCAGCTGGATCTGGGCAAAATCCCAGGGGTGCGCCTCACAAATCTCGCGCAAAACCTCGGGGGTATCGTGGAACGAAAAGCCCAGCCGGCGGATGATGCCCTCTTCCTTCTTTTTGGCAAGGAAATCATAAACGCCCATTTTTTCCATCTTGTCAAAGCGTTCCTTGTCCAGCGCATGGCAGAGATAGAAATCAAAATAGCCCACCCGGCATTTTTTCAGCTGGTCGGCAAAGATCTCTTCCACATGCTCCGGGCTCTGGGCCATCCAGACCGGCATTTTGGTTGCAAGGTAGAAGGAATCCCGGGGGTATTCGGCCAGAGCCTCCCCCACGAAATCCTCCGATTCGCCCCCATGGTAGCGGTAAGCGGTGTCAAAATAATTGATGCCGCTTTGAAAGGCTTTTGCCACCATTTCCCGGGCCTTTTTTCGGTCGATGGCGCCCTCCTGCGTCTGCGGCAGCCGCATGCAGCCCATTCCCAGCAAAGACGGGCGGCAGCTAAGTTTTTCCTGTCTGCGATATTCCATAACAGTCTCTCCTCTTTTCCTTCCGGATATCCAAAAAGGTCCGAATCTGAACTTCAGATTCGGACCTTTTGTTTTGGTGACCCGTCCGGGAATCGAACCCGGGTTACCGCCGTGAAAGGGCGATGTCTTGACCGCTTGACCAACGGGCCTAGAATATACAAGGCTTAGCTAGAATGTCCGAGCTTTCATCACTCACTATTGCGGGCAACCCCCGTCCATTTTAGCTAAACCTTGTATGGAATGGTAGCGGTAACTGGATTCGAACCGGTGACACTTCGGGTATGAACCGAATGCTCTAGCCAACTGAGCTATACCGCCATAACGCATTCTCAAAGAGTGCTTTATTATTATATTAAATGAGAGAAGGTTTGTCAATAGTTTTTTCATATTTTCTGGCTTTATTCGGTGTTTTTTCCCGTCTCTCCCCTCTGTGCCTCCAAAACCAGGCAAAAAGGCCCAAAAGCAGAGCTTTTCTGCCTTTGGGCCTTTTTATAATTTGCTATATTTTGCCAGTTCTGCCTGATTATGCCTTCTTGGGAACCAGCTTTTCCTTGCCGCCCATGTAGGGGCGCAGGGCCTCGGGGATGCGCACCGAGCCGTCGGCCTGCAGGTTGTTTTCCAGCAGGGCGATGAGCATGCGCGGAGGTGCCACGCAGGTGTTGTTCAGGGTGTGGGGCAGATAGGTGCGGCCGTCCTCGCCCTTTACACGGATCTTCAAACGGCGGCTCTGGGCATCGCCCAGGTTGGAGCAGCTGCAAACCTCGAAGTACTTCTGCTGACGGGGGCTCCATGCCTCGATGTCGCAGCTCTTCACCTTCAGGTCGGCCAGATCGCCGGAGCAGCACTCCAGCTGGCGCACAGGGATATCCAAAGTGCGGAACAGCTCCACCGAGTTTTTCCACAGCTTATCGTACCACTCCATGCTCTCTTCCGGCTTGCAGACCACGATCATCTCCTGCTTTTCGAACTGGTGGATGCGGTAAACGCCCCGCTCCTCCAGGCCGTGGGAGCCCTTCTCCTTGCGGAAGCAGGGGCTGTAACTGGTGAGGGTCTGGGGCAGGCTCTCTTCGGGCAGGATCTGATCCACAAAGCGGCCGATCATGGTGTGCTCGCTGGTGCCGATCAGATACAGGTCCTCGCCTTCGATCTTGTACATCATGGCATCCATTTCCGGGAAGCTCATAACGCCCTGCACCACACTGCCGTGCATCATAAAGGGCGGGATCACATAGGTGAAGCCCTTTTTGTCGATCATAAAGTCACGGGCGTAAGCCAGAACCGCCTCATGCAGGCGGGCAATGTCGCCCATCAGGTAGTAGAAACCATTGCCGGCCACACGGCGGGCAGCATCCAGATCGATGCCGTCAAAGCTTTCCATGATCTGGGCGTGGTAAGGGATCTCGAAATCGGGAACCACCGGCTCGCCGAACTTCTCCACCTCCACGTTGCAGCTGTCATCGGGGCCGATGGGCACGCTGGCATCGATCATATTGGGGATGGTGTACATGATCTCACGGATCTTTTCTTCCAGCTGGGCTTCCTTTTCTTCCAGCTCCTTCAGGCGCTGGGCGTTTGCGGTCACTTCCGCCTTGGCGGCCTCGGCCTCTTCCAGCTTGGAGGGGTCCTTCTTGGCCTGGCCCATCAGCATGCCCACCTTTTTGGACAGGGCATTGCGGGAGGCCCGCAGGGTGTTGGCCTCGGTCATAACGGCACGGTTCTCGGTATCCAGCGCAATGACCTCATCCACCAGGGGCAGCTTGGCTTCCTGGAATTTCTTTTTGATGTTTTCCTTTACCAGTTCCGGGTTTTCCCGGACGAAACGAATGTCCAACATGGCAATATCCCTCTTTTTATTAATTTTCTTTGTGATAGCCGCCCAGCAGGTTTGCAAACGCTGTGAGCTGATCGTCGGAATAGAAATGAACGGTCAGGCTTCCCTTTCCGTTTTTGTAGGCAACCTTCACCTCGTTGCCCAGGGTCTCCCGCAGGGCGATCTCCACCTCGTCCGGCAGGGCCGGGCGCAGGGGCTGGGGTTTGGGTTCCGGCTGGCCCTTGGCAAGCTTTTTGCAAAGCTGCTCGGTCTGGCGCACGTTCAGGTCGTTCTCCACCACCATTTTGGCGGCCTGCAGCTTGAGTTCCTCGGTTTCCAGGCCCAGAATGACCTTTGCGTGGCCCATCTGCAAGGCACCGATCTTAAGAAATTCCAGAATTTCAGAAGGCAGTGACAGCAGCCGCAGGCTGTTTGCAATGGCCGACCGGCTTTTGCCCAGCTTTTTGGCCGCCTGCTCCTGGGTGAGCTCGCATTTGTCCATCAGCTGCCGGTAGCCAAAGGCTTCTTCCACCGGGTCCAGATCCTCACGCTGCAGGTTTTCGATCAGCGCAAGCTCCATGGCCTGCTCGTCGGTCACATCCCGGATGACCACCGGCACCTCGTTGAGTCCCGCAAGCCTTGCCGCACGCCAGCGCCGCTCGCCGGCAATGATCTTGTAGCCGCCGCTGGGGGTGGAGCGCACCGCAATGGGCTGCAGAATGCCATGCTCCTCAATGCTTTTGGCCAGCTGGGCCAGGGTTTCCTCGTCAAATTCCCGCCGGGGCTGGTCTTTGTCCGGCTCAATGTCCCGCAGGGGGAGCGTGTTGATGGTTTCCGGGCCAACGTCCCGGGCCGTTTCCTCAAAAAGGCTGTCGAGGCCGCGGCCCAAGCCTCCTCTTTTCGCCGCCATGGTAAAACTCCTCCTTTTATCGGTTGTTCTTCAAAAATTCCCGGGCCATTTCCATATAGGCTTCCCCGCCCCGGCTGTTGGGGTCGTAGAAATTGATGGGCATGCCAAAGCTGGGGGCTTCGGCCAGGCGCACGTTGTTGGGCACGGTGGTTTTGTAAACCTTGTCGCCGAAGAATTTCTTCACCTGCTCCACCACCTGAATGGTCAGGTTCAGCCGGGCGGCATACATGGTGAACACCACGCCTTCAATTTCCAGATACCGGTTGTACATTTTGCGCACGGTTTTCAGGGTGCTCATCAGCTCCGAAAGGCCTTCCAGCGCATAATATTCGCACTGGATGGGAATGAGCACCGAGTCGCTGGCGCAAAGGCCGTTCAGGGTGAGCAGGTCCAGGCTGGGCGGGCAGTCGATGAAAACAAAGTCATAATTGCCCACCACCGGGGCCAAAGCCTCCCGCAGGCGGCTTTCCCGCCGGGGCAGATTGACCATTTCCACCACCGCACCGGAAAGCTGGATGTTGGAAGCGATCAGATCCACATTGTACTGGGTCTGGATGATGGCATCCTTTGCTTTGCCGTCGCCGATGAGCAGGTCGTAAATGCTCATCTCCACCGTATGCTTGGAAACGCCGTAGCCGCTGGTGGTGTTGCCCTGGGGGTCCAGGTCAATGATGAGCACCTTTTTGCCCTGAGAAGCCACGCACGATGCCAGATTGACAGCGGTTGTGCTTTTGCCCACACCGCCCTTTTGGTTTGCTACCGCGATCACTTTACCCACGATCTCTGCCTCCCTGATTTTGCCGTTCCGGAAAACGGATGGTATCCAGGCGGGTTTCCCGCCTTTCGCCGCCGGTTTTGGGTCCGGACGGTTCATATTGGATATTATAGCACACTTGTCCATCATTTGAAACGAAAAAAAGGATTTTTGTTTTGGCAATTCAAAAAACAGGGCCGCTTTTTGCCGCTTGCGGGTTTGGGCTGGCGCTTTGCGCTGTGTGAGCAGGCCGTGCTCTGCGGGGTCTGCCCCGGCCGCAAAGTCCTTGGGGCCGGGGCCTTTCTTTTGGCCCTCTCGGGGCTGGGGTTTCCCCTTTAAAACCGGTGTTCCCCGCCCTCAAACGGAATGTTCCACATGGAACATTTTTGACAAGCCAGTTTGCTTTACCCCAGATAAACCCGCCTGACAGGCCGTTTTGCGGGCGCACCCCTTTCACCGCTGTCCGCCCTGTTCCCCATGTTCCGGGTTTTGGCCGCAGTGCGTTCCCCACGGTTCCACCGGCCGAAAGAGGACACAAAAAGCGGGTGCACCCCTGTGGGCGCACCCGCTTTTTGTGTTTTCTTGGCTCTTTTCAGACGGTGTTTTCAAAAGCTTTTCACGCTCTGTTCAGTGGGTACCTTCCACAAAGTCCAGCACCTCATCCTTCGAAAGCGCCGGCGCCGAGACGGAGTAGCTCCACTGGTCGTTCTCGGTCCAGGTGGCCAGCAGGATCTTGTCCTCCTCTGCGCTCAAGCGAACCGTCCTTCCATCCAAGAGGGTTTCCTCGGTCACCTGTGAATATTCGTTGTAATCGCTGCTCAGGTCCTCACTGCCCTTTCCCTTTCGCACCACAAGCCGCTCTTCCCCTTTTTGAAAGGTGATCTGAATCAGATTTTCCTCAATGGTGAGAATCTCCGCCTGCTCAAATCCCTGGGGCAGCCGGCCTGTTTCCAGCGAAAAGCCGGTCTTTTCGGCGGCCTCCTCCAACGTGCTCCACTGGTTCATCGGGTTCGGAAGCTGTACATCTTCCATGCTTTCGGGATTTTTCGGCTGACCTGCACAGGCCGCAAGCAGAAAAGCCAAGCTCAGGGCCAAAGCAAGCACTGTTTTTTTCATCTTCATAACGGTTCCCTTCTTTCATTTTAAAAAAAACTGCTTTTTTCTCTTTCTATGGGATATACGAAAGAAGAAAGCCGATTATTGCATTTTTACCGGGCCGACCCGGTGGGGATGCGCACCACATACTCCACATAGCCCTCGCCGTCGGTGCGGTGGGCACTGGCGGGCACGCCCGCTTCCAGCATCAGCTTCACTGCTCGGTTCACCGTGTTCACAAAGATGCGCACATCCTTCACCATGGGGATGCGCCTGCGCCGGGGCTCTGCCGATTTTTCCAAAAGGCTTTTCACAAAGGCGTCTGCCTGCCGGGCGTTCATCCCCTGCCGGGCCATCTGGGCAAGGGCCGCTGTGCGGGCTTCTTCCCCCGAAAGCCGCAGGGCCGCCCGGGCATGCCGTTCGGTGAGCCCCCATTCCAGGCAGAACCGCTGCTGTTCTTCAGTCAGGTTCAAAAGGCGCAGCTTGTTGTTCAGGGTGGGCTGGGCCATGCCCAGCCGCTGGGCCGCTTCCTCCTGGGTGCAGCCCCAGATGCCGATCACCTCCCGGATGCCCTTTGCCTGCTCAAAGGGGTCAAGGCCGGTGCGCTGGATATTTTCCAAAAGGCCCAGTGCGGCGGTCTGGCTGTCCTCATATTCCCGCAGGATGGCCGGCACCCGTTCCAGCCCGGCCATGCGGCAGGCCCGCAGCCGCCGCTCGCCCGCCACCAGCTCATACCCGCCGCCGACCTTTCGCACCGTTACCGGCTGCAAAAGCCCGTTTTCCGCAATGCTCAGCGCCAAAGAGGCAATTTCGCCCTCATCAAAATGTGTGCGTACCTGAAAAGGTGAAGGACGTATTTCCTCCGGCCGAAGCATCAGTACCTTTCCTGCCGTTTTATTTTTGATTCCCCGCATAGATCCTGCCCTCCTGTTCTTTTATTTCAAAGCCGTTCTGCCTTACAGCGGTTTTCCGAAAAAAGGCCGAAAAAAAGCCCGCATGGCCTTTTCCCCTGTCGTTCTGGGGTCAGTATACCATGCGGGCATTTTATTTTCCAGTATTTTCCATTTACAAACTTCGACAGCAGCCCCTGCGGGGAAGGTCACTTCAGCGGCGCTTTGGCGATCTTTCCACCGTTTCGGGGATATTGGGGCGCAGTGGGTCGAACTTTTCTCACAAGAATCAGGCACCGCTCGTCCCCGCCGGGCAGGGTTCCGGTGCGGTTTTCCCGGAATTCGCCGCCCAGCTTTTGAAAGGCGCCCCGGGCTGCGGCCAGTTCTTCCCTGCCGGAAGCCGCCTTCATGGCAATGAACCAGCCGCCCTCTTTTACCAGCGGCAGGCAGTATTCCGAAAGCACCGGCAAAGCCGCCACCGCCCGGGCCGAAGCCAGGTCGAACTGCTCCCGCCATTTTTTGCGGGCGGCTTCCTCGGCCCGCTCCTTGGCAAACTCGATGCCGGTAAGGCCCAGCTGCTCAGCGGCCCATTTCAAAAACTCCACCCGCTTGCCGGTGGGCTCCATCAGGCAGATCTCCAGCTCGGGCTTGTAAATTTTGGTCACAAGGCCGGGAAACCCTGCCCCGCAGCCCACGTCCACCATGCGGCCGCAAACCTCCGGCTGGCGGGCAAACAGCAGGCTGTCGATGAAGTGCTTGTCCTCGATGCCCTCCGGGTCGGTAATGGCGGTGAGGTTCACCTTTTTGTTGTACTCCACCAGGCACTGGGCGTAAACGTCCAGCTGGTCCAGCATGGTGCTGGTCAGCTGAATTCCCTTTTCTGCGGCCTTCTGTTCCAAACGTGCTTTGTCGATCACTTTTCTTCCTCCGCTTTTTTGCTGCGGCAGGCCGCGGCCACCGCCACGCTCAGCACTGCCATGTCCGCCGGCGATACGCCCGGAATGCGCCCGGCCTGGGCCAGGTCCAGCGGCCGCACCTTTGCCAGCTTTTCTCTTGCCTCCAAACGCAGTCCGTCCAGCGGCGCATAATCAAAATCCTCCGGGATGCGGGTCTTTTCCAGGCGCTTTACTTCCTTAATGGCCCGCTGCTGGCGGGCAATGTAGCCCGCATACTTGATCTCGGTGGTGATGCGGCCGGCCATGCGGCTGTCCACCCCTTCGCCCCGGCCGATCACCTGGGCGATGGTGTCATAATCCACCTCCGGCCGGCGCAGAAGCTCGGCGGCAGGGCCGCCCTTTTCCACCGGGGGCTTGCCCTGCTTTTCCAGCACCTCGCTGAGCTGGCCGGCCCGGACGGTGGTGCTTTCCAGCCGCTTCATCTCGGCCTGCTTCACCGCCATGCTGTTTTGGAAGGCCTGCCAGCGGGCATCGTCCACCAGGCCCATTTCCCGGGCAATGGGGGTCAGGCGCTCGTCGGCGTTGTCCTGCCGAAGGGTGAGCCGGTATTCGCTGCGGCTGGTCATCATCCGGTAGGGGTCCATCACGCCCTTGGTCACCAGATCGTCCACCAGAGCGCCCAGATAGGAGGAATGCCGGGGCAGCACCAGCTGCTCTTTCCCCAGCACCCTGCGGGCCGCGTTGAGGCCTGCCAGCAGGCCCTGGGCCGCCGCTTCCTCGTAGCCGCTGGTGCCGTTGAACTGGCCGGCGCCGTAAAGCCCTTCCACGGCCCGGGTCTCCAGCGTGGGCCAAAGGGCCAGCGGGTCGATGCACTCATACTCGATGGCATAGGCCGGGCGCATGATCTCCAGGTGTTCAAAGCCCTTTACCGTGTGGTACATCTCGTTCTGCACCTGCTCGGGCAGGCTGGAGCTCATGCCCTGCAGATACATCTCCTCGGTGTCCAGGCCGCAGGGCTCCACAAACACCTGATGCCGCTCCTTGTCGGAGAAGCGCACCACCTTATCTTCAATGGAAGGGCAGTACCGGGGGCCGATGCCCTCAATGGCGCCGCCGTACAGGGGCGAGCGGTGCAGGTTGTCCAAGATCACCCGGTGGGTGTCCGGGTTTGTGAACGCAATGTGGCAGTCCACCTGATTTTTTACCCCGCCCTCCGGGGTCAAAAAGCTGAAGGGCTCCGGGGGTTCCTCACCCGGCTGGCGTTCCAGCACCGAAAAATCGATGCTGCGCCGGTGCACCCGGGCAGGGGTGCCGGTTTTGAACCGGCGCAAAGGCAGGCCCGCGGCCTTCAGGCTGTCCACCAGGGCATCCGCCGCCGGCTGGCCGTCCGGGCCGGTTTTTACGCTGGCCGAGCCCACAAAAATTTTGCCGCCCAGGTTGGTCCCGGTGCAAAGCACCACCGCCTTTGCATCGTACTGGCCGTTGAGCCGGGTGATGACACCGCAGACCTTTCCGTCCCGGATCTGAAGCCGGGCCACCTCGGCCTGCTTGATGGAAAGATTTTCGTACTTTTCCAGAAAGCCCTTCACCCAGCGGTGATAGGCCACCCGGTCGATCTGGGCCCGCAGCGAGTGCACCGCCGGGCCCTTGCCCCGGTTGAGCATCCGGCTTTGCAGGGTGTTTGCATCGGCCGCAATGCCCATCACGCCGCCCATGGCGTCGATCTCCCGCACCAGATGGCCCTTTGCGGTGCCGCCGATGCTGGGGTTGCAGGGCATATTGGCAATGCCGTCCAGCGTGAGGGTGAAAAGCCCCACCGAAACGCCCAGCTTTGCCGCGGCCCATGCGGCTTCCACGCCGGCGTGGCCCGCACCCACAATGATGATATCAAAACCGCCCAGATGCTCCGGTGCGGCCGTTTGCTCCTTTTGCAAAATGGTTTCCTCCCCTACTTGCCCACACAGAAGGTGGAGAACACTTCCTCCACCACCTGCTCTGTTACATCCTCGCCGGAAAGCTGGCTCAAGGCCAGCAGCGCATCATCCACGCAGACACTCACCGCATCCAGCCCAAAGCCGCCTTCCATGGCGGCCAGGGCTTCTTCCAGCGCATCCTTTGCCCGCACTGCCGCCGAAAGCTGCCGCCGGTTCATCAGCGCCGGGGCGCTGGGGTCAATGCCCGCCACCCCCAGCACCTGGCCCACCGCCTGGGAAAGCGGGGCAAGGCCTTCGCCGGTGCCGGCCGAAATGGGCAGCACCCGGTCAAAATACGGTTCAATGGCGGTTTGGTCGAACCGCCGGTCCAGATCGCTTTTGTTGATCAGCGCAATGGCCGGCCGGCCCCGGCAGCTTTTTGCCAGCTCAATGTCCTGTTCCAGGGTGGAGCAGCTGCCGTCGAACACGGCCAGCACCAGGCCCGCCTCGGCCAGCTTCTGCCGGCTGCGGCGGATGCCCTCGGCCTCCACCAGGTCGCTGGTGTCCCGCAGGCCCGCTGTATCAAACAAATTGAGCCTTACGCCGCCCAGCATCACCGCCTGCTCCACCACGTCCCGGGTGGTTCCGGCCACCGGGGTCACAATGGCCCGGTCAAAGCCGGCCATCAGGTTGAGCAGGGTGGATTTGCCCACATTGGGGCTGCCCACAATGGCGGTGTCCACCCCCTGGCGCAGCACGGCGCCCGCCTCATAGTGGTCGGTCAGATCCCGGATCTCCCCGGATACCTGGGAAAGGGTCTTTCCCAGCGCCTCGTCCGAAAGCTCGGGCACGTCCTCCTCCGGGAAATCCACCCAGGCGGCAAGATGCCCCGCCAGCTTCACCAGCTGCTCCCGCCAGGCCGAGATGCGGCCGGCAAGGGCGCCCGAAAGGGCGGTTTCGGCCAGGGCCGCACCCTGGCGGCCGGCTGCGCCGATCACTTCCATCACCGCTTCGGCCTGGGTCAGGCTGATGCGGCCGTTCAGAAAGGCCCGTTTTGTGTATTCGCCGGGGCTGGCCGGCTCTGCACCCGCATGGATGCAGGCCTCGATCAGCTCCTGGGCGATCACCATGCCCCCATGGCAGGAAAGCTCCACCACGTCCTCGCCGGTATAGCTGTGCGGGGCACGGAAAAACAGCACGACCCCTTCATCCAGCACCCGGCCGCCGGTTTGAAACCGGCCGAAAAGGGCAGTGTACCCCTTCGCCTGCCCGACCTTTTTTTCGGGATTCATCGGTCGGAACACCTGTTCACACACCCGGTAGCTTTCCGGGCCCGACAGCCGGACCACCGCAATGCCGCCCGCACCGGGGGGTGTGGCCAGCGCCACGATCGTACTTTCCATTTCCCTCTCCTGCCTTTCCGGAATGGTTTGCAAAAAAGCTCTCATATTCCGTTTTATTGTAGCACAAAGCCCTTTCCGGCGCAAGGAAAACCCCTGCCCCGCAAAGGCCCTTCCGGCCTTTGCTTCAAAGAGAAATCCCCCGCGGCCCGAAGGGGCCGCGGGGGAAATTTTCAAAGGTTTTACAGCTCGATCTTGCCGTACAGGTCGATGCCGGCGGCATCGTCGATCAGCTGGGTGCGCTTGGGAGCCATGGGCTCGCCGGTGGGGCGCTGGTCCTCGCTGAACTCACGCTCGGGCACCGAAGAACGGCGCTCGCCCCGCTGGCCCTGGCCGGGCCGGCGGTTTCCACGGCCGCTGCGGCCGCCGCGGCCGCCGTTTCGGCGGTCGGAACGCTCGGAATTCTGGCGGGCGTTGGGGTCGGTGGAATAGATCACCACACGGCGGTCTGCGCCCTCCCCACGGGACTCGCTGCGAACGCCCTCGATCTCGCTCACAGTGCTGTGAATGATGCGGCGCTCATAGGGGTTCATGGGGTCCATCACATAGTTCCGGCCGGACTTTGCCACCTTGGCCGCCACACGGCGGGCCAGCAGCTGCAGGTCCTTTTCCCGCTTGGAGCGGTAGCCGGCCACATCCAGGCCCAGCTTCACATAGTCGCCGGGCAGGCGGTTTGCCACAAGGCTTGCCAGATAGGAAAGGTTTTCCATGGTTTCGCCCCGGTGGCCGATCAGCATGCCCACATCCGGGCCTTCCACCTTGATGATGACAGCCTCACCGGACTGGTGCTGTTCCAGGGAAACGCCCTGGGCGCCCATGGCTGCAAACACGCCGGAAAGATATTCCACAGCGGCGTCCACCTTTGCCTGCATCTCTGCGGTCAGGGGCTTTGCCTCCTCGGGCTTTGCCTCCGGCTGGGGTGCGGGCTTTGCGGGTTTTTCCGCCTTTTTCTCGGCGGGCTTTTCCGCCTGCTTTGCAGCAGGTGCTTCGGCCTTGGGCGCTGCCTTTTTCGCTGCGGGCTTTTCGGCCTTCTTTTCGGGGGCCGCCTTTGCGGGAGCTTCTTCCTCAGCGGTGGCCTTTACCTTTGCGGGGATCTTTTTGAACAGCTTGCGGGCGGGCATCTCCAAAATCTCGATGCTCACCTCTTCGCGGGAAAGGCCCAGCTGACGGCAGGCCTCAGCGGATGCTTCTTCCACGGTTTTACCGGTTACGATCACTTCACGCACGATTTACTCCTCCTTGCCCTGTTTGCTCAGGGGAACTGTGCGCTCGTCCTTGTACTTTTCCGCGTCCAGTTTGTGCGCAAGCTCGATCCTGAAGCGATTCATTTCGGCATCGGTCATGCTCTTTACGACCTCTTTGCCTTCTTCATCAACGGTTTTGACCTGTTTTTTTGCCTTTTTGGCCTGCTTTTTGGCCTCGATCTCAGCGGCCAGCTCGGCCTTGTATTTTTCCGGATCATACATCTTTTTCAGCAGGATGCCGGTAACGACCATCAGCAGGTTGGAAACGGTGTAGTACAGAGAGAACGCAATGGGAACGGTGAATGCGATCCAGACGAACATGATGCTCATCATCCAGGGCATCCACTTCATGCTGCCCTGCATCTCCTGGCCGCTCATCTTCATGGTGATGACGTTTGCCAGGGCCATGGTCACGATGGACAGGATGGGGAACACCAGCAGCAGGTTGAACGCAAGCTCGGGCTTCATGGTCAGGTCAATGCCGAAGAAGTTTGCGTTGAAGTCCTGGATGGACTGCAGCTGCTCGGCGGAAAGGAAGCCGGACAGATCCACGCTTCCGGCCTTTACCTGACGGATCAGGTCCGACTGGAAGTACATGTTGTTCTGGGTGTTCAGGTGAACGGCCACCTGATTGAGCACGTCCTTGCTGATGTGCAGGATGTGCTGCAGGGGGTAATAGACCGCCTCGATAACGCCGAACATCACAAAGAAGTTCAGGAACATGGGCAGGCAGCCCGCCGTGGGGCTGAAGCCGTATTCCTCCTGGAACTTCATCAGTTCCTCACTCTGCTTTGCCTTGTCTTTTGCGTACTTTTTCTGAATTTCCGCAAGCATCGGCTGGTAAGCAGCCATCCGGGCAGTGTTTTTCTGACTTTTGATCTGCAGCGGAAAGCTTGCCAGGCGGATAAGCACGGTGAACACGATCAGTGCCCAGCCGTAGCTGCCAAGGAAGTCGTACAGCCACTTCAGCACATAGCCAAGCGGTGTACCCAGAATGCCAAAAAATCCCATAGTTTTTCCATTCTGCCCCGTTTGCGCGCCGGAGCGTTTTTATTTTTTTGTTCGTAGGACTTGGCCGGGCGCAATCCGTCAAGTCAAAGGTGGCATAATAAGGGTGTTTTACCGGTGCAGCCGCCGCCGGCTGTTTTTCCAGCAGCCTTTGGGCGGAACGGGATCATAGCCGTATTTTCCAAAGGGGTTGCAGCGCAGGATGCGCCAAACCGAAAGCAAAAGCCCCTTTGCCGCCCCGTGCACCTCCAACGCCTCCAGCGCATACTGGCTGCAGGTGGGGGTGAAGCGGCAGTTTCGGCCAAGAGCGGGCGAGATCCATTTCCGATAAAAACGAATAGGCCCCTGCAAAAGACGGACGATCACTCCAGGATCCCTGCCTTTTTGAGGAGCTGTTCGGCAGCCGCACGCACCTCGCCGCTTTTGCAGCGTGCGGTTTGGCCTCTTGCTACAAATACCAGATCGACCCCGCCCACATCGTAAGGCAGGATCTCATAGAGCGCCGCGCGGATGACCCGCCGGGCCCGGTTCCGTTTCACCGCGCAGCCCACCTTTTTTGTGGCAGTCAGGCCCACACGGGTGTGCCCCGTGCGGTTTTTCACCACATACAAAACGAGCTTCGGGTTCACATAAGACTTGCCCCGGGAATAAGCCCGGGAAAATTCCTTGTTACGGGTGATGGGGCGGTAACGCATCACTGTTTCCTCCCAGACTGAAAAACAAGGCCCCCGAACAAATGTCAGCGGCCTTGCAAAATCACCAGTTAATGGTTTTTACAGCTATCAAACGGACAGCTTGGCGCGGCCCTTAGCACGGCGGGCTGCGATGACCTTGCGGCCGTTCTTGCTTGCCATTCTCTTCAGGAAACCGTGAACATTGCTGCGATGACGCTTCTTGGGCTGATAAGTTCTCTTCATTTTGATATCCTCCAATTCCCCATTGATACGGGTATTATTTTGTTCAAATACTTCCCCTCTGTATGGGGATGCCCTTGCATCTTAAAAGTATACTGGAAACACACCCGGTTTGTCAACACCTGTTTTGCCCGAAATTCCGCTTTTCAGGCGGTTTTATGGGCTTTTCGGCCGAAATTTTTGAAAAAAGAGTCCATCCCCCAAAAAAGCCCGGTTTTTTTGCTTCTTTCTCCCCTTTTCCGCTTTTGCCCGGAAGGCGGGGGCCGAAATCCTTCGAAAACCCAAAATCCGAAAGTTTTTTAAAGGGCGCTTTGTTTTCCACTATTTGCAAACTCTTCTTCGCTTTTGGGGGAAAACCCACCCCGTTTTCGGCCCAAAACGGACCCTTTATATAATAAAGTAGGGGTTCTTTTCTGTTTAACGTTGAAAGCCTGTTTATTTTGTGTTATATTTATGAAGTAAAACTTTGTTTTCCAGGCCCTTCCGAAGCGGGGTCCGTCCTGATTTTCCGGCGGACCCTTTTCGGCGGACCCTTTTTTGCCGCCTGGCCCTTTGGCCGGACGGCCTGTTTCGCATTCCTTCCTTTTATATATAAGGAAGGAACGACTGGATGAGGACGAACAAAACACAAATTGAGTTTGGAGCGTTGAAACTATGGATTCCTTCAAAGACGTCTTGGACGCGGCAAAAACCTACTGCCGGCAGCGGCTGGTGGACGCCACCTACAACCTGTACATCAGCGACCTTGAGGAGGTCAGCTTCGAAGGCTCGGGCCGGGTGACCCTGGCGGTGCGCAACGATTTTATCTGCACCATCGTGCGGGACCGTTACACCCCGCTTTTGAAAGAAGCATTCGCCTCGGTGCTGGGCTTTGATGTGGATATCCAGCTGGTGGTCCCGGCTGCATCGGCCTCGCCCGAAAAGGCAGAGCCTGCCGCATCGGTGCCGGCCCCGGCCGCGGCGCAGCCGGCCGCACCCGCTGCCGAAAAGGCCCCCGCTCCCCTTTTTGATGGGGACGGCCGCTATGACTTCACCTTTGAAAACTTCATCAAAGGCCCCTCCAACCAGTTTGCCTATGCGGCCGCCCAGGCCGTTGCCTCCAACCCCTCGGGTGCCTACAACCCCCTGTTCATCTACGGTCAGTCCGGCCTTGGCAAGACCCACCTGCTCAACGCCATCCAGATCGAGATCCAGAAAAACCATCCGGACTTCAATATCGTGTATGTGGACTGTGAGGTCTTCACCAACGAGATCATCACCGCCATCCGGGACGGCAACACCGAGCAGTTCCGCCTGAAATACCGAGCGGCCGATGTTCTTTTGGTGGACGATATCCAGTTCATCGCCGGCAAGGAGAGCACCCAGGAGGAATTCTTCCACACCTTCAATACCCTGCACGGGGCCGGCAAGCAGATCGTTCTGGCCAGCGACCGCCCCGCAAAGGAGATCAAAAGCCTGGAAGAGCGGCTTCGCACCCGTTTCGAGTGGGGCCTGACCGCCGACATCCAGCCGCCGGATTTTGAGACCCGTGTGGCCATCATCCGCCGCAAGGCCGAGCTGTTCCATCTGGAAATGCCGGACGATGTGGCCGAATTCATCGCAAATCATCTGAAAAACAACATCCGCCAGCTGGAAGGCGCCGTGAAAAAACTCAACGCCTACTACATGCTGGAGGGCATCCAGCCGGTGATCGGCGTGGCACAGAACGCCATCAAGGATATTTTGAACGAGACCCAGCCGGTGCCCATCACCATTGAAAAGATCATCGGCGAGGTGGGCCGCACCTACAACGTCACCCCCAGCGAGATCCGGGGCATGCGCCGCACCGCTGCCATCTCGGCCGCACGTCAGACCGCCATCTATGTGGTGCGTGAGATCACCGGCATGAGCATGGAAGACATCGGCCGGGAATTCGGCGGCCGCGATCATTCCACCATCGTTTATTCCCTCAAAGCCATCGAGCGCAATCTGGAAAACGACCGCCACCTGAAAGAAACGGTGGATGACATCATCAAAAATGTCCGCTCCTGACGGACAGAAGATGGATTTTTCTCTCAAAAAAGTTATCAACCTTTTCAACATAGTATTCAACATTCAACAACCGGTTGTGAACACAGGAGTCTAAAAACTTTTGCATTTCACCCCTTTCAACATTTCATCCCCAAAACGCCCAAAATTTCCAACAGGGCGCAAAACGGCCTGGCAAAAGGCCCCGCAGGGGTTTTCCACAGTTTCCACCTTGTCTACTACGGCTTCTGTTGAATAGCATGTTTTATGATGCTCGTTTTTCATTTTCCCGTTTCTCAAATCCCATTCACCTGAAAGGAGTCCCTATGAATATCGTTTGTGATAAGAGTCTGCTCTCCACTGCCATTGACGGCGTATCCCGGGCGGTGACCCTCCGCTCCTCGATCCCCGCACTGGAAGGCATCCTCTTCAAAGCGGAAGGTTTTCAGCTGACCCTCACCGGCTATGATCTGGAAATGGCCATCACCACCACCATCGAGTCCAACGTGCGGGAAGCCGGAGAGATCGTTCTGCCGGCAAAACTGCTGGGCGATGTGGTGCGCCGGCTGCCCGCCGGTGAAATTTCCATCTCCACCAGCGACAACGGCTCGGCCACCATCCGGGGCGGCGTTGCCGAATTTGACATCCTGGCCATTTCCGCCGCCGATTTTCCGGATCTGCCCAACCCCGGCGCCGAACCCACCTTCTCGATGAAGGCCGGCGAACTGAAGGAAATGATCGACAAAACCATCTATGCGGTCAGCCAGGATGACCGCAAACCCGCCCACACCGGCGAACTTTTTGCCATCGAAGAGGACAAACTCACCGTTGTGGCGCTGGACGGCTTCCGTCTGGCCATTGTGGAAAAGGCGATCACCGCCAAAAAGCACATCCGCATCATCATTCCCGCCAAGACCCTGAACGAAGTGAACAAGCTGCTCACCGATGAGGACCAGGAGGTCTTCATTTCGGCCAACCGGCGCTTCGTGGTGTTTGAAAATTCCGATTACACCATCATGTCCCGGCTGATCGAGGGCGAATTCCTCAACTACAACAACGTGATTCCCGAAGGCCACCGCACCCGTGCCGTTGTGGACACCCGGGATTTCATCGACACCATCGAGCGTGCAAGCCTCATCATCACCGAACGGCTGAAAAATCCGCTGCGGATCCTCTTCTCGGATCATGTCACCGTGCGCTGCCAGACCAATCTGGGCAAAGTGGTGGACGAATTCAACGCCGCAATCGAAGGCGAGCCGGTGGAGATCGGCTTCAACAACCGGTATCTGCTGGATGCCCTGCGCAATTCCAAGCAGGAAAAGGTGGTTTTCGAAATGAGCGGTGCGCTCTCCCCCGTGAAGATCCTGCCCGCCGAAGGCAATGACTTTATATATCTTGTTCTGCCGGTGCGTTTCAAGAACGACTGATAGCTGCATAAAAACTGCATAAATATACAAAATGCCCCGGGCGCTGGCCCAAAGGGCACAGAAAAAGAGGCACATCTATGGAAACGATCCGTATTCAAACTGAATTCATCAAGCTGGATTCCCTTCTCAAGCTGGCCGGCCTGGTCGAGACCGGCGGCGAGGCAAAGATCCTCATCCAGGAAGGAAACGTCCAGGTGAACGGTGAAACCTGCACCATGCGGGGCAAAAAGCTGCGCCCCGGCGACACCGTCACTTTGGACGGCCGGTCGCTCACCATCGGGCAGGGCCGCTGATATGCGGGTGCTGCGCCTTGCGGTAAAGCAGTGGCGGAACATCGAAGCCGCCCGGTTTGAGCCCGGGCCGGGCCTCAATGTGATCTGCGGCCAGAACGGCCAGGGCAAAACCAACCTTCTGGAAGCGGTCTGGATGCTCACCGGCGCAAAAAGCTTCCGCCCGGTGAAGGATGCCCAGCTCATCCGGGCCGGGGCGCCCTTTTCGGTGCTGGATGCGGCCATTGAAAACGATCTGGGGGAAGAGACCATCCGCCTTACGGTGGGCGGGCCCGAAACGCCCCGTCCGGGCCGCACCGCGCGGCTTTCGGGCAGTGACGTGGGCCGGGCCTCCAACCTTGCGGGCCATTTCGGCGCGGTGGTTTTCCAGCCGGACGATCTTTCGCTGGTAAAGGGCAGCCCGGAGGGCCGCCGACGCTTTCTGGATGCGGCCCTGTGCCAGCTGTACCCCGGGTATCTGGCAACGCTGCGCCGGTATTCCCGGCTGGTGAGCCAGAAAAACAGCCTGCTGAAAAACTGGAACCGCACCCCCGGGGCGGATCTGATGTGTGATGCCTTTGACCAGGACCTTGCGGCCCAGGGCGAGGAGATCGTCCGCCGCCGCTGCGAGTATCTTTCCGCGCTGGGGCCCATGGCGGCCCAAAACTACGGCGAGATCAGCGACAACCGGGAGACTTTGTCGGTGTGCTACCTGCATGCCTTCAAACCCGGCAGCCTGTTTGAAACCTTAAAGGCCGGCCGAAGGGACGACCGGATGGCCGGCTGCTGCACCATCGGCCCCCACCGGGAGGATATGGAGCTTTTGCTGAAAGACCTGCCCGCCCGCCAGTTTGCAAGCCAGGGCCAGCAGCGCAGTGCGGTGCTGAGCCTGAAATTGGCCGAGGCCGGCTGTGCCGCCCGCATTACCGGCGAGCAGCCGGTGATGCTGCTGGACGATGTGCTCAGCGAGCTGGATGAGGCAAGACAGGATTATCTTCTGACCCGGATGCAGAAAGGCCAGACCATTGTGACCGCCTGCGACCCGGGGTTGTTTGAAAAAACAAACGGCCGGGTGTTTTCCATGGAAAACGGGCAGCTCACGGCCCTGTGAAAAAAACCGAACCGAAAGAAAGGAGCAAGGCTGTGTATCTGCATTTAGGGCAGGACTACATCGTGAACACCCGGGACATCATCGGCATTTTCGATCTGGAAAACTGCTCGGTGGACAAGCGCACCCGGGAATACCTGGCCCACGCCGAAAAGGAAGGCGCCGTGGTCACGTTGAGCGATGAGATCCCCAAAAGCTTTGTCATCACCGATTTCCCCTGGGAAACGGTGTTCCTGAGCCCCATTTCGGCAAAAACTTTGCAGCGCCGTGCCCGGCAGGCCCGGATGCTGAACAAAAAGGGCAAATTCTAAAAAGCGATCCGCGCGGCACCCTTTGTGAAAAACGGGCTGCGCTTATCCCGAACGGCCGGGCTGAAAAAACCGGAGCCCGGCCCCATCCGACACAATTTTCAAGGAGGAAACAGAATGCAAGATCAGGTGAACATCACTGGGCTTGAAGAAAAGGTCGAGCACGAATATGACGGCAGTCAGATCCAGGTGCTGGAGGGCCTTGAGGCCGTCCGCAAGCGCCCGGGCATGTATATCGGCTCCACCGGCCCCAGCGGTCTGCATCATCTCGTTTATGAGATCGTGGACAACGCCATCGACGAGGCGCTGGCCGGCTACTGCGACAACATCCAGGTGAAAATCAAAGAGGGCAACCTCATTGAAGTTTCGGACAACGGCCGCGGCATCCCTGTGGACATCCAGCCCAAGCTGGGCATCCCCGCCGTAACCGTTGTTTACACCGTGCTGCATGCCGGCGGCAAGTTCGGCGGCGAAAATTCCGGCTATAAGGTGGCCGGCGGCCTGCACGGCGTGGGCGCTTCGGTGGTAAACGCTTTGAGCGAATACCTCACCGTTACCGTCTGCCGGGATGGCTTTGCTTACCGCCAGAGCTTCAAGCGCGGTGTGCCCGACGGCCCCCTGGAAAAGATCGGCCCTGCCCAGGCTACCGGCACCACCGTTCTGTTCAAGCCCGACCCGGAAATGTTCACCGAAACCACCGAGTATGACTACGACATCCTGAACACCCGCCTGCGGGAAGAGGCCTTCCTGAATGCGGGCGTGCGCATCACCCTCACCGATGAGCGCTCGGACCACCGCCTGGAAGACGGCAGCATGAACTCCGAGAGCATGTGCTATGAGGGCGGCATCTCCAACTTCGTAAAGCATCTGAACGAAAAGCGGCAGACCAACGTCCTGCACCCCCAGATCATCCACCTGAAGGGCCAGCAGGGCGATGCCCTGGCCGAGGTGGCCCTTCAGTACAACGACAGCTTCAGCGAAGTGATCCTTTCCTTTGCCAACAACGTGCGCACCCCCGAGGGCGGCACCCACGAAGAGGGCTTCAAAAACGCCCTCACCCGTGTCATCAACGATTTCGGCCGGGAAAAGGGCTACCTCAAGGACAAGGACGAGAACCTTTCGGGCAACGATGTGCGTGAGGGCCTGATCTGCGTCATCAGCGTAAAGCTCACCGAGGCCCAGTTCGAGGGCCAGACCAAGGCAAAGCTGGGCAACACCGAGATCCGCAGCCTTGTTTCCGGCATGATCTACGAAAAAATGAAGGAATTTCTGGAGGAGAACCCGGGCGTTGCCAAGGCCATCTTCGAAAAGGCCACCCAGGCTGCCCGCGCCCGTGAGGCGGCCCGCCGCGCACGGGATCTTGTGCGCCGCAAGTCCGCTCTGGAAACCTCCCGCATGCCCGGCAAGCTGGCCGACTGCCGTGAAAAAGACCCCTCCAAAACCGAGATCTACATCGTCGAGGGTGATTCGGCCGGCGGCTCTGCCAAGATGGGGCGTGATTCCAACATCCAGGCCATCCTGCCTTTGTGGGGCAAGATGCTGAATGTGGAAAAGGCCCGCCTGGACAAGGTTTACGGCAACGAAAAGCTCATGCCGGTGGTCACCGCCCTGGGCTGCGGCATCGGCGAAGAGTTCGATCTGTCCAAGCTGCGCTATCACAAGGTCTTTATCATGGCCGATGCGGACGTGGACGGCTCGCACATCGCCACCCTGCTGCTCACCTTCTTCTTCCGCTTCATGCGCCCGCTCATTGAGGAGGGCCATGTCTACATTGCACAGCCTCCCCTGTTCAAGCTGCAGAAAGGCAAGGACATCCGCTATGCCTATACCGAGGAGGAAATGCCCGCAATCAGCCGGGAAATGCCCGGTGCCAAGATCAGCCGCTATAAGGGCCTTGGTGAGATGAACCCCCAGCAGCTGTGGGAAACCACCATGGACCCGGAAAACCGGGTGATCGTGAAAATCAAGATCGAGGATGCGGAAAAGGCCGACGAAGCTTTCACCATCCTGATGGGCGACAAGGTGGAGCCTCGCCGCGAGTTCATCGAGCGCAATGCGAAGTACGCCACTCTGGACGTTTGAGCCGGACGGATTTAGAGTTTAGAAAGAACAGGTGAAAAGAGATTGAAAGATGAAATTGTGATGATCCCCGGCACCGAGTCCAAAATGATCGTGCGCGATGTGAAAAAGGAGATCGAATCGGCCTTTTTGGATTACTCCATGTCGGTCATTGTGGCCCGTGCCCTGCCGGACGTGCGGGACGGCCTGAAGCCGGTACACCGGCGCATCCTGTACACCATGTATGAGCGCAGCAACGACCCCTCCCACGCCTATCGCAAATCGGCGGATACGGTGGGTGCGGTGCTGGGCTCCTACCACCCCCACGGTGACGCCAGCGTTTACGATGCCATGGTCCGCCTTGCGCAGGATTTCTCCATGCGCTATCCGCTGGTGGACGGCCAGGGCAACTTCGGTTCGGTGGACGGTGACCCCGCCGCTGCTTACCGATACACCGAGGCCCGCATGAGCAAAATGGCGGTGGAGCTTCTCACCGATATCGAGAAGGACACCGTGGACTTCGGCCCGAACTTTGACGAAACCAAAAAAGAACCCACCGTTCTGCCCAGCCGGTTCCCCAACCTCTTGGTGAACGGTTCCACTGGCATCGCTGTGGGCATGGCAACCAACATCCCCCCGCACAACCTGTGCGAGGTCATCGACGGTGCCATTGCCCTGATCGATGACCCGGAGATCGACCTTGCCGGCCTGATGGATCACATCCACGGCCCCGACTTCCCCACCGGCGGCATCATCATGGGCCGCTCGGGCATCCGGGCCGCCTACGCCACCGGCCGTGGCAAGATCACCCTGCGCGGCCGTGCCGAGATCGAGGAAAAGAAGAACGGCCGCTTCCAGATCGTGGTCACCGAGATCCCCTACATGGTCAACAAGGCCCGCCTGATCGAGAGCATTGCCGACCTGGTAAAAGAAAAGCGCATCGACGGCATCAGCGATCTGAACGATGAGTCGAACCGCCACGGCATGCGCATCGTGATCGAGCTGAAAAAGGATGCAAACCCCCAGGTGGTGCTCAACCAGCTCTACCGCTACACCCAGCTGCAGGACACCGTGGGCGTGATCATGATCGCTTTGGATGACGGTGTGCCCAAGCTGATGACCCTCAAGGAGATCCTTTCCAAATACACCGAGTTCCAGGATCAGGTTGTGCGCCGGCGCACCGAGTTCGACCTGAAAAAGGCCCGGGACCGTGCCCACATCCTGGAGGGCCTTGCCCGTGCCGTGGACATTGTGGACGATGTGATCTACACCATCCGCCACTGCGGCGGCGGCCAGGCCGAGGCGAAAGTCGCCATCATGGAAAAATTCGGCTTTGACGATCCCCAGGCGGATGCCATCTGCAAATTCCCCCTGGGCCGTCTGGCCGGTCTGGAAATCAAAAAGATCATGGCCGAACTGGACGAGCTGCATGAAAAGATCGCCGACTGGACCGCCATCCTGGCCGATGATGCCCGTGTTCTGGCCATCGTGAAGGAAGAGCTTTTGGCCCTCAAGGAAAAATACGGCGATGACCGGCGCACCGAGATCGCCCATGTTTCCGGCGAGGTGGATATCGAGGACCTGATCCCCGTGGAGGACTGTGTGTTCACCCTGACCCACGCCGGCTACATCAAGCGCCAGGCAAAGGACACCTACCAGGTGCAGCGCCGGGGCGGCCGGGGCATTGCGGGCCTGTCCCACAAGGATGAGGACTTCGTGGAGAGCCTGTTCATCGGCTCCACCCACGACTATGTGATCTTTGTTACCGATCAGGGCCGCATCTACCGGCTCAAGGGCTACCAGATCTATGAGGGCAGCCGCACCAGCAAGGGCACCAACATCGTGAACCTGCTGCCCCTGCAGAACGACGAAAAGGTCATCCAGATGCTGGGTGTGCCCGCTGAGGGTGCCGAGGGCTACCTCACCATGGTCACCTGTCAGGGCATCATCAAGCGCACCCCGGTGGAGGCCTATAAGAACATCCGCAAGAGCGGCCTTTTGGCTGTGAGCATGTACGAGGGCGACAGCCTGGCCTGGTGCCGCATCACCACCGGCGAAAACGAGCTGCTGGTTGCCACCAAGAACGGCATGGCCATCCGCTTCAGCGAGACCGATGCCCGCCCCATGGGCCGTTTGGGCCACGGTGTGCGTGCCATCCGCCTGGATGAGGGCGACAGCGTTGTGGGTGTTGGCATCCTGCGTGAGGGCGCCGCTGCCTTCACCGTTACCGAGCAGGGCAAGGGCCGCTGCACCGCAGTGGAAGACTACCGCCTGCAGGGCCGCGGCGGCAAGGGCATCCGCAACTACGGCAAGGGCGGCGTTGCCGGCCTGAAGATCCTGGACCCTGAGGACGATATCATCCTCATCAGCCAGGAGGGCATCATCATCCGCATGCATGCGGCCGACATCAACCTGCAGAGCCGCTACGGCTCCGGTGTGCGTGTCATGCGCATTGCCGAGGGTGACCGGGTGGTGACCGTTGCCCGCACCGAACAGGATGATTCCACCGAGGTGGCAAAGCCGGAAGCGGAGGAGGGCGAAGAGGAGCTCACCGCCGAAGAGCGGGCCGCTCTGGAAGCCGAAGAGGCCGCCCAGGCTCAGGAAGTGGCCGAGGATGACGACCTCGAGCCGGACACCGAAGAGTAAAAAAGCCGCCCCTTTTCCGGGCAGCTTGTGAAAGGGCCTTTTCAAAATTTTGGCCCCAAATCAAGGCAAAAGCCAGGACGGCCGGCCCAAAAGGCCGCCGTCCTTTTGCTTTTACAAAACTTTCAGGAGAAAATAAATGAAAAATACAGCGCGTAAAACAACATCGGTGCTGTTTTGCCTTTCCTTTGCCACCCAGGCTCTGGCACTGCGGTATGTGCTGCTGGGCATGGCTCCTGGCCAGGCGCCCACGCTGGTCCTGGCCGAGCTGTGCTTTCTGCTGCTGCTGGGCCTTGCCGTGGTGGTGAGCCTGCGAAAAACCGGCCCCTTTGAAACAGCCGAAAAACGCACCTTTGCGGCGGTGTACGGGCTTTACCTGTTTGTGTGCCTTCTGTGCCTTGGCATGGAAAAGCAGCTGGTTTCAAGCTCCCTTGCCACCCTCAGCCCCATCCTGGCCGAAACGGCGGCCCTTGTGTTGCTGCTGCTTTTGGCAAAGCTTTTTCTGCCCGGGGCGGCGGTGTACTGTGCCTGCCGGCGCAGCGGCCGCTCCACGGTGGTTTTTGAGCCGGCCCCTTCCCCCGCTGCCTTCCAAACCGAAGAAGAGCTGGAAAAGCTCACCGTGCAGCTGGACGAGGCCGAGATTTTGGAATGATCCCCTGAAAGAAACCCAAGAAAGGAAACCGAATGAAATTGAAAAAATATCTGCCGGCCCTGATTTTACAGGCCGCTGCCCTGGCCCTGCCGGTGTCTGCGCAGGGGCCGGATGCGGGCGAGCGGGGCTTTGAGGTGCCGGCCGTTGTGCTGGTGCTGGTGCTGGCCATGGTGCTGGCGCTGGCCGTGAAGCTGCGGCTGCGCAAAGGCCGCCCCGGCCGCAGACCCCGCAGAAAGGGCCGGCAGCAAACCGACCGCACGGCCGTGGAACAGGCCGGTGCCCGGGGCGAAAAAGAGGTGGACCACCGCATCCAGTGGTGGCTGCCCGAGCACCGGGGCTGGCAGGCCGTCCGAAAGGACTGCCGGGGCAAATACTCCGACCGGTGCATCCTGCTGCAGAACCGGCCCCAATTTCCCGAAAAGCAGGAATACGACCACATCCTGGTGGGCCCCGGCGGCGTCATTTTGATCGAAACCAAAAACTACGGCGGCGAGATCCAGGTTGTGAACAACGAAACCTGGAGGCGGCGGCGCACCGGCGAAACCGGCTGGAAGCAGGAGGAAAGCCCTGCCTATCAGGTGCACCGCCATGAGCTGCTGCTCAAGAGCCTTCTGGACCCCAAGGTGCCGGTGAAAAGCATCATCTGCATCGCAAACGATGCCACCCGCATCCAGAACGCCCAGAGAAGCCGGTATCCCATCGTTCCCGTGCGGGAGCTTGCCCGCGCGCTGGACCGGCTGTCCGCCTCCTCCCGCCCGCTTTCTGCGGCGCAGGTAAAGGCGGTGCAGGCCGCCATCGAAAAGGCCAAAACCGGCCGAGGCAGTACCCGGAACTGAATCCAAAACGAAAGGAAGAAAAACTATGAGTGCGGTACTGGTAACGGCCATTGGCTCGTTTTCAGCGGATATCGTGATCAAAAACCTGAAAAAGCTGGGGTATACCGTCATCGGATGTGACATCTACCCCCGGGAATGGATCGCCGACTCCTTTCAGGTGGAGCGGTTTTATCAGGCGCCCTATGCCACCCACCCAAAGGAATATCTGGCGTTTATCCAAAAGGTCTGCCGGCAGGAGCAGATCGAAAAGATCCTGCCCCTCACCGATGTGGAGGTGGATGTGTTCAATGCCAACCGCCAGTGGTTTTCGGAAAACGGCGTGACCCTGTGCATTTCGCCCCGGCAGACGGTGGAGGTCTGCCGCAACAAGCAAAAGCTGGAAGAATTCATCCGGCAGAACGGCTCGGTGGTAAAAACCATCCCCACCCGGCGGGTGAAGGAGCTCACCGAGCCCCCGAAGGAGTTCCCGGTGGTGGCAAAGCCCTACGACGGCCGCAGCAGCCAGGGCCTGCACATTCTGCATTCCGAGGACGAATGGGTGATTTTTGAAATGACCCAGGACCCCGAAAAATACATCGTCCAGCCCTACATCCAGGGGGATGTGCTCACAGTGGATGTGGTGCTGGGGGCAGACGGCTCCGGTGCCGCCGTGGCCCGCAAAGAGCTTCTGCGCACTTTGAACGGCGCAGGCACTTCGGTGTATGTGTTTGCCGACCGGGCCCTTGAGGACCGGTGCCTTGCCCTTGCAAAGCAGCTGGGCATCGTGGGCTGCGTGAATTTTGAGTTCCTGCGGGATGCAGACGGCACCGACCATTTCATCGAGTGCAACCCCCGGTTTTCCGGCGGGGTGGAGTTCAGCTGCATTGCCGGGTATGACTGCGTAGCAAACCACATCCGGGCCTTTGAGGGCAAAAACGCCGAAGGATACCGGCTGGAACACAACCTCTACATCGCCCGCAAGTACGAAGAATATGTGACCTGCATGGAGCCGTAAAGGCCGGAAAGGGAAAGCATGGAAACCGAAAAGCTGGAAACTCCGTTTTTTCTGGTGGACCAGGCGGAGTTCGATCACAACCTGAACGGCTTTCTGGATGCGCTGGGCAGCTTCTGGCCCCATTCCAGCCTTGCCTACTCGGTCAAGACCAATTCCCTGCCCTGGGTCTTACAGCACATCAAAACCCGCGGGGTGCTGGCCGAGGTGGTTTCAGACGAAGAATATCTTCTGGCCCGCCGCTGCGGCCATGAGCCGGCGGGCATCGTGTTCAACGGGCCCATCAAAAGCCCCGGCCTTTTGGCAAAGGCCGCCCGGGAAGGGGCCTATGTGAATCTTGATTCCCAAAGCGATCTTGTCTGTGTGCAGGAAGAGGGCCTTGCGGGCCTGCCCAACCTGGGCATCCGGATCAACATTCCCCCCACGGCTTTTGGCCAGGGGGATGTGGGCTACACCGAGGACGGCTTCCGCTTCGGCTTTTCCCAGCAGGGCGGCGGCCTTGCCCAGGCGGTGGCTGCGGTAAGCGGCGGCGGGCCCTGCAAAGCGGGCATGCACCTGCACTGCAACAGCCTCACCCGCTCGGTGGAGGTGTACCGGGCGGCGGCCCGGTATGCGGTGGGCCTGATGCGCCGGTATCACTGGCAGCCGGCCTACATCGACATGGGCGGCGGCTTTTTTGGGGGCCTTGCGGGAAAACCCACCGCAAACGACTATGTGAAAGCCATTGCCGAAGAATTCGGCAAAGCGGTGGATCTTTCCAAAACCCGGCTTTTGCTGGAGCCGGGGGTCTCGGTCATCGGCTCGGCGGTGTCGTTCCACACCCGTGTGCTGGACGTGAAGGACACCGGCTTTGCCCGCATCGTTACCACCGACGGCAGCCGGGTGAATATGGACCCTCTCTGGAAAAAGACCCGCTACCCCTATGAAATAAGGGCCGAAGGCCCCCGCCCGGTGTGCAAAAAGCAGATCATCTGCGGCTATACCTGCATGGACCATGACCGGATCATGAAGCTGGAAAACGAGCGGGAGCTTTGGGTGGGCGACCGCATCATCTACCCCAAGATCGGCGCTTACACCGTCACCTTCGGCGGGCCGTTCATCCGCTATTTTCCGGATGTGTATGTGAAAGAAGCCGGCGGCAGCGTCCGCAGGGTGCGCCGGCGGATGGATGTGGAGGACTATTACCGCATCCACAGCATGGAGTAACACCCCCCAAAGCCCGGAAAACCGGCACACACAAAATACATAGGAGAAAAAACAAGTGAAGAAAAAAGGATTTTTTGCCGAATTCAAAGAGTTTGCATCCCGTGGCAGCGTGGTGGATATGGCAGTTGGTGTCATCATCGGTGCCGCCTTCAAGGCCATCGTGGATTCTCTGGTAAACGATGTGGTCATGCCCTTTGTGGGCATTTTTGTGGATACCTCCAGCTTTGCGGACGTGGTTGTGCACCTGGGCGGGGCCGACATCATGGCCGGAAAGTTCCTGGCGGCGGTGGTCAATTTCCTGATCGTTGCCCTGGTCATTTTCTGCATGGTCAAGCTCATCAACAAGGCCCGTGAACGCATGGAGGCCCTCAAGCGCAAAGAGGCGGCACAGGAAGCCCTTGCCGAAGCCGAGGCCGAAAAGGCTGCTCCCCCCGCCCCCACCACCGAAGAGCTGCTGGCCCAGATCTTGGCCGAGCTGAAAAAGCAGAACAGCTGAAAATTTTGTTCCACATAGAACAAAGGCGAAAAAAGCCCCCGCAAAGCAGCAGGCTTTTGCAGGGGGCATCGTTTCAAAACAGCGCAGAACAAAAGCGGAGAGGTCCCGGCCGGGACCCCTCCGCTTTCCCTTAAAGCGCTTTTCCCGCCGCGCGCAGGACCGAGATCTTCAAAATGGCGGCAACGGTCTTGCCGTCCTTGATCTCGCCCGAAAGCACCATGTCCAGCGCCTTCTGGAAGGGCACCTTCACCGGGGTGAGGAATTCGTCCGGGTCCAGGTGCATTTCGCAGCTGTGCAGGCCGGTGGCCACCCAGGTGTAGATCTTTTCCGAGCAGTAGCCCACGGTGGGGTAAAACACGCCCAGATCGGTGAACCGGTCAGCGGTGAGGCCGCATTCCTCGCCCAGCTCCCGCTTTGCGGCGGCGAAGGGGTCCTCGCCTTTTTCCAGCTTTCCGGCCGGCAGCTCCCAAAGCTCCTCCAAAAAGGGGTAGCGGAACTGGCGCACCAGATAGAGCTCGTCCGCATCGGTGAGGGCCGCAATGCAGGCCCCGCCGTGGTGGTAGACCACTTCCCGGGAAGAGGTATTGCCGTTTTCCAGTTCCACCTTGTCCTTTACAACGTGGATCACCCGGCCCTCAAAAATTTCCTGCCGTTCCAGCTTTTTTTCATAATGACTCATTCCTCGTTTTCTCCTTTCACAAGGGTGCACAGTGCACGCTGAATGTGGCGGTCCCCCGCCGAAAGCACCTTGAAGTGGATGCCGCCCCAATCGATGGAAGCCTCTTCCCCGTCCTCGGGCACCCGGCCCAGCCGGTCGCTGATGAGGCCGCCCACCGTGTCGAATTCGTCCTCGTCGTATTCCGGGCATTCCAGATCGAAGGCGTCGAACAGATCCTCAAGATCCAGCTCGCCGGATACGGCAAAGCCCCCGTCCTGGGCAACCAGCTCCGCTTCCTCGTCGTCGAACTCGTCCTGGATGTCGCCCACGATCTCCTCCAGCACGTCCTCCATGGAAACAAGGCCTGCGGTGCCGCCGTATTCGTCCACCACAATGGCCATCATGCTCCGGCTGGATTTGAAATCCAGCATCAGCTGGCTGGCGGGCCGGCTTTCCGGCACAAAGGTGGCCTTGCGGCAGAAGGGGGCCACCGGCTCATCCAGCCGCTGGGGCTGGTTGAACAGGCACAAAAGGTCCTTCACATACAAAACGCCGCAGATCTCGTCGATGTTTCTGCGGTACACCGGCAGGCGGCTGTTGCCGCTTTCCAGCGCCCGGTCGATGGCTTCCCGGCAGGTGGACCCTTCCTCAACGGCCGCAATGTCCATCCGGTGGGTCATGATGTCGCCTGCCTCCACATCGTCCAGCTCGATGATGTTGGTGATCATCTCCCGCTGGTTTTCGTCGATCAGGTCCTGCTCGTCGGCATCGTCCATCAGCTCATACAGGTCCTCTTCGGTGACCTGCTCTTCGCTGGAAAGGCCGGCAGGCTCCAAAATGCGGTCCAGCCAGCGGGGCAGCGACATTTCTTTTTTCGCTGCTGACCAGCCCATGAAAAGGCCGGCGGTCAGCATAACGGGAAGGCCTAAAAAAAGCCACAAAAAATCCATGATAACTCCTTCAAATAAAAAATCGTTCCGCAAAACGCCCCAAAAACAAGGGTGGGCACCCGGGTGCGGCATGCCTTTGGGCATCGTCTTACACATATAGTAAGACGGCTTTGCCCGCTTGTCAAATCGCATTGGCAGATTGACAGCGTTTTGTCAATCGTTTTTTGCAAAATCGGTGTAGATTTTTAAAATTAAATGGCTTTTTTTACAAAAATAGCGCCCGAAGGAGTTTACAATCCCAGCCGATTTTGCTAAAATAATACTCGGGTAATAGCGCCTGAGTGCATCCTGCACACAGGCGTGAAATCTGAAAAAGTTATGGAGGAAGAGAAAATGCCTAGAGCAAAACAGTCTATGGATGGCAATACTGCGGCTGCGCATGTTGCTTATGCGTTTACCGAAGTAGCTGCTATCTACCCCATCACTCCGTCCAGCCCGATGGCGGACTATGTGGACCAGTGGTCCGCAATGAATCGCAAAAACATCTTCGGAACCGAAGTAAAGGTCATGGAGATGCAGTCTGAGGCCGGCGCCGCCGGCGCCGTTCACGGCTCTCTGGCCGCCGGTGCCCTCACCACCACCTTCACCGCATCGCAGGGCCTTCTGCTGATGATCCCCAATATGTACAAGATCGCCGGCGAGCTGCTGCCCAGCGTGTTCCATGTTTCCGCACGCTGCGTTGCAAGCCATGCGCTGAACATCTTCGGCGACCACAGCGACGTTTACGCCTGCCGCCAGACCGGTTTCGCCATGCTGGCCGAGTCCAATCCTCAGGAAGTTATGGACCTGTCCCCTGTGGCCCACCTGTCTGCCCTGGAGGGCCGCGTTCCCTTTATCAACTTCTTCGACGGCTTCCGCACCTCTCACGAGATCCAGAAGATCGAGAAGTGGGATTACGCAGATCTTGCCGACATGGTCGATATGGATGCCGTCAAGGCGTTCCGTGCCCATGCACTGAACCCCGAGCACCCCGCAATGCGCGGCAGCCACGAGAACGGCGATACCTTCTTCCAGCATCGTGAGGCCTGCAACAAGTTCTACGATGCCCTGCCCGAGGTCGTTGAGAAGTACATGGCCAAGGTCAACGAGAAGATCGGCACCAACTATCAGCTGTTCAACTACTACGGCGCACCCGATGCAGACCGTGTGATCGTGGCCATGGGCTCCATCTGCGACGTTGCAGAGGAAGTCATCGACTACCTGAACGCTCACGGCGAGAAGGTCGGCCTGATCAAGGTCCGCCTGTACCGCCCCTTCGCAGCTGACCGCCTGCTGGCTGCCATCCCCGCAACCTGCAAAAAGCTGGCTGTGCTGGACCGCACCAAGGAGCCCGGCGCCCTGGGCGAGCCTCTGTTCCTGGACGTTGTGACCGCTCTGCGTGAGGCAGGCCGCAACGAGATCAAGGTCAGCGGCGGCCGCTACGGCCTGGGCAGCAAGGACACTCCCCCGGCAAGCGTGTTCGCTGTCTACGAGGAGCTGGCCAAGGACGAGCCCAAGGCCCGTTTCACCCTGGGCATCCACGACGACGTGACCTACCTGTCTCTGGAAGAGAAGGAAGCTCCCAACACCGCAGCCGAAGGCACCAAGGAGTGCAAGTTCTGGGGTCTGGGCGGCGACGGTACCGTTGGCGCCAACAAGAACTCCACCAAGATCATCGGTGACCACACCGACAAATACATCCAGGCATACTTCCAGTATGACTCCAAGAAGACCGGCGGCATCACCGTGAGCCACCTGCGCTTCGGCGACAACCCCATCCGTGCGCCTTACTACATCAACAAGGCTGACTTTGTGGCCTGCCACAACCCCAGCTATGTTGTGAAGGGCTACAAGATGGTTCAGGATGTTAAGCCCGGCGGCGTGTTCATGATCAACTGCCAGTGGACCGATGAAGAGCTGGCTCACCACATGCCTGCTGAGTCCAAGCGCTACATCGCAAAGAACAACATCCAGCTGTACACCATCAACGCTATCGATAAGGCAATCGAGATCGGTCTGGGCAAGCGCACCAACACCATCCTGCAGTCTGCCTTCTTCGCTCTGGCCGGTGTTCTGCCCAAGGAAGACGCTCTGCGCTACATGAAGGAAGCCGCAGAGAAGTCCTTCGCAAAGAAGGGCCAGAAGATCGTTGAGATGAACTGGGCCGCCATCGACGCCGGCTTCGACGCTTACCACAAGGTCGAGGTCCCCGCTGACTGGGCAAACGCACAGGATGAAGCAGACACCACCGTGCTCACCGGCCGCGAAGGCACCGTTGACATGGTCAAGAACCTGCTGAACCCCATCAGCAAGATGGACGGCGACAGCCTGCCTGTTTCCGCATTCGAAAAGTATGTGGACGGTCAGTTCGAGCAGGGCGCATCCGCTTATGAGAAGCGCGGCGTTGCTGTTTCCGTTCCCGAGTGGGACCCCAACGTCTGCATCCAGTGCAACAGCTGTGCATTCGTCTGCCCCCACGCAACCATTCGTCCCTTCTGCCTGACCGCAGATGAAGTGGCAAACGCTCCCGCTGCCCTGAAGATGGCCGACACCAAGCCCAAGGCCGGCGAATACAAGTTCGCAATGACCGTTTCTCCTCTGGACTGCATGGGCTGCGGCGTCTGCGTCGAGGTCTGCCCCATGGCTGCCAAGGGTGCCCTGAAGATGGCTCCCCAGGAAAGCCAGGCCGACCAGCAGGAAGTGTTCAACTACTGTGTTGAGAACATCCGCAAGAAGCCCGGCATGCCCAAGGAAGACTCGGTCAAGGGCAGCCAGTTCAACCAGCCCCTGCTGGAGTTCTCCGGCTCCTGCGCAGGCTGTGCTGAAACCTCTTATGCACGTCTGGTCACCCAGATGTTCGGCGAGCGGATGTACATCTCCAACGCCACCGGCTGCTCCTCCATCTGGGGCGGTCCCGCAGCAACCTCTCCCTACACCACCAACAAGGAAAGCGGCCACGGCCCCGCATGGGCAAACAGCCTGTTCGAGGACAACGCCGAGCACGGCCTGGGCATGTATCTGGGCCAGAAGGTCCTGCGTGAGGCCCTGGGCGAGAAGCTGCACAAGCTGGAAGAGACCGCAGGCGACAGCCTGAAGGCCGCTGTTGCAGCTTACTTTGAAACCTATGACGACGGCAAGGCAAACGCCGAGGCTGCCAAGACCCTGATTTCCGAGCTGGAAGCCGACGGCTCCGAGCTGGCCAAGGAGATCCTGGTCCAGAAGAACTACCTGGCCAAGAAGTCTGTGTGGATCTTCGGCGGCGACGGCTGGGCATACGACATCGGCTTCGGCGGCCTGGACCACGTCCTGGCTTCCGGCGAGGATGTGAACGTCTTCGTCTTCGATACCGAGGTTTACTCCAACACCGGCGGCCAGGCCTCCAAGGCCAGCCAGATCGGTCAGGTCGCTCAGTTTGCTGCTGCCGGTAAGGCAATCGGCAAGAAGAGCCTGTCTGAGATCGCTATGAGCTATGGCTATGTCTATGTTGCTCAGATCGCTATGGGCGCTGATATGAACCAGACCATGAAGGCCATCACCGAGGCTGAGAGCTATCACGGTCCTTCCCTGATCATCGGCTACGCTCCCTGCGAGATGCACGGTGTCAAGGGCGGCATGACCAACTGCCAGAACGAGATGAAGAAGGCAGTCAAGGCCGGCTACTGGAACATGTTCCGCTTCGATCCCCGCAAGAAGGCCCTGGGCCAGAACCCCTTCAGCCTGGATTCCAAGCCCGCTACCGCGGATTACAAGGAATTCATCAAGGGCGAGACCCGTTACAGCCGTCTGGAGCGTGCCTTCCCCGAGCGTGCTGAAAAGCTGTTCGAGCTGGCCGACGAAAAGGCCAAGGAGCGTTACGCTTACCTGGAGAAGCTGGTCGAGCTGTACAAGTAAGACTTTCTGCCTGCGGCAGGGCCCAAAACCGGCTCTGCCCGGCAGTTTCCGGCGCTGCGGCTGACAAAGCGGCCCGCAGGAAACCGTTTTTCCTTTTGCGCTTTGAATGTTCAAACAATGGGGCGCCCCGGCTTTTTTCAGCCGGGGCGCTTTTTTGCGTTTTGTGACGCTTTCAAAATGCCGGGCAGGCCGTGCGCTCTGGCAGAACGAAAAAATTCAAAAAAAGTTCAAAAACAGCACCCTTTTATGGGATTGTCCGCCTCAAAACAAAGTGGTATACTGAACATAGGAATACAGTTGCACAAAAATCCGCTTTTATAGCACAAAAAGTCCAAAAAGCGGATAAATCGGAAATAAAGGAGGAAGACACCATGAAAAAGATGCGCAAAACCATCAGCTCGCTGCTTGCGGCGGTCATGCTGATGATGGCGCTGCCGCTGAATGCCCTTGCGGCAGACCCGGCAGCCCCCGCAGACCCGGCAGACCCGGCCCCTCCGGCAGACGTGCCCCTTTCGGTCGGGCTGCAGGTCCAGTACGGCCAGACCGAGGCCCGCACCATGCTGGATCTCATCAATGGCTTCCGCACCGGCAATGGGGATGGAAACCATGCCGAGCATCCCCACCAGGCGCTGGGGAAAGACGATAAGACCTGGGAGGATTACCCGGATCTTCCCCCCCTTGCATACGATTATGAGCTGGAACGGGTGGCCATGCAGCGGGCGGCTGAGATCGCCCTGAGCTTTTCCCACACCCGGCCCGACGGGAGCAGCTGGTTCACCGCCTGCCCGGACAAATTCCAGACAAACACCACCAAAGGCGAAAATATCGCGGCCGGAAACGCCAAAGCCAAAGAGACCTTTTTGCAGTGGCGTGAAGACAATGAACCCTATGACGGCCAGGGCCACCGGCGCAATATGCTGAACAAAGATTTCTGCTCGGTGGGCATCGGCCATGCGGTCTATCAGGGAACCGATTACTGGGTGCAGATCTTCAGCAGCCGAAAGCCCACCGAACCCGAATCTGCGCCCAATGATGCCAAAACCGATGTGCCGGTGGAGCTGAGCCCGGACCAGGTGAAGCCGGAAAATGTCACCGCCGTGCCGGAAAAAGACCGGCTGGATGTGAAAACCGGGCAAAGCGTGGATGCGCCCCGGGCAAATGTGACCTTCCAGACGCCCGATACCTGGCCCGCCGCACCCCGCTCGGTCACTGTTCTGCCCGGCTGGGTTTCCCAGGAGGAAGGCATCGCCAAATATGAAAACGGAAAGATCACCGGCGTAAAGGCCGGGCCCGCCGTCTTCACCGCCGATGTGCTGGGCAAAACGCTCACCCTCACCGTGAATGTGACCTGCGAGCACATCCCGGATGCAGGCTGGAAAAACGATGCAAAGGAGCACTGGCACACCTGCACCCTGTGCGGGGAAACGCTGGAAAAAGCGGCCCATGACTTCAGTGCATGGCAGGTGACCGTACAGCCCACCGAAACCGCTCCGGGCCTTGAAGAGCGCAGCTGCGCCCTGTGCGCTTACAGGGAAGAACGGGAGCTGCCCCCCAAAGAGCATGTGCACCAGTTCAGCGAATGGAACCAGACCATCGCCCCCAGCTGCGGCCAAAAGGGCCAGGAGACCCGCACCTGTGCCGGCTGCGGCACACAAGAGACCCGTGAGATCCCGGCCCTTGAGCACAGCTATGAGGAAACGACCACCAAACAGCCCACCTGCACCGAGGACGGCGAAAAAAACCTCACCTGCAAAAACTGCGGGGATACCCATACCGAAGCCATCCCGGCTGCCGGCCACCGGCTGACCCATGTGCCGGCGGTGCTTCCCACCGATGAAAAGCCGGGCACCGTGGAGCACTGGCACTGTGAAAGCTGCCAAAAGAACTTTGCCGATGAAAACGGCACCGCCGAGCTTTCGGACCTGACCGACACCCTGGTTCCGGCCGAGACCCAGCGGGCGGTTGCGGTGGTCCATCCGCTGCCGGCCGATGCCGTGCAGAGCGAGGCCGACAAGGCCGCAGCCGAAAAGCTGCTTTCGGAAATCAAGCCCCAGAACATCCTGCAAAAGAGCGAGACCCTGGATGAAATGGCCCGCGCGGAGACCCAAAACAACCGCTTTACCCAGCGGCAGGCCCGCAGAGAGCTGACCGCCGCCGGGGTGCCGGTGGCCGAAAACCAGGAGATGCGCACCTCTTCCCTTTACTATCTGGAAGTGACCCTGCAGAATTTGTCGGTCCAGGAACCGGAAAAGACCGTCCGCTGGAGCATCGTTCCCCGCTATCAGATGATCGTTACCACCGCAAAGCCCGGCGAGGCAATGGTGCTGCAGGGCGAAAACCGCAATGCGGCAATGGTGCTGAACAAAGCGCTGGACCAGGCCGGCAGGGTTTCGCTGGAAATCCCCCTGCCCGCTGGTTTTGCAAGAAACGGCGCCCCCACTGCCGTTTCCCACCGGGCCGCCGATGGCAGAACCCATGCTTACACCGCCGACGCCGCCCTGCGGGACGGCCGCCTGTGCCTGCCGCTTGAGAGCGCATACGGCTTCCATGAGTTCACCGTGCAGTACACCCAGCCGGTGGCCGTGGTCACTGCAAACGGGACCGAAACCGATCATGGCAGCCTGCAGGCCGCTGTGGATGCGCTCCCCAATGGCAGCTCCGTCCGGCTGGAACGCCCCAGCAGCGAAAAGGTGCTGGTGAAGCGGGAGGTCCGCTTCACCTTCAAGGCCAATGAAATGTTCACCGGCAGCCTGGAAGCCGCCGAGGGTTTTGTGCTTGAAAAGCAGGGCGAGACCATCACCGTAAAAAAGGCGCCCGCAAAACCCCAGCCCACCGCAAACCCCGCCCC
>JAHHRU010000017.1 GCA_020025635.1 Allofournierella sp.
CCCTGGAGCCGGAGCAAACGCCTGAGCCCGCCCCGCCCACACCGGAGCCCCAGGTGCCTGAAGGCGCGGTGCCGGTGCAGGAGGTGCAGTATCCCCATGGGACCAGCCAGGAATATCTGCCCCTTGCGGCAGGCACCATCCGCAACCGGGCAGGCCTTGACCCGGGCCTTGTGATGGATGCGGCCGGGGCGGGGCTGCCCTTTGCGGTGGAGGTGGGAAGTGACGAGCCCCAGGTGCTCATCATGCACACCCACACCACCGAAAGCTATGAAACCTACCCCGAGGGCTGGGCCGACCCGGCGTACACCAGCCGCAGCACCGACGGCTCCATCGGGGTGATGGCGGTGGGAGAGGCCATCACCCGGGAGCTTTGCAGCGCGGGGATCGCCGCCCTGCACGACACCACCCTGCACGATTACCCCAGCTACAACGGCAGCTATGCCCGCTCCAACGAAACGGTGCGAAAGTATCTGGAACAGTACCCTTCCATCAAGGTGGTGCTGGATGTGCACCGGGATGCCATTGAAACAGAAGGCCGCCGGGTTTCGGCGGTGGCCCAGGTCGAGGGGCAGAAGGCCGCCCAGGTCATGATCATCTGCGGGGCCGACAAGGGCGGGAACCTGCCCGATTACCAAAAGAACCTGGGCTTTGCCGCCGCCTGGGAAACGGCGATGGAAAGCCGGTTCCCAGGGCTTACCCGGCCGGTGCTTCTGGACTACCGGTATTACAACCAGGATCTCACCACCGGCAGCCTGCTCATCGAGGTGGGCAGCCACGGCAATACCGCAGCCCAGGCCGAGTATTCCGGCCATCTGGTGGGCAGGGCCCTGGCGGAGCTTTTTGGGGGGCAAACTTCTTGACAAGGGCCGCCCTGAGTGGTATTTTAAGATAAATAGCGATGAAAAAGAAAAGTACGCCGAACAGCGAAGGCAAAGCGAGCGGGGGCCGGTGAAAGCCCCGTCCGGCGCCCGGCGGAAAGAACACTTTTGAGCTGCCTCCTGAACACCCTTTTTTTCTAAAAAGGGAAAAGTAGGGCAAGGCCGTGCGCGGCGCGTTAAGCTGCACTGCCCTGTTAGGGGCGGGAAAGGGGCCGTTTTTATAAAAGACGGCAATTTAGGTGGCACCGCGGATCCGGCAGCGATTCGTCCTAAATCAGGACGAATTTTGGCTGCCGGACTTTTTTATTTTTCCGGGTATCCCCGGGCCGAAACAGGGCTTCCTTCTTTATATAATAAGGAGACCCGATTTTTGAAAGGAATGTGGAACATGAAACGCACCATCATCAAGAGCCTGTTCGCCGCTCCCCCGGCAGACGGCACCCAGGTCACCGTCTGCGGCTGGGCAAAAACCGTCCGTGACTCCAAAAGCATCGGCTTCATCGAGCTGTCTGACGGCAGCTGCTTCAAGAACCTGCAGGTGGTTTTTGAGGCCGGCAGGCTGGAAAACTACAAGGACGTGGCCAAGGCCAACGTGGGCACCAGCATGCGCATCACCGGCCGGGTGGTGCTGACCCCCGGCGCAAAGCAGGCTTTGGAGCTGAACGCCGACAGCGTTGAGCTGCTCAACGTGGCCCCGGCTGACTATCCCCTGCAGAAAAAGCGCCACACCGTAGAGTTTTTGCGCACCATGCCCCATCTGCGCCCCCGCACCAACACCTTTGCGGCCGCTTTCCGTGTGCGCAGTGCCGCCGCCTATGCCATCCACAAGTTCTTCCAGGAGCAGGGCTTTGTTTATGTGCACACCCCGCTCATCACCGGCTCCGACTGCGAGGGTGCCGGCGAGATGTTCCGTGTGACCAGCCTGGATCTCAACGACCTGCCCCGCACCGAGGACGGCAAGGTGGATTTCAGCCAGGACTTCTTCGGCCGCTCCACCAACCTCACCGTTTCCGGCCAGCTGGAGGGTGAGGCCATGGCCCTTGCCTTCGGCAACATCTACACCTTCGGCCCCACCTTCCGTGCCGAGAACTCCAACACTCCCCGCCATGCGGCCGAGTTCTGGATGATCGAGCCGGAGCTTGCCTTTGCCGACCTGTCGGATTATATGGACAACGCCGAAGCCATGGTGAAGTATGTGATCGGCTATGTGCTGGAGACCTGCCCCGACGAGATGGAGTTCTTCAACAAGTTCTTTGATAAAGAGCTCATCCAGCGCCTGACTGCCCTTGTGGACGCCGAATTTGTGCGCATCACCTACACCGAGGCCGTGAAGCTGCTGGCCGAGCACAACGACCGCTTCCAGTACAAGGTGGAGTGGGGCGTGGACCTGCAGACCGAGCACGAGCGCTTCTTGACCGAGGTCATCTTCAAAAAGCCGGTCTTTGTCACCGATTACCCCAAGGAGATCAAGTCCTTCTATATGCGCCAGAACGACGATGGCCGCACCGTTGCCGCAGCCGATATGCTGGTTCCCGGCGTGGGCGAGCTGATCGGCGGCAGCCAGCGTGAAGAGCGCTATGAGGTGCTTAAGGACCGCATGGAAGAGCTGGGCATGGACTGCACCGATTACCAGTGGTATATGGATCTGCGCCGCTTCGGCAGCGCACAGCACGCAGGCTACGGCCTGGGCTTCGAGCGCCTGATCATGTACCTCACCGGTATCCCCAACATCCGTGACGTTCTGCCCTTCCCCCGCACCGCCGGCGGTTTCTAAAAAGTCAAAAAGGCCTGCTCCTGCCGGAGCGGGCCTTTTTTTCAAAAAAAACAGGATTTTTCGCGGAAAAAAGCAAAAAATTCACAAATTATCACTTGCACTTCCCCCGCCGCCATGCAGTATACTGTATAGTACAAAGCAATCAGCAAAACAGCAGGCCGGCCTGCCGGCCCTGCGCACATGGAGGAAAACAATGAAAGGAAATTTCAATCCCTTTGGGCAGAACGGCCCCTTCGGCGGGGATCCCTTCGGTTTGGGCGGCACACCCGGCGATAAGCAGAAAACACCCGAGTACGGCCCGCAGAACGGCTCCGGCGGCCCCACCGGCCCGGTGAAAAACATGAAGCCTGCCGGCAGGAAAAAACTCAGCAAGTCCACAGTTGCAGCCATCGTGGCAGTGGTTTTGGTGGCACTGCTTGCTCTGGACGGTTTTTACAGCATCAACGAGCAGGAGAACGCGGTGATCACCACCTTCGGCAGTGCCCATGCGGTGACGGCCCCCGGCCTGCACTTCAAGATCCCTGTCATCCAGCGGGTGCATAAGGTGGATATGACCATCAAGGGCTTCGGCATCGGATATCAGCCCGGTGTGCCCGATGAGTACATCACCGATGAATCCCTCATGATCACCTCGGACTACAACTTTGTAAACGTGGATTTCTATGTGGAATGGCGGGTCACCGACCCGGTCAAGTTCCTGTATGCCAGCCAGCAGCCGGATCTGATCCTCAAGACCCTGGCCCAGAGCTATATCCGTGATACCATCGGCCTTTACCCGGTGGACGATGTGATCACCACCGGCAAAAACCAGATCCAGAGCGAGATCAAGGAAAAGATCATGAACCGCATGGAAAAAGAGGATGTGGGCGTTCAGCTGGTGAACATCACCATTCAGGATGCGGAACCCCCCACGGCCGAAGTGCTGACCGCCTTCAAAGAGGTGGAAACCGCAAAGCAGGGCAAGGAGACTGCGGTGAACAACGCAAACCGCTATCGCTCTGAAAAGATCCCCGAGGCCGAGGCCCAGGCGGACCAGATCCTGCAGCGTGCCGAGGCCCAGAAGCAGGCCCGCATCAACGAGGCCAACGGCCAGGTGGCCCGTTTTGAGTCGATGTATGCCGAATATCAGCAGTACCCGCTCATCACCAAGCAGCGGATGTATTATGAAGCAATGGAAGATCTGCTGCCCGGCCTCAAGGTGGTCATCCAGGCCGATGACGGCAAGACCCTGAATATGTTTGATATGGATGCACCCGCAGCATCTGCAAGCTCCGGTTCGTCCGAAGCAGAAGGAGGCAAGACAGAATGAAAAAAACAGTGAGCAAAGTGCTGGTGGTGATTCTGGTCCTGGCTGTCCTGGTGCTGCTGAACGCCTCTATGGTCATCACCCGCCCCAACGAATTCAGCGTGATCCGCCAGTTCGGCAAGGTGGTGGACGTGCGTGATCAGCCCGGCCTTACCTTCCGGATGCCCTTCATCCAGACCACGACCAAGGTGCCCAACACCGTTCTTTTGTACGACCTTCCCCTTTCGGATGTGATCACTCAGGACAAAAAAACCATGGTGTCGGACAGTTTCGCCCTGTGGCGCATTTCCAACCCCCAGCTTTTCATCCAGACCCTGAACGGCTCGGTTTCCACCGCGGAGGCCCGCCTTTCCACCATCGTGTACAACTCGGTGAAAAACACCATTTCCGCCCGTACACAGGCGGACGTGATCAGCGGCCGTGACGGTGAGCTTGCCGCCGACATCAAGGCCGGCGTGGGCAATACCCTGGAGCAGTACGGCATCGAGCTGATCGCCGTGGAAACCAAGCACCTGGATCTGCCGGACGACAACAAGGCTGCCGTTTATCAGCGCATGATCTCTGAGCGCAATAACATTGCCGCAAGCTTTGCCGCTCAGGGTGAAAGCGAGGCAAAGAAGATCCGCAGCGAGGCCGATAAGGAGATCGAGATCATGCTCAGCCAGGCCGAGGCCGAGGGCGAAGCCCTGGAAGCAGAAGGCGAAGCCGAGTATATGCGCATCCTGTCCACTGCTTACAACGACCCCAGCAAGGCCGATTTCTATCGGTTCGTGCGCAGCCTGGATGCTGCCAAAAAGAGCCTTTCCGGCGGAAGCAAGACCTTGTTCCTTTCCCCGGATTCTCCCCTGGCCCAGATTTTCTACAATGCGGGCTGATAGGATATGAAAAAACGGGTGTCCCTTTCAAAAGAAGGGGCACCCGCTTTTTTGTCAGCATTTCCCGTTCTGCAGGCCGGTGCCCCCCACAGCCGGTATCCATAGAATTATTTGAAAATCGCATATTCCTGCCCTATAATAAAAGGCGAGGGAAAGCGGCGGGTAAAATCTGCCGAAAAAAGGGATATCAATGTGGCAGGATCCACAAGCGGAGGAACGGAAAAAAATGAGCACCAGTGAAAAGTATCGTATCGAGCGTGATTCCATCGGGACCAGAGAGGTCCCCGCGGATGCCTATTACGGCGTGCAGAGCCTGCGGGCCAGAGAAAATTTCTGCATCACCGGGATGCCCATGCACCGGGAGCTCATTCGAAGCATTGCGCAGATCAAAAAAGCGGCGGCTCTCACCAACTGTGAGGTGGGTGCGCTGGATGCAAAACGGGCCGAGGCCATCGCCTGTGCCTGTGATGAGATCATTGCGGGCAGGCTGCAGGACCAGTTCATCGTGGATGCCATTCAGGGCGGCGCGGGAACCTCGCTGAACATGAACGCAAACGAGGTGATCGCAAACCGGGCCATTGAGCTTCTGGGCGGCACAAAGGGGGATTATTCCATCGTGAACCCCAACGACCATGTGAACTGCGGCCAGTCCACCAACGATGTGTTCCCTTCCTGCGGCAAGATGGCGGCCCTGGAGCTTTTACGGGGGGCCGAGCAGCAGCTCCGGCGCCTGCGGGATGCCCTGGATGAAAAGGCCGCAGAGTTCGACCATGTGATCAAAATGGGCCGCACCCAGCTGCAGGATGCGGTGCCCATCCGCCTGGGGCAGGAGTTCCGGGCATACAGCGCCGCCATCAAGCGGGACCTTGTGCGGTTCGAGCGGGCAAAGGATGAAATGCGCACCCTGAACATGGGCGGCACTGCCGTGGGCACCGGCCTCAATGCCCGTGTGGACTACATAAAAAAAGTGGTGGCAAAAATTTCAGAGATCTCCGGCCTGCGGCTGACCCAGGCCCGGGATCTGATCGACGGCACCCAGAACCTGGACTGCTACACCCAGGTTTCCGGCATTGTAAAAACCTGCGCCGTAAACCTTTCCAAAATGTCCAACGACCTGCGGCTCATGTCCTCCGGGCCCCGGGCGGGCCTGGGCGAGATCAATCTGCCCGCCCGGCAGAACGGCTCCTCCATCATGCCCGGCAAGGTGAACCCGGTCATTCCCGAGGTGGTCAATCAGGCGGCCTTCAACATCATCGGCAACGACCTGACCATCACCATGGCGGCGGAGGCCGGCCAGCTGGAGCTGAATGTGTTTGAGCCGGTCATCTTTTTCAACCTGTTCCAATCCATCGAAAACCTCACCAGGTCCGTGAACACGCTGGTGGATCACTGTGTGGCGGGCATCACCGCAAACGAAGAGCACTGCCGCCGTCTGGTGGAAAACAGCATCGGCATCATCACGTCCATCTGCCCTTATGTGGGCTACCAGAAAGCGGCCGATCTTGCCAAAGAGGCGCTGAAAAACGACCGTTCTGTGCGGGAGCTTCTGCTGGAAAAGGGGCTGTTCCAGGAAAAGGAGCTGGATAAGATCCTGGACCCCTACGCCATGACTGAACCGGGCGGCCTGGAAGAAAGAGGATGTCCGGCAAAAAAGATTGAAAGCTGTGTTTAAGGCGCATAAAACCAAATGAAAAACCGCCGGGCAAAACGGCTGTGCCCCATAAGGAAGTTAAAAAAAGAAGCAGCAGGTATCGGAAAATTCCGGCACCTGCCGCTTCTTTTTATGTGCTTTTTCTGGCAGATTTTAGGAGCACTCCCAACGAGTGCACCGTTTTACGGCTCTTGGGCGTATAAACGGTATGCTCGCGAAGATTGATGCAGACACTTTCGCCCTGAAAACCTGCCTCTGTTTTTTATATGCGCTGCCCTTATAAATATGCATTCGGATTTCATAAGTGTTAAGGAAATCGGAATGGTGCAAACAGATCATTATTATGCGAATACTGACGAAAAATCCAAAACAGCATGGAGCAGAATGGGAATCCAAAGAGTACCCGTATAGTCTTTAAGCAGCTGAAAGACCAGTCCGCTCACCACCAGCCCCAGCATCTGACTGCTGAGAAAATGTATAACATATTCCATGCTTAGCATCTGGAAACCGTTATATGCAAAGATATGCAATCCGGCAAATAAAATGTTGGGCAGAAGATAGATCAGGAATTTCCGAAAATCCTTCAGCAGAAACGGGCAAACACCACGGAGAATAAATTCTTCTGCAAATGCTACTACAACCAGATAATACAGAAGATTCAGGACAATGAGCAAAAAATCTCCCGTTTTTACAATCGCAGCAATCGACATGACCAGTAAGACCGCACCCAGGACAATTACGAATATTTTCTGCTTTTTTTCCCGGATCTTCAGGTACATATCCTGTAAGAAATCTTTTTTTCTGCCTTTCCAAGCTGCTAAAACCAGCATTGCAGGGTATATGCTTAAAATGCCCCATTGCAGCAGGATCTTTCCCGGATATTGCGATGCCCGTGACACCGAATATATTTCGATGCCTTTGGCTTGCAGCAAATACAGCAATCCCGGCCCAAATATAAGCTGCAAGCCGCTAACCATAATCACTGCGCAAACGGCTTTCCATTTCGTTGCTTTTTTACTCATATTGGCAGCCTCCGTTCAAGACGTCGCAAGTATAGCATGCTTTTACCCGAGTAAACATTCATTTTTGAAAACAGAGCGTTCAGAAAATTTTGATTTTCTGAACGCTTTATCCTTTTCCCGCTATTGAAAAAATCAGGCTTTGCGGCCTCGGCGCAGGGGCAGAAGCTTCAAAATGCCCAGCAGGGCGGGCAGGTTGAACAGGCAGAGGATCACCGTTATCGCAGTGCACCACACGGCCCAGTGAGAGCTTTGCATCAGCATCAGCGTGATCTCGAAAAGCACAAGGGTGCTGTTCAGGATGAGCCGCCCGGGAACAAGATCGATCCGCATCAGCGAGCGGGTGTTTGCCGCCCGCAGCAAAAATACCACAAGATAGCTCAAAAAGCTTGCCAGGGTAACGCCCAGCGGGCCGAACGGCGGAATGAACAAAAAGTTCAGCACACAGTTTGCCACAGCGCCTGCCATCATGGTGTAAAGCGAAAGGGTGGAGCGTTTTTCCACCATATAAATGCTGTTGAGGAACTGATTGAGGCAGTTGAACAGGGTGGCCAGGGTGAGCATGGGCACAAACTGCCAGGCATCAAAAAAGCTTGCCTTGAAAATGAACATCAGCGGCCGGCACAGCAGGATGATGCCCGCACAGCAGCAGAAAAGCAGGCTTTGGTAAATGTTGAACACCCGGCTGAAAAACCGTTCCCGGCCTTTTTCCTCGGTCACGGCCGAAAGCTGCCAGGCTTCATAAAAGATGGTGCCCAGCACCGTGAGGATGGTGGGCAGGAAATAGCCCACGCCCAGAAGGCCGGTCCAGTAGGTGCCCGCCTGGCCTTTGAAGCCGTCGCACATGGTTTTTACAAAGAACAGGTCGCTGGCGTTGATGACCCAGAAGCTGATCTGCGCCGGGATCATGGGCAGCGCATAGGCCATCATGGCCTTCCAGAGGGTGCGGTTGAAGTGCCGGGGCTTAAGATACCGGCGAAGGCCCGCTGTGAGGAACACGAACAGGGCGCTCAGGAAATCCGAGCAGATCAGCGCCAGCAGGTAGCCCTCCGCCCCCATGTGGAAGCCGGAAAGGAACAGAATCATGAAGCCCAGGTTGGTGGCGCTGCACAAAACGCCGTCCAGGGCCACCAGCCGGTTCAGCTGGCGGCTGCGCACGAACTGGGTGCACAGCGTCCGCAGGCAGCTTACCAGCACATGCAGATACAAAAGCACTGCGTAGGCCCCAAACAGCGGGATGCGCCGCAGCAGGGGATAAAACCCGACCATGATGAAAAAGCCCAGCAGGATGGTCACAAGGCCGTTTGTGAACACGTCCCGCTTGTCGTTGAGCCTGTCCAGCCCAAAGCGGATGATGGCAAAGCTCACGCCCATGCTTACCAGCGGGATGAGCAGCGAGCCGATATTGGTCACCAGCTTGGTGATGCCCACTTCCTCCACCTGGCCCATGGCGTGGGTGATGTAGGGCTGCAAAAAAAGGCTGAGCAATTTGGAAGAAAAATTGCTCAGAGCAAAAAGCAGGGTGTTGCCTGCCAGCTTTTTATATTTTCCGTCCACCGGATCCGTCCTTTCCCCATGCGGTTTTGCGGGGGCTTTACCCCCCGGGAGTTGTCTTTTTTATTGTATCATGTTTTCGGCAGGTTTGGTAGCTTTCTAACGAATCTGCCAAAAATAACAGAAAAATCTTGTCCCTTATCGGTGGCCAATCGTCTTGACAGATACTAGATATGCCATCATAATAGATAAGCAAGTCTAAATATCGGTACCTGCCGCCCCAACCGGCAGGCACCTGAACAATACCGAGGAGGAACCCCATGATCAAAAGTGTCATCAAACGAGACGGCCGTGTCGTGCTTTATGACGAAAGCAAAATCGCCGAAGCAGTGCTCAAGGCCCTGGAGGCCGCAAACGAAGGCAGCGCCGATGAGGCCGCCCGCGTAGCAAACAAGGCTGCCCGCATTCTGGAGATCGAGTGCGGCGAGGAATCCCCCCAGATCGAGCAGATCCAGGACGCTGTTGAAACTGCTCTGATGGAATGCGCCCATGATGAGGCCGCCAAGAAGTACATCCTGTACCGGGCAAACCGCACCCGCATCCGGGAGTCGAACACCACCTTGATGAAGACCATCGACGAGATCACCAATGTGGATGCCCGCATGAGCGATATGAAGCGTGACAACGCCAATATCGACGGCAACACCGCCATGGGCAGCATGCTGCAGATCGGCACCGCCGGCGCAAAGGCCTACAACGCCGCTTACCTGCTCACCCCCGAGCAGGCCAAGGCCCATGCTGAGGGCGATATCCACATCCACGATTTCGATTTCTATTCCCTCACCACCACCTGCACCCAGATCGACATCCTGCGCCTGTTCCACGGCGGCTTCTCCACCGGCCACGGCTTCTTGCGGGAGCCCAACAGCATCGGCAGCTACGCCGCCCTTGCCGCCATCGCCATCCAGTCCAACCAGAACGATCAGCACGGCGGCCAGTCCATCCCGAACTTTGATTACGGCATGGCTGAGGGCGTGGCAAAGACCTTTGCCCGCGCTTATCTGCGCAAGCTCACCGAGTGCCTGGAGGATGCGCTGGATCTGGAGGATGCCTCCGAGCAGGCCCGTGCCGCTGTTGACTTTGCAAGCGAAGAGCTGGGCATGAAGCCCCGCCTTGAGATCCGGGCCGATGAGTTCGATGCCCTGGTGGTAAAGTCTCTGGCCGCTTCCATGAACATGGATGCCGCCTGCTGCGCAAAACTGGTGGCCCGTGCCCGCCGCCGCGCGACCCAGCAGACCGACCGGGAGACCTATCAGGCCATGGAAGGCTTTGTACATAACCTGAACACCATGCACAGCCGTGCCGGTGCCCAGACCCCCTTCAGCAGCATCAACTACGGCACCGACACCACCCCCGAGGGCCGCATGACCATCCGCAACATCCTCAAGGCCGAGGATGCGGGCCTGGGCCACGGTGAGACCCCCATCTTCCCCATCCACATCTTCAAGGTCAAGGAAGGCGTGAACTACAACGAGGGCGACCCCAACTACGATCTGTTCAAGCTCTCCATGGAGGTCAGCGCAAAGCGCCTGTTCCCCAACTATGTGTTCCTGGATGCGCCCTTCAACCTGCAGTACTATGTGCCCGGCCACCCCGAAACCGAAGTGGCAACCATGGGCTGCCGCACCCGTGTGATGGGCAATGTTTATGACCCCGACCGCCAGATCAGCTACAGCCGCGGCAACCTGTCCTTCACCTCCATCAACCTGCCCCGCCTGGCCATTGAGGCCGATCACGATGAGGCCCGGTTCTATGAGAGCCTGGACAAGATGATGGACCTGGTGGCCCAGCAGCTGCTGGACCGCTTCGAGATCCAGGGCGCAAAGCGGGTTTACAACTATCCGTTCCTGATGGGCCAGGGCGTCTGGCTGGACAGCGACAAGCTGGGCCCCGCCGACACCGTTCGTGAGGTGCTGCGCCACGGCACCCTGTCCATCGGCTTCATCGGCCTTGCCGAGACCCTCACCGCCCTGTACGGCCACCACCACGGCGAGAGTGCCGAGATGCAGAAAAAGGGCCTTGAGATCGTGACCCACATGCGTGACTACTGCGACAAGAAGAGCCAGGCCATGCAGATGAACTTCACCCTGCTGGCCACCCCCGCCGAGGGCCTGTCCGGCCGGTTCACCCGCATGGACCGCAAGCGCTTCGGCGTGATCCCCGGTGTGAACGACCGGGAATATTACACCAACTCCTTCCATGTGCCGGTATGGTACCCCATTTCGGCCTATGACAAGATCATGACCGAGGGCCCCTACCACGCACTGACCAATGCCGGCCACATCAGTTATGTTGAGCTGGATGGCGACACCGCAAACAATCTGGAAGCATTTGAGAGCGTTGTTCGCTGCATGCACGATGCCGGCGTGGGCTACGGCTCCATCAACCACCCGGTGGACCGTGACCCGGTGTGCGGCTATGTGGGCGTGATCGGTGACGTGTGCCCCCGGTGCGGCCGCCGCAGCGGTGAGGCCCTGAGCCCCGAAAAGATGGCCGAGCTGCGCAAAAAGTATCCCTCGGTTCCCAGCTTCTGCGGCTGCGAATAATTCGTTGCCGCGGCAACCGTTTTGAACGGCTGAACTTTGGTACAATAAGAACACAACAAAACACAATTCTCCCCCCGGCTTTCAGGCCGGGGGTCCAAGACCCATAAGGAGGGCATTTATCATGGCAGCAATGCAGAAACAGTCCGTTGTAGGCAAAGACGTACCCTTTGAGCGCATCCGCCGCATCACCGGTTACCTGGTGGGCACCATGGACAAGTGGAACGATGCAAAGAAGGCTGAGGAGCGGGATCGGGTGAAGCACCTGTGAGTCTTTTTGTTGCGGGCTTTGAGGCCGACAGCATCGTAGACGGCCCGGGCCTGCGGTTCACGGTGTTCTTTCAGGGATGCCCCCACCACTGCCCCGGCTGCCACAACCCGGGCACCTGGGCCTTTGAGGGCGGCACCCCCTACACCCCGGAGCAGATTTTGGCCGAGGCGAAAAAAAGCCCCCTGTGCAAAGGAATCACCCTTTCGGGCGGCGAGCCCTTTGCCCAGGCAGGCGAAGAGATGCAGCGGCTGATAAGCCTTGTCCGGCAGGCCGGCTACGAGGTGGCCGCCTATACCGGCTATACTTACGAGCAGCTGCTGAAGGGCACCCCCGCCCAGCAGGCCATGCTGAAAAGCCTGGATACCATCATCGACGGCCCCTTCCGGGAGGAAGAAAAAAGCCTGGAGCTGCGTTTCCGCGGCAGCCGCAACCAGCGCATCCTGAATGTGCCCAAAAGCCTTGCAGAGGGCGCACCCGTGTGGGACGCCCGCCGCTGGACCGGCGATTTGATGTGAGCGCAAACGCTTCTGAAAACAGTTGAAAAAGCACGGTGCTTTCCTTTTGAATGGAAAGCACCGTGCTTTTTGCTTATTTCTTTTTGCGGCTGTGCAGCTCTTCCCGAAGGGTCTCCAGAGCTTTCTGGTGGTTGGGGATCTTCAAATCGGGGAAGGCCTTCATCAGGCGGGCGGCGCCCAGCAGCCTGCGGTCCAGCAGGTGGGCCCGCAGAAAGGCGGCCCGGCTTTCCAGCTCGGTGCGGCGGGCGGTGAGCTTTTCATCGGCCGCCACAGCACCCGAGCCCAGATCCCGGCTGAGGGATGCGCTGCGCCGGCGCAGTGCCGAAGCAATCTTGTCCATTTCCCGCAGATCCCGCCGGAAGCCGATCAGGGTGGTGAGGGTCACGGCAAAATCAATGGCAAACAATGCGCACAGGATGGCAAGGAGGGTCCAGCCTACCGGCCGGGGCAGAATGGCCACCAGGGTCTCCACCGGCGGGTGCAGCAGGTTTACCGCCGCCATGCCGCCAAGGCCCCAGGCCAGGCTGAATTTTAAACAAACATATCCGCCGATGTTGAAAGGTTCATCGGTGTAATCCCACCATTTGGCATGGAATGCCTTTTCCAGCACAAAGCCGGTGATCAGCTCCAGCGTGCTGGTGAGAACAAAGGACCCGGCAAACAGGATGAGCAGATTCTCCTTGAGCGGGGTGAGCACCAGCAGCACGATCACCATGCCGAAACCATAGATCGGGCAAACCGGCCCGTTCAGAAATCCGCGGTTTACCCAGTGGCCGGTGTTCACCGAACAGAACACCACCTCAAGGCACCAGCCGAGGAAGGAATAAATGCAAAAATACCATGCGATTTGATAAAACGAAAAATCTGCCATACGCAGCACTCCTTTCTGCTTCAAGGATACCACCAAACAGGCGCTGGTGGTAGAGCCAGATTTTCAAAACTGTATAAAAACCGATGTTTATTTTGCCAAACGGCGCCGGATGCCATGCAGAAGGGCTGAATTTTCCGTTTGAAACAAAGAAGGGGGCCGAAAAATTTTTTGCCGAAAATGCAGGGTAAAGTTTGGTGCATCTGCCGGGCGCAAACCCGTTGACAAGCAGGTCTATTGATTGTAGACTAATGGTGAGGTCTACAAGCGATCGACCAAAGGAGGGAGCGAGATGAAGGACCTGCGCATGGGCGAGGTGGAAGCCCGCTTTGCCCGCATCATCTGGGAAAACGAGCCGGTCAGCTCCGGCGAACTGGTGAAGCTGGCAAAGGAAAAGCTGGAATGGAAAAAATCCACCACCTACACCGTTTTGAAGCGGCTGTGTGAGCGGGGCATTTTTCAAAATGAAGCAGGCCGGGTCACGGCGCTGGTGTCCAGGGAGGAGTTTTCGGCCCGCCAGAGCGAAGCGTTTGTGGAGGAAACCTTCAAAGGCTCCCTGCCCGCCTTTGTAGCCGCCTTCAGCAGCCGCAAAAAAATTTCCGACCGGGAAGCGGATGAGCTGAAAACGCTCATTGAAAAAATGCGGAGGTGAAAACAATGCTGGAAAACCTGTTTTTGTGGGTGCTGGATCAGTGCCTGCCGGTTTCGCTGGTGATTTTGGCGGTGCTTTTGGTGCGGCTCTTTTTGAAAAAAGCCCCCAAGATTTTTTCCTATGCGCTTTGGGCCGTGGTTCTGTTCCGGCTTTTGTGCCCGGTTTCGCTTGAAAATCCGATGGGCCTTCTGCCCGCCGGCCAGCCGGTGAGCGAGATTCTGGCCTTCTCCGCCGTTCCGGTGGGTGTGCAGGGCTTTGGCGGCCCGCAGACAGCGGCCGCACCGGCAGCCGGACCCAGTGCCCTGCCGGGGGCTTTGAGTCTCCTGTGGGCCGCAGGCGCCCTTTTGCTGCTGGCGTACAGCGGGTTTTCCTATTTCCGTCTGCGCCGCCTTCTTTCGGAAAGCGTGCGGGAAACGGGAAACATCTATCTGTGCGACGGCATCGCCACCCCCTTTGTGCTGGGGCTGATCCGGCCCCGCATCTACCTGCCCGCCAGCCTTTCCCGGCGGGAAAAGGAATACATCCTCTGCCACGAGCAGCATCATATCCGCCGGGGCGACCCGGTTTGGAAGGCGCTGGGCTTTCTGGCCCTCTGCCTGTACTGGTTCCATCCGCTGGTGTGGGCGGCCTTCTGCCTGGCGGGCAAGGATATGGAAATGAGCTGTGACGAAGCGGTGGTGCAAAAGCTGGGCAGCGATGTGCGGGCAGACTACGCCCAGTCGCTGTTAAAGCTTTCCACCGGCCGGCGAATCATCGGCGGCACCCCCCTTGCCTTCGGCGAGGGCAGCACCGGCAGCCGCATCCGCAACCTGGTAAGCTTCAAAAAGCCGGTGGTCTGGGTGGCGGCGGCAGCGGCGGTCATCACCCTGCTGATCACCGCCGGCCTTGCGGCGGACCGCCCCGTGACAAAAGAGCCGGGCACCCAGCCGCCCAAAACCCAGCAGCCGGAAGAAAGCCCGGCGCAGCCCGCCTCTCCTGCGCCGGAACAGCCCAGCCCCTCGGAAGAAGAAGGCTCCTTCTTTGTGCAGGAGGGCAGCCGGCTCACGGTGAATTACAGCTTTGAAAACGGCCGGAAAACAAGCCTTGAGATCCAGCTGCCCCAAGGGGTCACCGCCCAGGTTTCCGGCGGCAGCATCCCTATGGATGCGTTCCAGCCCGAGGCGGGCGAGGATACCAGCCTGGATCTGGTAAAAGACGGCCAGGTGATCGGCAGCATCGACTGCATGGGCCTGGGCCTTGAGGACCCGGCCGAGCTTGCCCAGAGCGTGGACCCGGCAAAAAATCAGCTGCCCATGCCCATTTTTGCGGGCATCGCCCTTGCCAACCACGCGGATTTTGAGGATTACACCGTGGTGAACAGCAGCGAAAGCGGCGCTGCCGCCACCGCAAAGTACGCCTGGCAGGAGATGAGCGACCTGGATGTGGCGGCAGTTGAAGTGCCCTGGTCCTACCGGGATTGTGTGCTTGCCTATGACTGGGAAAAGGCCCCGGTGTTCTTTGATATGACCTTTGAGGAAGGCGTTCTCACCGGCCGGGAGCTGAAAGACCTTGCACAGGGTTTGAAGATCACTGCCCTGCCCCAGTAAAAAATCCTTCCCGGTTTTAACAGAAAAAGAAAAGCAGGCCCCGGCTTCAAAGCAGAATTTGAGGCCGGGGCTTTTTTGGGCAAAGCTTCAAATTCCCGCCCGGCGGGGATACCCACCGCAGCGGGAATGTGGTATAATCAAGAGCAAGTAAAAAAAGGGGGGCCGGCATGGGCGAGAGATGGATTTTGCATTGTGACTGCAACAGCTTTTACGCCAGTGTGGAGCTGCTTTCCCACCCGGAGCTGCGGGATAAGCCGGTGGCCGTCTGCGGCGACCCGGAAAGCCGGCACGGCATCATCCTTGCCAAAAATCAGGCCGCAAAGCGGTTCGGCATCCAAACCGCCGAGACCCTCTGGCAGGCAAAGCGCAAATGCCCCGGGCTGATTTTGCTGCCCTCTCACCACGACCGATACCGGAAATACTGTAATATAATAAATGGTATATACTGTGAGTATACGGACTTGGTGGAGCCCTTCAGCATCGACGAAAGCTGGCTGGATGTGACCGGCTCCTGGAAGCTGTTTGCGCCCGATCCCCGCACGCTTGCAAACAAAATCAGGGAGCGGGTAAAAAAGGAAACCGGCCTTACCGTTTCGGTGGGCCTGAGCTTCAATAAGGTGTTCGCAAAGCTTGGCAGCGATTACAAAAAGCCGGATGCCACCACCATGATCACCCGGGAAAATTACAAGGCCATTCTGTGGCCGCTGCCGGTTTCGGATATGCTGTTCGTGGGCAGAAATGCCGCCGAGCGGCTGCGGTCGGCGGGGGTGCGCACCATCGGCGATCTGGCCGGGGCCGACCCAAAAGCGCTGGAAACCATGCTGGGCCGCCAGGGCGCACAGCTCAGCGTGTATGCCCGGGGCGAGGATACGGCCCCGGTGCGCCGCTGGGGCGAAAAGGAGCCGGTGAAAAGCGTGGGCAACGGCATGACCTTCAAGCGGGACCTGGTAAGCCGGGAGGATGTGCTTTCGGCCCTCACGGTGCTGTGCGATCAGGTGGCGGGCCGGCTTCGGGGCCACGGCCTTTGGGCCGGCGGGGTGCAGCTCACCATCCGGGATACCCAGTTCAAAAGCATCACCCGCCAGTGCCGGCTGGAAATGTCCACCCATCTTGCCAGCGAGCTGGAAGCGGCCTGCCAGAAGCTGCTGCGGGCAAACTGGAACGGCCGGCCCATCCGGATGCTCACCGTTACCGCCCAAAGCCTGTCGGACCAGCCCGGCCCGGTGCAGCAGAGCCTGTTTGAGACCCGCGCACCGGACGAAAAGCGGGAAAAGCTGGAAAAAAGCCTGGATGCCATCCGCAGAAAATACGGACAGAGCGCCATCGGCGCGGGCAGCATCGTGAAAAACGATCTGGGCCTTGGCAGCCTTGCGGTGAGCGGGCCGCAGGAGGAAGAAGAGGAAAACCGGGCATCCAAATTCAAAGGTCCGAAATAAAACAAAAACCGCCCTTTTGGGCGGCAGAATAAAAAGCAAAGGAGCAAAAACAATGGTACAGCATATCGTAATGTGGAAATTCAAGGAAGACGTGGATCAGGAACAGGCCGCCGCCCAGATGAAGGAAAAGCTGGAGGCGCTGGTGGGCGTTGTGCCCGGCCTTCTGGAGGCCCGTGTGGTCAAGGGCTTTGACGGCTTTGATGTGTCGCTCACCACCCGCCACGAAAGCCGTGAGGCACTGGCCGTTTATCAGGAGCACCCCGCCCATGTGGCCGTAAAGGGCTATGTGCATTCGGTGGTCTGTGAGCGTGTTTTCTGCGACGGCGAGATCTGAGTTTTTCAAAAAAGGGCCGCTCCCGGTTTTCCGGGGGCGGCCTTTTTGCGGTTATTTTTTCCGGGCGGCGGCATAAAGGGGCGCAAAGATGCCCGCAAAGAAAAGGGCCATCAGCACAAACCCAAACAAAAGGCCGGTGAAAACCAAATGCAGCAAAGCGGCAATGAGCGGCAAAAGCACAAGCAGCAGACAGCAGCTCAGCCGAGCCGCATGAAGGATGCGGGGCCAGTTTTGGTTGTTGAAATGAACGCCCGCCAAATTCATCCGAACCGGCCCATCCACAAAAATGGACATGGGGTAGGCATCGTAAACCGCCGGCAGCCGCAGAGGGGCCAAGAAGCAGAAATACATCCCAAAAACAAGGCAGAGGATCTGCATGGTGAGAAGGGGGCTGAAAATTTCTTCGTTTTTAAAAAGCTGCGGCAGGAAAAACCAGCTCAGCGCCCCCAAAAGCGTGGCGGCGGGCATCACAAAGGGCCACCGGCTCTTTTCCCGCCAGGAGCGGGGCGGCTTTTCCTCGGCCCGGGCAAAAATTTCCACCATCTGATCCACCTGCCCCCGGGGCAGAGGGTCGGGGTTTTCACTTTTTTCGCAAAGCAGCAGCTCGGTGACCGTTACCCCAAGCAGCTGGGCAAGCGGCAGCAAAAGGCCGGTGTCCGGAAGGCTCAGCGAGCGCTCCCACTTGCTCACGGCTTTGTCGGAAACATACAAGGCCTGGGCCAGCTGTTTTTGAGTGAGCCCCTTCTCTTTGCGAAGCCGGGCCACAAAGGGGCCGAACTTTTCTTTGTCGATTTCGTACATTGCCATCACCTCACCGCCAGTATACAGGAAACAAACCCCAAAGCGCAACCGACCAGCAGTCGAGCGGCGGATTTTCTCATTTGGCACACCCGGCACAGGGGGCTCTTTGCAAAAGGAGTATTCCACCGGCCAAAACAGGCGTTTGCTTTCAAATCTTCGGCTTTTCGGCGTTTTAAAGCCTTTTTCAACTGCTTTCCACAAAGGGAAGAAACACTGGATATTGTGTTTGTGTGCTTGACAGGCACTCAAAATGCGTATATATAGTATAATGTTCGCTGCTTTTTTTGAAAGGGAGATGCAAGATGCTGATAAAGGGGCTGCAAAAGCTCACGCTTTTGGATTATCCGGGCCTGGTGGCCTGCACGGTGTTCACCGGCGGGTGCAATTTCCGGTGTCCGTTCTGCCACAACGCATCGCTGGTGGTGCCGGGAAGGGATCCCTTGCAGGAGGATGAAGAAGCGGTGCTTGCCTTTCTCAAAAAGCGCAGGGGCGTTCTGGACGGTGTGACCGTAAGCGGCGGCGAGCCGCTTTTGCAGCCGGATCTTGCCCGGTTCCTTTTAAAAGTAAAAGAGCTGGACTACAAAGTAAAGCTGGACACAAACGGCGCTTTTCCCGACAGGCTGATCTCGCTTGTGAAAGAGGGCCTTGTGGACCGGGTGGCCATGGATCTTAAAAATTCCCCGGCCCTTTATGAAAAAACGGCGGGGGCTGCGGTGGATCTGCAGGCCATCGGCCGCTCAAAGGATTTTCTTTTGCAGGGAAATGTGGAGTACGAGTTCCGCACCACCGTGGTGAAGGGGCTGCACACCGAAGAGAGCATCGGGCAGGCGGCCCGGTGGATCCGGGGCGCAAAGGAATATTATCTGCAGCAGTTCAAGGACTCGGGAGACATCCTTCAAAAAGAAGGGCTGGGCGGATTTGACAAAGCTCAGATGGAGGCTTTTGCCGCAACGGCCGCCCGATACGTTCCGTCGGTAAAGCTTCGGGGTCTGTGAGAAATAAGGGAGGAAAGCACAATGTATCAAGTCATCAAGCGGGATGGAAAGATCGTGGCGTTTGACCTTTCCAAGATCGTGGCCGCCATCACCAAGGCATTCGAGGCCACCGGCACCCAGTACAATCCGGATCTTATCGATTTTCTGGCCCTCAAGGTCACATCGGATTTTCAGCCCAAGATCAAGCAGGAAAAAATCGCCGTGGAGGACATTCAGGACAGCGTGGAAACCGTGCTTTCCCGCAGCGGCTACGAAACGGTGGGCAAAGCCTACATCCTGTACCGCAAGCAGCAGGAAAAACTGCGCAACATCGGCAATACCTACCTGGACTACAAGGAAACGGTGGACAAATACCTGAACGCCGTGGACTGGCGGGTGAAGGAAAATTCCACCGTGACTTATTCGGTGGGCGGGCTGATTTTGTCAAACTCCGGTGCCATCACCGCAAACTACTGGCTCAGCGAAATTTACGACGAGGAGATCGGCAATGCCCACCGGAACTGTGATCTGCACCTGCACGATCTGAGCATGCTCACCGGCTACTGCGCCGGCTGGAGCCTGAAGCAGCTCATTCAGGAAGGCCTTGGCATCCCGGGCAAGATCAACTCCTCCCCGGCAAGCCATCTTTCCACCCTGTGCAACCAGATGGTGAACTTTTTGGGCATCATGCAGAACGAGTGGGCCGGTGCGCAGGCGTTTTCTTCCTTTGATACCTACCTTGCCCCCTTTGTGAAGGTGGATCACCTGAGCTATAAAGAGGTGAAACAGTGCATCCAGTCCTTCGTGTTCGGGGTGAACACCCCCTCCCGCTGGGGCACCCAGGCCCCCTTCTCCAACATCACGCTGGACTGGACCGTTCCCGCCGACCTTGCAAACCTGCCGGCCATTGTGGGCGGCAGGGAGATGGATTTTACCTACGGTGACTGCAAAAAGGAAATGGACATGGTGAACAAGGCCTTCATCGATGTGATGATCGAGGGCGATGCCAACGGCCGGGGCTTCCAATACCCCATCCCCACCTATTCCATCACCCGGGATTTTGACTGGTCGGACACCGAAAACAACCAAATGCTGTTTGAAATGACCGCAAAATACGGCACCCCCTATTTCTCCAACTACATCAATTCGGACATGGAGCCCTCGGACGTGCGCTCCATGTGCTGCCGGCTGCGGCTGGATCTGCGGGAGCTGCGCAAAAAATCCGGCGGCTATTTCGGCTCCGGCGAAAGCACCGGCTCCATCGGTGTGGTCACCATCAATATGCCCCGCATTGCCTACCTAGCAAAGGATGAGGACGATTTCTACAAGCGGCTGGACAAGATCATGGACATTGCCGCCCGTTCGCTGAAGATCAAGCGGAAGGTCATCACAAAATTTTTGGAGCAGGGCCTTTATCCTTATACAAAGCACTATCTGGGCAGCTTTGAAAACCATTTTTCCACCATCGGCCTTGTGGGCATGAACGAAGCGGGCCTCAATGCAAAATGGATCCGGGCCGATATGACAAAGCCCGCCTGCCAGGAGTTCACAAAGCAGGTGCTGGACCATATGCGCCGGCGGCTGAGCGACTATCAGGAGCAGTACGGCGATCTGTACAATCTGGAGGCCACCCCGGCCGAGTCCACCTCTTACCGGCTGGCAAAGCATGACAAGGAGCTGTACCCGGACATCATCACGGCGGCCGAAGAGGGCGGCACCCCCTACTACACCAACAGCTCCCATCTGCCGGTGGGCTATACCGAGGACCTGTTCGATGCGCTGGATGTGCAGGATGAACTGCAGACCCGCTACACCTCGGGCACCGTGTTCCATGCCTTTTTGGGCGAAAAACTGCCGGACTGGAAGGCGGCGGCCCAGCTGGTGCGCAAGATTGCCGAAAATTACAAGCTGCCCTATTACACCATTTCGCCCACCTACTCCATCTGCCCGGACCACGGGTATCTGGCGGGCGAGCAGTTCACCTGCCCCCACTGCGGCAAAACCACCGAGGTTTACAGCCGCATCACCGGCTATTACCGCCCGGTGCAGAACTGGAACGCAGGCAAAACCCAGGAGTATAAGCAGCGCAGAGAGTATGATGTGGGCCGCTCTCACCTGACCCACACCGGCCCCTTGAGCAAAGCCGAAGCCCCAGATCCGCCGGCCGAAAAGAAGGCCCCCGCAAAAAAAGGTGCGGTGCTTTTTACAACAGCCACCTGCCCCAACTGCCGCACGGCCCGCAGCTTTCTGGATAAGGCCGGGTTTGTCTATGAAACCTGCCTTGCCGAGGAAAACCCCCAAAGGGCACAGGAGCTGGGTATTTGCAGCGCCCCCACCCTTGTGGTGCAAAGAAACGGCAAGACCGAAAAATATGCCGGGGTCAGCGCCATCAGGGTCTATCTGAAAAGCCTTGGCTGATTTTTGTGAAAAAAGGCCCCGCCGCATCGGCAAAATCCCGGTGCGGCGGGCTTTTTGAAAAGAAGCCTTGCAAGCGGCACTTTACCATGCTATAATGCAGATAAAGTAAAAACAAACCAAATTCTTCCGACGGGAACAAGTACCCCGGCGGCAACCTTTTCAGAGAGACAGCGGCTGGTGAAAGCTGTTAAAGGGTCCGCCCGGGCGAAATCATCCCCGAGAAGCGCGCTGAACGGAAAGGAGGGACTTCCCTTTTCTGAGTAAGCAAGCCGGAATGGGCCCCGTTAGAAAGCCTGCCGCATTGCTGGATGCGGGAGAGTGCCGGTTTCAAAAAACCGGAATCAAGGTGGTACCACGGTTTTCGAATCGTCCTTCTGTAACAAACAGGAAGGGCGTTTTTTTTATGTTTTTATTCGGCTCTTTGCAAAAAGCCGGATCTTAGAAAGGAAGCAGAAAATGAAACTCACAAAGAAGCAGATGGTACTGGTAAGCTTTATGCTTTTTTCCCTGTTCTTCGGCGCGGGAAACCTGATTTTTCCGCCGTTTCTGGGGCAGAACGCCGGGGCGCATACCCCCTTTGCCCTTTTGGGCTTTCTGGTAACGGCGGTGGTGCTGCCGGTGCTGGGGGTCGTGGTGGTGGCGGAGTTCAACGGCCTGGACCGCCTGGCCCGCCGGGTGGACCCCCGCTTTGCCATTGTGTTCACCATCATCATTTATCTGTCCATCGGCCCGGGGCTGGGCATCCCACGCGCAGCATCGGTGCCCTTTGAAATGGCCATTGCCCCCTATATGCCGAAAGACGCTTCCTATGGGCTTTTCATGCTTTGCTATTCCTCGGCCTTTTTCCTTGTGGCCGGCTGGCTTGCCATGAGCCCCAAAAAGCTGGTGGAGCGTGTGGGCAAGGTGCTCACCCCCAGCCTGCTCACCCTGCTGGGCATTTTGTTCGTGAGCTTCCTTTTCCGGGGCGAGACTGCTGTGGCCCAGCCCCAGCCCGCCTATCAGCAGGCGGCCCTGGTGACCGGCTTTTTGGAAGGCTACAATACCATGGACACCATTGCGGCCCTCAATTTCGGCCTGGTGATCGCAACCACCCTGCGCGGCTTCCAGGTCACCGAGAAAAAATCCATGATGCGCTACACGGTAAAGGCCGGCATCATTGCCGGCGGCATCCTGGCGCTCATCTATGCGGAGCTTTCCTATATGGGCATGCAGACCTCCGGCGTGTATGAATTGCAGGAGAACGGTGCCTGGACCCTGCGCTGCATCGTGAAGCAGGTGTTCGGCGCGCCCGGCGCGGTGCTGCTGGCCGCCACCTTCACCCTGGCATGCCTGACCACCTGTGTGGGGCTGATCACCTCCATCTCCCAGTATTTTGAGACCCTCACCAAACGGGTGAGCTACCGCCAGTGGGTGCTGCTCATTGCAGGCTTTTCCTTCCTTGTGTGCAACCAGGGGCTCAACACCATTTTGAGCATCTCGGTGCCGGTGCTGAACATCGTGTACCCAGTTGCCATCGTGCTGATCGTTTTGGGCCTGTGCGACAAATGGATCGCCGGCAACCGCTGGATCTACCCCTGCACCGTGGGGGCCGCAGGCCTTGTGAGCGTATTGTATGCACTGGATAAAATGGAGCTGCCCCTGGGCTTTGTGAGCAAGCTGTGCGCAAAGCTGCCCTTCTACAACCAGGGCATGGGCTGGGTCGTGGCTGCCCTGCTCATGGTTCCGGTGAGCATGCTTGCCCACAAGTGCCGTGCCGGCCGACAGGCCGCCTGATTTTCAACAAAGAAGGGCCCCGGTTGTGGAAAACCGGGGCCCATTGCTTTTCTCAAAACCGGGATTATAATAAAGATAAAAAGCCCGAAACATCGGGCAAAACAGCACGGAGGAATGCGAAGATGGATTTTTACGACATTTTGAAAAACCGCCGCACCGTTCGCAAATTCAGGCAGGAGCCCATCCCCCTGGAAACGCTGGAAAAGATCGTGGATACTGCCCGGTTCTGCCCCAGTGCGGCCAATCTGCAGCCCATGCGGTTTCGCATCGTGAACGACCCGAAAACAGTGGCCGAAATGCAGCCGCTGGTGAAATGGGCCGCCTACCTTGCCCCAAACGGGGACCCGGCTGAGGGCGAAAAGCCCACCGCCTTCATCCTGGTGTGCGTGGACAAGGAGATCCGTCCAAACGGCACCACCCCGGACGTGGGCGGTGCCGTGCAGAACATCCTGCTGGCCGGCGCCTATGAGGGCATCGGCACCTGCTGGATGGGCAGCATCGACCGAAAGGCCATCTGCAAGCTGAACGATCTGCCCGAGCGGTATCAGCTGGACACGGTGATCGCCCTGGGCTACAAGGGCGAAGAGCCCCGCACCGTGCCGGTGGAAAACGGCGATATCAAATATTATAAGGATGAAAACGGCGTTCTGAATGTGCCCAAGCGCAGTTTGAAAGACATTTTGATTTAAAAAGAAAAGCAGAAAAAGCCTGCCCGCAAAGGGTGCGCCCCAAAAGGAAGTTTTCCTGAAATACCCAAAAGAAAAGCGGAGTGTGGCAGATCTGACACACTCCGCTTTTCTTTATAATTGATTGGAAACATCCGATTTATTTTAACTCGTAAGTCCACTCACCGTTTTTGAGATGATAATAAAACTCACTCAGATCATCATCCAAAAACACTTTCAGCATAGCTCTCATATCATCTCGCATATCAAGAGAACGATCCGGAGCTAACAGTTTGTCCCATGAAACCCAAAAAACCTCTCCCTCATCAGAAGATTTCAGTTCACCCTTGAATTTATCGGTTTTATAAAAGAAAACCATGTATCTGGAGCCGTCAGCTTTTGTCCAATCCTTGATGCCGCACAGCTGCGGTGATTGGATGGTAAGTCCGGTTTCTTCATACACTTCACGAATGACAGCATCCGCAAAAGATTCATTCTTTTCCACATGACCACCAGGAAATGTAATGCCGTTCCAGGCGTGATGGATCTTATTTTGTACCAAAACTTGGTTTTCCTGATAAACCATGCACATATTTGTGAGGGTTACGATTTCTGTTCTGTCCATTATTCAACACCTTTTAAAATTTAACCTATAACTGTTGGCTCAGCATATCTGCATGATCTGAACAAACCGATATTTTGCATCCGTATCTGGTGTATGCAAAAAGGCAGAGGGGCTTTGGATTGCAAAAAATCAGGCCTTTTTTTCTTTTTTGGCGGCGATGCGGGCTTCCTCGGCGGCCTTGATGGCGGCGCTTTCGGCCTTTTCGATGGCAGTGCGCTTTTCAATGGCGGCTTTGAGGAAGGCATCCTCATTGTCCAGGGTGATCCTGCGGGCGATCAGGGCCTTTGTTTTGATGCCCTGCTCGGTGAACATGGCCTCGTGCTCGGTGCGGATGTTCCACTCCGGCTCGTTCTGGTGCAGGTCCCGGGTGCTCCAGGTGATTTCAAAGCCCGCTTCGGGGAAATACTCAAGACTGTCGTTGAAAAGATCCTCGTCATCGGTCTTGAACCAGATCTCGCCGTCCTTTTCAAGGAAGGTGCGGTAAAGGGCCAGCTGACGGGTGTGGGTGAGCCGGTGCTTTTTGTGGGCATGCTTGCGGTTCCAGGGGTTGCAGAAGTTGATGTAGATGCGCTGCACGGTGTCCTCTTCGCTGAAAGCGTTCAGGATGCGCTCGATATCCAGGCTCATGATCTGCACATTGTCCACCGGCAGGCCCTTTTCGGCATAGATGCGCTCAATGTTGCGCTTGGCCAAAATCAGCACCTTGTCGGTGATGTCGATGCCCAGATAGTTGTTTTCCGGGTGGGAAGAAGCCAGCCGGGCCAGGAACCCGCCCTTGCCGCAGCCCAGCTCCAGGTGCAGGGGGGCATCCGGGCGCACGAACCGCTGGTGCCATCTGCCCCGGTTTTCGATGGGGGTGTGGGCGTGCCAGTCGGTGGCCAAAAGCTCGGGGCGGGCATAAGGCTTAAAACGCATTCTCATTGTTTCAAAAACTCCCTTATCATGTTTTCAGCGGCGGTCAGATCGAACCGGGCAAGGCTGCCCTGTACAAAGCCGGGTTTTCCGCCGCCCCGGCCATCAAAGGTTTGGTTCAGCTGCCTGCACAGCGGCCGAAGATCGGTGCCGCCAAAGGCGTCGGCCAGCACATAGGCGCAGCCGTTTTCGCCGGGGCTGAACAGAGCGCACAGGCCGGGGCGCACCTGGCCGAAGGCGGCTGCCAGCCGGCGCAGGCCGTCCGGCTCAAGGCCCTCTTCCTGCAAAATGACCGGCCCTTCTTTTGTGAAGGCGGCGGCTTTTTGGGAAAACAGCTCGTTTTCCAGCTGAACCACCCGGTAGCGGGCGGTTTCCAGCTCGGATTTCTGCCGGTCCACCGCCTGGGCAAGGGTCTCGAATTTGGCCGAAAGGCTGCTGCCGATGGCCGCGCACCGCTGGCGGCGTTCTTCAAAGGCCCGCAAAGCCCGCCCGCCGCATACCACAAAAAGGCGCACGCCCTGCTTGTAGTTGTGCCAGTCGATGATCTTCACCTGGCCCACCTGGCCGGTGCGCTGCACATGGGTGCCGCAGCAGGCGCAGCAGTCCGCCCCGGGAACGGTCACGATGCGCACCGGGCCTTCCAGCTCCTTTTTACTGCGGTAGGTGAGCGCCGCCAGCTCCTCTTTGGTGTGCCACACGGCCTGGATGGGCACATCCTGCCAGATCACCTGGTTTGCCCGCTGTTCGGCGGCAAGAAGGCCCTCGTCCGAAATGGGGCAGCTGGTGTCCATGGTGAGGTAGTCGGCGCCGATGTGAAAGCCCACGTTTTCGGCCCCGAACATCTCATGCAGGGTGCCGGAAAGGATGTGCTCGCCGGAATGCTGCTGGGTGGCATCCCACCGGAAGGCCATGTCCAGGCAGCCCTTTACCGTGCTGCCCACAGGGAGCGGGCCGTCCAGCCGGTGCAGGATGCACCCGCCGGTTTCCTGCACGTCCAGCACCTGCCGGCCGCCCAGGGTGCCCCGGTCGGCGGGCTGGCCGCCCCCTTCCGGGAAAAACGCGGTGGCCGAAAGCTCGGCCAAAAAGCTTTCCCCCTCCTGCCGGCAGGAAAGCACCTGTGCCGAAAACTGCTGCACAGGGGGCTGCTGATAAAATAATTTTTCGGTTTGCGGCATATCGCATCTCCGTTCTGTTTGGTAAAAAAGGCCCGGCAAAAGGGCACAGGGTCTTGTGTGTTCTCTTTATTGTATCACAAAGTTGTTGGTAGAAAAAGAGCGTAAAATATAGTATAATTATGGATATAAAATTCTTGATCTGTCGATTTGCTGCAAAGGCGGCAAAAAACGGCTGGCTGCCCCCCAAAAGGCGGCCGGAACAGGAGGAACAAATGGCAAAGCGACTGGCCGCGCTGATGCTTGCGGCCCTTATGCTGACGGGCTGCGCCGGGCTTTCGGTAAAGCCCCAGCGGCCCGAGGCCCCAAAGCTGCCCGCCCCCGAGCCGCCCCCGGCCCGGGAGCTGACGGTTTATGATCCCTTGGAAAGCCTTGCCCCGGTGCTGGAGCAGTATTCCCAAAGCCAGGGGGTAACGGTGACAAAGGCCGAAAGCCCCGACACGGCCCAGCTTGCTGTGTTCGGCCAGCAGCCCGGCCCGGCAGCCGCCCGGGACCTGACCCAGTCGGAGGGGCTTGTGCGGGTGCTTGCGCCCGAAGGGCCCTGCTATGGGTTCTCGCTGGGCAGCGCAAGCTATGGATATGTGGCGGATGCGGACCTTTTGAAAGCCCTTTTGGAGGATGCGGGAGAAGCCGAAACGGTGCAGAAGATGTCCTCGCAGGAGTGGCAGAGCTTCACGCAGGCCCTTGCCGGCTGGCTGGAAAAAGGCCCTGCCCGGCAGTATTACAACCTGAAAGGCGTGACCTGGTATCTGCCGGCCAAAAAAGAAGGCGCGGCCGCCGGTTTGAAAGCGGTTTTTTCGGTGGAGGGCGAGCGCATCGGCACCCCGCTTTTGGCCCCGGTGCTGGGAACCTGCTATAAAACCGAAGAGGAGTTTTCGGCCGCCGGCCAGCGTTCGAACCTTATGGGCGGGCTGAACAGCCTTTATACCCTGCTTGGGCAGGAGGCGGCCAGCTTTTCGGAGGGGGGCCTTGAGGCGTTTGCAAAGGGCGAAACGGTGTTCTGCCGCACAACGCTGGAAAGCGCACGGGCCGCCTGCGGAAAAGAGAAAAACCTTGTTCTGATCCCCATGAAATACAGCTTTGACAGCACCGACCTGCACGGCGGGCTTTCGCTGGCAGAGCTTTTGAACCAGCCGGTGCAGGTGTCCGGCGGGTGGCTGGGCATTCCCGCAGGCACCCAGCAGCCCCAGGAGGCGGAAGCCTTCCTTTTGTGGGCGGTTGCCAGCGAGGAAGGCCGAAAGATCCCCCACGACCAGGGCCCGCAGGCACCGGGTATGCCGGATATTGCCCGGGCCATCAGCCCGGAAGGCATGGAAAAGCTTATAAAGCTGGGCCGGGAACAGCAGGACTGGTCCCGGGAGGGCCGCAGGGCCTTTACCACCGCCGCCATGGCGGTGCTGAATGAAGAAGGAGCAAAAGCAGATGCGTGAAAGCGGTATTTTGATGCCCGTCTCCAGTCTGCCGGGGCCTTACGGCATCGGATGCTTTGGAGAAAAGGCTTATGAGTTCGTGGATTTTGCGGCCCGTGCCGGGCAGAAGGTGTGGCAGATCCTGCCCCTTTCCCCCACCGGCTTCGGCGACAGCCCCTATCAGAGCTGTTCGGCCTTTGCGGGCAACCCCTATTTCATCGATCTGGACACATTGGAAAAAGACGGCCTTTTGAAAAAGGCCGAATATGCCCGCCTGGGCTGGGGCCGCACGGGGACAAAGGTGGATTATGCCGCCCAGTATGAAAACCGATATCAGGTGCTCCGGCTGGCTTACGGCCGGTTTGCCCCCTTCCCGCCGGATGACTATTACACCTTCTGCTTTCTGAATGAAGAGTGGCTGGAAGACTATGCCCTTTATATGACCATCAAGGAGCGCATGGAGATGCGGTGCTGGCTGGAATGGCCGGCATCCCTCTCCCGCCGGGACCCCGAGACCCTGAAAGAGGTCCGGCGGGAAAACCGGGCGGAAATCGGCTTCTGGAAATTTCTGCAATACGAATTTGACCGCCAGTGGAAGGCCCTGAAAACCTATGCGAACAGCAAGGGCCTTGAGATCCTGGGGGATCTTCCCATCTATGTTTCGGCGGATTCGGCGGATGCCTGGGCCGGCACCGGGCTGTTTGAAACCGATGAGAGCGGTGCGCCCCGCCGGGTGGCCGGCTGCCCGCCGGACTATTTCAGCGCCGACGGCCAGCTTTGGGGCAACCCCCTTTATAACTGGGACTATCACGAAAAAACCGGCTACGCCTGGTGGATCAGCCGGGTGCGCCATTCGCTGGAGCTGTATGACCGCATCCGCATCGACCATTTCCGTGCCTTCGACACCTATTATGCCATCCCGGCAGGCGCCGCCACCGCCCGGGTGGGCAGCTGGGAAAACGGCCCCGGAATGAAGCTGTTCCGGGCCCTGACCCAGGAGCTGGGGCCGCTGCCCATCGTGGCCGAGGATCTGGGCCTTTTGTTCGACAGTGTGCGACAGCTTTTGAAGGAGAGCGGCTACCCGGGCATGAAGGTGCTCCAGTTCGCCTTCGACCCGGAGTCGGACAGTGAGTATCTGCCCCACAACCACCCGGAAAACTGTGTGGTCTACCCCGGCACCCATGACAACGCCACAGCGGTGGAGTGGGTGAAAACAGCTGGGGCCCAGGAGCTGGAAAAGGCAAAGCGCTATCTGGGCCTTTCCCGGGAAGAAGGCTATGCCATGGGCCTTGTGCGGGGCGCTTTGCAAAGCCCCGGCCGCCTTGCGGTGATCCCCGCGGCAGACTGGCTGGGCCTTGGGGCCGAGGCCCGCATGAACACCCCGGGCTCGGGCAGCGGCAACTGGCAGTGGCGGGCCAAAAACGGGGCCTTTACAGATGCCCTGGCCGACCGCATCCGCAAGACCTGCGCCGTGTTTGGCCGGGTGCAGCGCTGAGCGTTTGGGATGGTGAATAAAACGGCCGCCGAAAGCCACAATCTTTTGGATGGCTTTGGCACGGGCCTTTCAATCAGGAGGTGTGATTTTGCAAATCGAAAAGATGCGGGCGTTTATCATCCGCTTTGTGTTTTACTGTCTTGTTTTTGGGCTGGGGTTTGTGCTGCTGAAATACGCACTGCCCTTTCTGATGCCCTTCATGGCGGCCTTTTTCATTGCGTTTCTGCTTCAGCCCATCATCCGGCGGGTCACCCGGTCCGGCCGGGTGAAGCGAAAACCGGCAGCGGTGCTCATCCTCATCACCTTCTACATCCTGCTGGGGGCCCTGATGACAGTGGTGGGCTCCCGGGTGGTGGTGTTTGTAAGGGATTCCTTTTCCGCCCTGCCCCATGCCTATGAAACGGTGCTGGCCCCGGCGCTGGATGCCATGCAGAACCAGCTGGAAAGCTGGATGACCGGCATCAACCCCGCCCTTGCCCCCGCGCTGGACACCATGGGCGAGAATGTTTCCAGCGCCCTGTCGGCCCTGGTGGGGGCCATTTCCTCGGGTGCCATCAGCGTTGCCACCAATGCGGCAAGCTCGGTGCCTTCCTTCATTGTGAAGCTGTTCATCACATTGATCTCGTCCTTCTATTTTGTGGCGGATTATCCGGTCATCACCGGCTTTTTTGTGCGCCAGCTTTCGCCCGAGCGGCAGGAGCTGCTGTTCAAGATCAAAAACAAAACGGCGCATATCCTGCTCCAGTTCGTGCGGGCCTATGCCATCCTGCTTTCCATCACCTTTGTGGAAATGATGATCGGCCTTTCCATTTTGCGGGTGGAGTATGCGTTCCTCATTGCCTTGATCACGGCGCTGGTGGACATCTTCCCCGTTCTGGGCACCGGCACCATCCTGATTCCCTGGGCGGTGGGCGCGTTTGTGCTGCACCGGTACCCCTTGGGCGTGGGTCTGCTGGTGATGTATGGCTGCATCACGGTGGTGCGCCAGACTTTGGAGCCCCGCATCGTGGGCCGGCAGATCGGCCTTTACCCCCTGCTCACCCTGGTGTGCATGTTTGTGGGCACCTACCTTTTCGGTGCGCTGGGCCTGTTCGGCCTTCCCATCATCGTTACGGTGCTGGTGGAGCTGAACAAAAGCGGCGATATCCATCTGTTCAAATAAACACAAATAAACACAAAAACCGGCCCCGGTCAGGCTGTCGAAAAAGCTCGACAGCCTCTGAAGGACACCGGGCGCACATTTTGCGCACAGCGCAAAACAGGGCCTTTTTTCTGTCAGGGTGTTCTCATTCCCGGTACATGCCCGTGAATGAGAACGTATTTTATTGCATCCGTATTTCCGAATTGGGGTTTATCTACAAGCAGACCGGCCCCGGTATGATTTTCATACCGGGGCCGGTCTTTTTTATGAAACTTGAAAAGCTCAGCCCAGCCGGGCCAGCATATCGGCCACAATGGCGGTGGCGGTTTTCACATACTCGGTGATGCTGAACTTTTTCACCACCAGCACCTCACGGCCGTCCTCGTCCGCATTGTCGCTCATGGCCCGCAGGATCACGCAGGGCACGCCGTTCCTGGCGGCAATCTGGCTCACAGCGGCGCCTTCCATCTCCACGCAGTCCGGCTCCACCAGGGCCTGGATGGCGTTCTTGGTTTCGGAATCGCCCACGAACCTGTCGCCGGTGGCGATGCGGCCCACCAGATAGGTCACATCCTGTGCCTGGCAGGCCTCCATGGCGGCCCCGATCAGCTCCGGGTCGCCGTAGTAGGTGCTGGTGAAGGGGGCGCTCTGGGCGATCATGTCGTTTTCCGCATCATGATACACCACCTCGGCACCGATCACCACATCACCGATGCCGATCTCCCGGCTCATGTTGCCGGCAATGCCGGAAAAGATGATGCGGTCAGCGCCGTATTTGGTGATGAGCACCTGGGTGGTGGCGGCGGCGTTGGCCTTGCCCATGCCGGCGCAGCAAACCACCAGCTGCTTTTCACCCAGACGGCCCAGGTGGTATTCCACCCCGGCGTAGGTTTCCACGGTCACATCGGCCAGCATGGCACACAGCTGGTCCACTTCGTCGGGCATTGCGCCCATAATGCCATAGATCATTTGTTTTCCTCCTGCTTATACGTTGAACAGGAACTCGATGATGTCGCCGTCCTGCACCACATATTCCTTGCCCTCGGTGTGCTGAAGGCCCTTGGCCTTCACGTTGGCCACGCTGAAATCGTTTGCGGCGAAATCATCGTAATGCACAACGCTTGCCCGGATGAAGCCCCGCTCGAAGTCGGAATGGATCTTGCCGGCAGCCTGCGGGGCTTTGGTGCCCCGGCGGATGGTCCAGGCACGGCATTCCTTTTTGCCGTCGGTCAAAAAGCTGATGAGGCCCAGCAGATGGTAGCTGGCCTTGATGAGGTTGTCAAGGCCGGTGGCCTCGATGCCCATCTCGTGCAGGAATTCCTTTTTCTCCTCGGGGGTGTAATCGGCAATGTCCTCTTCGGTTTTTGCGCAGATGGGGATGCACTCGGCACCCTCCCGGGCGGCCAGCTCCTTCACGGTCTGATAGTGCTGGTTGTTTTCCATGCCGTCCATCAGATCGTCCTCACTCATGTTGGCGGCGTAGATCACCGGCTTTGCGGTGAGCAGGCCCATCTCCTTCATCTGGAGCATCTGGTCCTCATCGTCCTCGTCGAATTCAAAGCTGCGGGCGTTTTTGCCCTCGCCCAGGTGTGCGGCCAGAGCTTCCAGCCAGGCGGCGCTGGCACCGGCCTTTTTGTCGCCGGTCTTTGCGGCCTTGGCGAACTTTGCGGCCCGGTTGGAAACCACTTCCAGGTCGGAAAGGATCAGCTCGGTGTCGATGGTCTCAATGTCCCGGATGGGGTCCACAGCGCCTTCCACATGAACGATGTCGGTGCCGTCAAAGCAGCGCACAACGTGCACGATGGCATCGCACTCCCGGATGTTGCCCAAAAACTTGTTGCCCAGGCCCTCGCCCTTGGAGGCACCCTTCACAAGGCCCGCAATGTCCACGAATTCCACAATGGCGGGGGTCTTTTTGTTGGTTTCCCAGATCTCGGCCAGCTTGTCCAGCCGGGCATCCGGCACGGCAACGATGCCGGTGTTGGGGTCGATGGTGCAGAAGGGATAGTTTGCCGCGGCAGCGTTTTTGGTGCTGGTGATGGCATTGAACAGGGTGCTCTTGCCCACGTTGGGCAGGCCCACGATACCTAATTTCATAATTCCTGATATCTCCTTTGTTTTCAGCGGTTTAGAGGGGGTCGGCGCGGCGTGCTGTACCGCTTTTGACCGGCTCCAAACAAAATAATGGCCTGATTGCTGGGCACAGGACCGTTTTGCTTTTTATCCATACCATTATAGCTTATCCCATGCGGCAAGGCAAGAAAACAGGCCCAAAAAGGCACAGTTGTTCTTTTTTTAGCCACAATTATGCGCTATAATGAAAATATGTGATAAAAAACAAAGGGCAGCCCTTTGGGGCACCGCCCATTTTGAATGAAAAAAGGAGTGCCCGTTTATGGCCAGTGAAAAGATCCTGATCGTGGACGATGATCAGAACATCTGCGAGCTTCTGCGGCTCTACATTTCCAAGGAAGGCTACACCACCTTCCTTGCGTATGACGGCGAAGAGGCCCTTGCATCCTTTGAGGAAAACAAGCCCGACCTTGTCCTTCTGGACATCATGATGCCCAAGATGGACGGCTGGGAGGTCTGCCGCCGGATGCGGCTGACGAGCCGTGTGCCCATCATCATGCTCACCGCAAAGGGCGAAACCTTCGACAAGGTGCTGGGCCTTGAGCTTGGGGCGGATGATTATGTGGTGAAGCCCTTTGACGCAAAAGAGGTGGTGGCCCGCATCAAGGCGGTGCTGCGCCGCTGCGGGGCAGAGCCGGACAAGGAAGAAGAGCAGCAGACCGGCGCCATCGAGTACGAAAACCTTTCGCTGGATATGTCCCGCTATGAGCTCAAGGTGAAGGGCAAGGTGGTGGAGGCTCCCCCCAAGGAGCTGGAGCTGCTGGCCTATCTTGCCGGCCGGCCCAACCGGGTGTTCACCCGCAACCAGCTGCTGGACGATGTGTGGGGTTTTGATTATTTCGGCGATTCCCGCACCATTGACGTGCACATCAAGCGCCTGCGTGAAAAGCTGGAAGGTGCCAGCGAGCAGTGGAGCCTCAAGACCGTGTGGGGCGTAGGCTACAAATTCGAGGTAAAGGACTGATCGGTCATGCGCAAAAGCATCAGCTCGATGTATTTTTCCACCACGGCGGCCCTGCTGGTGGCCAGCACCGCTGTGCTGTGTGTGATTCAGATGTATCTGGTCATCGGCTATTTCAAAAGCGACAAGCATGAGGCCCTCAACGACGTGATGAACATTGCCGAGGCCCAGGTCAAGCGGGACCCGGAGCTGTGGTCGGCCATTGTGGAGCACCCGGCCCTTGCCAGGACCGTGCAGGAAAACATGGCCCTGATCAGCGAGACCAGCAGCACCACCATTTTCATCACCGATATGAACGGCCGGATCATGCTCTGCTCGGACGGGGCCTCCTGCCCCAATCACGGCAAGACCCTGCCCAGGCGGGCCCTTGCCAAGGCCGCCGAAGAGGATGAGTTTTTTGAAACCGGAGATCTGGACGGCCTGCTGAAAAACCGCTGCTACACGGTGGGGCGGCTTGTGAAAACAGAGGGCCGGCCGCTGGGTTATGTGTTTGCCCTTGCCAGCGCCGAAAGCATGAAGGTGTTCGTGAGCGATATGTTCTCAAGCTTCATCCTGGCGGCCGGGCTCATGCTGCTGGCCTCCAGCATTTTTGCCATCTTCTTCACCAACCGGCTCACCACCCCTCTGCGCCGCATTTCCGAGGCCGCCCGCCGGTTCGGCAGCGGCGATTTCAGCGTGCGGGTGCCGGTGGACGCAGACGATGAGGTGAGCCAGCTGGCGGTGACCTTTAACACCATGGCCCGCAATCTGGAAACCATCGATTCCTCCCGGGCCAGCTTTATGGGCAATATCGCCCACGAGCTGCGCACCCCCATGACCAGCATCAAGGGCTTCATTGACGGCATGCTGGACGGCACCATCCCGGACGATATGCGGGAGCATTATCTGGGCCTTGTGAGCCGTGAGGTGGGCAGGCTCACAAGGCTGATCCAGAACATGCTGGATATTTCCAAGCTGGAAGCGGGCGAATACCGGGTGAACGCCCAGGTCTATGATGTGTGGGACAGCGTGATGTCGGTGGCGTTCAGCGCCGAGCAGCGCATTGAGGACCATCACATCCAGATCGAGGGCCTGAACCCGAAGCGTATCAACGTGTATGCCGACCAGGACCTGGTGTATCAGGTGGTCTACAACATCCTGGACAATGCCATCAAGTTCACGCCCGACGGCGGCACCATCAAATTCGGGGTGCAGAAATCCGGCGGGTTTGCAACCATCTCCATCCGAAACACCGGCGAAGGCATCGCAAAGGATGCTTTGCCCTTTGTGTTTGAACGGTTCTACAAGGAAGACCGCAGCCGGGGCCTCAACGCCAAGGGCTCCGGCCTGGGGCTGCACATCTGCAAGGTGCTGGTGGGCCTTTCCGGCGGCAAGATCTGGGCCGAAAGCGAGGAGGGCCAGTGGTGCCAGTTCAGCTTCACCCTGCCCTGTGACGGGCCCGGCCGATGATCGAAGCCGTGGGGCTTTTTTGAAAAATGCCTGCGTTTTTTGCAAAAGACATCCCAGCCGGGCTGCTGCCCGGCTGTTTTTTTGTGCAAAAACAGTGAAATTAACATTTGTTTATTTGCTTTTTGCCCGGTTGTGGGATAGAATAGAATATGTATAACTATGTAACAAGGGGGAACCCATTTATGATCCAGTTGAGCCCTTCCATCCTGGCGGCGGATTTTGCCCGCCTGGGTGAGCACTGCGCACAGGCCCTTGCGGCGGGTGCGGATATGCTGCATTTTGACGTGATGGACGGCCATTTCGTGCCCAACATCAGTTTCGGCGCCCCGGTGCTCAAGAGCCTTTCCAAGGCCCTGCCCGACGCTTTTTATGACGTGCACCTCATGATCTCGGACCCGCTGACCTACGCAAAGGATTTTGCAAATGCGGGTGCCGGCTGCATCACCTTCCACCTGGAATGTGACAGTGATGTGCAGGAAACCATCGATGCCATCAAGGCGCTGGGCTGCAAGGCGGGCATTTCCATCAAGCCCGCCACCCCGGTGGAGGCGGTGCTGCCGTACCTTGACCAGCTGGATCTGGTTTTGGTCATGAGCGTGGAGCCCGGCTTCGGCGGGCAGAAGTTCATGCCCTCGGCCCTGGATAAGCTTCGGGCCCTGTCGGCAGAGTGCCGCAGCCGGGGGCTTTCTCCCTGGCTGGAAGTGGATGGCGGTGTGGATGATACCACTGCCCCCGCCTGTGCCCAGGCAGGTGCAAACCTGCTGGTGGCAGGCAGTGCGGTGTTCGGAAAGACCGATGTGGCCGGCGCGGTGGCCCGTCTCAAGGCCCTGTAACCGCGCTTTGCCGCCCTTTTGAGCGGTGCCCGCCGGGGGCAGGGGCCCCAAAGCGCGCGGGCAGGAAAGGATATCATGAGCCAGAAAACCACGAAACCGGCCCTGTTGTATGACGATCAGGGCACCTATGCAGATTATTTGTTCATGTGCCTGCCTTTGGCGGCCATGGCCTGCTGCTTTTACGGGCTGCGGGTAGCGGTCCTGTGCGGCGTGGCTTTCCTCACGGCGAACCTGTGCGACCGGCTGGTTGCCAAGATGCGCCGGGTGGAGTATGTGAAAAACGAGTGGAGCAGTGAGGCCTTTGCCCTGATGCTGGCCCTGCTGATGCCGGCCACCGTCAGCTATTATGTGCTGATCGTGGGTGTTTTGACAGCGGTGCTGCTGGGCAAAGAGGCCTTTGGCGGCTACGGAGCCTATCCCTTCCATCCGGTGGCGGTGGGCTATGTGGTCACGGCTGTTTCCTGGCCCGGCCAGATGTTCAGCTATCCCCGGCCGGACCTGTTCCGGGGGCTGCCGCTGGGCTCCACCGCCGGGGTCATCCTGGAAGAAAGCCCGGCCCACATCCTGAAATCCGGGGGTCTGCCCAACATCAACCTGATGGATATGCTGCTGGGCAACTATGCGGGCCCCATGGGCTCCACCATGCTGCTGGTGATTTTTGCCTGTGCATTGTTCCTTCTGCACCGCCGGCGCATCGGCGTGATGGCGCCGCTGGTGTTTATGGGCACCTGCTTTGTGGTGGCCTTCTGCTTCCCCCGCCTGGCAGAGCTTGCGTTCACCGCACCCTGGCATCATGCGGCAGAGCGGCTTTCCGCCGCCCGGTATGAGCTGAGCAGTGGCGCCACCTTCTATGCGGCCGTGTTTTTGATAAACGACCCGGTCACCATGCCCAAAAACAAGATCAGCCGGGCCGTGTATGCGGCGGGCCTCGGCCTGATGGCCACCATGTTCCGCTATTTCGGCGCGTTCGAGGCCGGTGCATGCTTTGCTTTGCTGATCATGAACTCGCTCTCCGGCTGGCTGGACCGTGCGGTGCAGTCGGCAGTGTACAGAAAGGGGGTCGTGCGCCGTGAAGCATGAGAAGGCGGTTTGGCTTTCCCAGAATATGGACCGTGTTGCCCGCCGCGACCGTGTCTTTTTGAATAACCCGGTGGTCATGCAGGGCATGGGCCTTGCGCCGCTGGTGGTGGCCGCCACAAGCGGCCGGAACGCGCTGATGCTGAGCCTGGCAGTGCTCATCATGCTCACCCCCACCCGTGTGGCGGCATCTTTGCTCACCCGGGTGTCATTTTCCCGGTTCCGGGCGCTGAGCTACTGCCTGTGCAGCTCGGCTTTCTACATTGCGGCCTATTTTGCGCTGCGCGCGGTGTTCGGCACCGAGATGCTCCAGCTGGGCATTTTCCTGCCGGTGCTGGTGGTGGAGCCGCTCATCATCAAACGCTATGAACGGCCCCGGGGCGAAAAGGTATCGGTGGCGTTCAAAAAGGGTATGCGCATCACAGCCGGCTACGTTCTGGTGCTGATGCTCATCGGCTGCCTGCGTGAGCTGCTCTCGCAGGGCACCCTGATGGGCAGCCGGATCTATTCGGTGGATTTCCCCCTGCTGCCCATGGCGGCCCTGCCGGCCGGCGGCTTCATCCTGGTGGGCATCCTCTGCGCTGTCTGGCGCAGTGCGGTGAATGCCTATAAAAAACATGTGAATATGGAGGCGAAGCGCGGCGTATGAGTGAAGTGGTGAAGGCCTGTGGTGTCTTTTTTATCTACGCCGTGGCAGGCGTGTTTGCGCAAAACGCCGTGTTCAGCCGCGCACTGGGTGTTTCCCGGCTGGTAAAGCTGGTGGATGACCCGGCGGTGGATACCTTTGTATTCGGCGGCCTGTTGTGCCTGGTGCAGCTGTTTGCGGCCCCCATGGCCTATTTTGCGAACCTGAAACTGCGTGTGTTCAAACACTGGGCGGCTTTTCGGCCGATGGTGTTTGTGCTGTGCAGCATGGCGGCCTTTTTGCTGGTGCTGTTTTTGACCCTCGGCGTTTTCCGTGACCAGAACAGCAAGGCAAAGGCCATCATTTCGGTTCTGCCCATGGCCACCTTCAATTCGGCAGTGATGGGCACATTGCTGCTTTCGTCCATCCAGAGCTTCAGCCTTTTGCAGGCCATGAGCTTTGCGCTGGGCAGCGGCGTGGGCTATGTGCTGGCGGTGGCGGTGGTCACCGAAGGGCAGCGCAAGCTGCGCAGCCGCGCGGTGCCGGCAGCCTTCAAGGGCCTGCCCATCACCCTTTTGTATATCGGTATCCTGTCGCTGGCGATCTATGGCTTCATCGGCCACAGACCCACCATCTGACCGAAACAGACAAGAAAGGAGGCATCCGTTTTATGGCAAAACGAAATATGGGAAAAGTGAAGCATTACAGCCGAAGCTTTTATACCGGCGGCCAGCGTGCGAAACGGATCGCCGGAGCAGCCGCACTGCTGGCTGGCCTGTTTTTGGTCGGCTGGCTGGCCGGTCCGGCGGTGATCGATTTCGGCACCAGCACCTGGTATAAGATCAAGTGGAGCCTGAGCGGCGAGGGCAAAGAAAAGCTTCCGAAGCCCACCCCGGCCCCGGCGGAAAGCCTGCCCGAGGAGCAGCAGCCCGGTGAACCGGCCGCAGCTCCCGAGGAGACCCAGGAGCCAAAGCCGGAACCGGCCCAAAACATTGGAGAAGGCGGCTGGGCCTTTGTGAGCGTTACCTCGGTGCAGAGCGCAGAGCAGGCCAAAGCCACGGCGGCGCAGCTGGCCGGGCAGGGGGTCCGGTATGCGGTGCTGCCCTTTAAGGACGAACAGGGCTATGTGTATTATGACAGCCAGGTGGAAACGGCCCGTGCCTGCCTTTCTTCCACCACCTTTGATGCGGCTTCGGCGGCGGCTGCTCTGCGGGAACAGGGAATCGTGCCGGTGGCCTCCATCAGCGTTTTCCAGGACCCCGCCGCCGCAAATGCCGACCGGGCCATGGCAGTGCGGTATCAGAACCAGGAGTATCTCTGGCTGGACCGTGCCCGTGACAAGGGCGGCAAACCCTGGCTGAACCCCGCATCCGAACAGGCAGTTGCCTACAATGAAAGCCTGATAAAAGAGGCAAAGCAGCTGGGCTTTGAGGAAGTCTGGCTCACCCATCTGCAGTTCCCGCCCGCATCCGGCCGCTCCAAGGCGAACTTTGGCGATACCGGCGGGCGCGGCATGGACAAAGTGCTTGCGGATGACCTGGCCCGTTTCCAGGCGGTTTTGCCCTGCTGGGTGGAATATCCGCTGGACGAGGCGGCCCGTGGGGCCGAAAGCCAGCTGCTGGGTGCGGCTCCCGGCGCGCTGGGGGTCGAGCGGCTGGTGCTGCGCACCGAAGAGGCCGCAGACCCGGAGATGCTCACCGCCGTGTCGGAAACTGCCCGGGCGGACGGTGTTTCGATCGTTGCGCTTTTGGAGGCGGGCACATTCAGCCTTGCCTGAAAACAGAACATTTGAACAGGAAAAGCGGCCGCTCCTTTTGGGGGCGGCCTTTGGAGGAATATGAATTTCAGCGAATTAAAACTACTGCGCCCCATCCTGCGTGCGGTGGAGGAACAGGGCTATGAAAAGCCCTCGCCCATTCAGGAAAAGGCCATTCCGCCGGTGCTGGAGGGCTATGACCTTTTGGGCTGCGCCCAGACCGGGACCGGCAAAACGGCAGCCTTCGCCCTGCCCATTCTGCAGCGGCTGGCTGCCGGACATCCCAACCACAAAGGCGTGCGGGCCCTGATCCTGACCCCCACCCGAGAACTGGCCATTCAGATCGATGACTGCTTTGCCGCTTATGGCAAATACCTGAACCTGAGCCATGCCGTTATTTTCGGCGGTGTGGGCCAGGCACCCCAGATCGAGGCCCTGCGCCGGGGCACCGATGTTTTGACCGCCTGCCCCGGCCGGCTCAATGACCTGATCGGTCAGGGCCATGTGGATCTGTCCCATCTGGAAGTGTTCGTGCTGGACGAAGCGGACCGGATGCTGGATATGGGCTTTATCCATGATGTGAAAAAGGTTCTGCGCCAGCTGCCTCAGGACCGGCAGAACCTTTTGTTCAGCGCCACCATGCCCCGGGAGATCGAAGAGCTGGCTGCCACCATCCTGAAACGGCCGGTGAAGGTGAAGGTAAACCCGCCTTCCAGCACCGTGGACCGAATTGACCAAAGTGTTTACAAGGTGGCAAAAGCGGATAAAAAGCGGCTGCTCGCCTTGCTTTTGGCAGACCCGCAGGTGAAAAACGCCCTGGTGTTCAGCCGCACCAAGCACGGCGCCAACGCCATTGCGGCCTTTTTGGAAAAACAGGGTGTGGGCGCGGCTGCCATTCACGGCAACAAAAGCCAGACGGCCCGGGTAAAGGCCCTGGATGACTTCAAGTCAGGGCGCATCAAGGCGCTGATCGCCACCGACATTGCAGCCCGGGGAATCGACATCAGCAGTCTTTCCCATGTGTTCCAGCTGGATCTGCCCGAGGTGCCGGAAACCTATGTGCACCGCATCGGCCGCACCGGCCGTGCCGGAGCCGAGGGAACGGCGGTGAGCTTCTGCAGCCCGGAGGAAGAAGAGTATCTGGCCGGCATTGAAAAGCTGATCCGCAAAAAAGTTCCGGTGAAAACGACCCCCGCGCTGCCCCCGCGCCCCGAAAGCGCCCAGCAGCAGGAAGCCCCAAAGCGTGAAAAAACCGGCAGGGAAAAGCAGAAGGCTGTCCCTGTTTTGAAGATGGAAAAAAGTGCCCCGGAAAACGGGACCAGGATGGAGGAAGATCCGATGGCAGAAAACAGAAAGGACACAGCGGAAGGCCAGAACCTTTCCGCCAGCGCCAAACGCCGCCGGCGCCGCCGCCGCGCCGCCGCGCGGGAAGAGCAGGCCGCCGCAGGTGTGACCCTGCAGGAAAAGCCTCGGCAGGAAAAACCGGCCAAGCAGGAAAAAGCCGCAAAGCAGCCGCAGCCTGCCCGCCC
>JAHHRU010000018.1 GCA_020025635.1 Allofournierella sp.
GAAGATCGTCTCTTTGGTGCGGATGAAGGGATTTGAACCCACACAGTATTGCTACCACTAGAACCTGAATCTAGCGCGTCTGCCAGTTCCGCCACATCCGCTTATAACTTCCAAGGCAATTTTGCTCGCCGCTTGTTTGCCGTGGAACGTTTTATATTATAACTCTTGACCGGGCATTTGTCAACACATTTATTGGATTTTTTATTGTTTTCAGGCAACTTTTCTGTCTTTTCTCTGTTTTTGCAAACAAAAAGGGCGGGTGCCTTTTTTCAAAAGCACCTGCCCTTTTAAAGCAATTAACCGAAGATATTGATCAGGATACCAGCTGCAACTGCGCTGCCGATAACGCCGGCCACGTTGGGGCCCATAGCGTGCATGAGCAGGAAGTTGGAGGGGTTCTCCTGCTGGCCTACCTTCTGAGACACACGGGCTGCCATAGGAACAGCAGAAACGCCTGCGGAACCGATCAGGGGGTTCACCTTGCCGTGGGTCAGCCAGCACATCAGTTTGCCCATCAGGACACCGCCGGCAGTACCGAAGCAGAAGGCAACCAGGCCCATAGCCACGATCATAACGGTCTGAGAAGTCAGGAAGGTGTCAGCACTGGTGGTGCAGCCAACGGACAGGCCCAGGAAAATGGTGATGATGTTCATCAGCTCATTGCCGGCAGTGCGCTGGATACGGTCCACAACGCCGCATTCCTTCATCAGGTTGCCCAGCATCAGCATACCAACCAGAACTGCGGAATCGGGCAGGATCAGGCTGATGATGATGGTGCACATGATGGGGAAGATGATCTTCTCGGTTTTGGAAACGGTGCGCAGCTGGGTCATTACGATGCTGCGCTCTTTCTTGGTGGTGAGCGCTTTCATAATGGGCGGCTGAATAACCGGCACAAGCGCCATATAACTGTACGCCGCCACAGCGATCGAGCCCAGCAGATGCGGGGCCAGGATGGTGGTAACGAAAATTGCGGTGGGGCCGTCAGCACCGCCGATGATGCCGATGGCGCCAGCCTCAGCGCCGGTGAAGCCCAGCAGCTTTGCGCCGATGTAAGTAGCGAAAATGCCCAGCTGAGCAGCAGCGCCCAGCAGCAGGCTCTTGGGGTTGGAGATCAGAGGACCGAAGTCGGTCATGGTGCCGATGCCAAGGAAGATCAGCGGCGGATACACGCCAAGCTTAACGCCCATGTAAAGCATATCCGCAAGGCCGCCTTCGTTCAGGATCGTTTCCCAAAGCGGATGGCCCGTTGGTGTGTTGATGAAGAATTCCATGTGGATGATGCCGCTTCCGGGCAGGTTTGCCAGAAGCATACCGAAAGCGATCGGCAGAAGCAGCAGCGGTTCAAATTCTTTTACGATAGCCAGATACAGCAGGAAGCAGGCAACCACGATCATGACCAGATAAAGGGGTTCCTCCACCATGCCCATGAAACCGGAGTTCTGCCAGATGCTTGCGATGGTGTCTAAAAATGCGCTCATCTGCATTTACCCCCTTCAAAACGGATCGGTGCCAAACACTGCACCGGCAGCGCCCCACTTGCCGCGGCTGGGATTGACGCGGGTCAAAGAACGCAGTGTGTATTTGCCATCGCCCATAGCGGCCACAGCAGCAGCAATTACAGCGACGACTTCTTCCGGGATGCCGTCTTCCACCATGGGCGGCACCTTAGCGGGCGCAGCCGGCATGGCAGCCGGTTTTGCATCCTGTTTGGAAGCCAGGGACGCGGCCTTTTCGGCCTCGGCCTTTTTACGCTTGTTCGAATCGATTTTGTCAAAAATTTTGCCCTGGACCTGGATGATGAGAATCAACACTACCAGAACCAGAGTTACCAGAGCGATACCGGTCAATGCAACGACCGCTATGCCGGGCTCCGCCGCAGCAGCGGCAGCGATTAGCAACGGTTTCATTCTATTGCCTCCTCCAAATAAATTCGCGATGAAATCCTGTATACTATTATACTCAAACAAACGGGCTCTTTCAAGGCTCAAAATCTGATGTTGTTAAAAAAATAGCATTTGTGCAAATTAAAAAAGCAAAAGGGAAAGCTGTCGATTTTCCCTTTTGCTTTTCATTTTCTGGGCGGGTAAAGCCCACCGCCCGTTTGACTCTAGTATAGCCAAAAGGCAGTGAACTTATTCCTCCTTTATCGGCGGCCGATGCGGGGGGTGGCATCCTGGAAGCCGCTCTCCAGCTGCTCGCCGATTTCAAAGCACCGGGAGGTGCCCAGGGCCACGCAGTTGACCGGATCCGGCGACACGACCACCTTCACCTTCAGCTGGCGGCTCAGGTACTCATCGATGCCCTTCATCTGGGCGCCGCCGCCGGTAAGTACAACACCATCTGTGAAAATATCACCGGACAGTTCCGGTGGTGTGCGTTCCAGCACCTGATGCGCGGCCACTGCGATCTGCTCCACCAGCGGCATGATCGCCTCATACAGGTCTTCGGTTTTTACAGTGAGCCGCTGGGGCAGGCCGGTGATGAGGCTGCGGCCCTTCACCTCCATTGTTTCGGTGAAGGTGCAGGGCTGGCAGCAGGCGATCTGCTTTTTCAGCTCTTCGGCGGTGCGGGCACCCACTGCCACATTGAATTTTGTGCGCAGCAGCTTCATGATCGCATCATCAAAGGTATTGCCCGCGATCTTCACGCTGGCGGACATCACCTTGCCGCCAAGGCTGATCACCGCGATATCGGTGGTGCCGCCGCCGATATCCACCACCATATGGCCGGCGGGCTTCAGGATATCAATGCCGGAGCCAAGGGCTGCCGCAATGGGTTCGTCAATGAGATACACTTTGCGGGCACCGGCTGCCACCACCGCCTCGACCACCGCATCACTTTCAATGCCGGTGATAGCCGACGGCACACAGACCGCGACCCGGGGCTTGATGAGCCGGCCGTCATACACCTTGTTCACGAAACGGCAGATCAGCTCTTTGGTGAGGGTGTGATTGGAGATCACGCCGTCCTTCAAAGGATAGATCGCCGAAATATAGCTGGGGGTGCGGCCCACCATGGCCAGTGCTTCATCGCCCACCGCAAGCACCTGCTCCTTGCGGGTATCCAGTGCCACAACGCTGGGCTGGTTGAGTTCAACTTTTTTGCCTTCCACCGACACGATCACCGAGGTCGTGCCCAGATCAATGCCAATATCATTCTGTGCCATTCTCAAAACTCCTTCGAGCGCGCCACACTCAGGCACCGCCCTTATACTGTGTTTCCGCCACGCTTACAGCAAATACTTCTGCCGCACCTGCCTGCATCAGCACCTCAGCACATTCCGAAACGGTGGCCCCTGTGGTGATCACATCGTCCACCAAAAGGACCCTGCGCCCCTCAATGCGCTCCGGACAGGATACCGCATAAGCGTTTTTGACATTTTTGAACCGCTGCTGTGCTGTCTTCCCTTCCTGCTTTTCGGTCTTTCGTATTTTATTCAGGATCGCTGCATCAAATTCCAGGCCGAGATAGCCCGCCAGCGGACGGGCCAGCAGATCCGGGACATTATAGCCACGGGTGCTGTTTTCAAAAGAAGGCACCGGCACCACCAGATCGAACTGTTTCAGCGCGGGGCCCTCTTTGAGCAATATTATACCACCCTTCTGGGTCAGTGTGCAACCGAAGATTCGCCTTGCCATTTCTGCCGCAAACAGCGGCGCATAGCAGGGCCTGTTGCCGTTTTTCATGCGCAGCACCGCAGCCTGTACAGGGTCTTCGTATTTGAGGATGGCCGCCGCGCCGGAGAGCAGGCCCAGTTCATGCTCGGTGGCCGGCAGCCGGGGTACTTTCAGCCAGAGCTTATCCAGCTTGCGTTCACACGCACTGCACCGGGTCATGCGGCCGATCACCTCATCGCAAAAGGGGCACCGCCGGGGATACACAAGCTCCAGCAGATACTCCCCGATCTGCCGGGGCTTCAATAGGTGCCCCCATTGATCAGCATATCCGCAAGGCAGCTGTAACGCATGTTCTGGCGCACATTGGCCACCATCCGCTGCACCGTATCCCCCTGGCCTGCCAGGACACAAAGCTTTTTGGCACGGGTCACGCCGGTATACAGAAGATTGCGATAGCACAGCTTTTGCGGCACATCGCTGACCGGCACCACCACGGCCGCAAATTCGCTGCCCTGGCTTTTGTGCACCGTTACCGCGTATGCGATTTCCAGCTCGGTCACAACGTCTGCGGTATAGCGAAGTTTCCGGTCATCCATCTGCACCAGGAGGGTGCGCTCCTTGGCATCCACCTCCAGAATAATGCCAAGGTCCCCGTTGAACGCCCCCACACCGGGCTCCCCGCCGTCCCGTTCGTATGGGATGAGGTAGTTGTTGCGCACCTGCATCACCTTGTCGCCCTGTCGGAAGATCTGACCGTTCACCTGGATCTCGGCTTTGCCCTTTTCGGGCGGGTTGAGCAGCTGCTGCAGCCGTGGGTTGAGGGCCGCCGTGCCCACCGGGCCAAGCTTTGTGGGGCAAAGCACCTGGATATCCCGCACCGGGTCAAAGCCATAGCTGCGGGGCAGCCGGGCGCTTACCAGATCGCACACCAGCTGCTGGCATTCCAAACCGAAGGAGCGCAGAAAGAAGAAATCGCTGTTCCGATCGCCCTTCTGGGGCATTTCGCCGTGCACGATGCGGTGGGCGTTTTCCACGATCAGGCTCTGCGCCGCCTGCCGGAAAATACGGGTAAGGCAGACGGTGGGCACCACACCGCTTGCGATGATCTCGCTGAGCAGATTGCCCGGGCCCACGCTGGGCAGCTGGTCGGCATCGCCCACCAGAATGATGCGGCAGCTGGGGCGCATGGCCGCCAGCAGGCTCTGAAACAGGCGCACGTCCACCATGCTCATCTCATCCAGGACCACCACGTCGTATTTGAGGAAATTCTTTTCATTGTGGATGAAGCGCAGAAGGCCGGTCTGGGCATCGAAATCCACTTCCAAAAGCCGGTGAATGGTCTGCGCCTTTTGGCCGGTGAGCTCCGAAAGCCGTTTTGCGGCCCGCCCGGTGGGGGCGCACAGGGCCACCCGGTCGGCCTGATTTTGATACAGGCTCAAAATGGCATTCACGGTGGTGGTTTTGCCGGTGCCGGGGCCGCCGGTGAGCACCATCACATTGCTGGAAAGGGCCAGCCGGATGGCATCCCGCTGCTCCTGGGCATAGCCAAAGCCCTGGGCACGTTCCAAAACCTGGATCTTGTGTTCCAGGTCCTTTGCTTCCTGGGCGGGCCAGGATGCAAGCTGCTTGAGCCGCACGGCAATGTCCTCTTCGGCGCTCATCAGGTCCGGCAGATAGATGAAGGGCTTTTCATCGCACACATACACCTTCACGTCCCCATCCTCAATGGCACGGTTCAGCTGCTGGCGCACGGTATCCGGTTCCACCATGATGAAGCGGGATACCGTTTCCACCAGCTGCTCCGCCGGCAGGCAGGTATGGCCGTTGCCGCTGTTGTGCCGCAGGGTGTACAAAAGGCATGCCCAGACCCGCAGCGGGCCATCCTGGGCAAGCTGCAGCTCGGCCGCTATGGCATCCACCTGCTTGAAGCGCATGTGCAAAGGCTCACCGCAGAGCAGATAGGGGTTATTACTCACCGCTTCAACGGTGGACGGTCCCAGATGCCTGTAAACCTCCACCGCCCGCACCGGGGTGATGCCGAATTTTTCAAGATAGGCCACTGCTTCCCGCACACCGAACATCCGTTTGAACTCACTGCTGATGGCAGAAGCTTTTTCCGGGGTAAGCCCCCGGATCTCGGTAAGGCGCATGGGGTCGTTTGCAATGATATACAGCGTGTCGGCCCCGAATTTGTCCACGATGCGGTGGGCTGTGGCCGGGCCGATGTAAGGCAGAGCGCCGCTGGAAAGGTACGCAAGGGTCGCTGCCACATCCTGCGGCATGGAAGATTCGCAGGAAACCGCCTTGAACTGGGGGCCGTGCACCGGGTGGGTCTCAAACTGGCCGTAAAGGGTCACCGACTCCCCTGCGTTAATATCCGGCACCACACAGGTGGCGATCTGAAGCTCGCCGCCCGCATTCACTTCCATAACAGTGTAGCCGTTGTCCTCGTTGTGGTAGATCACGTTTTCCACAACGCCTTCCATTTTGAGCAGCTCCTGTTCCTCGTGTTCCATTGTGTTCACCTGCCTTTGATCTTATTTACAAAAATGAGCGCCGTATTTCAGGGCGCTCAAAGGGGTCTTTTTATCAGCTGTTTTCGCCTTCCAGCTGTTCCTGCTCTTCCAGAAGGGCCTCCCACTTGTCGAAAAGCTCCTGCTGGTGGAAGCGGGAATCATCCAGCTCGTCGCATTTGTCCCGCAGAAGGACATGGTCCCGGAGCACTTCCGGGCTGGCGATCTCGTTTTCCAGCTCCACGATGTGGGCGCCCAGCTCTTCGATCTCGTCCTCCACCGCTTTGATGCTTGCCCGCAGCTCGGCACGGCGGCGGCGCTGCTCCTTGCCGTAAACCGCCTTGCCGCCGGTGGTTTCCTTTTCCGCTGCCGGCTTTTCTTCTGCCGGCAGGGCCTTATTGCGGTCCATCATCTTCTGGTAATTTTCGTACAGGGTGGCCCTGCCGTTTTCGATGTACAGGATCGCACAGTCCAGGCTGTTCATCAGATAGCGGTCATGGGTGACCAGGATGAGGGTGCCCTTGTAGGCCATGAGGGCATCGGTGAGGCTTTCTCGGGTGAAAATGTCCAGATGGTTGGTGGGCTCGTCCAGGAACATCAGGTTGGGGCGTTCCAGCACGATTTCAGCAAAGCGCAGGCGGGCCAGCTCACCGCCGGAAAGGCTGGAGCAGGGCTTGAACACATCCTCGCCCCGGAAGCCGAACCGGGCCAGATGATTGCGCACCTCCAACTCGGTGAAACGGGGCCATTTGTCCCAAATGGCATCGATCACCCGGCCGGTGCGGCGCAGTTGCTGCTGTTCAAACACGCTGGGCTTTGCGCCGGCACCCAGGCGGACCATGCCGCCGCTGGGCTTGCGCTGGCCGTTGAGCACATGCATCAGGGTGGATTTGCCGGTTCCGTTGGGGCCGGCGATCACCAGCCGCTGCCCGCGCAGCACCTGCAGATCAAAGGGCTCCAAAAGCGTGCGCTCGCCGATCTTGACACAGAGGTTTTTCAGCGTGACCAGCTCTTTGTAAGGCTCCACATCGAATTCAAACTTGAACTTCAGCTGCTTGGAAGCCGAGCGGGGTGCTTCGGTGATCTCCAGTTTTTCCAGCTGCTTGCGGCGGCTCTGGGCCATTTTGGTGGTGGAGGCGCGCACAATGTTTTTGGCAATGTAATCTTCCAGCTTCTGGGCCTTGGCCACATCCGCATCATGCTGCTTCTGGCGCAGGGCATCCGCCGCCTCTTTGAGGGGCAGATACGCTGAGAAATTGCCCTTGTAGGAGGTCAGGCCCTGGCCTTCCACCTCCCAGATGCGGGTGCACACCGCATCCAGAAAATAGCGGTCATGGCTGACCACCAGCACTGCACCGGAATATTCCCGCAGATAGTTTTCCAGCCACTCCATGGTTTCAAAGTCCAGGTGGTTGGTGGGCTCGTCCAAAATCAGCACGTCCGGCTTTTGCAAAAGCAGCTTTGCCAGCCGCAGCCGGGTGTGCTCGCCGCCGGACAGCACCGACACCCGCTTTTCGTAGGTTTCGGGGCCGAACGCCATGCCGTTGAGCACTTTTTTGATGTGGATGTCCATATTATAGCCGTCGGCCGCATCCACCACTGCCGAAAGGCTGGCGTGGCGGGAAAGCAGTTCTTCGTTGCCGGGCTGGGCCTCCAGCTTTTTTTCCACGATGCGCATTTCGTTCATCGCCTGGATCACCGGCTCAAAGGCACGGCGCATTTCTCCGTACACATCCAGGGTGGGGTCCAGCTCGCTGTTTTGTTCAAGATACCCCAGCGTGACCCCCCGGGTGATGAGCAGCTCGCCCTCATCCGGCTGGTACTCGCCGCAAAGCATCTTGAGCAGAGTGGTTTTGCCTGCGCCGTTTTCGCCCACGATGCCAATGCGCTCGGCCTTGTCCACCTGGGCGGTGATGCCCTGCAGCACCACCATTTCGCCAAAGCTTTTGCCTAAATTCTGTAAGGATAGTAACATAATTCTCCTGTTTTACTCACTGATTTTCAAACTGATGCTTGCGGTTTTTCTGGCCCAGGTTCTGCAGCTCCTCCGGCTCCATCACCAGTTCATACAGCTGCTGCCAGCTGTGAATGGTGTGGTCGGCTTCTTCGGCCTCTTCCTGGCCGGCAAAATTGCACCAGCAGGTTGCAAGGCCGGCATTTTTGCCGCCGCGGATGTCGGCACTCAGGCTGTCGCCCACCACCAGGACCCGGCTGGTATCTTCAATGCCCAGCTGGCGGATGGCGGTATCGAACATCCGGCGGTTGGGCTTTTCGGCCCCCACCTTTTCGGAAATGAAGATGCCGTCCATATAAGGGGCCAGGCCGGAAGCTTCCAGCCGGCTGGTCTGCACATGCTCCACACCGTTGGAAACAATGGCGAGGGTGGCAACCTCGGCCAGCTCGTCCATTGCCTCCAGTGCACCGGGCAGAAGATCCGGGTGGGTGCCCAGCTGTTCCAGATAATAGCGGTTCAGCTCGGCTCCGCTGCCCTGGGCGCCAATGGCCTCCAGCAGCTTTGCAAACCGCTGGGCCAGCAGCTTTTCCTTTTTGATCTTGCCGTTTTCCAGGGCCGCCCAAAGCTCTTTGTTGATTTTGATATAGGTTTCCAGGGTCTCATTTGTGGCCGGCAGCTCAAAATGCTCCATCGTTTCAAAAAATGCCTTATGCTCGGCCGCTTCAAAATCCAGGACCGTTCCGTCCGCATCCAGCAGCAGGCAGGTATAATATGCCATGCAAAAAACCTCCCGTTATCATGTTAAAACAGCCTTCGCCGTTTAAATTCTCATACTTTTTTATTATCGCTCATACCGGGCTTTTCGTCAAGTGCGCAGCCCCAAAAAGGGCCCGGCTCTTTCGGGGCCGGGCTCTTTTGCACTGGGCATCAGATATCACGGATCTCATATTCCCGGCCCGGCCTGCACCCGCCGCAGGAACAGGGGCCGGAGTTGTGGCATTGGCACGGTTCTCTGCACTGGCAGCCGCCATACTCCGGGCAGGGACCGGGGCAGGGCTCCGGGCAAGGGCAGGGCTCCGGGCAAGGGTCGGGACAGGGGCCCGGGCACTCACCCGGCCAGCACCCCGCAAAGGGCCACTGGTCGGCACGGGGCGGCAGCTCCCGCTCGGGGTAACACACCTGCGCACCCCACTCAAAATCGTAATTGTCCACACTTCCATCCACCACATTGCCTTCACGGTCTAAGGGTGGATAGCCTTCCAGATGAACTTCTTCAACCATCATATGCAAAACGCCTCCTTGACACAAAGTATGTGCAGGGAGGCGTTTTGGTGCTTTAGTAGTCGAATTCCCCTTTTACCGTGCGGGCAAACAAAGTGGGCAGGGCATCCTTCGGGTTTTTGCCCTCATAAAGGATCTGGTACACCATTGTGCTGATGGGCAGATCCACATTGTATTCTTTTCCCAAACGGACCAGCGCCTTCACAGTGGAAGCACCCTCGGCCAGCTGGTCAAAGGGCTCTCCCTTCACAAAGCTTTCGCCGAAATGCCGGTTGTGGCTGTGCTGGGAGAAAAGGGTCGCCTCATAATCGCCCAAATGGCAAAGGCCATAGGCCGAAAGCTCGTTGCCGCCCATGGCACGGATCAGGCGGGCCACTTCTCGGGCACCCCGGGCCATCAGGGCGCCTTTCAGGCTGGAACAGCCTGCGCCGTCCAGCATGCCGGCGGCAATGCCGATCACGTTTTTGGCGGCAGCGCCCACCTCGGTGCCGATCAGATCACGGCCTTTGTACAGGCGGATCAGGTCACTGCTCAGATTTTCCACAATGTAATCGGTAACGGCCGGGTCGTCCGAGTCCACGACCATGCAGTTGGGGATGCCGGCGCTGAAATCCTGAACATGGCCGGGGCCTACCCAAACAGCCACCCCCACCGGCTGGTCCACCTCTTCCCGGAACACCTGAGTCAGGCGCTTGCCGGTTTCCACCTCGATGCCTTTCATGCACAGGATGAAGGTTTTGCCGGAAAGGTCGAATTCGCTCAGCTGCTTTGCCAGATTGCGCAGCTGCTGGGCACTGATGGAAATGATGATGACCTGTGCAAACGAGAGGGCCTTTTCCAGATCTTCCTCCAAAATCAGGGCCTGGGGCAGGGTGAGGTAAGCGTTTTTGCGCTCTGCCATAAGCTGGGCCATTGCCCGGGAACCCGGGCGGCCCCAAAGCAGGACTTCATTTTTTGCGCTGTGGTAGCTGGCCAGAAAGGTTCCCCATCGGCCGCAGCCCAATACACTCAGCTTCATATCTTAATTGCTCCTTTGTGGTTTTGCTGGAATTTTCAAAATCCCCCACTCCCAAAACGGGAGTGGGGGCCGCTGTGTTTTTGTCCGTATACGGATGTACAAAGTTTTATCTGGTTCCGCCTTCGGTTCCTTCTCCGCCTTCGGGAGACTCCGGAGCGGGCAGAGCCGGGATCTCACGCTCGTTCAGAACAGTGCCGCAGACTGTGCACTTCTGCACCTCCTTGCCGGGAACGCCAACCTGAGGCGCCACTGTCTGCTCCCATGCGCCGGGGTTGTGGGGCACTACGGGCACCTTTTCGCTCTTGGTTGCGCCGCAGTTCTTGCACTTGTACTGTTTTTCGCCTTCCGTAGTGCAGGTGGGTGCGGTTTCACCGGTCACTTCCCAGGCGTGGCCCAGGGCCGGAACGGATTCCTCCTTGCGGTCGCCACAGCTGCAGGCCAGCACTTTCTTGCCGGACTCGGTGCAGGTGGGCTTCACTTCGGATTCCAGCTTGTAATCATGAACGTGGGCTTCTGCCTCAAAGATCGCATTCACGCTGACCGCCTTATAGTCGGTACGGGTTGCGTTGGGGTTGTCATCGCTCCACTTTACAAACTTGTAGCCGGCGTTGGCAACGGCCTTGACCGATACGGGGGTGCCTTCCTTCACATCATTGAAAGCAAGGCCTGCGCCCTTCTTGTCGCCGCTTTCCAGGTAACCCATAGCAGAATCGGATACGCCGTATTCCGCCTTGAATACAGGCACCTTCTTTTCGGTGACTGTCAGCTTATATTCGGCGCTGTAGGTTTTGCCGTTGGTGCCGGTCACGGTAGCCTTGATGGAGTAGGTGCCCGCCTTATCCGGGGTAAAGCCTGCGCTGTAACCGTTGCGCACAGCCTTGCCGTCCATAGTCCAGGCGATCTTATCATCCGGGATGTCGGCGCCGTAGGCCTTTGCGTGCAGGGTGATGGTCTGGCCTTGCTCGATGGTACCAGAGCTGCCTTCCTTGATCTTAACGCCCTGCTCGGCGGCAAACATGGCCGAAACATTCACATTCTGCTTGAATTTTTTGTCGGTGCGGGTGGCATCGGTCTTGCCGTCGCTCCACTTCACAAACTCATAGCCCTTATCGGGAACCGCTGTAACGGTAATGGTGCTCTTTTCTTCCAGATCCTTGAAGCTCAGGCTGGTAACGCCCTTCTTATCACCGCTTTCCAGCGTGCCGCCCTTTTTGTCCACATTGTACTGGGCAGTGAAGGTCTTTTCTTCTTCCTTGTCCTCCGGCTTTGCGGTGGGATTTACGATCTCGCTGGAGCCGGCAGTGCCGGTGCGGCGGGCCGGGATGTCATTGGTATCGGGGCGGCGATCCTCGGTGCCCAGGTAAGCATGGGTGCGGGCATAGTCCAAAATGGTGGTCAGGCCGTCCTTTTTCAGGTGCACATCACCCGGGCGGAAGCAGCTGGCCTTGCCGTAGCCATCCGCGCCGACCAGAGCCTCCGAAATGTTCAGGAACTTGAGGCCGTTGTCTGCGCACATCTGAGCCAAAGCATCATTGAACTCGTTCACCGCTTCAATGCTCACATTGGTGTACTGGGAATGATCCTGCGGGATGGGCGGCACGGCCGCAACGATGATATCGGTATAATCGTAAGCTGCCTTGATCGCATCCACGGCTGCCTTATAGCTTTCGGCAAAGCTGCTGCCGCTCATGGTGCCGTCGATGTTGTTGGTGCCCATCATCATGATGATCCGGCGGGGCTTCATTTTTGCAATGGCCTCCGGGATGGAATAGGCGTTGTCATCCTTTTTGAAATAGATGGATTTGTCGGTGGTGAAGTTCTGAATGCCAAGGCCTTCCACCGCCACGACCTGATCCAGGGTCAGCAGAGCGTTCTGGTAGTAAAGGTTGGTGTTGGAATCGCCCACAAACAAAGTCTGGTCGATGTATTCCTTGCCGGCATCATCGGTCTCACCCAAAACGGCATCACCGTACTTGGTGGGATCGAATGCGGACGGGACCACACTTGAGCTTTCGGGGATATTCGACGATGGATCATCGCCTATATCATTCGGTTTTTTGGATTTCGAGACCCAGACCGATACCGCTGTGATGGTGATCACCAGTACCAGTGCGCAAACTGCCAGCACCAGAACCGCCTGTCGCTGTTTGGCGGTCATGCCGGAGCCTGACTGGGAATTTCTTCTTTGCTGAGCCATTTTAGAATACCTCCTTTGAAACTTTTAAAGTTCCATTATGCAGCGGGTCAGCTGCTCACAATCCTGTGCCAGGAACACCGGCTCAAAAGCAGCCAGTTCCTCGCGGCTTCCGTAGCCATACAACACACCGGCTGCCGGCAGCTTGCACGCCGCGGCCCCCTGCATATCGTCCTTTCGGTCGCCAACCATCAGCACCCGTTTGCCTGCAAGCTCCGGGCGGGAAAGCACAGCCCGGATGACCGCTGTTTTTGTTTCGGCGCTTGCATCCTCGGATGCACCGCCAATGAAGCGAAAATACCCTGCAAGGCCCTGTTCCTCCAAAATGGGGGTCACCACCGTGGTGGGTTTTGCCGTTGCAGTGTACATCCAGATGCCCGCTGAGCGCAGGGTTTCCAGCATTTTTACAACGCCGCTGTACGGGCTGCACATGTGCTGTCCGGTATGATGATATTCGGTTCGGTAGATCTCAACCATCCGTTCCACCAGTGCTTTGTCCTGGGTATGCTCGCCAAAGCTCTGGCGCAGCGGCGGGCCCAGATAACGGGTAAGATCGATGGTGTCCGGATCAAAGCCCGCCTGCCGAAAGGTTTCGGCCATGCAGGCAAGGATGCCGGGGCTGGAATGGAGCAGGGTCCCATCCACGTCAAACAGGACCGCATCATACTTTGCCAAAAATGCACCTTCCTCGCTTCATTTTTCCAGGGTCTTGAGTCTGTCCCTGTAACATTCCGATTATATCATCTTTTGCTCCGCCGCACAACACGCATTTTCAGTTTGGGCCGGCGGCAGCACTTATAATACGAAGCATCCGGCTCAAATATTGCAAAAAAGCCTGTCTGCACCGGGCAAACAGGCTTTTCATCGGTTTTTTGAGGCTTTTCTACCTAAAAATCTTCCCGCAGGGCCCGGCGGGTCTCTTTCAGCACCTGCGGCGAAAGGCAGATGAGCGCCAGCAGGTTCGGCAGGGCCATCAGCCCGTTAAAGGCATCCGCAAGCCCCCACACCAGTTCCAGCTGGGCGGTGCTGCCCACCAGCACCAGAACCACAAAGCAGATCTTATAAACCCGCTGGCCGCGGCTGCCCGCAAGATACTCTGCGGCAAGGGAGCCGTAATAGCTCCAGCCAAGCAGTGTGGAAAAGGCGAACAGCATCAGCGACAGTGCAACAAACACCCCGCCCAGCGGCCCGAATACCTGCCGAAAGGCCTCTGCGGTGAGCGCGGCTCCGTTGGGCAGCTGCTGAAAGGCAGGCGTACCCAGCACCCGGGCATACTGCGCGGGACAATAAGCGCCGCTGCACAAAATAGCAAGGCCGGTGAGCATGCACATGAACAGGGTATCCACTGCAACCTCGAACACCCCCCACATCCCCTGCTGCACCGGTGTCATGCCGGCTGCGGAATTGGCCATGACCGAGCTGCCAAGCCCGGCCTCGTTGGAGCAAACGCCCCGGGAAACGCCGATGCGCAGTGCTTTTGCGACCCCATAACCGGCCACGCCCCCAAGGCCTGCCCGAAAATTGAGCGCTTCTTGCACAATGAGCGCCAGCACCGCCGGCAGGCTTTGCAGCCTTGCCAGGATGATGGCCGCCGCGCCGGCCGCATACCCCAGCGCCATGACCGGCACCAGCCGTTCTGTTATGCGGCCGATGCGCCCCACGCCGCCCAGCATGGCAAAAGCCACAAGGGCTGCGGTGACTGCGCCGGTAACGCCTGGCGGCACCGAGAAGGAATCCTCCATCACTGCCGCAACCGAGTTCGCCTGCGCCATATTGCCCATTCCCAGCGAGCCGCACACGCACAAAAACGAAAAAAGCAGTGCAAGCCCCCGGCTGTGCAGCCCTTTTTCAATGTAGAACATGGCCCCGCCAATGGGCCTGCCCGCCCGGTCACGGCCCTGGTAAAGCCCGGCCAGAACATTTTCGGCAAAGGCGGTCATGGTGCCGATCAGTGCGGAGAGCCACATCCAGAAAAGCGCCCCGGGGCCGCCGGATGCAAGGGCGGTGGCAACGCCTGCAATGTTGCCGGTGCCCAGGGTTGCCGCAAGCGCTGTGCAGGCAGACTGAAAAGCGGACAGCCCTCCGTTTTTCGTTTTATCCCCTTTCAGGATGCGCCCCAGGGTCTGCTTGGACCAAAGCCGTATTTTGGCAAGCTGAAAGAAACGGGTGCGCACGGTGAAATAAAGCCCTGTTCCCAGCAAAAGAGCCACTGTGGCCGGGCCCCAGGCCAGCTTCTCCAAAATATTCCTGATCGTTTCCAGCACTGCGGTCAACCGTTCCATTTCCCTTTTCCTCCATCTGTTTCAGGCGGCCCGGTGCCCGCCTTTCTGCATCTATATGAAGGAAAAAGCAGGGATATCCCCCCAAAAAGGGATATCCCTGCTTTGTTTTGAAATCATTCGTGCCGGATCGCTTCCAAAGCACTGATCTTGGTTGCCCGAATGGCGGGCCACAGGCCGGAAAGGATGCCCACCAGGGTGGAGAATCCCAATCCCAGCAGCACCAGCCAGGGCGGGATAATGGAAATGGTAGCGCCTCCCATTCCGCCCATACCGCCCATGCCGCCCATAATGCCGCTCAGGTCAACGCCTTCGCTGCCAAAGAACGCCATGATGGTGTTGAGGTTGTTCAGGATGAGCGAGGCTCCGTAACTGAGCGCCACACCGATCACACCGCCCAAAAGGCCGATGGCACCGGCTTCCATCAGGAACATATTGCGGATCTTGCTCACCTCGCAGCCCAGCACCTTCATCACGCCGATCTCCTTGGTGCGTTCATAAATGGACATCATCATGGTGTTGGCAATGTTCAGTGCCGCAACCAGCAGGGCCACCGCAGCCGTTCCGCCCAGGATCATCTGGCTTTTTGCCACCTGCGCCTGCATTTCCTCACGGATCTGGGTGAGCGAATTGGTCTCGTAGCCCAGCTCTTTGAGAGTGGCATCCACCGCGGCCACATTGTCCACATTGTCTACCTTGATGATGACATTTTCATAGCCATTGTCTTTCTGGTGGATCTGCTGGCCGTTTGCGCTGATCATGACCGATCCGCCGCCACTGCCGCCCTTGGCGCCGCTCAGCTTTTTATAAGCCGCTTCCAGCATCTTCAGGTCTTCCACCCGCATCACAACGCCGCTGTGGGTGAAATAGTTTTTGGTTTCATCCTTTTTTAAGGTGCCCACAACCACCATCTGGAAATCCTGCGTTTTTTCGGTGCCGTTGCCGGTGTACGCCGTAAGGCGAAGGGTCATTTTGTCATGGCTTGGGTCCACGAACGGGAGCACCGGGTTGCCCTGGGCATCCACGTCGCCCCAATAGCGCCGGCGCTTGCCGCTGTTTGGGCTTTTGCGGGTATCCTCAAATTCATAGCCCATATATTCGCCCACCAGCACGGGGATCTTCTTTTTGCCCAGGTTGGTGTCATCGGCAATAAAGGTTCCGTCCAGCAGGGAATATTCCATCGCTTCCAGCGATTTCATATCCACGCCGAACATATTCCAGGCATAGGCGGAATACCGATCTTTTTTGCCGGCAAAGATCTGGGCGTTCAGGTCGCTTGCCTGATAGATCGGGGTTGCGGCCACCACATGCTCATAGCCACGGATGGTTTCCAGCATTTTATCATCCAGCACGGGCACCTCGTTGCTGGATGCGCCCCACTGGTAATTGTAGATCTCGATTTGTGTCAAGTCGCCCCAGCTTTGCAGCATTTCCTCATTGGCGGCATTGCTGGCAATACCCAAACTGATCATAACGATGATCGCAAAGGTACCAACCACCACACCGATCACAGTCAGGGCTGTGCGGCCCTTGCGCCGGCGAAGATTATCTGTGCTGAGTCTCAGCAGATCAGATATCTTCATCTTCATCCTCCAGCTGGGCCTGCTTCTTGGCCTTCTTCTTTTTCAGCACGACCACAACCGCAGCCACCACGCCGGCCACGCCGGCTGCGATCAGCAGCCAGCCCCACCAGGGCATGCCGGCTCCGGCTTCGCCGTCCACCATTTCATCGGGCATTTCCGGCAGGTCCATGCCGGGATCCATGGGGGGCATTGCCTCAACCGTGCAGGAGAACTCCTTGGTGAGGGTCTGTGTCTCACCCTTGGAGTCTTCATAGCTGAGCACGACCTTGCCGTTGATCACGCCGTCGGCAGCGGCCATAACAGCAAAATCAACCGAGTTTTCCGTGCCGGGGGCAATGTTGCCCAGGAACTGGCTCTGGCCGGGGTTTGCAAGGTTTTCGCCCTGAATCTCGGCAGAGAGGTTGTTGATGGGGCTCTTGCCCTTGTTTACAAAAGTAACCGACAGATAGCCCTCGTCCCCCATCAGCATGGTGTCGGGAGCTTCCATGTTGGTGATCTCAAAACGCTCCTGCTGGGTGACTGGAATGGAGATGGGGAAGGTGCTGCCTTCGCCGTTTTTGCTGGAAAGCTGAACGGTGATGGGAACAGAGCCCGGCTCCATGGTTGCATCGGTGATCATTTTGTATTTGATATGGCGGGTTGCGCCGGGAGCCATTTCGCCCACATAGGTGTTCATGCTGCCGGTTGCAAGGGAAATGTTCTTGGTATCCGGGGGGAAGGTCAGGCCCACCATAACGTCATGCAGATTGGTGTTGCCGCTGGTAGTGAACAGGGTCAGGTCCAGCTCGAACTCCTTGCCAGCAGGCACACTGGTGCCACCGAAGGTGAAGTCCTTCACCATGATCTTGGGCAGGTTGGGTTCAGTGGTCGGTGCGGGAGTGGTGGAGGGCTCGGGAGTGGGCCAGCTGTCATCACACATGGAAAGCTCCTGAGTGAGCACCTTCACTTCACGGGGCTGGTCGTAGAGAAGCTCAAAGGAGAAGGTGGTGCTGCCGCCTGCATATCCCACATTGGGGAAGACCACCGTATAAGTACCATCGGGATTGTGCACAGCAGTCTGCTGAGAGCCGCGGAACGCATCGGTATTGATGCGGGCAGTGATGTTTGCGCCGTGAGCGTTTGCCCACTCGTCCATGAATGTCACAATGATGTTTGCCTGCTCGCCGTGGCTGTAATGGCCGCCTTCGTAGCCATCCACCTCATAATAGGTGATGGCCATGCCTTCCGGCTCCGGGGTAGGCTCCGGAGTGGGCTCCGGAGTGGGCTCCGGTGTGGGGGCAGGCGTGGACTGCTCGGGAGCTGGCGTCTGAGTTGTTTCTGATGCCGCATTCTGTCCGCCGGCATTTTCAGCCGGCTGGGCGCTCTGGCTTGCAGCGGCATCTGCGGCAGGCTGTTCATCGGCGAACACCGTCATGCTGCCCAGCATGCTCAAAGCAAGCACCAGCGCCAGCAACAGGCTGATTGATTTCATGGTCTTTTTCATTGTCTGTTCCTCACTTTAATCATTGATACTGGATGCCGGCACAGTGGTTTTCGGTTCCGGCGGGGCCTTGTTTTCCGCTTCCAAAATGTCTTTGAACATCTCGGCGCGGTCATGCTGCTTTTGTTCTTCGTCCACCAGCACGTTGCTTTCCACCCGGCCGTCCCGAATGGTGATCACACGGTCGGCACAGGTGGCCAGCTCCCGTTCATGGGTGACCATTACGAATGTGATATCGTTCTGCTTTGCGATATCCAGCATCCGGTAAAGCACCTGGCGGGTCGTGGTGGTATCCAGGTTTCCGGTGGGCTCATCGGCAAACACCACCTCCGGCTTTGCCACAAAGGCGCGGGCAATGCCCACACGCTGCTGCTGGCCGCCGCTCATTTCGGTAGGGCGGTGGTTGGCACGCTTGCCAAGGCCCATCCGCTTGAGCTCCTCTTTTGCCATGGTCAGCCGTTTTTTGCGGCCGACCCCCTTGAACATCAGGGGCATCGCCACATTTTCAGCCGCCGTCAGGTTGGGCAGCAGATTGTAGCTTTGAAAAATAAAGCCCAGATGTGCCTGGCGAAATTTTGCCAGCTGCTTTTCGTTCATTTCGCTGATGGGCTGACCGCTGATATAAACACAGCCTTTGGTGGGCTTTTCAAGCCCGGCAAGCTGGTTGAGCAGGGTGGATTTGCCGCTTCCCGAAGGGCCGACAATACAGCAGATCTCCCCTTTTTGAATGTCCAGCTGGATGTCGTTCAGGGCGATCACCTTTTCGTGACCGACCTTATACACCTTGCGCAGATGCTCCACATGAATGATCGGAGCCATTCCCTCACCTCTTTCGGCGGCAGAGCTGCCGCTTATTTTTAAAAGATCCCCACAAAGGGCGCGATCCAGCCGGTTTGGCTGGATTTGAACACCCAGTAATAGAGGATCGCAAACACCTCTCGCATATAGCAGATCGGCACCGATTCCGGCGAAATCGAGGCCGGTATCGAGCTTACGGCCGTGAAGCCCACCTGTTTTGCATACCCGCGCCCACGGTAGCAATGAAACGCATTGGTCACAACGGCCACCGGCTCATCGGCATCAATGCCCCGCTCTTTCAAAAGCTGACGGGCGAAAAGGAGATTTTCCTCCGTTGAGGTGCTTTTGCTTTCTGTGATGATGCTTTCCTTGGGTACACCATGCTGGTGCAGATACCGGGCCATGGCCACCCCTTCCGGAATGGTTTCATCTCTTCCCTGCCCGCCGGTAACCACGATCAGCACATCTGGGTGCTGATTGTAATAGTCAAGCGCCGCATTCAGCCTGCGCTGCAAAAGGCCGGAAGGCACATCTTTTTTGAGCCCTGCGCCCAGCACGATCACAGCCTTTTCATTTCCGGCCGGCTGGTGGGAATACCCGCCCACTGCAACAAACAGCAGCATGAGCACAAAAAAGCCCGCCGCACAGAAAAACGAGATTTTTAAAAAGCGCCCGAACCCTTTGGCACAAAACCGCTCAATGGGGCGGTAAAACAGCCCGTATCCCCAAAGAGCGGCCGTGATGCCGTAAGCGATCAGGATACCAAAATTGAAATTCGAGTGCATCCGCACAAGGATGCAGTAAACCAGCGCCAGCACTGCCAGCACCAGCACCGCAGTGATTCGGAGCGGCATGGATCGATTTCCTTTCAAATGCCCGGTTCCTCCTGATGTTTCAATCGCTTTTTTCACGTACTAAACGAAACAGGTCCCGGTTATATTTCAAAGCTGTGCATTTTTCACCGAAAAATTCGTTTTGCCAAATTCTCCCCGTCCAGCTGCACCGGAACTTCCAGGTAATCGCAGATGGTGCGGGCAATGGCGCCGAAGCCCAGAACCGTGCCAAGGTTGTTGTCCTTCTGGACCGGAGCACCCACGGTGAGCATGGGGACATACTCCCGGGTATGATCGGTGGTTTTGGTGTAGCCCGGATCACAGCCGTGGTCGCCGGTGATGATCAGCACATCTTCCGGGCGCAGCTTTTCCAGCATTTTGCCCAGCGCTTCATCAAACTCAGCAGTGGCGGCCGCATAGCCGGGAATGTTGCGCCGGTGACCGTAGATCATATCAAAATCCACCAGGTTGATGAAAGCAAGGCCGTTAAAATCCCGGTCCGCAAGGTCCAGCATGACCTGGATGCCGTTGGTGTTGCCGGTGGTGCGGATCTTTTCGGTCACGCCTTCCCCGTCGAAAATATCATAGATCTTGCCCACGCCGATCACATCCCGGCCGGCTTCTTTCAGATGGTCCAGCATGGTTTTCTTGGGCGGCTTCAGGGAATAGTCATGCCGGTTGGAGGTGCGCTTAAAGTCCTCCGGGCAGGTGCCGACAAAGGGGCGGGCGATCACCCGGCCCACGCCGTGCTCGCCCTTGAGCATATCCCGGGCGATCTGGCAGTATTCATACAGCTCCGGCACCGGCACGATGTCCTCGTGGGCGGCCACCTGGAACACACTGTCAGCCGAGGTATAAACGATCAAATCGCCGGTGCGCAGATGCTCTTCACCGTAATCCTTCAGCACCTCGGTGCCGGAATAGGGCAGGTTGCACAGCACATGGCGGCCGGTGCGGCGCTCAAACTCTTCGATCACCTCTGTCGGGAAGCCATTGGGGTAAGTGGGCAGGGCCCGCTCACTTTCCACACCTGCAATTTCCCAGTGGCCGATGGTGGTATCCTTGCCGTTGCTGGCCTCCTGCAGGCGGGCATAGCTGCCCAGCACCTGCCGGGCCGGCTGGCCGCAGGTCACACCGTCCAGATTGAACAGGCCCAGCTTTTGCAGGTTGTCCGCCTTAAAATGTTCATCTTTTGCGATGGATGCCAGGGTATTGGCCCCCACATCACCAAATTTATCTGCGTCCGGCTCATAGCCCACGCCAAAGCTGTCCAGCACAATCAAAAAAACTCGTTTTGCCATTATGGAAAACCTCCTTATGGTTTTATTTTCAGCTTTTTATCTGAATGAAATCGCTTTTTGAGGGCCCCTTGTACAGAACAGGATGTTTTGCAGCCGATGCCCTCATCAAGTGATACAGAAATATTATACCATACCGAACGTTTTTTCGGGAGGTTTTCCCTATGTTTTTCGCTCTGTTTTCAAAAAGTTTTCATTTTGAAAAAATGCACAAACAGCCCCTTCCGTCTTTGTGTATTTTGTAACGCATTCGCACGAAAAGAGAAACTTTTTAGAAAAGATCAAAATTCTCTGTTTCGATCGGCGGATTTCATGTATAATAAGGAATTGAACTACGGTTTTAACAGGAGGTTTACAAAATATGCGCAAGACCAAGATCGTTTGCACTCTCGGCCCGTCCACTGATCGGGAAGAGGTTCTCCGCAGTATGATCGAGAGCGGCATGAACGTTGCCCGCTTTAATTTTTCTCATGGTTCTCACGAAGAGCATAAAAAGCGTCTGGATACCCTGAAGCGGATCCGCACCGAGCTGGATCTGCCGGTGGCTGCCCTGCTGGATACCAAGGGCCCTGAAATCCGCCTCAAAACCTTTGAGGGCGGCAAGGCTGCCCTGACCGCCGGCCAGGAGTTCACCCTGACCACCCGTGACATCCAGGGCAGCAAGGATATCTGCTCCATCACATACAAAGACCTGCCCGGCGATGTTTCGGTTGGCAGCACCATTCTGCTTGCCGACGGCCTGATCAGCATGAAGGTGCTGGAGATCAAGGGCACCGACATTCGCTGCCAGGTGGAAAACGGCGGCCCCATCAGCGACCGCAAGGGCGTGAACGTGCCCGGTGTTTCCCTGTCCATGCCTTATCTGAGCACCCGTGACAAGGAAGACATTCTGTTCGGCATCGAACAGGATTTTGATTTTGTGGCTGCCAGCTTTACCCGCAGCGCTCAGGACATCCAGGACATCCGCCGTCTTTTGAACGCTCACGGCTCTCACATGCGCATCATTGCCAAAATCGAAAACCGTGAAGGTGTGGACAACATCGACGAGATCCTGGCTGCAGCCGATGCGGTCATGATCGCCCGCGGCGATATGGGCGTTGAGATCGACTTCACCGAGATCCCTGTGATCCAGAAGGAGATCATCTATCACAGCTTCTCCAGCGGCAAACCGGTCATCACCGCTACCCAGATGCTGGAAAGCATGATGGAAAACCCCCGCCCCACCCGTGCTGAGATCACCGACGTTGCCAACGCCATTTATGACGGCACCAGCGCCATCATGCTGAGCGGCGAGACCGCAGCCGGCAAGTATCCCATCGAAGCCGTCCGCACCATGGCTGCCATTGCTGAGCGCACCGAAAACGACACCAGCTATTTCAGCCGTATGCGCAAGGCCCCGGTGGATCCTCACATGAGCATCGCCGGCGCTACCGCTCACGCTGCCGGCACCACCGCTGCCGACATCAAGGCCAATGCCATCATCACCGTCAGCAAGAGCGGCGAGACCGCCCGCCTGGTAAGCAAGGGCCGCCCCTCCACCCCCATCATCGCCTGTGTGGTGGATGCATCCGTACAGCGGCATCTGTCCCTGTCCTGGGGTGTGACTCCTCTGGTCATGCCTTATGCCCACAACACCGATGAGCTGATCGACCTGTCGGTGGAAACCGCCGAAAAGGCAGGCCTGGTAAAGGCCGGTGACCTGGTTGTTGTAACCGCCGGTGTTCCGGTGGGCATCAGCGGCACCACCAACATGATCAAGGTGCATCTGGTGGGCGATTCCCTGCTCACCGGCGTAGGCCTGGGCGGCGCCAACACCAAAGGCACTGTTTGCCTTTGCCGCAACAACGACGAAGTATACCGCAAGTTTTCCAAAGGCGACGTGCTCGTCGTTCCCTACACCAACAACAAAATGCTGAACGCCATGCGGGATGCAAGCGCGATCATTGTTGAGGAGGGCGGCATGAACAGCCACGCAGCCATCGTAGGCCTTGCTCTTGGCAAGCCCGTTATCGTTGGTGCTGTGGGTGCCACCCGCATTCTGCAGGATGGTGCAAACGTATCTGTTGACTGTGCCCGCGGCATTGTTCAGAACCTGCCGGTTTAAGGCATTCTCTCCTGTAACCGAATAAAAGCAAAAACTCCCCCGCGCAAAGCTCTGCCCGCAAAAAGGCAGAACGGCGCAGGGGAGTTTTTTCACAAATGCAGCAAACAAAAAGAGAAGTGCAGATGCTGCACTTCTCTTTTTGTGGTGCCTCCGATCGGAATCGAACCAATGACACGGGGATTTTCAGTCCCCTGCTC
>JAHHRU010000019.1 GCA_020025635.1 Allofournierella sp.
AACAGAACTTCGAAAAACGGAGGGGTGAACAACAGAACTTCGAAAAACGGAGGGGTGAACAACAGAACTTCGAAAAACGGAGGGGCGAACAACAGAACTTCGAAAAACGGACAGGCAAACAATAGAACTTCGAAAAAACGGACGGGTGGGCAATAAAACTTCGAAAAAACTGAATAAAACCCTTTACTTTTGGGCCGGGCTGTGGTAGGCTGTAAAAAAAGGGAGTGAAGGAAAGTGGCAACATTCGGAGAAAAACTAAAAGCGGCCCGCAAGGCGGCCGGGCTTTCCCAGCGGGAGCTGGCCGATGCGGTGGGCGCAAAACACAATTCGGTGTGCAACTGGGAGAAGGATCTGAACCGCCCCGGCCAGGACACGCTGGTGAAGATCTGCGAAAAGCTGAACGTGAGCTCCAATGCGCTGCTGGGCACCGACCCCGGCCCGGACGATTTCACCTACGCCCTTTACAACGAGGTACAGGGCCTGACCGAGGAGAACCGGCAGAAGCTTTTGGAGATGGCAAAATTTTTCAAGACCCAGCAGGGCTGACCGATCCAAAAAGGAGGAATGCGGATGCGGCTGGAAGAGGTTTACAAGGATGCAGCGGCCCAGGGTGCCAGGATCTTTGCCTGGGACATCGGCTTTGCGGATGCGGCCACCATTGAAATGGGCGGGCAGTACGGCATTTTCATCGATTTTCGCCGGTGCCGCACGGTGGCCGACTTCGGCTGGCGTTTGGCCCACGAGGTGAGCCACTGCGCCACCGGCTGCACCCACCGGCTTTCGTCCCCCTATGACCTGATCGAAAAGCACGAATACAAGGCCAACCGCCGCCAGATCGAAACTTATCTGCCGCTGGAAAAGCTGCGGCAGGCGGTGGCGCTGGGCTATCGGGAACCATGGCAGATGGCCGAGTATTTCGGCATCCCCCAGGAGGGCGTGGAGCGGGCCCTTCACTACTGGCAGGACATCCGCCAGCAAAAACTGGACTGAAAAAGGCCCCCTCTCCTGCGCTTTTGCAGGAAAGGGGGACCTTTTCTTTTTTTGCAGACAAAAACCCCGGAGGGGCCGTGTCAGGCCAGCCCCTCCGGGGAAAAAAGCTTCAAAAGAAGCTCTTTTGGCGTTTTTTAAAATCAGCCCTCAATGATATCCTTGGCCTGCTTTGCCATTTCGGCAAGGGCCTCGTCAATGGTGGACTGACCCAGCATGATCATGCTGTGCTGTTCGGTGAGCATCTGGTTCACATCGGCAACCTTCGGAACGATGGGACGGTCCAGGCTGATGTGCTTCACCTTCAGGGCCTCGGCGGCGCCTTCGGGCATGCCTTCCATGGTGGCGACCTTCTGGATGGCAGCGTCATCCGCACGGGCCGGGAACTGGCCGGAGGCGGCCATAACGGAAGCGGCTTCTTCGCTGGTGAAGTACTTCACGACCTCCCAGGCGGCGTCGGCGTGCTTGGAAGCGTTGTTCACCGCAATGGGGGTGGCGGCGCCCACCACATAGCCGGCTTCAACGCCTTCGGGGTGGGGCAGGGTGGCAACGCCCCAGTTCACATTGGTTTCGCCCTTGTTGATCTTATCGATCATGTTCACCATGAACCAGGTGCCCATGGGCATCATGGCCACGTTGCCCTGGGGGAAGGCGCCGGAATAATGGATCTTGGCGGCACACAGATCGCCGTAATCCGGGATGGTTTTATCCTTCTGCATCCGCAGGGCCATCTCATAATAGGGCTTATAGAAATCGTAGCCGGTTTCATAATCCATGATGGTGTGCTTGCCGTCCTGCATGGCCCAGTTGCCCACGCAGCCCTGCCAGGTGTGCAGGAAAGCGCCGTAGTTGCCGTCGCCGGTGAGCTCTTTGGCCATCTTTTCGAAGTCGGCCCAGGTCCAGTCGTTGGAGGGGTAGGGCATATTCTTGGCATCGAAGATGTCTTTGTTGTAGTACATCACATAGTAGTCGGTGCGGAAGGGCATCGCAAACTGCTTGTTGTCATAATTGAAGTTTTCGGCCAGGCCGTTGAAGTCGGCCAGGTCGATCTTGTCGGCCTCGATGCGGTCGTTCAGGGTGAGCAGCTGGCCCTTATCGGCCAGGGAGCGGGAGGTATCGGCATCCTTGATGAGGATCACGTCCAGCTCGCTGCCGCCGTTGAGCATGGTGGTGAGCTTGGTGGTGTAGTCGGCCGCGGGGATGTCGATGACATCGATCTTGATATTGGGGTGGCTGGCTTCAAAGTTTTTCACCAGCTCGGGGACATAGGGGACACTGGCATAGTCCCAGGTGGAGAGCTTCAGGGTAATCGGCTCATCGGATGCGGCCTGTGAGGAAGCGGGATTGTCCGAAGCGGGAGCCGCAGGATCACTGGCTGGGGTGCCGCCGCCGCAGGCGGTGAGGGCGGTGGCAGCCATCAGGGCGCAAAGGCCCAGGGCTGCAAAGCGTTTCAGTTTCATAATGCAAGAACTCCTTTTTCAATTTTTCACGAACGATCGCGGGCGCTGCCCCGCTTGATGATTCCAGTATATCGCCGGGGCAGGAGAAAAACAATGCGCTCTTTAAACGAAAAAACCGAAGGGTTTTTGGAGCCCGAAGGGGGAAAACCATACTTTCTTATGAGGTTGTTATTATTTTAAAGTGAGGGGTAATAAAAAAGGCGGGTTTATTGTGCAGAATGCACAAAAGCAAAAAATGCAAGGCAAACAGGCCTGTCGAAAAATCCAAAGAAAAAGGGCGGAAAAAAAGGCGGAAGGCCGGGCGTTTCGGCAGCCCCCGGCAGGGTGCGGGGCGGGCCTTCACTGCCCGGCGGGGCAGCCCCCCGGCAAAGGGCGGACAGCAAAAAAGGCCCCCTCTCCTGCGGCTTTTTGCAGGAAAGGGGACCTTCTTTTTTTGCAGACAAAAACCCCGGAGGGGCCGTGTCAGGCCAGCCCCTCCGGGGAAAAAAGCTTCAAAAGAAGCTCTTTTGGCGTTTTTTAAAATCAGCCCTCAATGATATCCTTGGCCTGCTTTGCCATTTCGGCAAGGGCCTCGTCAATGGTGGACTGACCCAGCATGATCATGCTGTGCTGTTCGGTGAGCATCTGGTTCACATCGGCAACCTTCGGAACGATGGGACGGTCCAGGCTGATGTGCTTCACCTTCAGGGCCTCGGCGGCGCCTTCGGGCATGCCTTCCACGTTGGCAACTTCCTGGATGACGGCATCATCCGCACGGGCGGGGAACTGGCCGGTGGTTGCCATGTAGGAAGCGGCGGCTTCGCCGGTGAAGTACTTTACAACTTCCCAGGCGGCGTCGGCATGCTTGGAAGCGTTGTTCACCGCAATGGGGGTGGCGGCGCCCACCACATAGCCCGGCTCAACGCCTTCGGGGTGGGGCAGGGTGGCAACGCCCCAGTTCACGCTGGTTTCGCCCTTATTGACCTTGTCGATCATGGTTGCCATGAACCAGGAGCCCATGGGCATCATGGCCACGTTGCCCTGTGCAAAGGCGCCGGAGTAATGGATCTTGGCGGCGCTCAGATCGCCGTAATCCTGGATGATCTTGTCCTTCTGCATCCGCACGGCCATCTCGTAGTAGGGCTTGTAGAAATCGTAGCCGGTTTCGTAGTCCATGATGGTGTGCTTGCCGTCCTGCATGGCCCAGTTGCCCACGCAGCCCTGCCAGGTGTGCAGGTAAGCGCCGTAGTTGCCGTCGCCGGTGAGCTCACCGGCCATCTTTTCAAAGTCGGCCCAGGTCCAGTCGTTGGAGGGGTAGGGCATGTTTTTGGCGTCGAAGATGTCTTTATTATAGTACATCACATAGTAGTCGGTGCGGAAGGGCATTGCGAACTGCTTGTTGTCGTAATTGAAGTTCTCGGCCAGGCCGTTGAAGTCGGCCAGGTTGATGTTGTCGGCCTCGATGCGGTCGTTCAGGGTGAGCAGCTGGCCCTTGTCCGCCAGAGAGCGGGAGGTGTCGGCGTCCTTCACGATGATCACGTCCAGGTCACTGCCGCCGTTGAGCATGGTGGTGAGCTTGGTGGTGTAGTCGGCCGCGGGGATGTCGATGACTTCGATCTTGATGTTGGGGTGGCTGGATTCGAAGTTCTTGATCAGCCCGGGGATGTAGGTGCTGGTGGAATAGTCCCAGGTGGAGAGCTTCAGGGTGATCTGCTCATCGGATGCGGCCTGTGCGGAAGAAGAACCCGAAGCGGGTGCTGCGGGTTCGCTGGTGGTGGTGCCGCCGCAGGCGGTGAGGGCGGTGGCAGCCATCAGGGCAGAAAGGCCCAGGGCCGCAAAACGTTTCAGTTTCATAATGCAAGAACTCCTTTTTGTTTTTACGGATGGTTGCGGGCGCTGCCCCGCTTGGTGGTTTTAAGTATATCGTTTGGAAAAAGGAAAAACAATTCGCTCTTTCAACGAAAAAACCGGGGAGTTTTTGGCATGTAAACGAAAAAAACCACACTTTTTTATGCAAATATTATTATTTTTTGAAGGGTGGTCAATAAAAGCCGGTGTGTTCTTGTGCACAGTGCATAAGAGAGACAAATGAGGGGGGATGGGGCGGCGGGGCTTTTTTATGGCCGTTTTGGGAACGGCTGGAGGGAAACGGTGTTTTCGGCGGGGTTTTCTTCAGCACCCCTTTTTTCTGTCAGGGTGTTCTCATTCCCGGTACATGCCCGTGAATGAGAAGGTATTTTATTGCATCCGTATTTTTGAATTGGGGTTTATCTGCAAGCGAAAGGCCGCCTGATGAAGGCGGCCTTTTTCCTTTTTATAAGGTAAGAAGAAGCAAAAGAAAAAGCGCATCGCTTTCGCGATGCGCTGATGGCTCCCCCTGTTGGGCTCGAACCAACGACCCTGCGGTTAACAGCCGCATGCTCTACCGACTGAGCTAAGGAGGAATATGGTGCGCTTCCAGGGACTCGAACCCTGGGCCCGCTGATTAAGAGTCAGCTGCTCTACCAACTGAGCTAGAAGCGCTTGAATGGTGACCCGTGGGAGAATCGAACTCCCGTTTGCGGCGTGAGAGGCCGCCGTCTTGACCGCTTGACCAACGGGCCATTCGCTTTCCCCGGCGGGGAACGTTTTATATTATACCCAAGGAACGGCCCAATGTCAACACCTTTTTGAAAAAAATTCGAAAAAACTTTGAAAAAGACGTAAATTCGAATTGACTGAATAAAAATGCAAGAAAAGTTCAGCAAAACCGAAGAATGTAGGCAAATGTAGGCTTTTGTAACCCGGATGCGGGCTAGAATGGAGCCAACGAACCGAAAGGAGGGGGTAAACACCGAACAGGAAACCAACGAGGTGACCCGGCAAAAGGTGCTGGAAGAGCTTGCCTGCATCGCCTTCAGCCGGGCCACCGATTATGTGACCGTGCAGGGCGGCAAGGCCGCCCCGGTGGACTCGGACCGGCTTTCCGACGCCGCCGCCCGGGCCATCGTGTCCATCAAAGAGGGCACCCGGGGCGTGGAGGTGAAGCTGGGCGACAAGCTGCGGGCGCTGGAGCTGCTGGCCCGGGTGACCGGCCTGTTCGAGCCGGGCGGCCAGGAGGAAAGCCCGCCCCCCTGCATCCTGGACGACCTTTAGAAAGGAGGGAACGGCCTTTTGGAAAACCGGGTGAAGCTTTCCACGCTCATCAGCCCCGGCTTTTACGGCGCTCACCGGGCCCTGCGGGAGGGCCGGGTGAACGAGCTGGTGCTGGCCGGGGGCCGGGGCAGCACCAAATCCAGCTTTGCGGCCATTGAGCTGGTATTGGAGCTTCTGCGCCGGCCCGGCTGCCACGCCGCCGCCCTGCGCCGGGTGGGGGCCACCTTACGCCCCAGCGTATACGAGCAGATCTTATGGGCCATTGGCCGGCTGGGCCTTGCGGGGGCCTTTGAAGCCACCGTGAGCCCTTTGCGCATCACCCTGAAGGCCACCGGCCAGCGCATTCTGTTTTTTGGGCTGGACGATGCGGGCAAGCTGAAATCGGTGAAGCTGCCCTTTGGGCATCTGGGTGTCATCTGGTTCGAGGAGCTGGACCAGTTCGAAGGCCCGGCTCAAATTCGAAGCGCCTTGCAGAGCCTTGCCCGGGGCGGCGACCGCACCCTGGTGCTGGAAAGCTTCAACCCGCCCCCCAGCCCCAAAAGCTGGGTGAACCGGATGGCCTGCGAGACGCTGCCTGGGCGCATGGTGCACCGGTCGGACTACCGCTCGGTGCCGCCCGAGTGGCTGGGCCGCCGCTTTTTGGAGGATGCCCAGGCCCTGTTCCGCCGGGACGAGACGGCCTTTCGCAACGAATACCTGGGCGAAGCGGTGGGAGGCGGGGCGGCGGTGTTTTTGAACCTGCGGCTGGAGCCCATCCCCGAAAAAATCATCAAGGAGCAGGAGCGGCGCTACCACGGGGTGGACTGGGGCTGGTACCCCGACCCCTGGGCCTTCAACACCTGCGGCTGGCAGGCCGGGGAACGGCGGGTGCTGGTGTGGGACGAAGCGACCCGGAGCCGGGCGTCCAACGCCGAGACCGCCCGCATCCTTTTGGAAAAAGGGGTGATGGCTGGGCCGCAGGGCACCGAGAGCCTGTATGCCGACTCGGCCGAGCCCAAAAGCTGCGGCGATTACCGGGCGGCGGGCCTTGCCTGCCGGGGGGTGAAAAAAGGGCCGGGCAGCCTTGCCGCCGGCATGAAATGGCTGCAAAGCGCCCGGGAAATCTGGATCGATCCGGGGCGCTGCCCGGACACCGCCCGGGAGTTTGCCCGCTACGAATACCAGAAGGACCCCCGGGACGGGCAGGTTTTGCCCGGCTGGCCCGACCGGGACAACCACCACATCGACGCGGTGCGCTACGCCCTTTCGCCGGTGTGGCGGCGAAGGGGGCAGGAATGAAAAAAGGAGGAATTTGCCTTGAAGTGTGAACTGGAAAGCCTGGACCGGAAGTTCCGGCAGGGCTTCGGGGTGGGGGGCGAAACCGCATCTCCCGCCATGAAAAGCGCCATTGAAGACTGGTTTTGCCTGTATTTCGGCGAGGAGGCCCCCGAGGAGGACGCAAGCCAGCGGCTGGCCTGCCTGATCGTGCAGAAGCTCTGCCGGGCCTGCTTTGCCGAGTATGAGTCCGAAGCCGCCGGCTTTTACCAAAGCTGCCTGCCCGCCTTGGACCGGGTGAAAAAGCAGGCCATGCAGCTGGCGCTCATCGGGGGCGAGGCCTGGATAAAGCCGGTGCCCGCCGAGGGGGGCATCTATTTCACGGTGGTGCGCCGGGACCAGGCGGTGGTGCTGGGGCGGGATGGCCTTGGCCGGGTGACCGACCTTGGCAGCGGGATGCGGATGGTGAAAAACGGCCGCACCTTCACATTGCTTGAGCGCCGCTCGCTGGACGGCGGGGGCCGGCTGGTGATCGAGAGCCGCCTGTTCGAGGGCCGGGGCGACACGCTGGGGGTGCAGGTGCCCCTTTCGGTGCTGGCCGAAACCGCCCATCTGGTGCCAAAGCTGGTGCTGCCGCCTTTGGGCGGGCTGGGCCTTGCGCCGCTGCGGCTTTCGCTGGAAAACTGCGTGGACGGCGGCCCCGAGGGGGTGAGCGTATACGCCCCGGCGGCAAAGCTCATCCACCGGCTGCAGAAGGGCCAGCGCCAGCTGGAACGGGAATTTGAAAACGGGGCCAGCCGGGTGTTCGCTTCGGCCGACCTTCTGCGCCGGCGGGGCCGGCAGGCGGTGCTGCCCGAGGGGCTTTTTGTGGGCCTGGACGATGACCCGGATTCCACCGGCATCACCATTTTTTCGCCCAAGCTTCGGGAAGAGAGCTTTCTTGCCCGCAAGGCGGACGGCCTGCGGGACCTGGAAAGCCTGGTGGGCTTAAAGCGGGGGCTGCTGGGTCCGGTGGAAGCCGCCCAGCGCACCGCCACCGAGGTGACCAGCTCGGAGGGTGATTACGCCCTCACTTTGCGGGACCTGCGGGAAAGCTGGGAAACCGCTGCCGGCGCCGCTTTGGAAACCGCCGAAAAAATTGCCCGGATCTACGGCATCAAAGGCCCCGAAGGCGAGAGCCGCCTTGCCGTTCACTGGGGCGACGACATTTTGAAAGGGGAAAAAGGATGACAGAACAGGAAATTTTGCAAAACTGCCCCGGCCTTTCGCCCGAGGGGGCCCGCTGGATGCAGGCCCAGCTGGCCCGGCAGGAAAAACAGGCCGCCCTTTCGGCGGAGATCCGCCTGGCGGGGGGCCGCAGCGAAGAAGCGGTGCTGGCCCTTCTGGACACCGGCGCCGTTTTGGAAAGCGAGGACCCGGGGGCCGCCAAAGCGGCGGTCTCGGCCCTCAAAGCCGAAAAGGGCTGGCTGTTTGAGCCGGAATGCCCGGCCGCCTATTCGGCGGCAGCCGGCACCGCCCCCGCCCAGCCCCAGCCGGACGCGGCCCTGCGGGCGGCGTTTGGGCTGGAATGAACCATACATCTTTTATAAGGAGGAAACAACAAATGGCAAACACTGCACAGCTTGCAGCCAAATTCATCCCCATGCTGGACGAGGTGTACAAAACCACCTCGCTCACCGCAAAACTGGACGGTGCCGACGAACTGGCCCGCCAGGGCGCAAACGCAAACGAACTGATCGTGCCCATGCTGGATATGCAGGGCATGGCCGACTACGACCCCTCTTCCGGCTATGTGCAGGGTGACGTGACCCTGAAAAACCAGACGGTGAAATGCAACTACGACCGGGGCCGCATGTTCATGGTGGACACGGTGGAGGATGGAGACACCGCCGGCCTTTACTTCGGCCGCCTGGCCGGCGAATTCATCCGCACCCGTGTGGTGCCCGAGCTGGACGCCTTCCGCTTTGCGGCCTACGCCTCTGCCGACGGCGTGGGCAAAAAGCAGGAGACCCTTTCCACCGGCGACCAGGTGGTGGCGGCCCTGCGGAAGGCTTCCACCCAGATGGACGAGGCCGAGGTGCCCCTGGAGGACCGGCACCTGTTCATCACCCCCACCCTGCACGGCCTCATTGAGGACCTGGACAACACCCGCAGCCGTGCGGTGCTGGAACGCTTTGCCAGCGTGACCCTGGTGCCCCAGACCCGCTTTTACACCGGCGTTGACCTGACCGCCGGCGGCGAGGGCGGCTTTGCCAAGGCCAGCGGCGCGGGGGACATCAACTTTCTGGTGGTGCACCGCCAGGCGCTGATCCAGTTTGAAAAGCATGTGGCCCCCAAGATCATCGACCCGGAGAAAAACCCCGATGCGGATGCCTGGAAGTTCGGCTACCGCTGCGTTTCCATTGCCCAGGTGTACCAGAACAAGGCCGCCGGCGTTTATGTGAGCCACAAGGCGGCGGGCGTGTGATGGAGTTTGAATTCTACCGGGGCGTTTTCGGCGGCGAAGAGCTGACCGAGGAGGAATTCTGGCGCTTTCTGCCCCGTGCCCGGGCGGTGCTGGAGGGCTACTCCCGCCGCTACCGGCTCATCCCCGCCTGCCCGGATGCCCAAAGCATGGCCCTGTGCCAGATGACCGAGGTGCTTTGCTGGTTCGAAACGGTGAAGGCGGGGGGCGGCCCGGCGGCGGTGAGCGTGGGCAGCGTTTCCAGCCGGCCGGCGGCAAAGCTGCCCTTGGCGGATGCAAGGCAGCTCTCCCGGGAGCTTTACCGGGCGGCGGGCCTTTATTTTGACATCTACCGGGGGGCAGACGCATGAAAACGGCCCGACCTCTGCCCGACTACCGGTTCTGCCGGCACACCGTGACCCTTTACCACCGGCTGGCCAAACAAGGCTTTGCGGTGGAAAAACGGGTGTTCCGGGGGGCGTTTTTGGACATGAGCCTTGTGCGCAAGGAAACCGAGGGCGCCGCCGGCTATGAACAGGATTTTCTGCTGGTGCTGCCCTCGGGCCTCGGCGGGCGGCCCGCTTATCTGGAGCCTGCCGCCTACGACCGGCTTTCCGAAAGCGGCCGCCGGAAATTTTTCACCCTCTGCCCCGGCGACAAGATCGCCGAAGGGGAAGGCCCGGACATCCTTTCGGCTGCCGACTGGGCCGCCTTCACCGGCAAGGCCGGGGCGGGCCTTGTGAAGGAGACGGCTGCCCGCCGCCTGGGCGAACGGGTGCTGCATCTGGAAGCGGGCAGCGCCGGGACCCTGGGCCGCAGCAGCCTGCCCCACCCCCGCAAGGGGCTTTCCCGGTAAACACCGCCTCGGCAGACAGAAAAAACGGGCCGCTTTGCAAAAAAGCGGCCGCCTTGAAAGGAGAAAAAGGATATTGAAACCCGATGCCTGCGGCGAAATGAAAGCCTGGCTCTTTGGCCACAAGCCGTTTTCGGAGCTTGGCCCCGGCAGCGAGGGCCTTCTGCCCGACGGCCCCGGCTGGGCGGTGGCGGTGCGGGGGGAAAGCCTTGTGTGGCAAAAGCAGGACCTTTTGGGCCGGGTGACCCGCCGCTTTGAGGCCCAGTTCCTGATTCGGCTGCGGCTGCCCTTTTCGGAAGGGGACGAGGCCGGGGCCGCCGCCTTTGAACAGGCCCTTGCGCAGGTCTTCTGCCTTGCGCTGGGCGACCCGCCCCCCCTTGGCGAAGAGGTGCAGCCGGCCCCGCCCCGGCAGCTGCGCATCGACCCACCCACCGGGGACGGCACCCGGCAGGTCCAGCTGATGCTGCCGGTGCAGTTTACCCAAACAACAGAAATTTGAGGTGACAGAATGGAAAAGATCGAGCGCCGCTACATGGCGCATTTCATCGACGCGGCCAAAAAGGGCCAGAAAAGCCAATATGTGCGGCTGGGCCGGGATCTGGAAGAATACAGCCCCGAGCTTGCGGCCAATGTGGAAAAGACCCGCAACATCCTGGGCGAGACCCGGGTGATGCTGACCGGCTACGAGAAAAACGGCAAGGTGGAGCCCTATTTTGCCGAAAAGGGCGACCCCCTGTTTGCCCGCCTGCAGAGCATCATCGACGATGCCCTTGTGCTGGACGACTGCGCATCCACCGTGGTGGAGGTGCACCTGTGGGAGGAAAAGGAGACTTCCAAGGGCTGGCCCGCCACCCGGGAGGCGGTGGTGCTGGAGGTGACCAGCTACGGCGGCGGCACCCAGGGCTATCAGATCCCCTTCACGGTGCATTACAGCGGCCGCCCCGAAAAGGGCTGGTTCGACCCCGAGAGCGGTGCGTTCACCGCCGGGGCGTAAAAGGAGGGCTTTTCAATGAAGGAGCTTGCATTTGAAAGCGGCCTTGAGGAATACCGGCTGGGGGCGGGCGTTCTGCGCTTCAACCCCCGGGACCCGAACCTTTACCACCGGTTTTTAAAGGCGGGCGAGACTTTGCGAAAGCTGGAAAAGGAGCTTTCCGAAACCGCCGAAAAGCCCCAGGACGGCCCCGAGACCCTTGCCCTTCTGGCGCAGGCGGATGCCAGGGCCAAGGCCGCCTTGGACCAGGTGTTCCCCCAGAACACCCCCTTTGAAGAGCTGCTTTTTGGGGTGAGCCTGTTTGCCGGGGCCGAAAACGGCCGCCGTGTGCTGGAAAACCTGCTTTCGGCCCTTGCGCCCATTCTGGAAAAGGGCGCAAAGGATTTTTATGAGGCCGAGGCCGAAGCCGCCCTTGACGAGGCCGCCCGGGAGCGAAAGGCCCGGCAGGGCCTGTGAAGGGGCTGTGGCAGCTGCCCGAAACCCTTTCGGTGGGGGGAAAAGAGCTGCCCATCCACCCGGATTTCCGGGACGTTCTGGGCATCCTGCGGGTGTTCCAGCGGCCCGACCTTTGGCCGGAGGGAAAGCTCTACCTTGCCCTGCGGCTGTTTTACCCCGGGTTTGAAACCATCCCGCCCCAGTGCCGGGCCGAAGCCGCCGATGCGATGCTCTGCTTTCTTGCCGGCGGCACCGAGGACACCGGCCCCGAGGGCCCCCGCCTGCTGGACTGGGACCGGGATGCGGACCTGATCATCCCGGACGTGAACCGGGTGGCGGGAAAGGACATCCGCAGCCTGCCCTTTGTGCACTGGTGGACCTTCCTTTCGCTGTTTTCGGCGGTGGGCGAGGGCAGGCTCTCGGCGGTGGTGAACATCCGCCGAAAGCTTGCCCGGGGCGAAGGCCTTGAGCCCTGGGAGCGGGAATGGTGCCGCCAGAACCCGGGCCGTGCCCGGCTGAAGGAGCCGGACACCCCCGAGGAGCGTTTGGAAAAAGAGCGGCTTTCGGCCCTTCTTATGCCGGGAAAGGAGTGAAAAACATGCAAGAGATCCCTATTTTGAAAAATCTGCCCCCAAAGCATACGGTGCTGAGCCTGGACAGGGCGCTGGACAGGCTGGCCGACACCCTTTCGGGCCGGCTTGCCGGCGGGGCCGAGCGGTTCGGCCGGGTGATGGGCAAGGTGAGCCGGGACCTTAAAAACCAGCTGCGGGGCTTTGACGAGCTGCACCTGCTGGAAGGCCCTGAGCCGCCCAAACCCCCAAAGCCGGAAAAGCCCCCGAAGCCCCCGGCCCAAAAGCGGCCCGCTTCGGGCAAAACCACCCTGAGCACCAAGGCCCTGACCAAGGCTCTGCGGGAGGCGGCCGCCGCCGTGCGCAGCCTGTGCGAAGCCATTGAGGACATCCCAAACCGGGTGCTGCCCCTTTTGTTTGCCGGCCTTACGGCCCTTTTGCCGGTGCTGACCCTTTTGGCCGCCGCCCTTGCCGGGCTGTTTGCCCCCGCCCAGACCGGCCTTTCCCGGCTTTCGGCCCTGCTGGCACAGCTTTCGGCCGGGTGGGCGGGCTTTTTGGAAACGGTGGTGGAGGGCCTTCTGGCCGCCTGGCCCTGCTTTTTGCAGCTGGACCAGTGGATCAAGGCCCTGTGGCCTTTGCTGAGCGGCCTGCTGGAAACGGTGCTGACCCCCTTTTTTGAGATGCTGAAGGAGCAGCTTTCGGCCCTGTGGCAGCAGCTTTCCCTGTGCTGGCAGCAGTTTTCCCAGAGCCTTTTGAGTGTGGGAGAGCTGCTTTGTGATCTGTGGGAAAACCACGCCGCGCCTTTCCTTGAAAACCTGCAGGGGCTGTTTGCCCCGGCGGTGCAGTGGGTGGGCCAGGTGGTGGGGGCCGTGTGCTCCGGCACCGGGGCCCTGGTGCAGAACCTGACCGCCGGCCTTGTGCGGATGCTGGACGGCCTGCGCATGTTTTTGGCCAGCGTTTTCTGCCGGGACTGGGCCCACGCCTGGCGGGGCATCGGCGAAATTTTCGGCGGCGCGTGGGACATGATCGTGGGCGGGCTGAAAGCCTCGGTGAACACGGTGGTGGACCTGGTGAACCTGATGCTGCGTGCCGTGGCAAAGGCGGTGAACGCCGTGGCCGACAGCATCAACAGCATCTCGGTGACCATTCCCGCCTGGGTGCCCCTGTACGGCGGGCGGAAATTTTCGCCCAATGTGCCCCGGATGCCCGAATACCAGCTGCCCCGCCTTGCAAAAGGCGCCGTGCTGCCGGCAAACCGGCCCTTCCTTGCCATGGTGGGCGACCAGAAGCACGGCACCAACATCGAGGCCCCATTGGAGACCATCCAGCAGGCGGTGCGCCAGGTGCTGGCCCAAGGGGCCGCCCAGAGCTTCACCGCCGATGCCCCCATCGAGGTGCGGCTGGACGGCGAGGTGCTGTACCGGGCCATGAGCCGCATCCGGCTGGACCGGGGCATGAAGATCGGAGGTGCTTTTGGTGAGTGCTACTGAAACCGGCTTTTTGTATCTGGGCGAGGGCCCGGACGTGGGCCCCGCAAGCTTCGGGGTGCAGGTGCCCTGGCCGGACAAGGGCCCCTTTTCCAACGTGCGCATGGTGGATTCGGCCCGCAACGCCCTGGGCGAAATGGTGGGCCGCCAGGTGGGCCGCAGCCTGGACAAGCAGGAGCTTTCCTGGGAGAGCATCGAAAGCGAGGCCTGGTGGCGGCTGTGCCGCTGGCTGGAAGCGGGCCATTTTACCTTTTACTGCCGCTATTTCAGCCATCTGCTGGGCAGCTGGCAGGTGCGCCGGTTTTATCTGGGCGATATTTCCTGCACGCCGGATGCCATCGACCCCAAAACCGGAAAGCCCGCCTTTTACCGGGATGCGGCCCTCTCGGTGATCGACTGCGGCGAGACTTCCTGAGCCCGCCCTTTTTGAGAAAGGAGCACAGATGCAGACTGTATCCAGTGAATTCAAACAGGAAAAAGCCCAGCCGGTGGCACGCCCGGCGGCCCTTCTGGCCGAGCTGATCGTGACCGACCCGGAGGTTTCGGCCGGGGCAATGGGGCAGGCGCAGCAAAGCGCCCCCTGGGCCGATGCGGCCCGCCCTTTGAGCCGCAAGGGGGCAAAGGGGCCGGGCACGGCCACCTTGGAGCCCGGGCGCATGAAGGCGGACGGCGCCTTCATCACCGCCGACGGCCCGGCGGGGGGCGAGGGCTGGGTGAGCGGGGCGGTTTCCGGCCCGGAGGGGCTTTTCAAAACGCCCCCCGCCTTTTCGGTGCGCCTGCCCTTTGCGGCAGACCTTGCGGCCCTCACCTTCTTTTTTGACACCGCCGCCGGCGAGTGGCCCGCCCGCATCCGGGTAACGCCCCAAAACGGCCCCGCCCGGGAATATGAGCCAAACGGGGAGGTGTTCGAAACGCCCGACTCCTTTGCGGCCCTCACCGGCTTCACGGTGGAATTCCTGCAAAGCGCAAAGCCCTTCCGGCGGGCAAGGCTTGCCCGGCTGGTGCTGGGGCGGTGCCTTTCCTTCGGGCCGAAAAACATCACCGCCGCCCGCTGGAAGCGCTCGGTGGACCCCATCGGCCGCCGCCTGCCCGCCGAGCAGTTCAGCTTTGAGGCGGTGAACCTTGCCGGCTTCGGCCCGGTGTACGACCCGGACGACGCAGACAGCCTTTGGCGCTACACCGAAGAGCGCAGCCCCATCACTTTGCGGCTGGGCCAAAAGCTCGCCTGCGGCCGGTGGGAATGGCTGGACGGCGGCGAATACTACCTCACCGGCCGCCCCTCGGTGGGGGAGATGACCGTTTCCTTCGAGGCCACCGGCCCGCTGGGCCTTCTGGACGAGGAATTCTTCATGGGCGTTTGGGACGGCGGGCTTCACAGCCTGTATGACCTGGCCGTGACCGTTCTGGAAAATTCCCGCCTGGCCCGGCTGTACCCCGGCGAAAAGCCCTGGGTGCTGTGGGAGGGGCTCAAAAACCGGCTGACCCGTGCCCCCCTGCCCCGAAAGCCCGGCCGGGAATGCCTGCAGCTCATTGCCCACGCCGCCCGCTGCGTTTTGTTCTGCGACCGCAGGGGCCGGGTGTGCATCCTGCCAAGGCCCCAGGGGGGCGAGGCGGCAAAGCTGCCCCTTTCGGCCCAGCTGGGCAGCGGCCCGCGCACCGAAAAGAACCCGGCCCTTTCGGCGGTGGAATGCCCGGCCTTTCAGTACCGGCCGGCCGAAAAGCCCCAGGTGCTGCACAAGGGCGAATACCCGGTGAACGGCCGCCGGCAGCTGATGCTGGAATATCCCGCCGCCGCAGACATAACGGTGGGCTGCGAGGGGGCGGTGCTGGAAAAGCGGGAGGTGTTCGCCGCGGCCTGCCGGCTCACCCTTTCGGGCAGCGGCACCGCCCTTGTGAAGGTGGAGGGCAGGCCCCTTTCCGCCAGCCGGGTGGTGGAAAGGGCCGAAGGCCCCGCCCGGCCGGGCACCGGCCAGCTGGAAAAGCTGGAAAACCCCCTCATCACTGAGCCGGCCCAGGCCCTGGCCGCCGCCCGCTGGGCCGCACAGGAGCTGTGCCGGCGCACCGTTTACCACTGTGAGACCCGGGGCGATGCCGAGTTTGACCCTTTGGATGAAGCCGAGATCTCCACCCGGCTTTCCACCGGCCTTGCCGCCTGCATCCTGGAAAACAGCCTGGAATTTTCCGGCGGCAGCGTAAAGGGCAGCCTTGTGCTCAAGCGGCAAAACGAACCCACCCCGAAAGGAGACTGAAAATGAGCGGGACACCCCAATGGCGCACCCCCAAAACAAACTGGAAGAGCGCCGATTATTTTGACCTTTTTCCGGATTATGTGCGCATCCGGGAAAACATTCTGTTCCTGGCCGGGCTGGGCGCGCCTTTGGGGGTGCGCCTTGCCGACCCGCCCCGGCCCGCAGAGCTGGGCGACGGGGCAGACGCCGCCTTTTTTGCCCGGGTGGAAAACGCTCTGCCCGAGCTTTACCGGCCGCTGGCCCGGCCGCTTTCGCCCATCCGGCGGTTTTCGCCGGGGGACAGGGCCTGGTCCGGCGCCGACCTTGACCGCATCGAAGGGGCGCTGGCCGCCGCCTTTGCCGATTACAACACCATCATCATGGCCCAGCCCACGCTGGCCTTTACGCTGGGAGGCGATTTGTTTTGAACCGTGAATTCAGGGACCTTTCGGTGAACGAGCCGGACGGCCGCCTTTATTATGATCTTGTGGACCGGGCGGGAAAAACGCTGGTTTCGGGGGTGAGCCCCCGGCTGGTGAGCCCGGTGCTGCGCCAGGGGGACCGGTGGGGCGCCGCCGCCGCGAACCAGCTTCTGCGCCTGGACGAAAACGGGGTGCCGGTGCTGGCCATCCCCCCCAAAGCCGTGGGGGGCCTTGCAAGGGCCGCCCACAAAAAGCAGGGCCGGGTGCACCAGCTTACCGCCGACGGCGAGGACCTGCGCTTTGCCGCCGCCGCCGATTTCGAAGCGGGGGATACCTTCACCCTGAACGGCCAGGCCGTTTCGGCCATTACCCTTTCGGGCGAAGCGCTGTGGCCCGGCTATTTCAAAAAAGGCTCGGTGGTTTTGTGCCACAAACAAGGGGATGTGCTCACTTTTAGCGGCGGCGGGGGCCTTAGCAGCGCCGACAAAGAAACTGTGAAGGCATTCCTGGCGGTGGGCCGTTCGGTGCTGGGCGGGCAGGTGAAGGGCTCGTACACGGCAGACGCCACCGCCCGGGAGTTCGAACTTTTAAAGGGCCGCACCGCCTATGTGAACGGCCGCAGGATCGAAGGCACCATCCCCTGGAAAGGGGCCGAGGCCTTTACCCCCGGCACACGGGACCAGGTCATCCAAAGCGGCCAGTACCTTTCGGGCAGCCAGACCATCCGGGGCGATGCCGCCCTTGTACCGGGCAACATCCGCAGGGGGGCCTCGGTGTTCGGGGTGAAGGGCGCCCTTGCGGAAAAAAAGTTTTCGGCGGTGTACGGGGTGCAGGCCCATTACGAACCGGACTGGATCAGCCTCACCGGCCAGAGCCCCCTGGGAGATTTTTCCATTTTGCAGGAAAACGCCTACCAGGCAAAGATCGTTGTGAACCGCACCGGCCTTTACGATGTGTTCCACACCTGCCAGGGCAACATGAAGCTGGAGCCCGGCCCCGGGGCCGCCCTCGGCCCCGAGGTGCAGCTTTCGGCGGGGGCCGCCTTCTACATCACCCCCAAGGGCGGCGGCGACGGCGGCAGCCTTGCCTTTGCGGCGCTGCGGGTGCTGGCATAAGCGAAAGGAGACAGGGATATGACCATAACGGCTTTGCCCGGCGGCCTCATCGAGTGCGGCCGCCGGGGCGAAAGCGGGGTGCTGCGGGTCAGCTTTGACCCGGCCCCCTTTTTGGAAAAATGCGGCCCCGGCACAGCGGGGCTGCTGGTGCAGCGGGCCGACGGCTGCGCCTACCCGGTGCCGCTCACCGAGGAAAACGGCCTGCTTTTGTGGACCGTTGCCGCAAGGGACACCGCCTGCGAGGGCTTCGGCCTGGTGCAGATCGACTGGCGAAACGGCGAGAAGACGGCCCGCTCAGAGCGCTACCGGACCTATGTGGCCCCTTCGGTGAACGAGGGCGAAGAGCCCCCCGAGGGCACCGGCTGGCTGGATGCGGTGCTGGATGCCCGGGACCGGGCCGAGGCCGCCGCAAATGCGGTGCCGCAGCTTGCCGAAGCCGCCAAAGAAGAGATCACCCGCCACGCAGAAAGCGAAAAAGAGGCCCTTTCCGCCCACGCCGAAGCCCTGCAGCAGAGCGTGGCCCAGGAAAGCGAAGTGGCCGAAATGCTGGACGAAACCTTTCGCCCGGCCCCATAAAAAGGAGGAAAAACCATGGCATACGATGAAACAAAGCTCACCCGGCTGAGTGCGCTCAAGGCGCTGGCCCAGCGGGCCAAAACCGAATTCGCGGCGGCGTCCGCCCTTTCCGCGCTGGAAACCAAAACCACCCAGGGCCTTTCCCAAAAGGCCGACAAGGCCGCCACCCTGGCGGGCTACGGCATCGGGGATGCCTACACCAAAGACCAGGTGGACGGCAAGCTCTCGGCGGTGTACAAGCCCGCCGGCAGCATCGCCTTTTCGTCCCTGCCGAGCCCTGCCCAGGAGGTGCTGGGCAGCGTTTACAGCATCACCGACAGCTTCACCACCGATGTGCGCTTTCTGGAGGGCGCAAACAAAAAGCACCCCGCCGGCACCAATGTGGTGGTGGTGAAGGAGGGCTCCGGCTACAAGTTCGACGTGCTGGCCGGCTTTGTGGATCTTTCGCCCTTTGCCAAAACCGGCGATGTGAACGCCCAGCTGGCCAAAAAGGTGAACGTGGAAGCCGGCAAGCGCCTGATCACCGACGCCGAGGCCGCAAAGCTTGCGGGCATCGCCGCCGGGGCCACCGCCACCCGTGTGGAAAGATCGGCGGTGAACGGCAACGTGAAGGTGAACGGCGCCGAGGTGACGGTGTACACCCTGCCCGGCGATGTGGTGAAGGGCGCCATTGCCGCCGACGGCGAGGTCACCCAGATGCTCACCGCCGTGTTCGGCTGAGAAGGGGGCGTTTTTTCATGAGCAAGCTCGTTCGTCAGCGCCATCTGCAGGCGGCGCTGCAAAAAACCAAGGCCTACATCGCCCAGCAGACCGCCCGCCTGGCCCAGGCCGCCGCCGCCGACCTGGAAAAGCAGGGCCTGTGCCCCTGCACCCACCAAAAAACCGGCACGGTGCACGCCCTTTCGGCCGCCGAAAACGCAAAGAACCTGCGCTTTGTGGCCACGGCCGATTTTGCCGGCGGCGACACCTTCACCCTGAACGGCCGCCCCATTGCCGCCGGCACCCTTTCGGGGGAAGGGCTTTTTCCCGGCTATTTCAAAAAAGGGGCGGCGGCCGTCTGCCAGAAAGAGGGGGAACACCTTACCTTCGGCACACCGGGGCCCCAGGCGCTTTGCCGCCAGCTGCTGGATGCGTTCTACCCGGTGGGCACCCTTTACCAAACGCTGGATGCCGCCTTTGACCCCAACCGGGCCTTCGGGGGCCAGTGGCAGCTGGTGGCCGAGGGCGCTGCCCCCCGGCAGGCCGGCAGCCAAAACGGCGCAAGGCCGGTGGGCACCGTTTACGGCGAAGCCGCCCATGCCCTGGGCGTGGCCGAAATGCCCCGGCACACCCATGATCTGGACCTGACCAGAAAAAACGGCCCCAAGGAGTCGATCAGCGTGATTTTCGGCAGCAGCGACGGGGGTACCGCAACCAGGGAGGTGTACATGGGCGTTTCCCAAACCGTGCAGAACTACGACAACTGGGTGGCCAGACTGCGGACCGCGGGCGAAAGCCGGCCCCACAACAACGTGGGCCCCTCTCTGGCGGTGAACATCTGGCAGCGCAAAAAGTAAAAAAAGGAGAAAACGCATTTGTTCAAAGTACTGGATATTTCAAAGCATCAGGGGGATTTCGACCCCCAAAAGGCCAAGGCACAGGGCATCCAGATGGTGATGCTGCGGGCCGGCTACGGCGAAAGCCGGGACAGGCTGTTTTTTGATTTTGCCAAAAAGTGCAGGGCGGCGGGCCTGCGCACCGGGGCTTACCTGTTCCTCACCTGCCATTACCGCCAGCAGAACGCCGGCAGCGAAAAAACCGCCTTTGCCATTATGGAAAAGCAGGTGGATGCCCTTTTGCAGACCATCAAAGACGCCGGCATCACCGGCTGGGTGGCGCTGGATGAGGAGCTGGAAAAAAACTACACCATGGGGCTGGACAAAGCCGCCAACACCCGCCTTCTGAACGCCGCCGCCGCAAAGGTGAAGCGGGCCGGCTTTGCCCCCTGCGTTTACGCCTCGGCCAGCTGGCTGCAAAACCAGCTGGATGTGAAAAAGCTGGGCTGCCCGGTGTGGGCCGCCTATTACCCCAACAACGCCGCCGCCCCCGATTTTGGCTCGGCCGGCCCTTTGCAGGCCCTCAACACCGGCTGGGGCCGGTATCTGGTGAGCCTGGGCGGCCAGCTGTGCGGCTGGCAGTTCGCAAGCATGGGCCGGGGCAGCCAGTACGGCGTAAAAAGCGCCGGCATCGACCGCAGCTGGTTCTATTACCAGCCCGAAAACCTGGCCCAGAAAGAGGAAGAGGCCATGCGCTTTGAGCCTTCGGCCGGCCTTGAGCTGGTGGTGACCAGCCCCCGTGCCCCCGCCTGCGAGGCCTTCCCCTCGCCCAGCATCCATTCCGGCGGAAAAGCGCTGGAGCTTTCGTCCAGGTGGCCGGTTTTGGCCAAAGGCCCCGAGGAATGGGCCGGCGGCATGAAGGGCATCTGGTACAAGGTGCAGCACCCCGAGACCCCCTATGTGCTGGCCCTGCCCGACCGCTGCCGGGTGCAGCCCATCCCCCAGCCTGCACCCC
>JAHHRU010000002.1 GCA_020025635.1 Allofournierella sp.
ACCCCCTTGTGCCCTCTTGAAATACCGGAACCAACCGCAACGCCGGAGCCAACCGAAACGCCGGGGCCGGCCGCAACCCCGGAGCCGGCCGAAACACTGCAGACAGCCAAATTTCCGCAGACACCCGCAGCCCCTGAGCTTCCCAATACCGGCGGGCATGGCCGCTTGCCCTGTTTGTTCACCGGCCTTGCTCTTATGCTTCCTTTCTTGCGGCGATGCGGGAAAGTCTGCCGCAAAAAAGCCAGATAAGGTCCCTCGGCATTCCGTTTTTTTACTGCCGTTTTATAAAAGAAACAATTTGATTGATGAAAGGAAGGGTCTTATGAAATTCATAAAAAAATCCTTTGCACTGCTTCTGGTGCTGGCACTTGCCCTAAGTCTTTGCGTTCCGGCATTTGCCGCCTCTGAAACCGGCACGATCAAGATCATAAATGCTGATCCCGACGCACTCTATACGGTGTACCGCATTTTTGATCTTGAAAGCTCCAACGGCGATGCTTACTCCTACAAAGTACGCACCGAAAACGGATGGGATGCGTTTGCAAACAGCATTGCGTACAGAGATACGAGCCCCGACGGTCTTGTGAGCATTTCCAATGGCTATATCACGCCGATTTACAACCAGGCGCCCTTGCAGCCCGCCGACAATGATGCTTGGGCCGCAGCTCTGATCGACAGGGCAAAGCAGTGGATCCTGAGCTACGCTCCCCCTGCGGACGGTCAGGGCCAGACCGGCACAAACGACAGCGAGGTGCTCATTCCCGGCCTGCAGCTGGGCTATTACTTTGTGAACACCACTTTGGGCACCGTCTGCTCTTTGGACACTCTCACCAAGCCCTCTGTCACCATTTCCGAAAAGAACGAGTCTCCCACTGTGAACAAAGAAGTATTTGACAACGACCCCGCCTTTCAGGACCGCAAACGGAGCGATGCAAGTGTGGGGGATCTTGTGAAATTCACCGCAACGGTCCCGGTGAAAGCCGGTGCAGTGGGATATGAGCTGGTGGACACCATGACCCAGGGCCTTGTTTTTGACAACGATACCCATCCCCTGACGGTCAACATCGACGGCACCCCGATCCCGGCTGCCGGCAGCTGGACCCTTACCGGCAAAACCGGCGACACAGAATTTTCCGTAGCCTTTGAGGATGCCTTTATTGCGGATCAGGTGGGTAAGGATATCACAGTTACCTATTACGGCAAGCTCACAGCGGATGCCGTGAATTATGATGCCGCAACCAACAGCGCTGCCATCCGGTACGGCGAAAATTCCGAGCTTGAGTCGCTTCCTTCCGAAACCATCACCTGCACCTACAATCTGAGCATTATCAAATACGCCGAAGAGTGCGGCAAAAACATTCTGCTGGCAGGTGCCCAGTTTACACTTTCCAAATCCGATACACTCGTTCCCCCGTATGATGACGATATCATTCGAATGACCGGTTCCGGTACTTCCTATATCGTAGACCCGGATGGCCCGGTGGATACCATCACCACCACCACGGACGGTTTCTTTACCATTCAGGGCCTTGATGCCGGCATCTACTACCTTCATGAAATCAAAAGCCCCGATGGCTACAACAAGCTTGCAAAGCCGATTCGAATCACCATTGACCACGACGGCACCGTCACATACGATGACGGCAATGCGGTTACCGACCGCACCTTCCAAATCACCCAAGGCACCGACACCTACCCGATAGAGGGGGTCATTCCGGTCCTGAACCAGGCCGGCAGCGCCCTGCCCAGCACCGGCGGCATCGGCACCCTCATTTTCTATGCAGCGGGCGCTCTGATGATGCTTTTCGCTCTGGTGCTGCTCATCACCCGAAAGAAACTATCTCACCGCAACACACAGGATTGACCGCATCCCATAGAGAGAAGGGCTTTCCTTCTCTCTATGGATCCTTTTTGAATTCCTTGCTCATCTTAGGAGAAAGCCATGAAAAAACGATGTTCCACCATACTTCTGGTGCTGCTGTTTCTGGCCGGGCTTTGTGTTCTGATTTACCCCATAGCCGCCAATTTCTGGAACAGCAAGGTGCAAACCAGGACCATCAGCCATTATCGATCGGTTCTGAAAAGTATGGAAACGAACGATCACAGCCGATATTTCGAAGCTGCGGATGCCTTTAACCTGAAACTGCTTCAGATGGACCAGCCCTTGTACCACACAAAGGAGCTTGCCGAATACCCGGAGCTTCTCAAATTCCCCGGCACCCAGATCATGGGTTGCATCACCATTGACAAGCTGCAGATCGAGCTGCCCATTTACCACGGAACATCCCCGCAGGTCCTGGCCGCCGGGGTCGGCCACCTGGAAGGCACCAGCCTGCCGGTGGGCGGCAAAGGCACCCACTGTGTCCTGTCGGCCCATCGGGGGCTGCCCAGCTCCAAGCTTTTTTCAGATCTGGACAAAATGGAGGTGGGCGACCGCTTTACCATCACCGTGCTGGACCGGCTGCTCACCTACCAGGTGGAGGAAATCAAGGTCGTTCTTCCCAAAGAGCTGGATGATCTTTCCATTGCAGAGGGTGAAGACCGCTGTACACTGGTCACCTGCACCCCATACGGCATCAACACCCACCGCCTGCTGGTGCGGGGCATCCGTGTGGAAAATGCTGAAGCAAGGCCTCAGATCCAGGTTTTCAGCGATGCTGTTTTGATGGACCCGTTGGCCGCCGCCCCGATCGCAGCTGTTCCGATGCTGCTTCTGGTGCTGGTTTTTACTGCCTTCAAATACCGCAAAAGAAGGTGATCGAAATGGGGGTAAGAAAAATGGAACATCGGTTTTTTCGGCTGCTGTGCACCGCCCTGTTTTTTCTTTTCACCGCTTTGGGAACGGCCTATCCCGCATCCGCTCAGGGCACTTCCATTTCAGGGCGCACCGGTTCCATCACCATGACCCTGGCTTTCGATGATAACTCCGGGCAGGCGGTCCATCCCGTAACCGGTGCAGAAATTTCCATCTATCTGGTGGCCGATATAACGCTTGCTGAAAACGGAAACGAAATTTTCTCCTATACCCCCGCTTTCCATTCCGCATCAATGGATCTTGGTGATTTGAAAGCGGAGGGTCTTGTGAACGCTCTTTGCGATCACATCGCAAAAAATGCTGTTCCCGCGCTGGCTTCACTTTCAACATCTTCCTGCGGCATTGTTGAATTCCGGGATCTTCCGTTGGGTCTTTATCTGGTCCAAATGACAAAGCAGGACTCGGCACACCATCTTATGAGGGAATTTCTGGTTTCCCTTCCCATGCGGGCAGAGGACGGCAGCAAGATCTACGATGTAAACGCCACACCAAAGCTTCATGTCACCCAGGGCACCACCCAGCTCTGGGTGAGGAAGCTTTGGCGGAACGATCAAAAAGACTGCCGTCCAAAGTCTGTAACGGTGGAGCTTTTGGGCAATGGCCTGCCGGCCGACAGCGCTGTTCTGACCCAGGATAACAACTGGTGCTGCACCTTTCAGAACCTGCCCAAGGAAATCTGCTGGACTGTGCGGGAAAAAGACATTCCCGCCGGTTATGAGTGCACAGTGGAAGGCCCCGATCAGCAGGAAGGTGTTCCCACCATCACCATCATCAACACCAAAAAAGCGCCGTTTGTCCCTTTGATTCAAACCGGTCAGCTCCTCTGGCCCATTCCGCTGCTGATCCTTGCCGGGCTGTGGATCATGGCGGCCGGCTGGCTGTTCTGCCATAGAAAAGAAGCAGAAAGAAACCATCCTGCTGCCCGCTCCCCGCTGGTGCTGATAGGCGCATTTCTTCTGGCGGGCGGGCTCTTTCTGTGTGCGTTCGATCAGCATGTTTCCCATTCAGCAGGAAGGCTTTCGGCCGATTTTCTTTTGGATGTTGAAACTGCCATTTCTGAAAATACACAAGCGGCAGGCGCGGGCCATTGCGCACAGCCTTATGCGGGATCCTGCAGTCAGCAGGCAGCCGCCCAGCTGCCTGAAACGCCCTGTAAACAGGTGGGCGGTCACAGCTGCCTTGGGATCCTCAGCATCCCGGATCTGAAGCTCCGGCTGCCGGTTTTTTCCGACTGGTCTTATTCGAAACTTAAAATTGCCCCCTGCCGCCACATGGGGGATCTCCAAAACAATGATCTTGTGATCGCCGGCCACAATTATCGCACCCATTTCGGCCGGCTGAATCAGCTCAAATCAGGCGCCGCTGTTCAGTTTGTGGATATGAGCGGTGTGACCCATCACTATACCGTAACTGTCATTCAGGTCATTGCTCCTACCGATCTGGATGCGGCTGCAGGTGAAAAGCCGGATCTGATCCTTTACACCTGCACTTACAGCGGGAAAGGCCGGCTGATGGTCGGCTGCCGGCGGACAGATGCTCCCCTCTGATTCCCCCAAAACACCCCTGCACGGCAATTTTCAAAACTATGATTTGCTTTACTTTTTTAATATGGTATACTAAGGGAAAGAATCTGCCCGAAAAACAAACAGCAAAGAAGGGAATAACAGTATGAAAACAGCACTTCTCATTATGGCAGCCGGCATCGGAAGCCGCTTTGGCGGCGGCATCAAGCAGCTGGAGCCCGTTGGTGCCCACGATGAGATCATCATGGATTATTCCATCCATGATGCGATCGCCGCAGGCTTCAACAAGATCATTTTTGTTATCCGCAGGGACATTGAAAAAGATTTCTATGACCGCATCGGCAAACGCGTGGAGGCTCTGTGCAAGGGCCTGGGTGTGGAGGTCGCATACGCCTTCCAGGATATGCAGGACATTCCCGAGGGATTTGAGGTTCCCGAGGGCCGCTCGAAGCCCTGGGGCACCGGCCAGGCTGTGCTGGCTGCCAAAAAGGCTCTCACTGAGCCCTTTGCCGTGATCAATGCGGATGACTACTACGGCAAGGAAGCCTTTGTCAAGATCCACGATTACCTGTGCAGCCCCCAGCAGGCCTACTGCATGGCCGGCTTCATTCTGAAAAACACCCTGTCTGAAAACGGCGGCGTTACCCGCGGCATCTGCAAAGTGCAGAACGGCATGCTCACCGATGTGGTGGAAACCAGCGATATTGTAAAAACCGCCGATGGTGCCGCTGTAAACGGTGCGGCCGTGGATGCCGACTCTTTTGTTTCCATGAATATGTGGGGCTTCCCGGCCGAAGAGGGGCAGGCCCCCGCCTATGTAAAGCTGCTGGAAGAGGGCTTTGTGGATTTCTTCAAAAACACCGTTCCCGCAAACCCCATGAAGGCCGAGTATCTGCTGCCCATCCACATCGGCAACCTGCTGCGTGAAGGCAGGGTTCAGGTGGCTGTGCTCAAAACCGGCGACAAATGGTTTGGTGTCACCTACAAAGAGGACAAGGCCCTGGTGGTGGAAAGCTTCAAAAAGCTCATTGCGGACGGTGTCTATCCCGAAAACCTGTATTCGGACCTGAAATAAATTTCAAATCTGCTTTTTTTGCAGGGCCCTCGGGACATGCTCCCGGGGGCCCTGCGCTTTGCTCTTTTCAAAACTTCGGCAACTTTCTGTTGACAGCGCCGCAATTCTGCGGTACATATTAAGTAATGAAAACAGCCCCCAAGGGCAAGTGGAGGTTTTGAACATGGAAGAACGCTATGAAGTATTTTCGATCACCGATGAAGACGGCGGCGAGCTGCAGGTTGCTGTGGTGGACAGCCTGGAAGAAAATGGCCGGGAGTATTATGCCGTGATCCCGCTGGATGAGAAGGGTGAAATGGTGGAAGAAGCCGAGCTGATCGTGGGTGTTATGGAAACCGAAGAAAACGGCGACCAGTATTTCTCCGAAATCGAAGATGATGACGAATTCGATCACGTAAGCCAGACCTTTATCGACCGTCTGGAAGCAGAGCTGGACGAAGAATGATCCGCCCTGCCAAAATCTGATACAGAAAAAGCAGCCCTGCCGCCGTGCAGGGCTGCTTTTTGATGTGTGCGCAAGCGTTCCGTAAAACGCAGGCAGCCGCCCGAAGAAGGGTATCCCTCTTCGGGCGGCTGTTTTTATATCAGGAAAATCCGCCTCAAACAAAAACCGCTTCGTAGGGGACCTCGAGAATGTCATGCAGGGCCTTGATCTCATCCGGGTAAAGATGCCGCTGGCCAACCTCGATTTTTGCCAAAGCGCTGCGGGTAATATCACAGCCGCAAACCTGCATCTGCGCCGCCAGCTGCTCCTGTGACATCTTCTTTTCCATGCGAAGCCTGCGGATATTCTGTCCCAAAGCCTTTTCATAATCTGTGTTCATACCCGCCCTCCCCAGCGCCTTTGTCCGTACACTCTGAGTTGATTTTAGGCGATACAAACGTTAAAATTGCACTTATATAGGTGCAATTTTAAAAAACGGGCGGCAAAGCACCGCTCCTGAAAATGAAGAAAAAAGAAGATTGAATTCCGGAAAGAAATGTTGGAGAGTGGAATTGGAGATTTGTATCAACCAGCAAAAATCTCAAGAAATGCGCATTTTTTGAAAGGAGCATCTCTCTTGTGAGTAAAAAGGCAAAACCTTGGTCCGTCCTTTTAACTGTTTTACTGGCCTTGACACTTTTGGGAGCCTGCGTCGATGCCGGCCCGGCAGAGCCAGCCGGTGAAGAGCCCGATCCTGCATCAGCCGCAGCTTCCTCAGCGGCCGCAGATTTCGCAAAGGCACCGGCTCCTGCAAAAAGGCCTGCCCCCGCAAACACCCCCGCAGCGGAACCAGACCCCACACAGGTGCCCGCAGGTGAATTTTCCATCCGATTCCTTGATGTCGGGCAGGCCGATGCCGCTCTCATCACCTGCGACGGCAAGCATATGCTGATCGACGGCGGCAATCGGGAAGACAGCAGCCTGCTTTACAGCCTTTTGGAGAAGGAAAACATCACGCACCTGGACTATGTGGTGGGCACCCACCCCCATGAAGACCACATCGGCGGTATCCCGGGCGCACTGGAAAGGGCTGCGGCGGATGTGGTCCTTTCTCCTGTGACCGATTACGATTCCAAAGCCTTTGCAAATTTCAAAAGCGCAGCAGATGCAAACGGCGGCCTCATTGTTCCCAATGCTGGGGATGTTTATTCTCTGGGCAGCGCCCATTTTTCCATCGTTGGCGCAAACGCCGACCCCTCCAGTGCAAACAACAGCTCCATCGTGCTGCGGCTCATGTATGGCGATACCTCGTTCCTGTTCACCGGCGATGCCGAGCGTGAGGCCGAGCAGGTCATTTTAAACTCGGGCTGTGCCCTCCGATCAGATGTGCTGAAGGTAGGCCACCATGGAAGTGATACCAGCACCACCTATCCCTTCCTGCGGGAGGTGATGCCCCAATACGCAGTCATTTCCTGCGGCGCAGACAATCCATACGGCCACCCGGATAAGGGAGTGCTGAGCAGGCTTCGGGATGCCCAAGTCCAAGTATTCCGCACAGATTTGCAGGGCGACATTCTTTGCACTTCGGACGGCACCACCCTTACCTGGGAGGTGGAAAAGAATGCAAACGTCGGCACAACCCCCACCGCCCGGCCGACATCACCGCCCACCGCTGCCCCGGGTCGACATGAAGCCAGTGAAAAGCCGGCAACTGCCCCGGCCCCTGCCCCCGCTATGGCCGGCAGCGTCGGCTCTTACATCGGCAGTATCCACACCAAAAAGGTCCACCGCCCCTTTTGCAGCAGCCTTCCCCACGAAAAGAACCGGGTCTATTTTGATAATCTGAACAACGCCTTAAACCAGGGCTATGTGAAATGCAAACGGTGCTTTTAACAGAGCCTGTCTGGGGCAGCTTTCCGGGCACAGCCCTTGGCAGCCTGCTCTCATCCGCAATAAAAACAGCCCTGCATTCAGCAGGGCTGTTTTTATTGGGTGCAGTGAGAAGGGATGGCACTGCGTAAAAGGCAAATCAAATGTTTCTCACGCAAAGCACTCTGCACTTTGCTGTGTTTTCTCTGCAGCCGATGCTTAGAACGGCCCCCACTGGATCATCTGTGCTATTACCAGGAACACTGCCGATGCCAAAGTGAACAAGCCGAACAACGGAAGCATTGCCTTCATCCACTTATCATAAGGAACTCTTGCCAGAGCCAGTGTAGCCATAAAGTAGCCGGAAACAGGATAGAAAATGTTGGAGAAGCCGTCACCAAACTGCAAAGCCAGCACAGCAGTCTGACGGGTAACGCCGATGATGTCAGCCAGCGGAGCCATAATGGGCATTGTAACAATGGTCTGGCCCGAGCCGGAAGGAATCAGGAAGTTCAAAAGGGTCTGAACGATCAGCATGCCAACAGCGGTGATCTCGCCGGGCAGGCCCTTCAGCAGGTTTGCCAGGCCGTTGATGATGGTATCGATGATCATAGCATCCGACATGATAACGCCAACACCGCGGGCAACACCAACGATCAAGGCCCCCAGCAGCACATCATGGCAGCCTTCCATGAAGGAATCGCAGATCTGCTGTCCATTCATTCCGCTGACAAGGCCGGCAACAACGCCCATCAGAATGAAAATAGCACCGATCTGGGGCATTTCCCATTCCCAGTTGAACACGCCAAAAATCATGATGCCGAACAGGACCAGTGCAGAAATGCCCGCAAGCTTTTGTCTGGTATTCAGCACAACTTCCGCACTGGAATCGCCGAGAATGAACTCCTTGGTTTTCTTGTCCAGCTCATACATGATGCTGCTTTCGGGGTTCTTTTTCACCTTTGCAGCATAACGCATCACAAAAGTGATGCCGATAACAGCCATGCTGATGAGAACGATCAAACGATACTGCCAGCCGGAGTAAAGAGGAAGGCCGGCGATCTTCTGGCCAATGCCAACCGTAAAGGGGTTTGCCAAGGCTGCCGAAAAACCAATTGCCGAGCCGACCAGTGCGGTTGCGGCTGCTGTCAGTGAGTCAAATCCAAGCGCAAACATCAGCGGCAGAATGATCGGTACATAAACCATGGTAAGCTCGCACATGCCAATAAAGCAGTCGATCGTTGCAAACGTGATCATCAGGATGGGAATGATCAGAATGCCCTTGTTGGCAAACTTTTTAGACAGCCAGGTGATTGCTCCATTGATGGCCATCGTCTTTTTCACAACAACGAAGCCGCCGCCCACAGCAAAGGTCAGCGCAATGACCCAGCCGGCTTCAACAAATCCCTTCGGGATGGATTCCCAGAAATCCATAAAGGTTGCGGGATTTTTCTCTACGATATGGTAAGTACTTGGATCGACAATCATCCGGCCGTCCGGCCCTTCGATCCTTGTAAATTCGCCGGCCGGAATGATGTAGGTCAAAATGGTAACCGCCAGAATAATGAGTGACAAAATAATGAAAATATGTGGGATCCCTAATTTCTTTTTCGTTTTCATGATTTTCTCCTTTTTCTATTCTCTTCTAACGCTTCCCTGCAGTTTGTCCGATCACTTCCAGGGCAGCATTCCTTCCCAAACGATTTTCCGATACATCTGGGGATCTGTATCCCCTTCTGTGCTGATCAGCAGCACCTTGGAATTTTCATCCAGTTTCATCTGCTCACGAATATTTTTGTATTCTTCGTTCCCGCACACAGCAGCCAAAACTCCAAAACCCAAAGCTCCCGATTCGCCCGAGATCACACGCTCGTCTGTTCCGCATGGATTTCCAAGCATTCTCATTCCCAAAGCAGAAACAGAATCCGAACAGCTGATATATCCATTTACGATGTGCTGCAAATAGTCCCACGCAACAATGTTTGCCTCTCCTACGGAAAGGCCTGCCATCACAGTCTGCAATTCGCCGTCGATCCGGGTGAATTCTTCCCTTTGAATGGAACGGTAATAGCAGTTTGCGTTATGCGGCTCTGCAATTACCATATAGGGCTTTTTTTCTTTGAATACGTTTGCATAGTATTCAAAAATGCCAAACGCAAACGAACCCGCACCCGCCTGAAGGATGATGTGCGTGGGCGCATCTGTGCCGTCCTGCTTCATTTGCTGCAATGCTTCATGTGCAATGATCGTATACCCTTCGGAAATGAAATTGGTGGTTTCGGTGTACCCGTCCCACGCCTGATCCTGAATGTGCAGCCAGCCATTTTCTTTTGCCAGCTCAATGACCTGCCTCAGGGTGTTGTCGTAATTGCACTGGGTCACGGTCACCTGTGCACCAAGGTTTTCAATGGCTTTTACACGGGCCTGTGTGGTGTTTTTTGGCATATAGATGCAGCATTTGCAGCCAAGCTGCCTTGCCACCCAGGCCAGACCTTTTCCGTGGTTTCCGTCTGTTGCGGCAACAAATGTGAACTGTTTGATCTTCCGGTTCAGTTCTCCCGAAACAAGATCGTTGTAGGTGATGGAACGGATATCCAGCCCCAGCTCTCTGCAAATTGCTTTTGCCGCACCGTAGAACACGCCAACCGCTTTAAAGGCGTTCAGCCCCATTCGTTTCGACTCGTCCTTCACATAGATTTTTGCCACTCCCAGCCTTTGGGCCATGCAGTCCAGGCTGACCAGCGGAGTGCGCTCATAATCTTTCTGCGTTGAAACGAACCGTTCCACATCTTTTGCCGTATCTTCTGTCAAAAAGTCACACAGCTTGTGTGTTTCAAGCTTTTTTTCGTAGTATGCACAATCACCGTTCATTTCTTTTCCCTTCTGCTTTTCAAATATTCGCGATCAGTCCGGTATAAGCTTTGCAGCAATTCAGGAGCGATTCTTTTTTCACCCGTTCATCGCGCATATGGCAGTACTGCATTTCGCCGGGGCCAAGGCCGATGGTGGGAATGCCCTTTTCCGTTGTTGCAAAACCATTTGTGCTGAAATTCCACTTGAAGAACACCGGTTCTTTTTCCAGATTTTCACGGTACGATTTTGCCAAGGCCTGCGGCAGCGGATCGTTGACATCCGTTTCCCAGGCTTCCATGAATGTGTACATATCCACGGGCTGTCCGGTATAGCTCGTTCCCTTTGCAATATAAACATTCCACTGGGCATCCAGGCCTTCAACCAGTTTGTCCATTTCCTTTTTCACAACTTCGAAAGTTTCCCCTTTGGCCAGGCGCCGGTCCAGATAGATCCTGCAGGATGCGGGGACCGCATTCAGCGAAACCGCTTCACATTCGATCTTGCTCAAAACCACCGAACCATGCTCGCCTTCGATTTTATAAAACTCATCGTTCAGCGCTTCCACACGCTCAATGACCTTGCGCATTTCATAAACTGCGTTTTTGCCGTTTTCCGGCGCGCTGCCGTGGCAGGAAATGCCATGCGTCACGATTTCAAACATTGCACGGCCTCTGTGCCCCAGGGCGATCTGATCGTTGCTGGGTTCACAGATCACTGCATAGTCCAGATCAAGCTGCAGCTCTTCGATCTCTTTTCGAATGGCATAGGCATCGAAATCCTCTTCCATTACAGATGCAGACACATAAACCGTTTTTCCGTCTGTGTACCCCAGCTGCTTTGCAAAATACGCAGCGTATACTGTGCACGCAATCGAGCAGCGCATATCCACCGACCCTCTTCCGTGGATATAGGTGTCATCCATCACGCCGCCAAAGGGCGGGAACTCCCACTCATCCGCATCATTTACGACCACTGCGTCCATATGCGAGTCGAACAGGATCTTTGTGGGGCCATTTCCCATAACGCCAACGATATCCCCCAGTTTTGTTGTCAGGATGCGGTCAAAGCCAAGCTCCTCCATTTTTGCTTTCACAGCGATGGCAGCGTCCTGCTCTGCACCGGTTTCTGCCCTGATCTTGACCAGATCGCTTGCAAATTGCAGGATTTCGTCCTTATGCTCTGCACACATCCGCTGAACAGCTGTCATTTTTTGTTTCTCCTCTCCAAAAATTATTTAAAAACTCAGTTCCTGCCGAACTGTTTATTTTACTTCACGCTGGGGTACATGCCATCCCAGACAATTTTTTTATAGTTTTCCTTGTCTGTATCCCCTTCGGTGGAGAAGCAGAGGACCACCGAATTTTCATCCAGCCCCAGCTTTTCCTTCATATCTGCCAGCTCCGGATTTGTCATCAGTTCTGCCACCAGGCCGAAGGTGGGTGCGCCGGATTCGCCGGAAACCACCTTCGGGTCCCCCTTCATGGGGCTTGCCAGCATGCGCATTCCCTTTGCCGCCGTGTAATCCGGGCAGGACACAAAATTACCTGCATAATCTCTGAGGATGGGCCAGCCGATGGTGCAGGGCTCGCCGCATGCCAAGCCTGCCATGATCGTGTTCATATCATCGGTTACAAAATGGAGCCTGCCGTCGTTTGCCTGGGCGGTTCGGAAGCAGCAGTTTGCTTTCTCCGGTTCCACAATGACGATTTTCGGGGGATCCTCTGCAAAATAGTTTGATATTACTGCGGTTACACCGCTGGACATTGAACCAACGCCGGCCTGCAGGAAAACATGTGTGGGCTTGGGCAGCTTTTGTTTTTCGATCTGTTCCAAAGCTTCAAGGCCCATTGTGGCGTAGCCCTGCATGATCCAAAGAGGGATATCCTCATAACCATCCCAGGCAGTGTCCTGAACCATGATCCAGCCTTCGCTTTCCGCTTTGGAGTTTGCAAGGCGGACCGCTCCATCATAGTTCAGGTCTGTGATGGATGCCTCAGCGCCTTCCGCACGGATATTGTCCAGGCGTTCCTGCGCTGAGCCCTTGGGCATATACACGACCGCCTTCTGCCGGAGCTGATGGGCTGTCCAGGCAACGCCTCTGCCGTGGTTGCCATCCGTTGCGGTAACAAAGGTCAGATCACCAAGCCGCTCTTTTACTTCATCTGAAATAAGAGCATGGTAAGGAAGTTCCTCAATGGATTTCCCCAGCTTCTGCGCAAGATAATTTCCGATCGCATAGCTTCCGCCAAGGACTTTGAACGCGTTCAGGCCAAATCGGTACGATTCATCTTTCACATAGATGTTTTTCAGGCCAAGCTCTTTTGCGGTGTTTGCCATAACTGCCAGCGGGGTTTCGCTGTACGCATCAAAGCTTTCGTGATATTTTTTTACCGTCTGCGCATGTTCAATGGAGAAATTTTCCAGAGAGCATTTGTCTTTCTTTTCTTCCAGCTGAACCAATTCAAATTTTTCCATTTGTAATCCTCCTCAAACATTTCACGCGTTTTGTTGTGAATATGTCTATCTATTTATTTACTCAAGCAAGCATCATGCCAACACTGCCAAAAAGTAGCTTTTTACAGGCAAATATGTTAAAACTTATAACTTTTTCAGGTAATTTTTGTAATATTATTATATTTTTGTTTTGGTTGATGCAAATAAAATCTATTTTTAATTTTTAAAGTGCTGAAAAAGAGAAAACCGTTTTTATCAAAACGATAAATCATATCATTTTGATAAAAACGGTTTTCTCCCGCATAATGACGGCTTATTTTTCAAATTTTTTAAATTCTATTATCATTTTGATAATTCAAGCCGTATTTTTCAATTTTTCTGTAAAGCGTCGCAATGCCCACTCCCAGCAGATCGGCAATCTGCTTTTTGGCCTGTGTAGAGCTTCCGTAAAGCTTCAGCGCCTTTTCGATTTCTCTTTTTTCCAGCACATCCAGCGCAATGACCGAATTTTCCAAATCTGCTTTTGCTGTTTTCTGGCTGTTCGCAATGCTGATTGGAAGATCCTTGATTTTGATGATGCCAGTATCATCCATCATATTCATCATGAACTCAACCGCATTTTCCAGCTCTCTCACATTCCCTTTCCAGGAATAGCTCTTTAAAATATTCAATGCAGCCGGCTCGATGCCCCTGTATTTCTTTTCGTTGATATCCGCATATTTCCAGGCGAAATACTCAAAAAGCAGCTGGATATCCCCCGGCCTTTCTTTCAGCGAAGGAACGTTTATGGGAATCACATTGAGCCGGTAATAAAGGTCCTCCCGAAATTCATTTTTTTCCACCATTTCTTCCAGATTTTTATTGGTGGCGGCAATTACCCGAACGTTCAGCGGGATGACCTGGTTGGAACCGATCCGCACGATTTTTCTTTCCTGCAGCACACGCAGAAGCTTGACCTGAAAATGGAGCGGCATGTCACCAATTTCGTCCAAAAAAATGATGCCGTTGTTCGCAAGTTCAAATTTTCCCACCCGGCCTTTGGAATCTGCGCCGGTAAACGCTCCCTTTACATATCCAAAAAGTTCGCTTTCCAAAAGGGATTCGGGAATTGCTCCGCAGTTTACGGCAATGAAGGGTTTGTCTTTGCGGTCGCTTGCTTTCCAGATCGCAGTTGCAACCATCTCTTTTCCGGTTCCGCTCTCACCTGTTATCAGTACGGTGGATTTTGAATTTGCTATTTTCACGATTTCCTGCCGCAGCTTTACGATCTCTTTGCTCACCCCCACAATATTCGTGATCTCCATGGGATTTACAACCGGCTTTTCTTTGTCGGTTATGGAATTGAGCTCAGAAAAAACCAGAAGCGAGGAGAATTCATGGATGGGGGAATCGATATTTACAAACTCTCCAACAATGGTATATTCCTTGTTCTCGATTTTTAGATGATATTCTTTTTGATCGGCAATGATATCCCCTGTGGGAAATATGGAAACCTCTTCTCCCTTTACATCATGATCGATCTTCAGCTGGACCAAAGCGCTGTTGTTGATGCTGGTGATGGTGCCGTTTATGCTGACAATGATCACCCCCTGTATCATTTTTTCCGACACAAGATCCAGGGACTTCAGGGTAGCTGCCACACGAATGTTTTCATCATACTCAAACGCTTTTACCGAAATGAATTCCGCCACCTGCTCCAAAAGCTCCAGATAGATCTCCAGATTGTTTTGCAGCTTTTTCTTTTTTTCTTCGGAATCGGTCATCATTCCGATCACACCAATGGCTCTTCCGTTCAGCTTGATGGGCATGGAAATTTCAAAGGTCTCTTCGCATTTATCAATATGCTTGCATTTTTCGCAGATCTTATCCTTTCGCGGATTGTATACGATCTGCCTTTTGCCGCAGGTAAGCGCCTGCTGATAAATGGTGCTTTCATCCGACATATCCTGGTTCACCTTATCCGCAAAAAAGCCTGTACCGGCTATTCGGATATAGTTGTTGTCCATGACCTCAACTTCCACTCCGGATATTTTGGAAATGATATCCGCATATTTTTCTACGCTGTCCTGAATTTCTGATAAAATGCTTTTCACGTTGATGCCTCACAATTTTATCTGATATTATAAAAAGTACATCGTTTAAGATATGATACAATAAAACTTCCCTCATCTGCAAGGTCCTTATTCGCAGGCTTGAATAAAGCCCTGCTTTGGGTCTGTTTCTTAGGTTTCACAAAAAAAGGGACGCATCGAAAGTTCGATGCGTCCCTTTTTTGTGCCTGAACGAAGTCTGCCATTTCAAAGTCTGCCCGAAACGGGCTTTGGTCCTTCCTTTAAAGCAGCAGCTTTTTCAGAGAGGCAGTTTATTTCGAGAAGGGGGAAAACGACCAGTCGGCCTTGATTTCCAGCTCTTCTGCGGGCATGTTGAATTCTATAACCGGCTGGGATGCATCCTTCAAAACAAGGTCTCCCTTTTTTACGGTCCAGCCGTTGAACCTGTACAGCCAGCGGGTGCCGGCATCCAGACGAACGGTATCGCCCAGTGTATAGGTCCCGCTGCCGCTTTCCTGCGCGCCGCTTCCTTTCACCGAAACCGTGTAGGGGATCGCCTTCCAGGCTGCCTCGATCTCCAGGTTTTCGGCGGGCATGGTGAACTGGGCAACCGGCTGAGAGGGGTCTTTCAGAACCAGAGTTCCCCTCTTCACGGTCCAGCCCGCAAAGGTATAGCCTTGGCGGGTGCCGGCATCCAGACAAACCACATTGTCCACATTGTAAACACCTGCGCCGCTGGTTTCTGCCTTGCTTTCCTTCACCGTAACGGTATAGGGAACAGCCTTCCAGTTTGCCTTTACCGCCACATTGCCGGCAGGCATGGCAAAGCTGGTTTCGGCTGTGTTTTCCAGGGTGATGCCGCCTTCGGTCACCGTCCAGCCATCAAAGGAATAGCCTTCCCGGGTGCCGGCGCTGAGCTTCACGGTCTGGCCCACGGTGTAGGTGCCCGCTCCGCTTTGCTGGGTGCCGCTTTCCGCAACCGCGACCGTATAAGGAATTGCCTTCCAGTTTGCTTTTACAGCCACATTTTCGGTGGGCATGGCAAAGCTGGTTTCGGCTGTGTTTTCCAGGGTGATGCTGCCTTCGGTCACCGTCCAGCCATCAAAGGTGTAGCCTTCCCGGGTTCCTGCACTGAGCTTCACGGTTTCAAAGGGCAGCACCGAAACCGGCTCTTTGCCCTCTTCGGTAAAGTTGAAGCCGGGCACTGCGGCATCCTGTGCGCCTTTTTTCTGCAGGAAGGTGACCTTCGCCAGCTGAACATCGGTGTTCAGCACCGGCACTGCCCTGCCGCTGCGGAGCTTGTACTGAACGCCCTCCAGCTGGGGGAACAGCACCTTCACATAGTTGGTGCCTTCCGGCAGGCCGCAGGCATCAAAGCTGGTGCGGGCATAGCCGGGGTGGGCATCGATGTAGTTGTCCACGACCGTGGTGCCGGCAAAGCGGGTCCAGGTCTTGGCATCCGGCGAAGTCTCGATGGCAAAATCAATGTTTTTGCCGCCCAGCAGGTTTTTCCGGATGCTTCGGCCGCTGTACCAGGTATCAAAGCCGAACTTGTAGTTGCCGTCGGAAAGGGTCTGGTAATAGGTGGTGAGGTGCACATCCTTCACATCGGGGATGCGGTAGATGAGCGCCTGCTGTCCTTCGGCTTTTTCGGCAAGGGACACACGGTCGGTTTCCACTCGGGGCTGACCGCCATAGAAAAAGAAATCCTTATCCTGCCAAGCCGGCACATCCTTCCCTTTTTCGTGATGGATCTGCTGCAAACCGGCCGTTGCGGACACCGGGGCGGTGAAATAAGCATCGCTGCCTGCGCCGCCATGGATGTCGGCCAGGTCGTCAAAGCGGACAACCGGCTGCTGCTCTTCCTGGTACACATGCACCCAGTCAACCAGGAAACTGCTTTCCTGCTTGGTGTTCTGGCCAGTGGCATCCACAGGGCCTACCCAGCCGCCGCCCACCTGGGTTTCCAAAATCAGGAACATGGGGCGGTTGTGCATGGCATCGCAGAGATCCCGGCAGCGGCTGGTCTTCATCACCTCTTTGCCGTCGATGAAGAAGGTGATCTGCTGAGGGTCCCACTCCACTTCGTATACATGGAACTCCTGGCACCAGGCTTCGTAGCCCACCGTGTAGGTGGAATGGGAACCTTTGCTTTTATTCGGGATGCCGTAGTGGTTGGTGGTGTGTGCATCCCAGGCATCCTGGCCCAGATATTCCAGAATGTCGATTTCATCATGACCGGTTTCGTCCTGGCAGAGCATCCAGATCGCGGGCCAGATACCCTGCGAATCGTTGACCTTTGCCCGCACGGCCACACGGCCGTTCTGGAAGGAGAACTTGTTTTTGGTTTCAATTCGGCCGGAGGACCAGGTCACGTTCTCAGCAAGCTGTGCATCGTGGTACTGGTCCCACTCAACGGCCTCCAGCAGCGCCTCACGGGTGCCGTAATTCTTGGAAGAAATGTCCAGGAAGCCATCGTGCACACTCACTGCGCCCGGGTTATAAATGGCCGCAAAGTTGTTCATGCCGTCAATGATCTGCCATTTGTTTTCATCCAGGGCGTCTCCCCCGAATTCATCGGACCAGACCAGGGTGTTATACTTGGACTGGGGTGCCGTATATTCCGGTTTTGATTCATCGTAGTTCTGGCCGGAGGCCCAGATTTCGATTTCGGAATATTTTGCGGGCTGATCATCGGCACGGTTCACGGTGAAGCGCACATACTGCTTGTTGTTTCCCTTAATGGAGGGAAGATCCACCGTTACCATCTCGGCGCCCTGGGTCCAGTCGGTCTTGCTCCAAACGGTGGAGCCGGCGCTTTTCGGGCTGGTGGAAACCGAAACTTTTACCGATTTATACAAGCCTTCTTCCAGTTTGAACTTGATCTGCTTGATGTTGTAGCGGTTTTTGAACTCAAACTGCAAAAAGCGCTCGCCCAGGCTGTTGTGAACAGCCAGATCATCGTCCACCTTGCCATCGGTGATGGCTTTCAGATTGGTGGGATAAAGACCCTGCACATAGGGCAGCTTCCCCAGCGCAATATTGCGGGTGTTGGGTGTGGGGGGCGTGGGCAGTTCGCTGGGCACTTCAGAAGGTGCGACCGGCGCAATGACCCGGATCTCGGTAAACCGGCAGGCACTGCTCATGCCTTTCCAGAAGCCGATATCGTTCTGAACAAAGTGGCCCTTTTGCCAGATGCGGATGTACCGGGCCTTCACAGGGGCATCCAGAGGGATGACCTGCGCTTCACCCCGGTTTTGTTCCTGCACATCCTTGGTATCAAAGATCACAGTGGGGTTTTCAAAACCGGCAGTTTCCGAAAGCTCCACCTTCACCTCTTTAAAGGTGGAATGGGCGCCGCTGTAAGTATTGCGGTAGATCTCGACCTGCTTCACATCCCGGATTTTTCCGAAATCATACTGGATGTATCCGGGCTGCCAGTTTGCGCAGCCGTTGTCGGGCAGGTTCTCATCCTCTTCGCCGACCCAGAACGAGGTATAAGCGCCGGTGTCCGAATCACTGCTTTGTGTATCGTTGTCCGTAGCAAAGTTTGGGTTTGCCAGTTCCTGGTTGGAAGTGGGAGCAAGCCCCAGCAGGATGTTTGCATCCACCAGCTCCGGGGTTTCGGTTTCCTCTGCCGGCTGTTCTTTTGCATCCAGGGCGGTTTCTGTTTTTTCCTCGGATTCGGGCATCGCATTCAGCTCAGGGTCTTCTTTTGGAATGGCCGACGGCACCGGGGTTTCTTCGGGGAGCGTTTCCGTTTCCGTTTCCGGTGCAGTTTCCGCTTCCGGTACAGTTTCCGCTTCCGGTGCGGGCTGCGGTTCCGGGGTCGTTGCGGGCACAGCTTCCGGCTCGGTTTCCGGCAGGGGCTGCTCATCAGGAACTGTGGCTTCCGGGGTCTGGGCCGGAGCATCCTGCATTATGATATTTTCCGGCTGCGGCGCTTTGGGGGCCTCCTCCGCATACGCCGGGAGAGGCAGAAGTGTTCCTGCAAGCATGGCCGAAGCCATCATTGCAGAAAACACTCGTTTTGCGGTGCTTTTTTGCATCTGCTTTTCAATCCTTTCTCTTTGCTCTGTTTATTTTCTTTTTTGCAGCGGGGATGCTCCTAACAGCCTTACTGCGCCAAGGAAGCCCCCGGCTGTGCGCAAACCAAAGAATGTTTTTCCCGTATTTTGCAAAAAGTTTTTCCCTTTGCCGGCCAAATGGGGCGGCCTTTTGTTTCCCCTTTTTTATGGGTATGGGGGCCAAACCATCTGCAATGCAATACCCTGAGAAAACGGCGTATTTTGCCCATGCAGCCAAGGCATCTGCCCCATGCCCTGCCGCACACCGCTTTCCCGTATGCAAGTTGCTCTTATTATAGCAACTTATGCGCTGGGCAATGAGTCACAGATGTGATATTTCATGTCACTATTTTTAACTTATTTGTAAAAAATTTCATCATTTGAAGTTTTTTTTATTGATTTTGTCTCTCGCAATCTTTTGCTTGCGCCGCACGATGCAAAAACTTACAGCTGCACTCTTTGCAAACAGCTTTTTCCACCCTGCTTTTGAGGAACGCTTTGTCCGCAAACATTTTGTATAGACGGGAAAATGAATCTTTGATATAATGAAAGCAAATCATCTGTCTGGAGGGGGTAGCTGTATGGAAATGTTCGGCGGCTTTGATTTTATGTTCGGTATCATGCAGTTTATTTTTCCGATCTTCTTTCTGCTGGTGCTGGGTATTTTTATTGTGAACATCGTCAAAGGAATCAGCACCTGGCACAAAAACAACAATTCCCCCCGCCTGACCGTTGCGGCCTCTGTGGCTGCAAAGCGGACCTCCGTTTCGCACCATACCCATGCAAACGCCGGAGATGCCGCCGGGATGCACGGGACCCATACCACCAGCTCCACAAGCTATTACGCCACCTTTCAGGTGGAAAGCGGCGACCGAATGGAGCTTTCCGTTTCCGGTTCGGAATATGGGATGCTCGCCGAGGGTGACCGGGGAAAGCTGACCTTCCAGGGGACCCGATATCTGGGATTTGAGCGTGAAATTTAAACATTGAAAGGCCCCCGGCTGTGCGTAAAAACGGCGCAGCCGGGGGCCTTTTTTCTTTTGTCTTTTTGAGAGGTTCGTTCCGACTTGGTTGTTGTCTGTTTTTGTTTTCTTTTTTTACAGCCGTCGTTTTTAGTACAAAACGGGCAGATTATCCTAAAAACTGACATTCAGGCTGAATTGCCCGCTGAAAAACAGCACAAAAACTGCTAGCATTTTTTGTGGAAATGTTTTCCCTTTTCAATCTTCTTCGCCCTGCTGGCGAAGCGGCTGTTCCGCCGGCTTTTTCTTTGCGGCAAAGATCTTGTCAAAGATCTCACCGGAAAACAGTTTTTCCAGCATCTCGACCAGCGGCTCCGGGTCTGCTTCCATGCCCTTGTTTGCCCAGCCGATGATGACCCCGGTGAGCCCAACCGCATAAAAGCAGGCAATGGCGGAGATCTGATCCTGCGACAAAAACCGATATCCCTTTGCGTTTATAATCAGGTTTCGGGTCAGATTTTCATAGAACTCCCGCAGACATTCGGAAAAGCTGTTCTGCCCTTTGACGTGCAGCACCTTGATATAGAAATTTTTATTCCGCTGCATATAACGGCAAAGGCTCAGCAGCCCATCCGACCAGTTTTCAATGCTGGCCTCCCCGATGATGGGTGTGATCTCCGAGTAAAAGATCCAGCTGATCACATCGTATTTATCCTTAAAATGATAATAGAAGGTATTGCGGCTGATACCGCAGTGCTTTACCAGCTCTCCCACAGAAATATCTTCAAAGCTGTGTTTTTCCAGCAGGGTCTTCATGCCCTGTGCGATCATACCTTTTGTAAAGTCCGAAGTAGACACAAACACCCTCCCTTTGTCTTCAAAGACAGCTCCATAATCAAATCATTATAGCATACAGCCACATGCTGTGCAAATTGCACAGCACATGAAATGCGGAGGAACCAGAATGAAAGAACGTTCTCTTTTTGAGCTCAGCGCCATGCAGACCATGGCCGGAAAAGCCATACGGGATATCAAAAGCGGCGGCAGGCGGGAGACCCGCAATGTTTTGGAGCTTTGCCGCAGCTATGCCCAGCGGCCCCAGCAGCAGGAATTCTGGGGCATGATCAAGCTGTTCCTCACCTCCTCGCAAAACCGATATCAGGCTCTTCTGCACCGCACCGCCCGCTCGGTAAAGGAAAGCTCTTTAAAAACGCTTGCCATCAACCTGAGCTGTACCTCTTTTGCGGACGGCGGCGATATTTTGCGCCGGGAATGCCAAAACGGCAAAGAAATCAGCTGGCTTCAATGGCTTTCGCCCTGCGAAGACCCCCAGGCGGCGATCTGTGCCTGGGCGCAAAAAGGGGTATCCTTTTTTCTGATAGATGCCGCTGCCTATAAGCAGCATCCCACCCAGCTGGCTCAGCTGCCCGGCTATAACAGCCGCGGCATTTTCATCTATATTTTGGAAAAAGACTGCGCCGATTTTTCATGGGTATCCAAAGCCGCCGCTTATGAAAACGTCTGTTTTTTGCTCAGCTCCGCCCTTTTGGATGCTCTGGCCCCGCAGATGCAGAAAAAGCAGCTTCTTTTCGGTGTTGTCCGCAGCTATTCGGATGTTGAAACACCTCAAAAAGAACAGGAGCTGCTGCATCGCTTTATCGGTTACGGCTGCCTGCTGGCGGTTTATCGCTCGGCTCTGCAGCCGGACACGCCGACTGTAAAGCGGGAAGAAGCGTTCTACCGGCTTTTGAAGCAGGCCCGCTGCAAGGGTCAGGCCGAAATCTTTGTGTGTGATTTGAAAAGGGATGCCGCCACTGTGCAGGATCTTTTGCTGGAAAGGCAGAAGATCTCCGAATGGCACTGTTTTTCCGGTTAAGCGCCGCAGGGGCAGCCACTTTGCGTCCCTCATATCCTTCATTTTTCATCGGAAGAACGCATTTTCAGGAAGGTGATTATTTTGAAAACATATCAGGCTGGAATTGATATCGGCTCCACCACAGTCAAGCTGGTTGTGCTGGATGCTTCTCATACCATTTTATACGGCCAGTACCGCCGGCACTGTGCCCGCATTCAGGAAACCTTGAATGAACTGCTGAAGGAGGCTCAGGCCCTTTTGGGCGAATGCCGGCTTCGCATCCGCATCACCGGGTCCGGTTCCATCAATCTGGGCGAAACGCTGGGCATCCCCTTTACCCAGGAGGTGGTGGCCGTTGCCACCGCTTTGCAGAGCGCTGCCCCCCAGACCGATGTTGCCATTGAGCTGGGCGGCGAGGATGCAAAGATCATCTATTTCAAGGGCGGTTTGGATGAGCGCATGAACGGCGTATGCGCCGGGGGCACCGGCTCCTTCATCGACCAGATGGCCGCTTTGCTGCAAACCGATGCGGCAGGCCTGAACCGGGAGGCGCAGAACTACCGGGAGATCTATCCCATTGCTGCCCGCTGCGGTGTTTTTGCAAAAACCGACATCCAGCCCCTCATCAACGATGGTGCCGCCACCTCGGACCTTGCGGCGTCCATCTTTCAGGCGGTGGTGAACCAGACCATCTCCGGCCTTGCCTGCGGCAAACCCATCCGGGGCTGTGTGGCCTTCCTGGGCGGGCCGCTGCATTTTCTGCCGGAGCTGAAAAAGGCCTTCATCCGCACATTGGAGCTCACCCCCGAAAACGTGGTGGACCCGGAAAACTCCCACCTGTTCGCCGCCATGGGCGCTGCGCTGGAAGCAGCCGATTCCGATGCCGTCTCTCTGTCTGCCCTCATCCACCGGCTGGAAACCGAGCATGTGCAAAAGCAGGAGATCCACCGGCTGGACCCGCTGTTCGAAAGCGAAGAGGAGTACGGGCAGTTCTGCGGCCGCCATGCAAAGGCCGTTGTAAAGCGGGGCGAGCTTGCCGGCTATGCGGGCGACTGCTTTTTGGGCGTGGATGCCGGCTCCACCACCACAAAGCTTGCCCTGATCGGCCAGAGCGGCGAGCTTTTGTTCTCCTACTATTCCAACAATTTCGGAAACCCTGTGAAAGCGGTGATTGCCGGCATTGAAGAGATGAAAAAACAGCTGCCCGAGGGGGCCGTCATCCGCCGCTCCTGCTCCACCGGATACGGCGAAACCCTGATGCAGTCTGCCTTTGGGCTGGACGAGGGCGAAGTGGAAACGGTTGCCCACTGCACCGCCGCCGCATTTTTTGAGCCTCAGGTGGACTGCGTTCTGGACATTGGCGGCCAGGATATGAAATACATCCAGCTGAAAAACTCCACCGTTGATACCGTGGTGCTGAACGAAGCCTGTTCTTCGGGCTGCGGCTCCTTCATTGAAAGCTTTGCAAACTCTCTGGGCTATTCGGCCAAGGAATTTGCCGAGCAGGCGCTGTATGCCAAAAACCCGGTGGACCTTGGCACCCGCTGCACCGTTTTTATGAACTCCAACGTGAAGCAGGCTCAAAAGGAAGGCGCTTCGGTGCAGGATATCTCCGCCGGGCTTGCCTATTCGGTGATCAAAAACGCGCTGTTCAAGGTGATCAAACTCACCGATGCCAAAGATATGGGCAGGCACATCGTGGTCCAGGGCGGCACCTTCTACAACCGGGCCGTGCTGCGGGCCTTTGAAAAGATCATCGGCGCACAGGTCACCTGCCCGGATATTTCCGGCATCATGGGTGCCTTCGGTGCGGCGCTTTTGGCAAAGCAGCGGTATTCCGGCCAGCAGACCACCATGGTGCCCTTGAGCGAAATTCAAAACGTCACCTACAAAACCTCCATCCGCCGCTGCGGGGGCTGTTCCAACCACTGCATGCTCACCATCAGCCAGTTTTCCAACGGCCAGCGCCACATCACCGGCAACCGCTGTGAAAAAGGCCAGCAGGGCGCAAAGGCTGCCGCCAAGGCACCCAATATGGTGAGCTATAAGCGCTCCCGCATCTTTGACTATGAGCCGCTCTCTGCCGAAGAAGCCGCCCGGGGCACCATCGGCATTCCCCGTGTTCTGAACATGTACGAGGATTATCCCTTCTGGGCCACCTTTTTTAAGCAGCTCAAATTCCGGGTGGTGCTTTCGCCCTTCTCCGACCGAAAGTTGTATGAGCTGGGAATGGAAAGCATCCCTTCCGAATCGGAATGCTACCCGGCCAAGATAAGCCACGGCCATGTGCAGTGGCTTATCGATCAGGGCATCCGGACCATTTTCCACCCCTGTGTTTTCTACGGGCATCAGGAAACGAAGAATGCCCAAAACCACTACAACTGCCCCATCGTGATTTCCTATCCCGAAAACCTGAAAAACAATGTGGAGGATATCCAAAACAAACAGATCCGCTATCTGCGGCCCTTCATCGCCTTTACCACCGAAAAAACAGCTGCCGACCGGCTGGCCCGCTTCTGCCGTGAAACCTGGGGCATTCCCGAACAGGAAACCCGCAAGGCTGCTCACGCCGCCTGGTTCGAACAGCTGAAGGCCAAGGCGGATATCCGCGCCGAGGGAAGCCGCCTTCTTGCCGAAATGGAGAAAAATCACGGCCACGGCATCGTGCTGGCGGGCCGGCCCTACCACATCGACCCGGAAATCAACCATGGCATTCCCGAGCTGATCGCCTCTTATGGGTTCACTGTTTTCACCGAAGACAGCCTGCCGCTGAACACCAACACCACCCGCACCATGCGTGTGGTGGACCAGTGGGTCTACCATTCCCGCCTTTATTCTGCCGCTGAATTCGTAAGCTTGCGGGATGATCTGGAGCTGGTGCAGCTGAACTCCTTCGGCTGCGGCCTGGACGCGGTGACCACCGATGAGGTGAACGAGATTTTGACCGCCAGCAACAAGCTTTACACGGTGCTCAAAATCGACGAGGTCAACAATCTGGGGGCCGTGCGCATCCGCATCCGCAGCCTGATCGCCGCCATCCGGATGCGGCAGGAGCGCAATGTGAAACCTCAGCCCCATCCGGTGGACTACCAGCGGGCCGAATTCACAAAACAGATGAAAAAAGAAGGCTGCACCATTTTGGCCCCCCGCATGAGCCCCATCCATTTCGATCTTCTGGAGCCGGTTTTCACCCATCATGGCTACAATCTGGATGTTTTGAAAAACGACAACCGGGCCGCCATCGACACCGGCCTGCAGTATGTGAACAATGATGCCTGCTTCCCTTCCATCGCCGTGGTGGGGCAGATCATGGAGGCGGTGCTGTCCGGCCGGTATGATACGGACAAGCTGGCCATCCTCATGTCGCAGACCGGCGGCTGCTGCCGGGCCAGCAACTATGTGGGCTTCATTCGAAAAGCGCTGGACAAGGCAGGGCTTAGCCACATCCCGGTGATTTCACTCAACGCAAACGGCATGGAAAAGAACGAGGGCTTCACCCTTTCTCCCTCCCTTTTGTATTCGGCCGCAAAGGGGCTTGTTTACGGCGACCTGCTGATGCGCTGCCTTTATCGGGTGCGGCCCTATGAGCTTGTGCCCGGTTCTGCCAATGCCCTGTGCGAGGAATGGAAGCAGAACTGCATCCGGGCCCTTACCGAAAAGGGATATCCGGACCGGCACGCTGTGATCTGCCGCAAGATTGTGGAGGCCTTTGACAGTTTCCCCATCGACGAAAATCTGAAAAAGCCCCGTGTCGGGGTCGTGGGTGAGATTTTGGTCAAATATATGCCGCTTGCCAACAACCACCTGGTGGATCTGCTGGAAAAAGAGGGTGCGGAAGCGGTGGTCCCGGACCTTGCCGATTTCATGAACTACTGCCTGTACAGCAATCATTACACCCACGAATTCCTGGGGGATAAACGGTCCACCGAGCTTCTGTCTCAGGCCGGCATCGACATCATTGAGGCTTTCCGCAAGCCGGCACTGGAGGCCCTGCGCCAAAGCCGGCGGTTTGAAGCGCCTGCTTCCATTGAACAGATCGCCCAGTGGACAAAGCCCTTCCTTTCCATCGGCAACCAGTACGGTGAGGGCTGGTTTTTGGCCGGAGAAATGGTGGAACTGCTGCGCTCGGGTGTTTCCAACATCGTGTGCATCCAGCCCTTTGCCTGCCTGCCCAACCACGTTGTGGGCAAGGGTGTGATCAAGCCGCTGAAAAAGGCATTCCCGAATGCCAACATCGCCGCGGTGGATTACGACCCCGGTGCCAGTGAGGTGAACCAGCTGAACCGGATCAAACTGATGCTTGCCGCCGCAAAGCGAAATGAAGGAAGCTGCTTGCAGTCTCCCAAGCTGGATCTTTGAGCGGAGCACAAAAAGATATTTCAACAAGGCAAAGCAGGAACATCCCGGTTTTGGGCAGACTGCATCCTGAAATCCAGACAATGAAAAAGCGCCCCTTGGCTGCAGGTAAAATTGCAGCCAAGGGGCGCTTTGCAATTGGGAAATTTGTTTAAAATCGGCATTCCTTTTTGCGGCCAGCAAGGAATTTGAGGAGCTGCACGGCAAACAGACTGCCGGCCGAAAGGCCCGCCGCCCACAAAAGCAAACCGCCGGAAAGAGCTGTTACCTGGAACATGGGCTGCACCGCCGGCACCAGCAGCACCAGCAAAAGCAGAGCGGCACCCACGCCGAAAGCGGCCAGAAGGGCACGGTTGTTCCAAAGCTTTTTGGTAAAGAGCACCGGGCGGGAAGCCTTGCAGCTGAACCCGTGGAACAGGCGTGACAAGCACAGCACAGCAAAGGCCATGGTGCTGCCCACGGCTGCCCCGCCGCTGGAAAGGCCGATGTGAAAAGCCGCAATGGCTGCGGCCGCGATCACAAGGCCTTCGGTCAAAACGCTGGCGAGGAACTGCTTTGTCAAAATGCCCTCACTGCGGGGGCGGGGCTTTTGTTCCATCACTTGGTCGGTGTGCGGCTCAAGGCCCAGCGCAATGGCGGGCAGGCTGTCGGTCAAAAGATTGATGAACAGCAGATGCACCGCCGCAAAGGGCACCGGAAGGCCCAGAAGCGAAGCATAGAGCACCGTTAAAATGCCAGCCGTATTGCCGGAAAGCAGGAACTGAATGGCCCGCTTGATGTTGGCATAGATATTGCGGCCGTTCCTGACCGCCTGCACGATGGTGGCAAAATTGTCATCGGTGAGCACCATGCCGGCGGCATCCTTTGCCACCTCGGTGCCGGTAACACCCATGGCCACACCGATGTCTGCCTGCTTCAGGGCGGGGGCATCGTTCACCCCGTCGCCGGTCATCGCCACCAGATGTCCCAGCTCCTGCCAGGCTCGCACAATGCGGATCTTATGCTCGGGGGACACCCGGGCGTAAACCGCCGTCTGGGGTACCAGAGCGCGCAGCTCTTGGTCGGAAAGACCGTCCAGCTCACTGCCCTCCACAGCTTTTGTGCCAGGGGTAAGGATGCCCAGCTCTTTTGCAATGGCCGACGCGGTCACCTTATGGTCGCCGGTGATCATCACCGGGCGGATGCCGGCCCGGATGCACTGGGCAACCGCGGCCTTCGATTCCTCCCGGGGCGGGTCCATCATGGCAACAAGGCCCAGGAACTCCAGCTCCTGCTCATCCTGCAACGTGATTTCTTTTTTATGGATGGGCCGGCATCCAAAAGCCAGCACCCGCAGCCCCTGGGCCGAAAATTCCTCGTTCACCGCTTCGATCTCTTCCCGCTGCTTCTGGGTGAGCCGGGTGCGCTTGAGCATCACATCTACGGCGCCCTTGGTGATCATGGCAAGGCCGCCGTCAAACTCATGGACCGTGGACATGAGCTTGCGGTCCGAGTCAAAAGGCAGCTCCGAAAGGCGCAGCCACCGGCTGCGCACCATCTGGCTGTCCAGGCCGCAGGCAAGGCCCAGCCTTACAAGGGCGGTTTCGGTGGGATCGCCCACCTCGCCGTTTTCATTCACCTCAGCATCGCTGCAAAGAATGGCCGAGCGCAGGAGCGCTTTTTCAAAAGGTTCCTCGCAGTCCACCTGAGAGGCTTCATAAATTTTCCCGCCGGTGTACAGCTTTTGCACGGTCATTTTGTTCTGGGTGAGGGTGCCGGTCTTATCTGAGCAGATCACCGACACAGAACCCAGGCCCTCCACCGCCTGAAGCTTGCGGATGACAGCATTCTCCCGGGCCATTTTGCGGGTGCCGAAGGAGAGCACAATGGTAACAATGGAGGACAGCGCTTCCGGGATAGCGGCCACCGCCAGGGCCACCGCAAACAGGAAGGCGTTCATCACCGGTTCATGCCGCACAAAAACACTCACCGCAAACAGCACCGCACAGATGGCAAGAATGCCGGCGGACAGCTTTTTGCCGAATTTGTCGAGACTTACCTGAAGCGGGGTCTTTTTTTCCTCGGCGCTTTTCAAAAGAGCGGCGATCCTGCCCATTTCGGTGTTCATGCCGGTGTCTGTCACCAAAAAGCGGCCCCGGCCGTAGGTGACAAAGCAGCCGGAGAACACCATGTTCTTTCGGTCGCCCAGGGGCACATCTTCCGCAATGGCCTTTGCATGCTTTTCCACCGGCAGGCTCTCACCGGTGAGGGCGCTTTCGGCGCAGCTCAGGCTGGCGCATTCCAGCAGGCGGCCGTCGGCACAAACACTGTCGCCCGCCTCCAGGATCACCACATCTCCGGGCACCACTTCACGCCCGGGTACCTGCACCACATTGCCGTCCCGCAATACCTTTGCCGATGGGGCCGACATCTGTTTGAGGCTGTCCAGCGAAGCGGCCGCCTTGACGGTTTGCACGGTGCCCAGCACCGCATTCATGGTGATGACTGCCAGAATGACAACGGTGCTTTCCACATCGCCCAGCACGGCCGAAACCGCTGCCGCCGCAATCAGGATCAGCACCAGAAAGTCGGCGAACTGTTCAAAGAAGATGCGGGCAACACTCTTTCTCCTGCCGGCTTTCAGCTCGTTTGGGCCGTACTGCTCCATCCGTCTGCGGGCCTGGTGGCTGCTCAGGCCCTTTGAAGACACATCCATTTGCTGATACAGCTGCTGGGGTTCCAGCTTCCAGATTTGTTTTTTCTGTTCCATACGCTTTTTCCTTCCCTTGGGCAGGAAATCAAAAAAGAGACCCCTGCACCAATCTGCTTGATGCAAAAGTCTCGCCGTTTCAATCCGTTGCGGGGCAAAGCCCGTAATGACGCGTCGGACACACGATCTGTGCCAGCTACTCCCTTTTGTTGCTGCAATCATAATATAAAAAAGCCCAATCGTCAAGCCCTTTTTCTGTGAACTTTCGGTAAACTTGAAAATTCTGCTTTTTACAGCAAACGGTGCCGCCCCAAAGCCAGGGCGGCACCGTTTCTTTTTCTTGATTTCAGCTTTTTTACTTTGCGTTTAAGGTGAAAAGATGAGAGGTAAAGTCTCCCTGATCGGTGCCGCAGCCGCCGCTGCCTGCCGCTTCGATCTCACACAGCATGCCAAAATTCATCAGCTCATCGCCGCCAAGGGTCAGGCCGTTTTCTTCGCAGTGATAGCAAAGATCGGGGTCAAGGCCTGCCGCCCGGATCTTTTTGAGCGAGGTGTTCGGCACAGCCATCACCTTGTAATAGGCCATCACGGCCTTTTTCCGATCCTTCGACACGGCCATCCAGCTGTAAAGGCCGCGGCTGCCGTCTTCCAGACGGTAGAAATCGCCGTACTGGATCACATCCCGGTGCTCTTTGAAGTAAGTGATCTGCTTTTTCACCGCCTGGGCTTCTTCGTCCTCCATGCGGGTAACATCCAGCTCATAGCCGAAGGTGCCGAAGTATGCCACATCCGCACGCATTTTCAGCGGGGTCTGGCGGGAGGTCTGGTGGTTGGGGGATGCCGACACATGGGAACCCATGGAGATCAGCGGATAAACCAGGCTGGTGCCGTACTGAATGGCCAGCCGTTCCACCGCATCGGTGTCGTCACTGGTCCAGCCCTGAGGGGCATAATACAGAAGGCCCGGATCGAAACGTCCGCCGCCGCTGGCGCAGGACTCAAACAAAATCTGGGGGAAGTCGGTGGTGAGCCGGTCATACAGATCATACACGCCCAGGATATACCGGTGGAAGAACTCCTTCTGCCGGTCAGCCGGCAGGGTGGTGGAATAGGCCTCGGTGATATTGCGGTTCATATCCCATTTCACATAGCGGATATTGGCCTTGCCCAGCACGTTTTTCATGGCGTGATAGATGTGATCCACCACTTCCGGGTTTGCAAAATCCAGCACATACTGGTTGCGGCCGTAGGAGTGATCCCGGCCCGGAACTCCGATCACCCATTCGGGATGAGCCTTATAAAGCTCGCTGATCTCGTTCACCATTTCCGGCTCGAACCACAGGCCGAAGTCCAGGCCCAGTTCGTTGATCTTGCTGCACAGGCCCTCGATGCCGCTGGGGATCTTTTGGGTGTTCACGTTCCAGTCGCCCAGAGAGCTTTTGTCATCGTTGCGCTGGCCGAACCAGCCGTCATCCAGCACAAACAGCTCCACGCCCAGCTCCTTGGCTTTTTTTGCAATGTTCAGGATGCTCTCTTCGGTAAAATCAAAATAGGTGGCTTCCCAGTTGTTCAAAAGGATGGGCCGGGTCCGGTTTTTCCAAACGCCCCGCATCAGGTGCTCCCGGAAAAGGTCATGGAAGGCATGGCTCATGCCGTTGAGGCCCTGATCGCTGTAAACCAGCACCGCTTCCGGCGTCTGGAAGGAGTCACCCGTTTGCAGTTTCCACTCAAACTCGAAGGGATGGATGCCCAGCATCACCCGTGTCACATCGTAAACATCCACCTCGGCCTGGGCAAGGAAGTTGCCGCTGTACACCAGGCTGAAGCCGTAAACCTCGCCGGAATTTTCGGTGGCGCTGCAGCGCTTTAAGGCAAGGAACGGGTTGTGGAAATGGCCGCTTGCTCCCCGTGCGCTGGAAATGTTCTGAATGCCGCTTTGCAGCCGGCGGGTATGTACATGCCGCTCCCGGCTCCAGGCACCGTCCAGCTGCACCATTTCAAAATCAGCATCATAAAAATCCATCGCAGCAGACAGGGCTCTTTCCAGCATCACCGGCTGCTGGCCGTGGTTTTCAAACCGCACATCCCGGGTGATGACCGGCAGGTTTTCGAAAATATGATAGGAAATCTCCATTTCGCAGCCGATTTTTTCATCCTGCAGACGAATGGCCAGGGTGGTGACCTCTTCTTCCCCGCCGTAAGTGGCCGGCAGGCCCTTGAGGGTGGGCTTGCCCTTTTGGATGCTGTGCGAAACATAAACAAAATTGGTGATCCGGCTGCCGTCTGCAAGGCGCAGCTGGTAGGCAGGGTCCCGGAAATCGCCGGTGCCGTAAGCCGGATACTCCTGCTTGATGCCCTCAAGCGTAAAATTCGGATCGTCCCGGTAGGTGCAGGGCCCCATCACACAGCTGCGCATCACCAGCATATGCTCGAAAGAGCTTCGGTCTGCAATGCGCTTGCCATAATAAAGCTGGCCCAGCTGGCCGTTTTTCAGAACAGTGAAAACATAACTGATCTGATCGTTATAAAGATGAAAAGACCGGTCCTTTGGATGAAAGATAACAGGCATATTCGGTTCCTCCTAAACGGAAACTGTAATGTGTTTTTCGATAAGCGGTCGCTTTTGCTTTTTTGCGCTTTTAAAAAGCAAGAACTATATTTGGATGATACAACAAAACCTTGCAGATTACAACTGAATTTCGCTTCATTTCAGCTGTGCGCCTTATCAATTTTTCGGTGCAGGATTTGAAATGCCGCCGGCCGGGCGGCATTTTTCCTATACGAACAATAATTTATAGTAAATTTAATACGGTTTGTATTTTGTTTTTTCTGGTTTCCTCTTTTAAAAATGGGGAAAATGGCAGCTGCGGCCCGTTCTTTTTGTTGCACGGGAAACAGGTCTTTTCAAAGGGTTTATGCTATGATAGAAAAAAGTTTATTTTGTAAAAGGAATCATTGCCGATGTTTGAAATCAACGAATTTATGGATGGACTGGACAGGCTTTACCAGGAAGGCCGCATCGACCGGGTGGAGCCCTACCTTTTATCCGGCCTTGAAAAGGCCGGCCCCCAAAACAAGGAAGCTGCGCTTGTGATGCTGAACGATCTGATGGGCTACTACCGGGCCGTGAGCCGGCATGAGGATATGCAGCGGTGCGCAGAGCAGGTGCTGGAGCTGATTTCTGCACTGGGGCTGGAAGGCACCGTCAATCACGGCACCTCGCTTTTAAATATCGCAACCGGCCTTCGGGCCGCCGGCAAATACCCCCAGGCTGAAACCGCTTACCAACAGGCACAGCAGATTTTCGAAGCCCGGCTTTCCGGGCCGGATTACCGGCTGGCCACCCTGCACAACAATCTGGCGCTTCTTTATACCCAGACCGGCCGGCTGGAAGATGCCAAGGCCCGGATGCTCAAGGCCCTGCAGCTCACCGAGCAGCTTGAGGATATGGAAACCGAAAAAGCCATCACCCACACCAATTTGGGCAACGTGTGCTTTGGCCTGCACCAGACCGAAGAGGGTGCTGACCACATGAAAAAAGCGGTATCGCTTTTTGAAAAGGCACCCGGCCGCAGGGACCCTCACTACCCGGCAGCCCTTGCCGGCCTGGGCGAAACCTATTTTCACCAGGGCCGGCTGGAGCTTTCCCAGGAATTTTACCAAAAAGCACTTTTGGCCATCGAAGCGCTTTACGGCCGAAACGATGACTGGGAAACCACCCGGCAAAACCTGGAAATGGTGAAAGACCTTTTGCGCCGAAAGGATGCGCTGGCTGCAAAAGGCCTCACCGGCCTGGCCCTTTCCAAAGCCTACTATGAAGAGGTGGGGCGGCCCATGCTGGAGAAAAAATATCCCCAGTATCTGGACCGCATTGCCGCCGGCCTTGCGGGGGAAGGCTCCGAGTGTCTAGGCTTTGACGATGCCCATTCCACCGACCACGATTTCGGCCCGGGCTTCTGCCTTTGGCTCACCCGGGAAGACTATGCGGCCATCGGCCCCGCACTTCAGGCCGATTATGATGCACTGCCCGCTGAATGGCGGGGTTTCCCGGTGCGCAACAGCACAGCCGAAGGTGCCGGGCGGGTCGGCGTTTTTGAGATCGACTCCTTTTTCCGGAATTTCACCGGCTATGCAAAGGCCCCCTCGGCAGACACGCCGGAGGCGGTGGCTGCCTTCGGCCGGATCCCTTCGCCCATGCTGCTCAATGCCGTGAACGGGGAAGTGTTTGCCGATCCTTTGGGTGAATTCACAAAACGGAGAAATGCCTTTGCACAATACCCGGAGCCGGTGCGCCTTTACCGGCTGGCCCAGGCCCTGCACACCATGGCACAGGCCGGCCAGTACAATTACCCCCGGGGCAGAAAACGGGGCGATGCGGGCATGATGTTCTCCTGCCTTGCAGAGTTCGTTCAGGCGGCGGCAGAAGCCGGCTATCTTCTGAACCATTCCTATATGCCCTTTTACAAATGGCGCTTTCGAGGGATGGAGGCTTTCACCCGGGTAAAAGAGCTGAAAAGCATGCTGGAAGAGCTGATTCAAAGCCCGCTCCAGGACCCCAGTGTTCAGCCGCAGATCGAAGCCATCTGCGATTGCATCCGAGCAGAGCTTTCGGTCCAGAGGCTGACCGATAGCAAGGATTCTTTTCTGGATGCCCAGCACGCTGCCGTACTGCGCCGTATGGAGCAGCTGATTTCGGCCCCAAAGCAGGAGGAAGACCCGATGGCTGAGATTTCAACAAGCAAGAAAGAATTGGTGGAAAACATTGTGCTCACCGAATGGAACCAGTTTCAGAAGGTGCAGAACGAGGGCGGCCGTGCCAGCTGCCAGGATGATTTTTCCACCTTCCAGATCATGCGCAAAAGCCAGTACTACACCTGGGAGGAACCGGTTCTGGCCAGCTATCTGGATGATCTGAAAGAAGGCGATTCCCTGGGCTGGAATTTGATCACCGAAAAATATGCCCGGATGATGCGGCACACCTCTCCAAACCTTTATAAGGAATTCGAAGACCGGCTCCCGCCCTTGAGCCCCCAGCGGGAAAAGCTGCAGGAGCAGCTCATTTCCATCGTGATGGGCTGGACCGCCGAAATGCAGCAGCAGTACCCGGCGCTTTCCAAAACGGGCCGCAGCCGCTCTTCCCTTGAAGATACCCAGTGGAACACTTCCAGCGAGACCTATCTGCGGGGCGAACTGAGCACCTATTCGGATGCCACCCTGAAGCTTTATGGCCAGATGGTGCTGAATGCGCTGCGCCGGGAAGAAAACCTTGTGCAGAACACGCTTTCCTTTATGGTGCATTTTTACGGTTACAAATCGCTGGAAGAAGCCGACAAAGCCTGCATGGCACAGGACCTTTCTTTATAAAAGCGCTTTCGGCCGGCTTGCGCCCGCCAAAGCTTTATGATATGATAATAAACATTGTAGCGATGCACAGCGAAGCCGGATCGGTTTCCTGCCCTCTGCATCCTGTCGCCTTTTTGCGGCCTGCTTACAAGCCCACAAGCTTTTTGCCGGCCGCAGGAAGGCGTTTTTTTCGCAGGTCACGGCATAGAAAAAACAATGAGGAGTGCAGCCTTTTCATGATTTTTGCGGAACATTTCACCTACAAAAAACTGCTTCGTTATGCGATATCCCCCATCATCATGATGATCTTCACCTCGATTTACAGCGTGATCGACGGGCTGTTTGTTTCCAATTTTGTGGGCAAGGAGGCCTTTGCCGCTGTCAACTTCATTCTGCCCTATCTGATGCTGTTTTCCAGTGTCGGCTTCATGTTCGGCACCGGCGGCAGTGCCCTGATCGCAAAGACCCTGGGCGAAAAAAGAGCTCAGAAGGCAAACGAGATCTTCTCCTCGCTGGTTTTGGTTTCTGCCCTCACCGGCGCTGTGTTTGCTTTCATCGGTTTTTTATTGCTGCGCCCCGTTGCTGTCTGGCAGGGCGCTTCCGGCGAACTTTTGGAAAACAGCCTGCTCTATGGCAAAATCTATCTTTTCGGCATTCCCGCCTGCGTGATCCAGTTTGAATTCCAGAACCTGTTTGCCACCGCCGGCAAAACAAAGCTGGGGCTGTTTTCAACCGTCACTTCGGGCGTTTCCAACATCCTTTTGGATGCCCTGTTCGTTGGCGGTTTTTCCTGGGGACTGGTGGGCGCGGCCGCCGCCACCATCCTGAGCGAGCTCATCGGCGCTCTTTTTCCGCTTTTCTATTTTTGCCGTCCCAACTCCAGCTCTCTGCGCTTTGTAAAATGCCGTCCGGACACAAAGGCCATCCTCAAGATCTGCGCCAACGGCTCTTCGGAAATGATCAGCAATCTTTCCATTGCGGTGGTGAGCCTGCTTTACAATGTACAGCTTCTGAGATACGCCGGAGATAACGGCATTGCTGCTTACGGCGTATTGATGTACATCAATTTTCTGTTCACTGCCATTTTCTGGGGTTATGTGGTGGGGGTTTCCCCCATTGTGAGCTATCATTACGGCTCTGAAAACAAAAAAGAGCTGCACAGCCTGCTTTGCAAAAGCCTTGTGATCATCTGCGTCGGTTCTGTTTTGATGTTCACCATATCGGAACTGTGCTCAGCACCCATTTCCCGCATTTTTGTGGGCTACGATGCAGCGCTTTTGGATATGACCCGGCATGGATTTTTCCTGTTCTCCTTCTGCTTTTTGTTTGCCGGGCTTGCCATTTTCTTTTCCGCCTTCTTCACCGCGCTCAACAACGGCCTGGTTTCGGCCCTTCTTTCCTCTTCACGGGTATTTCTTTTTCAGGTCCCGGCCATTTTGATCCTTCCTTCTTTTTTCAAGCTGGACGGCATCTGGCTTTCTCTTGTTTGTGCCGAATTGCTCACCGCCCTGCTTGGCGCTGTGATGCTTCTGGCAAAACGCAAAAAATACCGGTACTGATCTTTCAGGCAAAAAACGCTTTTGTTCTTTGGCTGGAGGCATCTTTTGCCTTCAAAAAAGCCGGCACAGCATGGATCTTTCTTCCATGCTGTGCCGGTTTTCTTTTTTAATAATAATCGAATACGGTTGTTTTCTTGGGCGGAAAGGCTTTTTCCAGCTGCAAAGCTGCCTGTGCCGAGATCTGCGGCATCAGGCTCAGCTCTTCCTGCCGAAGCCCTGCGCACAAAAAGCGGGTGAGCTGGGCAATGGAAACTTCTGCATCCGCCGGCTGTGTGGTCTTTTCCATTTTGTTCAGCCTGCCGTTTTTCCATTCCAGCTCAAAGGTACCGCTGTTCTGTTCAAGAATGGGGTCGGAAACAGCAAGCCGCAGTGCTCCATCCGGGCCGAAGCGCGCGGCTTCCAGCGCCCGGCGCAAATGCACGATTCGGGTCATGCCATGCATTTCCAGCGTATATGCCGGATTGTGCGGAGCATTCAAATGAAACTCACTGAGCAGCAGCTCCAGCGGCACTGTGCAGGGCAGCGGGATCGAAACCGTGTTGTAATAGGCCGCTTTTCCCTTTAAAAACAGCAGCAGGCCTTTGAGCGCATCCGCATCTGTGAAGAAAAACTGCCTGCATTCCAGCGTTTTCGAGTCATGGTCTGCCTGATAGGACACATATCCGGTGGGCTCGCCGAATACGCTGTAATAGAGATAGGTATAAAAGCCATCCCGGTGCGGCAGAAACAGCTTGAGCTGCCGGTTCCATTCCGGCTGCTGCCGGATGAGGGAAAGATTGTATTCCTTTGCCGCTTTTTCATAGATCTGTTCCAGATGCTCTTCCATGCCGCGGCCTTCTGCATAAGGCTTGCAGATGCCCTCCGTCTTCCAGCTGGGGATTTGCCCGGGGCAAAGCTGCCACACATGATTTTTCACGCAGTTGGCATAGCCCAGGCGGGCGTAATATCCGTCTGAAAAGGGATAAAGCCCGGAAAGCTCGACCCCTTTCTCATAAGCTTCCTTTAAAATGTTTTGAAACAGGATGCGGATGGTGCCTTTTCCCTGTGCCTGGGGAAGCGAGGCCACATCCCCAATTCCTTCCAGCCCAACGGCCGAACCATCCAGCCGTGCTTTCAAGGTGCAGTGGGCAGCGGTGGCGATCGGATCGTTTTCTTCGTTAAAAGCCGCCCATGTTTCCAGATAATTCTGGTGCATCCTTGTGAGCGGCCGATGAAGGATTTGGTCTGCCGACTCTTTGGGGCTTGCGGTAAAGTCGATCTTGGCTTCAAATGCGGTAAAGCAAAGAGCCCGCACCGCTTCCACTTCCTGCGGCCGGATCTTTCGAATTTCCATGAAATACAGCTCTCCTTTTTAAAAAATTAGGCTCCTGCCTTTTTTCCCCTTCACTATATCATCCGAAAAAATCAAAATCAATAGCGTTCACCGGGAAGCTTCGAGTTCTTTTAAAACTTTCTTTAGTTTTTTCAATAACTAAAGAAAGTTTTAAAAAAAGCATTCGAAATAGACATCTTTTTTCATTAAAACAGGTGCACATCTCCGATTTTGTGCACATTCACCACAAAAGCATTGAAATAACAAAAATTTGTTGCTATACTTCAGGCAAAGATAATTCAGTAATTAAAGAAAGTTTGGAAGCGAGGCGATCCAAATGAAACACCGATTGCTCTATATCAACTGGGATGGTTTCGGCCGCTATTACTATGACCAGATGCCAAACCGCGCTCAGCGCCTGCCCACACTGACAAGCCTTATGAACGAGGGAACGTTTTTTGAAAACGCCTATACGGGAATCCCCTCCATCACATTTCCCATGCAAAGCTCCATCGTGTGCGGCTGTTACAGCAGCAAAACAAAAAACTGCGACAAATACTGGGACCGCCTCAAAAACGAAATCATTCCTCTGCGCCGGTACAACGAAGCCGAAACCATCGGGGATGTGCTGAAAGCGCAAAAGATTCCCTTTGTTTCCATCCAGCAGTTCGCTTTGCAGGATAAAGGGGCCGGATATGGCGAAAAAGACAGCCTGTATATCCAGCCAAACGGCGATTTTGAGGCCCGGTTTGCGGTGCTCAACGAGCTGCTGCAAAATCAGCGCATCTGCACAGAGAAGAAAACCTTTTATTACAAAGAGCTTCCTCAGGCCATCTTTGCCTATATGGATGACCTGGATGCAATTGGTCACAATCCCCCTTCTGTGAGGGCATCGACCGAACCAAAGCGTGTGGCGGCTGTTCAGGAGCGGCTTTGCAAAATGGATGCCGCGCTTGGGCGCACCATTCAGATCCTGAAAGACCGGGGCCTTTGGGAGGACACCTACCTGCTTTTGACCACCGATCACGGCATGATCTCCTACAAAGGAGCCAGCAAAATGCCGCAGCTTGCCCGGGCCCTTCGCCAGATGGGCTGCGGGAAGGTGGTCATCCGCAATCAGGGACCCGTTCAAAAAGAGGATTTCGATGTGCTTCTCACCTCGCATGACATCCAATGTCAGGTGTATTTCAACCACGCAAAGCAGCCCCAGGAAATGCTCAAGCAGCAGCTGCTCCAGCTTCCGTTCGTTGAGCAGGTGCTCACCCGTGAAGAGCTGGATGTCCGGGGGGTCTGCCCGGAGTATGCCGACATGGTGGTGAGCCCGGTGGAAGGAAGCTATTTCGGCTCCGCCGGCATCACAGCGCCCGGCCTTCATGCAACGCACGACAGCCTGCATGAAAAATGCCAGAAAATTTTTGCCTATCTCAGCGGTCCGGACGTGAAGCGAGGCCATCAGACCCTGCAAAAGGTTTCCAACATTGATTTTCTTCCCGAACTTTGCCGCCGGTGCTCCATTCCCGTGATGCGGCAGGCATCTCCCGGCACAGCTTTGGAAGACACCTTCGAGAACGGAGTGGAAACATGATCGTAAAAAAAGCAGGCAAAGAAACCATTAAATACATCAACAAGCAGAATATCCTGAATACCTTTTGGAACCGGGATGAGGTTGCCCGCACCGAGGTCATGGCAAGGACCAACCTGAGCGCCGCCACAGTTTCAAGCCTTATTCAGGAGCTGGTCGAAGAAGGCTTCCTGCAGGAATGCCGCATCGGGGAATCCGGCGGCGGCCGGCGGCCGGTGATGTATGCTTTGAACCGGACCCTCACCTATGTTCTGACCATGCAGATCACGACCAAAGGAGTGATCACCGGTGTGGTGGACCTTGCCGGCCAGGTGATCGACCGTCAGCTTGTTCCGGGTGTCCTTCACGGCAATGCCATTACCGAAGAAGCCGTGCACCAGGCCATCCGCTCCTTTATAAACAACAATCCCGCCCTGAATAAAAAGATCGCAGCGGTCACCTTCAGCATTCCCGGCATTGTGGACTACGAACACTCCACCTTAAGCTATTCCGCGGCCCTTTTTGTGGAGGATCTGGATCTTGAAAAAATCGTTCAGGAAGAATTCAGGGAATTCGACCGCATCCCGGCTGTGTATCTTTTCCGGGATACCGACGCTCTTGTTCTGGGCGAGATCGCCGGAAAGGAAAGCGAGCGGCTCAATATCACTTACCTGCTGTGTGAAAACGGCGTAGGCATGTCGGTGGTGCACAACGGACACCTGCTGTTGGGCGATGGCTGCGGCATGGAGCTGGGCCATACCTCGGTAAATTTGAACGGGGACCCCTGCAAGTGCGGTGCAAACGGCTGTGTGGGCACCCTGATCGGTGAGCAGCCGGCCGTCAAACGCTATATCGAGCTTTCCGAGCAGGCCAACAAGGAATGGACTTCCGACCCCATGTTTCTCAACTACGATGACATTGTGGATCTGTTTTTGGAAAAAGATCCGGTTGCTGTGCAGGTTTTGCATGAGCAGCTGGAGGTTCTGAGCGTAGTGCTGGTGAATGTGGTCAATCTATTCAATCCCACCTGGCTTGTTGTGGGCGGCCCGCTTTCCCGCCTGCCCGAGATCGAGGCGGAGATCGCCCAAACGGTGAAACGGAAAGTGCTAAAACCCTTTGCGCGGAATTTGAATATTATTTCTTCGCAGATCGGCCCGCAGGCAGCCCTTATGGGCATGGCCAATTATGTGCTTCACAAAGAAATATTCAAATCTGTGCGTTTCTGAGTTCTTGCAGGCCGTGAACCCACGGCTTTAAAAACAACATATTTTAAAGGAGGACAAATCCCATGAAAAAGTACACCAAAAAAACCCTGGGTGCCCTTTTGGCCGGCACCATGATGCTCAGCGCACTGAGTGGGTGCGGCGCAGAAAAGGCGCCGGACTCCGCCCCTGCCGATCCTGCCGCAAGCAAGCCTGAAAGCCAGGCCGCAGTTTCCGGCGAGCCGGTCACCCTTACCTACTGGCAGCACTCCAGCGCCGCCCGCGACGAAATGATGACCTCGCTGGTAGAACGGTTTGAAAAGGAAAACCCGGATATCAAGGTCAAGTGCGAATTCATTCCCGAAGCCGATTACAGCCAGAAGCTGATCCCCTCGCTGGCAACCGACACCGCTCCGGATGTTTTCCAGGTCCAGTCCGGCATGGTGCCCAAGCTTGCAGAGGTCGGCGCGATCCAGCCGGTCGATGAATCTGTCATGCCCGCTTCCATGATCGAGCAGGATTTTGTTGCAGCCGCCACCGACGGCCTGAAATATCAGGACAAATACTACGGCATGCCCACCGACGTGCAGACCATCATCTGCTTCTGGAACAAGACCCTTGCTTCTGAAGCCGGTCTTGATGCCGAAAAGGGCCCGCAGACCTGGGACGAATGCTTCGACTGGGCCCGCAAAATGACCAAGACCGGAGCGGACGGCACCATGTCTCAGTCCGGCTGGGGCACCAAGGGCTACGCACCGGAAGTTCTTTCCTATGTGGAACAGATGGGCGGCCGCTTCTTTGACGAAGAGAAGAATCAGTTTGTTTTCGCAGATGATCCCACCTCTGTTGAGGCCATCACCAACTGGGTTTCCCTGTACACCAAGGATAAGGTTTACGACACCCAGTTCTCCAAGAACTGGGCCGGCTTCCGCCAGGGCCTTGTGGGCATGATGCTGGGTCACCCCGCCATGCTGGGCAACCTGCCGGTTACCGCTCCGGATCTGGACTTCGGCGTTTCCCTGATCCCCGCCAACGGCGACAGCCGCGCATCCTGCCTGACCTCCTGGGGCTATGTTATGAGCGCAAAGGCTCCCTCTGAGCAGGCGACCCGCTTCATTGAATTCCTCAGCAGCGAGGCTGTTGAAAAAGAATGGACCCTGAAAACCGGCGAGCTGCCCGCCCGCAAAGCTCTGCTGAACGACCCCGAGATCCTGGCAGACCCCAAAACCGCAATCGCCATCAACTCTTTGAACGACTCTTTCGTCGGCCGTTTGCAGACCGGCGCTTTGAACGGCGCCTGGTCTGAGGCTTATGAAAAGCTCATGCACACCGAAGAAGACATTCAGACGATCCTGAGCGACTGCCAGGCCAAGCTGAATGAAGAACTGGCAAGCGGTCTGTAATGCTGCCTGAACGCTTCTAACGTCAACTCGTTCTGAAAAAGGCGGCGATGAAAAATTTGTCGCCGCCTTTTCTCTTGTGAAAGGATTAAAATGGAGAGCACGATGAAAACACAGCATACAGCGGTGCACCCCCGCAAAAAACGGATCACTGCTTTAAAGGCTGCCCCCTATCTGTTTATTGGGCCAGCCATCATCTATATTTTCTGCGTGACACTGCTGCCGGTCATCATGGCCCTGCCGATCAGCTTTACCGACTGGTCCGCTCTGAGCCCCAATAAAAATTTTGTGGCGTTTGATAACTATGTGCGGCTGTTTCACGATAAAGATTTCTGGACATCCTGCCTGACGATGCTGGAATTCTTTATCTATGTTCCCCTGGTAATGCTCTTAGGCCTTGCTGTTGCGGTGCTTTTGAACCAGAAGCTGAAGGGCATCAAGATTTTCCGGGTGATTTTCTATTCCCCTGTTATCACCTCCACCATTGCGGCGGCGATCCTGTTCGATTGGTTCTATCAGCCCACCTACGGTCTGTTCAACGCCATCCTCAAGTTTTTCGGTTTTTCCGGCATCGGCTGGGTGACGGATTCTTCCACAGCGGTTTTGTCGGTCATCCTGTTCAAGCTCTGGAAGGACTTTGGCGCCACCATGCTGATCTACCTGGCCGGCCTGCAGGATATTTCGCCCGAGCTGAAAGAGGCAGCCGCCATTGACGGTGCTTCCAGCTGGAAAAGCTTCTGCCGCATCACCTTCCCTCTGCTCAAGCCCGCTCACACTTATCTGCTCATGACCAAAGTCATTGGTGTATTTATGATCTTCCAGGAAACCTACATGCTGGAAGGCCCTCTGCACAGCACCCGGACCGTTGTGAACTACATCTACGAAAAAGGCTTCCAGAGCTTCCAGATGGGCTACGCAAGCGCAATGTCTTTTGTGCTGTTTGTAATTGTAATGATCATGACGATCATTCAGTACAAAGTGACCAAGATGGATGTGCTTTAAAGGAGATCGACCATGACGAACAAACAAAACGAACTGCTGAAAAAAGCGGGTCTTTACCTGCTGCTTGCGGTTGTGACCGTTATTACCGCTTTCCCCTTTCTGTGGATGATCTTGTCCTCGTTTAAGGAAAGCAGCGAATTTTATCTTTTGACCCCGAAGCTTCTGCCCAACAGCTTTCAGTTCGACAACTTCGTTGAACTGTTTGAGAAATGGTCCTTTGGCTCCTACTACAAAAACAGCATCATCGTTACAGCTGTTCAGGTGGTTGCCAATATCCTGATCGTGCTGTTTGCGGGCTACGGCTTTGCAAAATATGATTTCAAAGGCAAGCATGTCCTTTTCATGATCGTTCTTGCTTCCACCATGATCCCCTGGGTTGCAACGATCATCCCCCTTTACATCATCACCAACTCCCTGCACCTGATCGACACCTATATGGGCCTGATCATCCCCGGCATGGCCGATGCGTTCAGCATCTTCCTTGCCCGCAACTTCATGTCCACCATTCCCACCCCGCTTTTGGAGGCTGCCCGAATTGACGGCGCAGGCGAAGTAAAGGTATTTTTCCGGGTGGTGCTGCCTCAGGTGAAGCCCCTGATCGCGGTGATCGCTATCCAGAAAATGGTTTCCAGCTGGAACGCCTTCCAGTGGCCGCTGCTGGTTGTCAACAGCGAAGAGCTGCGCACCCTGCCCCTTGCCATGGCAAAGCTGTCCAGCCAGTATTACGACTCGTACAATCTGAAGATGGCCGCAGCCACCCTTGCCATCATCCCGGTGCTGCTGCTGTACATCGCCTTCCAGAAATACTTTGTTGAAGGCATTTCCCTTTCCGGCATCAAGTAAGGAGATGAGTCTGCATGGTGGATTATCACATTCACAGCACCTTTTCGGATGGCGAAGAAACGGTTGAAACTTTGATCGGCACCGCCAAGACGCTTGGCCTTGAGGCCATTGCCATCACCGATCATTTCGATGCGCTTGACCCCAGCCACAACCAGCGAACACTGCCTGAGCTCAAAGAGCATTTTTCCCGTATCCGCAAATGCTCCCGGGATGCCGGCCTTACGGTATACTGCGGTGTGGAAACCTGCACCGATGCCCAGGGGCGGTTTGCCGATGAGGATGCGCTGCTGGAATGCTGTGATATCATTATTACCAGCCCCCATTATTTCGCCGCAGGCTGCCCCACAGCGCCCGGTGACTATTTCAACGATGCCTACTGGCAGGGCTATAAAGAAACGGTCCTTGCTATGGCCCGGGCAAAGGGGGATGTTTTGGGGCACCCGGAAGGATACCTTCCGCTGGGCCCGCTGCTTGCACCCGGCACGACCTACGAGGGCCGAAAAGAGATCTGCCGCAAAATCGCAGACCGTTATTTTGACCCACCCTACATCGAAGCTCTGGCACAGGCCCTGCTCGAAAGCAGAAAAGCCTGTGAGCTTCACGGAGCGACCGGAACTCCCCGGGAGTGGGTCGTTCAGAAACTGAACGAATATGGTGTTCCGTTTTCTATGGGCAGCGATGCGCACGCTTTGAACCTGCTTGGCAAAAACCAGCGTGCACAGCAGCTGATGGAACGGTATCACCTGAAGCAATATCATCCGATTAAAAAGGAGAAATGATTATGGTTAAAATCGCATTGGTTGGATGCGGGACCATGGGCCGCGTGCATTGCGGCGGCTATGCCAAGATCCCTTCTGTTCAGCTGGTTGCAGTGTGCGATCTGAGTGAAGAAAAGATGAGTGCACTGCCCATTCCGGCACAGACCCGGCACTATCAGTCATTTGATGAGATGATGGAGCAGGAGGAATTTGACATCCTGGATGTGTGCCTGCCCACCTATCTGCACAAAGAATACGCAATGCGCGGCATGCGTGCCAAAAAGCACGTTTTCTGCGAAAAGCCCATTGCGCTTACCAATGAAGATGCACAGGAAATGATTGCCTGCGCAAAGGAAAACAATGTTAAATTCTCGGTGGGCCAGGTCCTGCGCCTGTTCCCCATGTACGCCAATGCCGCACAGCAGGTAAAGGACGGCCGGCTCGGCATCCCCAAGCTGATCCGAACGACCCGCAACCAGGCATTCCCGCCATGGAGCTGGGAAGGCTGGTATCAGGATTACAAAAAGAGCGGCGGCCCGATCGTGGATCTTGCCATTCACGATATCGACTGGATCATCGGCAACTTCGGCAAGGTGGAGCGTGTTTACGCAAAAGCCTTCTGCGGCAAGGTGGAAAAGCAGGATCACTGCATGATCACCCTGCGGCTCGTCAACGGCGCCATCGCCCATGTGGAGGCCAGCTGGGCCTATCCGCAGGGTTCGGTGTTCCGCACCACCTTCGAGATCATCGGCACCGATGCGCAGATCGAGTATGACAGCGTGGCAAACGCCCCCATCCATTACCAGACCTTTGAAGACGGAGCCCATCGGGACGCTTATCTTTCTCCTGTTTTGGGAACTCTTGAGCCGTACTGCGCTGAGCTGCTTGCATTCGTTCAGAGTGTGGAAAACGGCACACCTTTGATCGTAACCGGCGAAGATGCGGCCGAAACTCTTCGAGTGGCACTTGCCGCTTTGGAATCGGCGCAAACGGGCGAACCCGTTGAGCTGTAAAGGGAGGGCCTATCATGGAAAAGAAAGTAAAAATCGGCGTGATCAGCTTTGAGCACATGCACGCACTGAGTTATACCCGGGAGCTTTTGAAGCTGCCCAACGTGGAACTGGTGGGCATTGCCGACACCGATGAATTCCGCGGCACCCGCATGGCTTTCCAGTTCGGGACCAAATATTACCCCGATTACCATGACCTGCTGGAAACCGACATCGACGGTGTTATCATCTGCACCTGCAACCGGCTCCACTGTGAAGTATCGGTGGCAGCCGCCCAGCACAAAAAGCACATTTTGGTGGAAAAACCCTTTGCCATGACCGCACCGCAGGCAGAAGAGATGCTTCGCGCAGCAAAGGAAAACGGCGTGCAGATCATGAACGCCTTCCCCATGCGCTTCAATCCCAATGTGATCGAAGCAAAACAGATGGTGGACGAAGGCAAGATCGGCGATATCCTGTGCATCACCGGCATCAACCACGGCAAGATCCCCTCCGGCTGGTTCATTGACCCGTCCCAGTCCGGCGGCGGCGGCGTAATGGACCACACCGTTCATCTGGCCGACCTGATGCGCTGGTTTACCGGCAGCGAATATACCGATGTATACTGCGAAAGCGGCAGCCTGATCCACAACCAGCACATCGATGACTGCGGCATCGTGACCGCCGATATGGAAAGCGGCGCTTTTGTCACCATCGACTGCAGCTGGGCACACCACAAGAATTATCCCATCTGGCCCCAGGTGGATATGGAGATCATCGGCACCAAGGGCACCATTGACCTGCATGCTTTCGGCCAGGTCAACCGCATCTATGATTTGAAGGGCAACCTTGTGGAGGATGTTGTGTGGAACGAAGACGGCGATGCAGGCCTTGTTCGGGAATTCGTTTCGGTTTGCCGCACCGGCCAAAAGCCCAACGCATCCGGTGCTGACGGTGCCCGTGCGCTTGAGGTTGCCGTGGCTGCCTACAAGTCCACCGCTTCTCACAAAAAAATTGCGGTTGAACATCTGAATACGCAGGAATAAGGCGCAGCCGGCCTTGATTTCTAGGGCAAAGAGGTGTATTTTTATGTTTGGTGAATTGACTGTTTTTTCACAGGTTTTGCAGACCCAGTGCCACATCACGGTGGTGGGGCCCCGGAACCCGGATGCAAAAAAGCCAATGAAAGCTGCTTATGTGCTTCACGGGCTGATCGGGAACAACACGGACTGGATCCAGTACACCTCTTTGCCTCTGCTTGCACGGGATGGACAGACCCTGTTTGTGCTGCCCTGTGTGGGAAGAAGCTGGTATATCGACAGCATCAGCGGCCAGCAATGGTTTACCTATGTCTCTCAGGAGCTTCCCCAAATCTGCCGCCGGTTTTTCAATATTTCCGACAAGCCGGAGGACACGGCCGTTCTGGGCAACTCCATGGGCGGGTACGGCGCACTGAAATGTGCCCTTTCCTTTCCGGAAAAATACGGCCTTTGCTGTGCGTTTTCGCCTGCTGCCATGTACTGGGATGACTACTTCCACACCGAGGACTGTCAGGACTGTTTGGAAGATCTCAAAGGGATCTTCGGGCCGGAGCTCTCTGTTCCGGCAAAAGACCATCTGCCGCTGCTGGCACAAAAAGCTTTTGATGGAAACAATAAACTCATAATACGCATTTTCTGTGGGGACGGCGACATCCTTTTGGATCAGAACCGCCGCTTTGCCAGAGAAATGCAGGCACTCGCCCCGGATTTTCGGTATCATGAAGGAAAAGGAATCCATGACTGGATATTCTGGAACGAGTCACTGGAACGGCTTTACCACGAGTTCCATGATTGGTTTTAGTTGCAATTTGCCATAGGGCAAAACACCACATATGTTGTGGAATTTCTTTTATAAGGCGAGGAAAACAAAATGGATAAAATGCGAGTAGGAATTATCGGCTGCGGAAAAATTTTTCCCATGCATGCGGTTTCGGTCAGCAAGCTGGAAAACGCTGAGCTGGCGGCGGTGTGCGATGTAAAGGAAGATCGTGCAAAGGCGGCCGCTGAACTGTTTGGCTGCCGGTATTACACCGACTACCGCGAGATGATGGACAAAGAGCATCTGAACAGTGTTCATATCTGCACCCCGCACCATCTGCACGCTCCCATTGCTTTGGAGGCGATCGGCCGTGGACTGCACGTTCTTACCGAAAAGCCGATGGCCTTGAACGTGAGCGATGCAGAGCAGATGATCCAGGCCGCAGAGGACCATCATGTAAAGCTTATGGTAAGCTTTCAGAACCGTTTTAACCCCGGTTCCCTGCTGATCCGTGAAAAGCTCCAGTCCGGCGAGCTGGGCCGAATTCTTTCCGCCCGGATGCTGGTCACCTGGGACCGCTCTGATGAATATTATTCCAAAAGTGACTGGAAGGGCACCTGGGATAAAGAGGGCGGCGGTGTGATGATCGACCAGGCCATTCACACCCTGGATCTGATGAACTGGTTCATCTCCTCTCCTGTGGATCACATCAATGTTCACATGGGCAACCGGGCACATCATCTGATCGATGTGGATGACTATGCAGAAGGCATGATCGCCTACAAAAACGGCGTAACCGCCAGTTTTTATGCCATCAACTACTATGCCTACGATGCGCCGGTGGAAATTGAGCTGTGCTGCGAAAACGGCATTGCCAAGCTGGTGGGTGAAAAGGCTGTTATCACCCTGTTTGACGGCCGGGAATTTTCTGCTGACCGGGACCCCCGCCAGACCTTTGATTTTGGCAACGTGAAACAGTATTGGGGCGTGGGCCACATGAAAGAGATCCGCCATTTCTACGATTCCCTTGCAAACGGCACCCCCATGCGCAATTCCGCCCGGGAAGTGCTTGCCACTCAGAAGCTCATCTGCTCGATTTATGAAGCAGGACGGAAAAACCCCAATTTCATTCAGCGTTAACACTTTAAAAAAGCCGCTGCCCGTAAAACGGACAGCGGCTTTTTGGTTTCTTTCATCTGTGCAGGATTTTATGGCTTTAGCCGCCGGCCGCACTGCCCAGCAGGGGCAGGCGGTCCGTTTTGCCTTTTCCGCAATTTGAGCAGGGCCCCCTGGTAAAGGGAAAAGGCCGTAATGTTTGCAGGCATCGGGCGGGGCCTTCGGCCGGGTTCGGGTCAGGCCGCAAACAAGGAGCTCGGCATGGCCTTCAGCTTTGAAGCAGAAATCAACAGCGCCCGCTTTTGAAAGCGGGCGCTGTTTTATCATTTTCCGTCAGCGGCGATTTTTCAGCGCCGGGATGCGGCGGGCAGGCACTGCATTGCTGCCTGCGGCCCCGGACCGGATGGTCCGGCAATGCTGTGCAGTCATTCCGCACTCGGCCCGCCGTTTCGCCAGTTCGGGTTTTGTCCGGATTTTCTTTTCAGAAATCCGCTGCTCACATCGATTCCAGCTCTTCTATATGCTTTACGCCTTCACTTTTGCTCAGGTTGTGGACGATTTTAACGTGGTCCGTGGGTTCACTCAAACCCACCCAAAAGGTACCGCCAACCAAATCCGAGATCGTTTCCTTGCTGCGATTGATTTCAACATCATAAAGCTTGTATCCACTGCTGCGCATCAGCTCAATAAAAGTCCCCAGTGCTTCCATGGTTTCAAACTCCGCAAAGAAGTTGATCTGCTTTGACCGCACTCTTAAAAAAGCATCGATTTTTGACATCATGGTCATCACGACCAGCAGAAAGCATCCGCAGACCACCGCACCCACATAAAACCCTGCACCCACAGCCAGCCCCATGCAGGCGGCCGCCCACAGGCCTGCCGCCGTAGTAAGGCCCTTCACCTGGCGCGAGGTAATGATGATCGTTCCAGCACCCAAAAAACCAATTCCGCTGATGACCTGGGCACCCAGCCGAGCCGGGTCCCCCGTACCGAACGTTTCAACAAGATATTGGCCGGTAAGCATCACCAGTGCACTTGCCATGCAAACGATCATGTATGTGCGAAGGCCTGCCGGTCTGCGCTTTCGGCCCCGCTCAAAGCCCAAAATGCCGCCCAACAGCAAAGCCAGCGCCAGCCGAACAATCGTTGAGAAAATATTCAGTTCTTCCAGCATCCCCATACATTTCTGTACCATAGAAAGCTGTCATCTCCTATATATAATTTTTTCCGGCACAAACGGGAATCACAAAGAAAAACTGCTCTGGATCTTCGACCCGCATTTAAATCAGTACGTTTCCTGTGAATTTCGAGTTCCCTCTACGATATCAATGCCGTTGCTTGTACCCAGCCGTGCACAGCCCAGTGCAATGTATTTTTCTGCGTCCTCTGTTGTGCGAATTCCGCCGGATGCTTTCATTTTTGCCGGAACTTTCAGATATTTGTTAAACAATTCAATGTCTTCAAAGCAGGCACCGCGGCTTCCGTAACCGGTAGAGGTCTTGATAAAATCTGCTCCTGTTTCCTCCACGATCCTGCACATTGCCGCGATCTTTTCTTCCGGCAGATAGCATGTTTCGATGATCACTTTCAGGATCTTCCCGCGGCTGTGGCAAACCCCCACCAGAGCGGCTACTTCTGCCTTCACATAGGCCTCATCGCCTTGCAGCAGCCTGCCCACATTGATGACCATATCGATTTCATCCGCACCGTTGGCAATCGCTTCAATGGCTTCCGCCACTTTGATGGATGTGGTGTGCGTGCCGAAAGGAAATCCGATCACGCTGCACACCTTCACATCTGTATTGGCCAGTTCCCGTGCAACCAGCGCAACATTGCACGGATTTACGCAGACGGATGCAAAATCGTATTTACGTGCTTCCTGGCATTTTGCAATGATATCCTGCTCGGTTGCATAGGGCTTCAGGTAGGTGTGGTCGATATATTTATTCAGCTTCATAAGTACAGGGTCCTTTCTCGTTTTTCAAATTATATGTCCAGCGTTTTAAACTGTGGGAGCACAGGCCGATCAGCCTGTGCTCCCCTGTTTTTCGGATCTTACGTTTTGGAAATTATCCAAGCAGCTTTTTCGTCTGATCGGAGATCGCCTGGACCGCCTGCTCGGGAGTGTATCCATCGTCTTCGATGCAGCGCTGGATTTCAGTCATCATGATTTCCGCATGAATCTGGGGGTAGTTCTCGTTGACCGGACGGGGAATATCGGTAAACTCCATCTGTGCCAAAGCGGTGCCGGCGTTTGCGTTGCTGGCAAGGAAATCTTTGTAGACCTGGCTTTCAGCTGCAGCGGCGCTGCTGGGAACATAACCGGTCTTTGTGGACCAGAAGCCGGCAACATCGGGGCTGGTAAGATATTTCAGGAAGTCCATGGTAGCAGCGGCATCCTCTTCATGGCCGGCCAGCATTACAACGTTTGCACCGCCGGTGGGAACGCCGAACCGATCGTTTTTGGGCAGAAATGCTGTGCCCAAATCAAAATCGCAGGAGCTGGTCAGTGTGTTCAGATCGCCGGAAGAGGTAACGATCATGCCAGTAATGCCTGCGGAGAAGTCCGAACGGGCTGCCTCATAGGAATTGTACTCCTTGCCCGGAGGGGTTTTCATCCAGCCGTTGTGGATCATATCTTTCCACAGCTTCAGGGGCGCTGTTCCCTTTTCGTTGTTAAAAGCAATGTCCGTTTCGTCTTCGTTCAGGATATTGCCGCCGGACTGCATGATGAATGCTTCATAGAACCAGGCATCAATGGGCATCTCAAAGCCCCAGCGCTTATCTGCAATGGAAAGCTTTTCCGCATACTCCTGCAGATCCTGCCAGGTTTCAGGAGGAGTCTCCGGATCCAGACCCACTTCCTTGAACATGTCCTTGTTATAGTAGAACATCGGGGTGCTGCGGTTGAACGGCAGAGCGTACAGTCCCTCGCCCCAGTCGCAGCTGGTCATCAGGCCTTCATAGAAAGCGCTTGTATCCAGGCCGCTTTCCTTTGCAAGATCGGTCATATCCTGCAGGATGCCGTAATCGGCAAACATCTTGGTCCGGCCCATCTCAAGCTGTGCCACATGGGGGATCTCGCCGGAAGTGACCGCGGTCTGCAGTTTTGCGGCCATATCATAGTAGTTTCCCTGGAACTCGACCGTTACATGGACCTTGTCCTGACTTTCGTTGTAGTTTTTAACGATCTCGTCAACGGTTTCGCCCATACCGCCGCTCATGCTGGTCCAGAAAACGACCTCGGTCTTTTCACCGGAACCAGCCTCCGAACCTGCGGTGCTGCCGGCTGCCGGCGCTGAACTTCCCGACGGCTGTGCACTGCCGCACCCTGCAAACAGCCCAGCAGCCATTGCAGTACTCAGTACAAATGCTAATGCTCTTTTCATGGTAATTCTCCTTTTCTTATTTTAATAATTCTTCCATGGCGACACCTTTTGCGTCGGCCATGGCAAAGCCCAAAAGTTTTGCAAAGGTCGGTGCTTCATCAATGATGCGCTGCCTTGGGATGACCACATTTTCCTTTACATCCGGACCGGACATAATGAATACAGGCTGCGGGCCCTTATGCGGCAGATGCCCATGCGATGCAACCGAGAATTTGTAATCGGAATTATCCGGCAGGACCAGGACCGGTCCGGTGCAGGCAGCACCAAAGCTTGTGGCCCGGGTACCTTCCAGCACATATTCAAACTGACCGGCCAGATGATATTCCCGCTGAACTTCTTCCTTTGTAAAGACACTTTCCACACCATATTCATAGTGCTCACGCATCTTATAAAGCAGTTTTTCCAGTTTTGCCCGGGTTTGCTGATCCGAAGGATCTTTCATAACGACCTGGCAGGACAGCGAAGCCGAATTGCAGTAAGCTTTCCAGCTTTTGATCTTTCCATTTTCGTCCAGGGTGATGAGGCCTTCCTGCACCAGCAGCACATTGGGGTTGAACATCTGTTTTACATCCAGATGGCCATGGTCGCTGATCACTGCAAAGTTGGTCTGTTCATAAGTACCGGCATCCATTGCTGCCTCCATCAGGCGGCCGAGCCAGTCATCGTTTGCAATGATCGCCTGATCGACAGCCGGCCCATGCACGCCATTTGCATGACGGGTATGATCCAGGTGTGCCAGATGGATAAACATGACATCCGGCTGATAGCGCCGAATGATGTCGCAGGAGCAGCCCACCATCATGTGATCCATAAAGGGCTGGGTGGTTTTGCGCAGCTTGTGCCAGTGCCGCTCCAGCACTCCGCCGGGTTCCAGCATATTGGCGCTGCTGGCCGAATTCAGGATCGGGCGGGGGTCCACCTTATCATTTTCCGGCCAGATCTCGCCGACCAGCCAGTCCACATTGGGATCTGCACCCATGCAGGGCCAGCCCACACAGGCCGTGGTGAAGCCGTTTCGATGTGCCACATCCAGGATGGTATCCACTTTCAGGCTCTTATGATACCAAAACCATTCCGGTGAAGGATTTCCCACATCCAGCTGCTCATTGTGATAGATGCCGTGAAATTCCGGCCAGGTGCCTGTAATGATCGAAGCGTGGGCCGGGTAAGTAAAGGAAGGGTACACACTGCGCATGCCTCCCTGCACATAGCTGCCTTTTTCAAACAATTTCTTAAAATTGGGCAGCGTTTTGAGCAGGTCCATATCCTCATCGAACAGAGAATCGATTGAAAGAACAATGAGTTTTTTCTTCATGATCGTAAACCTCCTTATTTAATTCCGGAGTAAGCGAATGCTTTCCGGATCTGTTTATTGGCAACCAGGTAAACCAAAAGGATGGGAATGACCAGGAACATATTGCCTGCCATCAGAGTGTTCCACTGACGTCCGCCTTCCTGGCTGTTCAGCATCGCCACGCCGATGGGCAGTGTGCGATAGGCATCCTTGGTGGTCATGATGAGGGGCCAGAAATAGGAGTTCCAGCTGGAGATGAAGCTGAGCAGACCAATGGTAAAGATCGCAGTGCGGGCCATCGGGATCATGATTTTCATAATGATCTTGAATTCGCCCGCATCATCCAGGCGTGCAGCTTCAATGATCTCTTCCGGTATCTGCATGAAATACTGCCGAAGCAGGAAAATGCCAAACGCGTTGGAAATGAACGGCAGGATCTGAGGCCACAAGCTTTGCAGCATATTGGTTTTGCTGAACATCATATAGATCGGTACGAAAGTTACCTGCTGAGGGATCATGAAGCCAAGCAGCACGATGCCAAAGAAAAACCCCTTGAACCGGAACTTGCAGCGTGCGAAAGCGTAAGCCGCCGGAATAATGATCAGGTACTGCAAAAACAAAACAGAAATGCTCACGATAATTGAATTCTTAAGGAACTTCCAGACATCGATCATGCCCATGGCGCTTGTGTATCCTTCGGTCGTCCACTCTTTGGGGAACAGCGTGGGAGGATAAACAGTGGTTTCTGCGTAAGGCTTGAAGGAGGTCAGCACCATCCAGATGAATGGGTACGCAATTACAAAAATCACCAGCAGCTTCATCACAGCGTTGATCGCGCTGCCGGCCATCCGACCCGACTTTTTCAATGCTTTGTTGTCCATGACGGCTTCCTCCTTATTGATAATGTACTTTCTTGCCCAGGAATGCGAAATAAATGATGGTAAGGATACCGACAAATCCCAGCAGGACCACGCCCTCTGCCGAAGCCGGGCCCAGCTTCAGATACTTGAACGCATCCGAATAGATCAGATATACCAGGGTATTTGTCGAGTTTACCGGGCCGCCCTGTGTCATCAGGTTCACGGTTTCGAACACCTGGAAAGAACTAATGGTAGCCACAATGGTTGTGAAGAAAAGAGTGGGGCTTATCATCGGCAGTGTGATGCGGAAGAATACCCGGATCTTCGGGCTGTCATCGATTTCGGCAGCCTCGTAGATGTCTTTCGGAACACCCTGCAGCGCTGCCAAAATCAGCAGTGAATAGTAGCCAAGGCTTTTCCAGATCATCATTCCGATCAAGGATGCCAGCGCAGTTTTGCTGCTTGCCAAAAATGGGAACGGCTTCATTCCCAAAGTGCGCAGCACAAAGTTGATCGCGCCGATCTGAGGATCCATGATCCACAAAAACACCGTGGAAACCGAAACCAGCGAAACAATGTGGGGGGTGAATACAGCCGCCAGTGTCACGCTGTTCAAATGCTTCTGCGCCTTTCCGTTCACCCATACGGCAAACAGAGTGGCCAGGACCATCAGGATCGCAACCAGGCCCACACTGTAAACGATGGTGTTCTTCAGTGTGGTAATGAAATCCACACTGTGAAACAGGTCAATGAAATTATCAAAGGCAACAAATTCGCGTTTTTTGCTCAGAAGGCTTCCATCGTGCATGCTGGAACCGATCAGATAAAAAATCGGATAGATCGTAAAAATGCACAGCAGAGCGATTGCGGGTAAAATCAGCACATACCCTTTCAGTGCATCTTTGCGGTCGTGATTCAGCCACTGCTTTTTGGGCATCGTCTGCTGGGTTTGACCTTTTACCGCCATTGTTACTCCTCCTTCCCGAGGTTCTTCAGCTGGTTCAGCACAGCACCGCTCATATCGATCCGATCCCCGTTTTCATCAAAGACAAACAGGTTCTTTTCACGCACATAAAGCCGGCAGTCCGGGCCGTCGATATCTTCTTCGCTTTTGACCATGACCTTGCCGTATGCGGTATTGATGGAATAGTTCATCTCTGCGCCCAGCTGTTCTTTGGTGAGGATCTGACCTTTAAAGCTCAAAGCCGCATCGCCGGGATCGACCAGGAAGGTTTTTTCCGGCCGGAAACCAATTTTCACGTTCTGCACCATTCCGTCCACAATGTTCATGGGAGGGGTGCCGATAAACTGAGCGGTGTATGCGTTGCGGGGGTTGTGATACATCTCTTTGGGAGTAGAACGCTGCATCACCACGCCTTTATCCATCAGCACGATGTTGTCGCCCATGCTCATGGCCTCGACCTGATCGTGAGTAACATAGATAAACGTGGTGCCCAGCCGCCGGTGAAGCTCGATCAGCTCAATGCGCATCTGCTGGCGCAGCTTGGCATCCAGGTTGGAAAGCGGCTCATCCATCAGGAACACCTTGGGGTTTTTGACCATTGCACGGGCCAAAGCAACACGCTGACGCTGGCCGCCAGACAATGCGGAAGGCTTGCGGTCCAAGTAAGGGGTGAGGCCTACGATGCCGCACACCTCCTTGATCAGCCGCTCACGCTCTTCTTTGGGCACTTTTTTGTTCTTCAGGCCGAACTCGATGTTGTCCCGCACGGTCATTGTGGGATACAGCGCATAGTTCTGAAACACCATGGCGATTCCGCGTTTTCCGGGGTCCGTATCCACAACGTTTTCATCATCGATCAAAATTTCGCCGGATGTGGGCTTTTCCAGACCTGCGATCATGCGCAGTGTGGTGGACTTGCCGCAGCCGGAAGGTCCGACCAGAACGGTAAAGGAACCATCCTCGATCACCAGATCCAGATCGGGAATGATCACGTCCTTGCCATAGGCTTTGTGGATATGTTTTAAGGTAATCGAACTCATCTGCAAACTCCTCCTGTTTGTTTGTAGTTTTTCTGTTGAATGATCGATCGCACCGCAAGCCTGCGGTGCGGTTTACTTTTCGTTTCGGCAGTCAAGCTGGATGCCGTTATCCTTAATAAAGCGGTCGATCTCTTCTTTATGGGGCATTGCGGGGGCTGTGCCCAAACGGGTGACCGCAAGATTGGAAACCACATTTCCGTAAGCTGCCGCTGCCCACAGATCCATCTCCTGGCTGAGACCGGCCAGCAGACCGCCGTTAAAGGCATCTCCTGCGCCCGTGGTATCCAAAACCGGCACATCGTAATTTTCAAGCCAGGCAGAAGATTTTCCATCGGTTACATAGACCCCGCGTTTTCCCAGGGTAAGGATGACATTCTGTACACCCTTTTCAAAGAAGGCCCTGGCCGCATCGGAACATCCTTTTTCGGTGTCACATTCCACTCCGGTCAGTATCCGAGCCTCTACTTCATTGGGCGTGACCAGATACAGCTTTTTATACAGCTCATCGGGTATTTCCTGTACCGGGGCCGGGTTGAGGATCACCTTGATGTTCTTCTCCCAGGCCATATCCACAAGGCGCATGGTAGCATCGGTATTGATTTCCAGCTGAAGCAGAAGGTATTCACACCCATCCAGGGCCTTGTCCAGCTTTGCAAGATCCTCGCTGCTGAATGTACTGCATGCGCCCAGCACCACAACGATCTCGTTCTGGCTGGTGTTTTGATCCACTGTGATAAGGGCCGCGCCCGTGGGGGCATCGTTGGTTTGAAATACATACTCAAGCCCCATTTTGTTTTGCCGGAAGGACTCAAGCGCAATTCTGGAAAAAGCATCTTTTCCGATTTTGGTCGAGAACGTCAGATCACATCCCGCTCTCTGGGCCGCAACTGCCTGATTGGACCCCTTGCCGCCCGGACCCGCTTTGAAATAACCGCCCATAACGGTCTCGCCCGGTTCCGGCAGATGGTCTGCACGGGCCATCAGATCCACAACAAAACTTCCCACGACTGCAACTTTTTTCATATTGCCGTACTCCTTTCAAGCTCTCCCTTTTTTATACGTTTGTTTGATTTTCTGTTTCGTTCGTGGTCAACTTTTCCGATCCCCGGATCACCAGCTCCGGAGACAATACCACTCGCTGCGCAGCTTTTGCTTTTTTCTGTGCTTTCTGGGCGTTCAGTGCCTTTTTCATCAGCATCATTGCCTGCCGCCCCATTTCAACTGTCGGTCTGTCCACCACAGTGAGCTGTACATCCAGCATCTCCAATGTGGAGATGTCATCAAAACCGATCAGCGCCATCCCTTTGGGGGGATGGATGCCGGCCTTGGTCAGCGCTCCAAGGCAGCCCATCGTCATCAGGTTGTTCGACGAAAAAATCGCTGTAATGTCCGGGCGCTCGGTCAAGATCTTTTCGGTGAGCTCCCATCCGCTTTTTGTGGAGAAGTCACCTTGCAGAACAAGGCTTTCATCCATCGGCACATTCATTGCTTCAAAAGCAAGCCGGTATCCCTTCAGGCGGTCTCGGCCTGGCATTGTGTTGTTCGGCCCGCTGATGATTGCGATTTTGCGGTGTCCATTCTGCAAAAGCAGCCGGGTCGCTTCAAATGCTCCCCGTTCATTATCAATAAAAACGCCGTCATAATTGGAATACTTCACATCCCGGTCCACCAGGACAATGGGAATTTTCATATTCCCCAGCAAATTCAAATATTCGTTGTTGACACTGTCATCATCATCGGAGGTCGGTGTTATGATCACCCCTCCCACCTGCGCATCGTTCAGCAGCCTCAAATAATGAATTTCCTGATTGTCGGACTCTCTGGTATTGCAGATGAACAAGCTGATCCCATTTTGGGATGCGACCTCTTCAATTCCAGAAATGATCTGTGAAAAAAAGATATTTGTGATATCCGGAACCACAATTCCGATCACACAGGAATTTGTGCGCTTGGCCCGCACCAGCTCATCGGGCGTGATCTGCAGCTCCTGCATGGCAGCTTCCACTTTTCTGCATGTTTCCGGCCGAACCTTGTCCGACTGATGCATCACTCGTGACACCGTTGCAGTGGAGACCCCTGCCTTTCGAGCGATCAATTTAACACTTGAACCCATTCGTGTTCCTCCGCCAATGTAACAGACTGGATTGCGGGGTTTTTGTTTCACGTTTTTGTCAAACCCGTTTTCTATTGTTATAAAACCATAAACCTTTTTTGAATGGAAGTGGCAAAAACGACAAACTTTGACAGGCCCCCTCATACTTGTTACCCAAAAAGAGCTGTTTCTTTCCCCTGTTACATTTTGTTTCAAAAATTTCATGTTGCATTTAGCTCAGTATATGCTATTTTTGTAGTGGAAACAATCCAATATTTCTCAATGCATATTTGATTTTTTCATGTAAATGGACACATTTGCATCGAAATGAAATGTATCATTTTTGTCTTTACATATGTTTTTCATCATGCTTTTTCATTCTTGTTTCAGCCGATAACTGTTTGAAAAGCAGAAGTGCAAGGCATATTTGTATCATCATTTTTAAAAGGAGATTTTGCCGATGAGCATTCCCTATGATCCCTGGGTCCAGGTCACGACCAAACACGGGTTTCATGCCGACGAAGTTATTTCAGCACTTCAGAAATCCATTCGCCGCGCACAAACCGAGGCTGCAGTCCGCTTCGCCTATGAAATGTATCAAACCAGCTCTGAGCTTGAAGACATGCTTTGGAAGCGTTTGAATGTGATCAGTGTTGAGGACATTGGTTTTGGAGCTTTGGAAGCTCCGATCCTGATCGATACACTGGATCGAATGCGGCAAAAGTTTCCCGCGGGCAGTGTTGACCGCCCCTTGTTTTTTGTTCATGCGATCCGCTATCTGTGTTCACGCCCCAAGACCCGTTCCAGCGATCTGTTGAAAAACATCGTAGAACTGGAATTCGATCGCGGCATGCTTCCCGATATTCCCGATATCGCTTTGGACATGCACACAGAGCAGGGCCGCCGCATGGGCCGGGGACCTGAATTTTTCTATGAAACAGCAAGCCAGGTTTTCCCAGTGTACACAGGCGAGGAGCCTGATTACCGCAGCCAGCTGATGGAACTGATGAAAACAGAGCAGGACTAAACATTTTTACGGACTGCTTCTGAAATACAAAATCACAATAAAATTTTACAAAAAGGTGGTAATTTCAATGTTAAACGGTATTCCTAACTGCATTTCTCCCGAACTTCTCAAAGTACTTGCCGAAATGGGGCACGGCGACACCCTGGTGATCGGCGATGCGTTTTACCCTTCAGCCTCCAGCGCACGGCACAGCATGCTTGTACGCGCCGACGGTGTGCGTGCGACCGATATTTTGGATGCGGTGCTTCAGCTGATGCCGCTGGACCGCTCTATTGAACATCCTGTTCTCATTATGGACAAGCAGGCCTGTGACAAAGAGATCCCCACACCCATCTGGGACGAATACCGTGCCATTGTAAAGAATCACACAGACCGCGGCGACGCCTGCATCGGCATGATCGACCGTTTCGATTTTTACAAAGAGGCAGAACACGCATACGCTGTTGTGGCCACGGGTGAAACCTCTTTGTACGGCTGCGTGATCCTGCAGAAAGGCACTTTGTAAATTTCCTGTTTGTCTTGTCTTTGCAGGCAAACGAAAAAGCTCTGCGCTTTGCAAAAACAGTTTTTCTGCTTTTGCCGTGCATGGTTTCCAACACAAATCAAACAAAGAAGGCCCCGGAGAGCTTAAAACCTCTTCGGGGCCTTCTTTGTTCGCCTTTTTTTCGCGGCAGTCCGTGGTATTTCGGAGTATTTTGTGAAACACCGGGCTTACCACTTGTATTGTAGTTGGAACATGCTATACTGAAAGCAGAAGCACTGAGCATTTTTACAAGCCATGAATGGAGGTTTGATTCCCATGCAGAAACGAAGCCATAAACTTCTGGCCGCCACCGTGCTGAAAAGCGAGGATGGCTTTCGAACCAAACGCTATGAGTGGGCTTTTCTTTTTGGCTCGTTCGAGCCGGACTGCAACCCGCTCTCTTACCTGAAGGGCTCTTTTCGCGCTCAGAAATTCGCCGGACACAACTACACCAATTCTCAGCGCTTCATTGAACGAAAGATCCGCCTGCTGCAAAGAAAGCAGCATTGGAATATCTGGCACTACTACACCCTGGGCAAAATGACCCACTATCTGGCCGATGCCTTCACCTTTCCTCACAATCCCCACTATACTGACACCATGCTGGCACACCACCAGTATGAGACCGATATGCGGGCATATCTGGAAAAATATCTGAAAAGCCGCACCATCCGGTGCAAGGCTTTTCGGAAAGACGTGGTGGATGACTTGAACCGGCTGCACGATTTTTACCTGCGCTCCAGTGCTGACCAGCAGATGGATGCAGAGTACATTCTGGAAGCTGTGGCCCTTTTGATGGCAGGCTGCCGCCCGGCTATCGCCTGACCTCTTTTTTTCTGAGCAAAAGCTGCCTTTTACAAGTTCAAACAAAAGCCCGGCGGACCTTTTATAAGGGTCCGCCGGGCTTTTTCTGCCGAAATCGGCAGTCTTTTTCCATTTAAAATCAAAGGGTCTGTTCATTCAGGATAACGACATTGACCGCTTCCATCAGCTCCACCACCTGGCTGCGCTCCACGCTGGCCACGGGGGTGCCGTCCACCACAGCTGTGCAGCTGGTGCCGTCTTTGCGGTACAGCTCGATCTTCACCTGGGGCCCGCCCTCAAGGTCAAGGGCAGCCGTTACCGAAAGCTCCCGCTTTCCGACGGGGGCATCCTTGGAAAATTCGCTTGCCTTGAGCCCTGCCAGCGTGCGCTGGATCTCGGCAATGTCCATCTTGGCTTCACCGTAGTACCAGGTGCGGTCATCGCCGGAGCCTTTGCTTGTGAACGAATGGGTTTCGCCGTCCAGCTCCACCTCCAGAGCCGAAACGCTTTCAAAGTCGGCCGGCAGGATGGCCTCATGGCGCAGGTCATTGAAGGCCGCTTTTTTCAGGGTCTTGTAGCTTTCAGAAGAAAGCTCATACACAATGGGCGACTCGCCCACACGGGCATAAGCGGTGATTTTTTCTTCGGTTTCTTCCTCTGCATCTTCATTTTCGGAAGTTTCCTTTTCCGCTTTCGCTTCTGCCGCTTGCTTCTCTTGGGGGTCACGGCTGATATGCAGAACAAAGGGCTCTGCTTCTTTTCCTTCCTCGGGCGGGTAATCCACGCTGACGGTGAGCTCCGGCTGGTCCATCCCGCAGGCCGAAAGCTCTTCTTCGGTGGCGTTGTAGGTCTTATAGGCATCCAGCTCCAGCCCGCTCAGCGCTGAAAGATAGCTGTTCACCTTGGCGGGGTCCAGCGGCTTTTCGCCTTCTTCGGTCTGGGTGAACCAGTTGTCCTTCTTCTGGTAGGAAGGGCCGTCTTCCTTTTTGGAAAGCTCATAGTTTTCCTCGCCGGAAAAACGGATGGCGGTGGCCTTGGAAAGCGCGGGCACAGCATCATCCAAAATCAGATCCCCCAGCACCGCGTCAAATTCCTCCATGGGGTCATGCTCCACAAGGTAGGCGTTCCCGTCCCCCAGCGAAACGTACCGCTGCTGGTCCATCTTGCTGAAATCGCCCAGCCGGATCTCATAGTCCTGCTCCCCGGCTGTCAGGCGGATGGTGGCCTTGGGGTCATCCAGGCCGTAAAGGCCCTCGTCCTCCACCTCGTCGATCACAAAAGCGGCACGGAAATCCTCGAACTGCTTGAGGAGTGCCTCGATTTTTTCCGGGTCTGCTGGGAATGCGGCATCCTCATCGTAGACCCACTGCTCCTCCTTGTGAAAAGCAAGGGGCTTTGGGCCGTCCTTGCTCTCCCAGGAAAGCTTCGTTACCGTATCCGCCGGAATTTCCAGCAGCGCCTGGCCGCCGGTTCGGATCTTTTCTTTTTTCACCTCAATGTGGCTGATGCCCAGGGTAACCAGGCACACCACCAGCAGAACAGCCAAAAGGCTGACCAATTTTTTGGAACGGCTCACAGCAGCGTTCCCTCCTTTCTCGGTTTCTGCCCATCAAAAGGCCGCGCGGCGCTTTCTGCGCCGTTTCACAACAATGGCAACGCCCACACCCAGATAAGCCAGCGGGAACACACCGATCATAACGGCCTTGAGCATGGAAGAGGTGGACTCGCTGATGGTGAGATAATCATAGCTCAGCGACTTTGTGCGGATGGCCATGGCCTCGCTCTCGCCCACCAGCGCCGACAGGGCGTTCATGGCAATGTTGGTATTGGCGCCGGAAGAATAGGCGTTGTAAAGCTCGTTCAGGAACACCGACGAGGAGAACCAGACGATGCGCCCTTCGTTCATGTTCTGAATATCCACCGCCAGGGTAAAGGGGCCGTCCACATCCCCTTCTTCCTTTTCATAGGTGGTCAGATCATAGCCGTCCGGCTTGCTGAAAGCAAGGGGCGAGGTGGAAAGCAGGGGCTCCACCTGCACATTGGCCGGCACATTTCCCACGTTCAGGCCCTGGGCAATGGGCAGGATGGGTGAATAGCGCTCTTCCACCAGCGGGTCGGTGATCTCGCCGGCCGCCATTTCGGGAAGCAGTGCAAAGGGCTCACGGAAGGCGTAATAGCCCCGGTCGGCTTCCACCACAACGCCTTCGGTGGTGGTTACCCCGAAATCGCTCAGAAGCTCATAGAGATTGGGCAGAAAACCGTCCACAGTGGGGCCGGCCGCCACAAAAAGCTTGCCGCCTTCGGCCACATACTTGCGCAGCAGGTCCACCTCTTCCAGAGAATAATCGCTGGAAGGCGCATGGATCATCAGGCAGGCGGCATCTTCGGGCACACCGTCGGCGCTGAGCAGCGAGAAGGGCTTTGTTTCGATGTTCGATTTGCGTATCTGCTCGGCAAAGGGCTTCGGAAGCTCCGCTTCGCCGTGGCCCTCCAGCAGATAAAGCACCGGCTGCTCTTCGTTTACCACATAGTCAATGGCGGAGGTGATGGCGCCCTCACCGTCAAAGGAGGTGATGCCGCTGTACTGGGGGTCCATTCCGTTATCGTTCAGATAGATATCGGTGAGGGCAATGAACCGGCTGCGGTCGCCGCATTCCACCACCAGGCTGTTGTTCTTTACCTCCTGATCGGTATACTTTTCGGCAAAGGTGGGGTAGGTGTCCGGGTTCTTCTTGGTCACCGTCACCCGATCCGACAGGCTGCTGTATTTATCCAGCAGATTTTCCAGAATGGCATCTTCTTCCCCGTCCTGCACGATCCAGTAGATGGAAACGTCCTTTTCCAGGGCGTTCAGCACCATTTTGGTGTTGCTGGTCACCGAATAAAGCTTGGAGGCGCTGATGTCATACTGGGTGATGTTCTTGGGCAGGGCCTCGACCATAATGTTGAGCACAAGCAAAATTGCGGCCACCAGCGCAGTGACCGCCAGGGAGTAAAGTCCGCCGTGCAGGGCGGTTTTACTGCCGGGGGCAGCGTTTTGTTTCTTTTTCATCAGTTATACCTCTTTTTCTCCAGCGACTGGACCGACAAAAACAGGAACAGGGCGATCACAGTGAGGAAATAGACCACTGCGGTGCCGTCGAACACGCCGTTCACAAAGGTATCCAGCCGGGCAAACAGCGAGAGCTTTTCCATGAAGCGGGGCAAAAGGCCCTCGAACCATTCGGACTTTATGAAATAAGCGATCAGCGCTGCCATCATGAGCGAAAACGACATCCACCAGGCCATGTTTTCGTTCCGGGTCATTTTGCGCACCAGGAAATACAGGCCGATGAGAAGCAGACAGATGGCGGCAAGGGAGCCCATTCCGGAGGAAGGCACCTGTTTTGAAAGCGAAACGCTGAAATAGTTCAGGGCGATCAGCGCAATGGAAAGACCCGCTGCCAGGCCCTGATTGTCGGTGAGAGAGGAAATGAACATGCCCAAAGCCAAAAGCGCCGCTCCCAAAAGGAAGAACGCGGCAAGGGAGCCATAGGCGGTGAGCAGCGAAACGTCGCCGAACCGGGCAAAAATCAGCGGATACACCGCAATCACACACAGCGGCAGCAAAAACACCAGCAGCAGCGCCAGATATTTTCCCATCACCACTTCGCCGGTGGTAATGGGCAGCGAGTAGAGCAGCTGGTCGGTTTTCAGCTTCTTTTCCTCAGCGATGACCCGCATGGTGAGGATGGGCACGATCACAATGAAGATGGCGCTGCCGAAGCTCAGAACAAACTCGAAGTTGCTCACGGCCGCCTGAATGTTATAAAGCATTGCGCCAATGCCGGTGACCGCCAGCAGAAAGGCACCGAACACATAGGCGGTAAGCGAATGAAAATAATTTCGCATTTCATGTTTGAAAACAGCAATCATTCTTTTTCCTCCTCCTGCGGCTGGCCCTCTTGTTCCAGTTCCGGCAAGGCCTGGGCTTCATCCGCTTCTTTTGCATCCTCGGTGAGCTCCAGGAAGATATCCTCAAGGTTTGCCTTGCTGCGGCTCATTTCCAAAAGGGCGATGCCCTCATTTGCAAAGCCAAAGAAGAGCCTGCGGCACACCGCATCCGCATCCGGGTCCTCCAGCGGGATCTTTCCGCTGACTCGGCCGGGCTGCCCCTGTGTGAGCTCCACGCTGTTCAGCCCGGCAGCTTTCAGGACGGCCTGCGCCTTTTCTTTGGTGGTTTCGGCTTCAAAGCTCACATCTGCCGGTTCCAGCAGCCGGCGCTCCAGCTGCTCAGGGGTATCAAAGGCGATCAGCTCGCCCTTTGCAATGATCAAAATCTTTTCGCAGATGGCCTGCACCTCCGAAAGGATGTGGGAGCTTAAAATAACGGTATGCTCTTTGCCCAGCTCCCGGATCAGCTCCCGGATGTCCAGGATCTGAATGGGGTCAAGGCCCACGGTGGGCTCATCCAGGATGATCACCTGGGGGTTGCCCAAAATTGCCTGGGCAATGCCAACCCGCTGCTTGTAGCCCTTGGAAAGCTCCTGGATGCGGCGGCAGCGCACATCCTCAATGTGGGTCTCACGGATGACCCGGTCGATCTGCTTTGTGAGCTCTTTGCCGGAAAGGCCCTTTGCCTCGCCCACAAAGCGCAGATATTCTTCCGGCGTTTCGCTCATATAAAGGGGCGGCTGCTCGGGCAGGTAGCCGATGCGCTTTTTGGCCTCTCGGGCATTTTCAAAAATATCCAGCCCGTCAATTTTGATCTGCCCCTCGGTGGCCGAAAGACAGCCGGTCATCATGTTCATGGTGGTGGATTTGCCCGCGCCGTTTGGGCCGAGGAAGCCATAGATGTGCCCCTCTTCAATTTCAAAGGAGAGGTCCTTCACGGCGGTGAAATCCCCGTAACGCTTGGTAAGATGTTCAACAGTTATCATAAAAACCCTCCTGCCTTTTCTAGGTCCTTTCCGATTCTAGCCGCCGAAGCTGAAACGAGGCTGAAAAAGAAGCGGCAGGATATGGAAATCCTGTGAAAAAACAAATGCCGGCTTCCCGCTGTTTGGGAAACCGGCACGAATTTTGGAATAAGCTGTCACAAACACAAAAGCTCCGCAAAACAGGTGTTGTATCCGCCGGCGCTTTCAAACCAGATCCTGCCCCCATGGTGCTCCACGATGCTTTTTGCAATGGCAAGGCCCAGCCCGAAGCTTTCGCCGCTGCGGGAGCCGTCGGTTCGGTAAAAGCGGGAGAACAGCTGCTCACACTGCTCCGGTGAAAGCGGGTCGCCCTCATTGGACACCGAAAGAACGCACCTGCCACGCTTTTTCTTTTTTAAACGCAGCCGGATGCTGCCGCCGGCCGTTGTGTATTTGCGGGCATTGTCCAAAAGGATGCCCACCAGCTGGCGCAGCTGCTCTTCGTCTGCATTTGCCCAGATATCGGCTTCGATCCGGGTGTGGAACGACAGGCCCTTTTCAAAAAAGCAGGGCTCAAACGGCAGGATCTCATCCTCCAAAAGGCCGCTCAGATCCAGCTTTTCCCGGTGGTGCTCCGGCTGGGCGGCATCCAGGCCGGCCAGCTGCAAAAGCTGCCCGGTCATGGATCTCATCCGCTGGGCCATGGCCACAATGCCCTTTTCACACTGGGCCCGGGTCTCACTGCTGCACTGAGGGTCCTGCAAGATCTGGGCATTTGTCACAATCACCGTGAGCGGGGTTTTCAGTTCATGGGAAGCATCCGCAATGAACCGGCGCTGCTGTTTCATTGCTTCATCCACCGGCCGCACCGCCCAGCGGGACAGGCGGATGCTGATGAAAAGGAAAATCAGGAAGCCCGCCGCCCCCAAAATGAGACAGTTGTTCATCAGGTTTTCCAGCACCTCCAGGTTCCCGGAAACATCGGCAAAAACAAGCCGCTGGCCGCCGGGAAAATCGCTGAAGCAATAACGCAGGCCGTATTCCTTCAAATTCCCCGTCCGCTTTTTGCCGGCCTTCACCCGTTCCACCAGCTCCTCATAGGTGAGCCCCTCGGGCAGGTCAAAGTTATGGCTCTGGATCATATCCCAGCCGCCGGCCGGGTCGGGCTTAAAAACCAGATAGGCAGGCTGGCCTGCCTTTTCGGCAATTTGGGCAAGCCCCCGGGAATAGGAAAGAGCCGTGATGTTTTGCATCATCCGGGTGCTGCGGGCCTCCAGCTGCATTTGGGTCAGCCCGTAAACAAGGCCCAGGATGGCCCCCAGCATAATGGTCACGATGCCCATATTGACGGCAATGAATTTGACCCGAAGCCTGTTAATCATGCCGGACCTCCAAATGATAGCCCAAACGGCGGACCGCCACGATGGACACATCCGACCCGATGCGGCTCAGCTTTTTGCGGAGAAAACCGATATAGACCTCCACATTGTTCCCAACGGCTGTGGAATCATATCCCCAGACCTTTTCCAAAATCCGCTCTTTGGAAAGGTTGCTGCTGCCGGATTTGAAAAGAAAGCGCAGGATCTCAAATTCGGTAGCCGAAAGCTGCACCCGTTTTGCCCCGCAGCAAAGCATGGCCGTTGCCAGGTCCAACGTGGTGTTCCCCAGCGACAGCTGGTTCACTTCGCCCCCCTGCCTGCGCACCAGGGCATTTGCGCAGGCGATCAGCTCCCGGGTGTCAAAGGGCTTCGGCAGATAGTAATCCGCCCCGGCGTCCAGCCCGGCCACCCGGTCTTCCACGCCGGAGCGGGCCGTGAGCATCAGGATCGGGGTGCCCAGGTGCTTCCTGCGCAAAGTGCGGGCCACCTCAAAGCCGTCCATTTTGGGCATCATCACATCCAGAATGATGAGATCATAAATATCCAGCTCTGCATATTCAAGGCCCATTTCTCCGTCATAGGCCGTTTCGGTTTCAAAGCCGTTTTGCTGCAAAACAAGCGCAATGGAAGAAGCCAGCAGTTTTTCATCCTCCACGATCAGCACTTTCACGCAAAAAGCCCCCCTTTTTGTTTCTGTGTTCCATTATAGGGCCGAATTGTGAAAAAGGGCTGAAAAATCCGGCCCCATTTGTGTATATTTGGAAAAACTTAAAGCTGTGCGGCCTTGCCCGCAGCTTTCTTTTTCCGGCAAAACTGTATTTCATATGCGCACACTTTTTTATCGTCTCATTTGTACGCTTCTCGCTCTTTTTCATTGTTTTTTCAACCATTTCCGCCTTTTTCTTGCACATCTTTCCGATTTTATAGTTTTCATTACACGAACACTTGACCTTGAGCGGAAGAAAGTGTATCATCAAGAAGAACTGAATACCATCTGCAGATGCCGCTTGGATTGAAAAAAACTGGCGGCAGAAGATACTCTGGAGAATCCTGCTTTTCAAAACAGGTGCCGAAGGTGCAAGGTGTGCAAAACACCGAATCTCTCAGGCCAAAGGACAGAGACGGACAGAAAAGCTTTCTTTTGTGTCTGCCCCAAGCTCCAGAGTTGCTGATTTCAGCAGCTCTTTTCTTTTTATTTGGAGGTTAAAAACGATGCAAGATTTCCTGTACAGCCTGATCACCAAGCTCAACGGCTATCTGTCTGACTACATCCTGGTATTTCTTTTGCTGGGTGTGGGCCTTTTTTACAGCTTCCGCACCCGTTTCGTGCAGCTGCGCTGCTTTGGTGAGGGCATGAAAAAGACCTTCGGCACCCTGAGCCTTCACGGCGGGCACCATCACAGCGGCATGAGCTCCTTTCAGGCCCTGGCCACTGCCATTGCCGCCCAGGTGGGCACCGGCAACATCGTGGGTGCTTCGGGCGCTATTCTGACCGGCGGCCCCGGCGCCATTTTCTGGATGTGGCTGATCGCCTTTTTCGGCATGGCCACCATCTATGCCGAAGCCTCCCTTGCTTTGCAGACCCGTGTGGTGGACCAAGCGGGCAATATCCACGGCGGCCCGGTCTATTACATCACCAAAGCCTTCAAGGGCAAAACGGGCCAGTTCCTGGCAGGCCTTTTTGCGGTAGCCATTGTTCTGGCTCTGGGCTTCATGGGCTGCATGGTGCAGTCCAACTCCATCAGCAGCAACATGGAGGCCGCCTTCGGTGTGCCTTCCTGGATCGTGGGCATCGTGCTGGTGGCCATCTGCGCCGTTATTTTCCTGGGCGGCGTTCAGCGGCTGGCTTCCGTCACCGAAAAGATCGTTCCTGTTATGGCCGCTTTGTTCCTGCTGGTGGGCGCCGGCATCCTGATCGCCCGTTTCCGCTATATCCCCCAGACCTTCGGCATGATTTTCCGCTATGCCTTCCAGCCCCAGGCCATCATCGGCGGCGGCTTCGGCGCTGCTTTGAAGATCGCTGTGAGCCAGGGCGCCAAGCGGGGCCTGTTTTCCAACGAGGCCGGCATGGGCTCCACCCCGCATGCCCACGCACAGGCCAATGTTTCCACCCCGCATGAGCAGGGTGTGGTGGCCATGGTCGGCGTTTTCATCGACACCTTTGTGGTGCTGACCCTGAATGCGCTCATCATCATCTCCACCCTCTACACCTCCGACGGTGTTCTGGCTTCCGGCATCATTCCCGAAAACATCAACAAAACCAATCTGGCGCAGACCGCTTTCAGCTCGGTGCTGGGCGGCAGACTGGGCAGCATGTTTGTGGCTGTCTGCCTTTTGTTCTTTGCTTTTTCCACCATCCTGAGCTGGAATATGTTCGCAAAGATCAATATTCAGTGGCTCTTTAAAAAAGCCGGCAAAACCGCTGTGACCGTTTTCACCGTTCTGGCCCTGGCCTTTATTTTCCTTGGCACGCTCGCTTCCAACGATCTTGTGTGGGAACTGGCCGACTTTTTCAACAATCTGATGGTCATTCCCAATGCGCTGGCCCTGTTTGTTCTGTCCTCTCTGGTGGTCCATCATTCCAAAGACCCCTTAAAGAGCCTGAAAAAATAAATATGGATTTCCTCGCCGAACGGAGCGTACTGCAGAAGATACGCTCCGTTCGTTTTGTGTTTTCCCCTTTCTCTGCCTGCCAAGCGCTTTTGTGCCTGCGGTATCACTTGATTTGCCGGTGCCGGATTGGTTATAATAAAAGACGGTAAAAAGGGAGAAAGCGGGCGAAGTGCGCCCCGGCCCCTGCTTCCAGAAGGAGGAACTTCCCTGTGAACGTATTCGATATCCTGGGCCCGGTGATGATCGGCCCATCCAGTTCTCACACGGCCGGTGCGGCGCGGCTGGGCCGGGTAGCACTGGCTCTTTTGGGTGAGCCCGCCCAAAAGGCCCGCATCCTGTTTCACGGCTCCTTTGCCAAGACCTACAAGGGCCACGGCACAGACAAGGCGGTCATTGCGGGCATCATGGGCATGACCACCGACGACAGCCGCATCCGCAATGCGCCGGAAATTGCGGCACAGCACGGCCTTGAGGTGGTGATCGAAACCGGCGACATCGACGGGGCCCACCCCAACACCGCCCGCATCGCCCTTACCGGGGCAAGCGGCCGCACCGTGACCATGCAGGGCAGCAGCATCGGCGGCGGCAACATCCTGGTCACCCAGGTAAACGGGCTGGATGTTTCCCTCACCGGCCAGTACGTTACCATGATCGTGCGCCACCGGGATACCGCCGGCGTGATCGCGGCGGTGACCGAGGTTCTTTCCAGTGCCGGGGTGAACATCTGCAACTTCCGGCTTTCCCGCCAGTACCGCGGGGGCGAGGCTGTGATGACCATTGAGCTGGAAGGCAGCTTTGGCCCGGATCTCAACGATCGCATCCAGGCACTGCCCAACATTTATTCCAGCACCATGCTGCTGCCGATCTGACCCGGGAAAAGAGGATGATCTTATGAACACTGATTTTGACTATACTTCCCTTGCCGCCATTGCAGACGCTGCCCAAAAGGCCGGTGAGCCCATTTCTGCCCTGGTCCTGCGCCAGCAGTCCCGGCAGCTGGAACGGGACGAACGCTCTCTTTACGACCAGATGGCTCAAAACTACACAGTGATGGCCGAGTGCATCGGGCCGGGCTGTGACCCGGATCTGCGCAGTGCCAGCGGGCTCACCGGCGGTTCCGCCGCCAAGATGCGGGCCGTTTCGGAAAGTGGCAGGAGCCTGACCGGCTCGCTGCTTTCGGGTGCACTTTACCGGGCGCTGGCTGTTTCGGAGCTGAATGCGGCCATGGGCCGCATCGTGGCCGCCCCCACTGCCGGCAGCTGCGGCATCCTTCCCGCCGCGGTCCTCACCATGCAGGCCGAAAAAGGCCTTTCGGAAGAAGCCTGTGTGCGCTCGCTTTTCACCGCTTCGGCTGTGGGCATGGTGATTGCGGGCAACGCCTGTCTTGCCGGGGCACAGGGCGGCTGCCAGGCCGAGTGCGGTTCCGCCGCTGCCATGGCCGCCGCCGCCATTGTGGAGCTGGCCGGCGGCACCCCGAAAATGGCCGAGCATGCGGTGGCCATTGCACTGAAAAACATTCTGGGGCTTATCTGCGACCCGGTGGCCGGCCTTGTGGAGATCCCCTGCATCAAGCGGAATGCCTCCGGCGTGGCCGGTGCGTTTGTGGCTGCCGAGCTTGCCCTTGCCGGCATCGAAAGCGCCATTCCCGCCGACGAAGTGATCCTTGCCATGAAAAAGGTGGGTGACACCATGCCCGCCGCCCTGCGTGAAACCGCAGAAGGCGGCCTTGCCACCACGCCCACCGGCCGCCGCCTTCACGATCAGGTTTTCGGGCCGGGCTCTGCCGCCTCCGGCTGCAGCGGCTGCGGCGGCTGCAAAGCCTGAACAGTCCCGATCAAAAGCCAAAGCCCTCAGCGCTTTTTGCGCTGAGGGCTTTTTTATTTTAGGGCCGCTTTGGGTTCGGCTGCAATGCTTATAAAACACAGCTACTTGGCATGGTCTTTGCGCCACTGGCGGGCAGTGACCCCTTTTTGGCGCTTGAACAGGCGGGCAAAATAGCCCGGGTCCCCAAATCCGCAGGAAAGGGCAACCTCGGTGATGCTTTCTTCCTCTGAACAGAGCAGCTCGGCCGCACACTCGATGCGGTAATAATTCAGGTAATCGATGGGGGTGCGCCCGGTGATCTGCCGAAACACCCGGCAGAAATAATGCGGGTTCATGCCTGCCTCTTGTGCCAGCATCTCCAGGGTAAGCGGCTTTGCATAATCCCATCGGATCCGCTGCATGACCCGTTTGAGCTTGCTGCTGTGGCTGTCCCTTGCCAGCGCTTCCTGGGCCGGCTGGTAAAGCTGGTGCTGTATCACAAGGCCGATGAACTGCCAAAGAAGGCCGGTGGTGCAGAACTCATAGCCGGGCATTTCCTTTTCCATGCATTCAAAGATCCGGTCCAGCAGGCAGGCACCATCCGTTCCTGCCTGGAAAAGGGTCTGGATTCGGCCATACCGGACCATGATTTCCTGAATTTTCTGGTGGCTGATGAGGCTGTTCTGAAAAAGCCTTTCCATATCGAACACGATGCACTCGTAAACGCAGTTTTTTGGGGTCCCGCCGTGCATCTGCCCGCTGGAAACGAATACCACATCCCCGGGGCCGGCCTCGATGTTCTCATCATCCACAGACAGGGAAAAGCTGCCCTGCAGAACAAAAATCAGTTCACATTCCATGTGCCAGTGAAACGGCATTTCATACCGGGGATGGGCCGCATCCACATAATAAAGCTCAATGGGAAAATCAAAGGTGCCCCGGTGCATCCTTTCGTGATAGGCAAGATAGCGCATTTGTGCCTCCTGTTTTGTGAAAAGTGAATATTGTACCAGTTTTGTTCAGTATACACCGAGAAACTTCTTATTTCAATTATTATAATGAAACTATCCGATAATTTTAAGTTGCTGCGTTTCAAACAGCAAAAGGAGAACACATCATGGAGAACATTCAGGAAATCAAGGAACAGATCTGCGACGTATGCCACAAAATGTGGCAGCTGGGCTGGGTTGCCGCAAATGACGGCAACGTGAGCGTAAAGCTGGAGGACGGAACCATTCTGGCCACCCCCACTGGCATGAGCAAGAGCTTCATCACCCCGGAAAAGCTCATCCTCATCGATGCAAAGGGAAATGTTCTGGAGGCTGCCGAGGGCCTGCGCCCCTCCAGCGAGATCAAAATGCATCTTCGCTGCTATGAAAAGCGCCCGGATGTGCACAGCGTGATCCACGCACACCCCGCAGGAGCCACCGGTTTTGCCGTGGCACACCGCAGCATGGATATGTACAACATGATCGAGGACGTGGCCGCCATCGGCAGCGTTCCGCTTACTCCTTACGGCACCCCCAGCACCACCGAGGTGCCGGATGCCATTGAGCCCTATCTGGAAGAGCACGATGTGATGCTGCTGGAAAACCACGGTGCCCTCACCGTTGGCAGCGATCTGCTCACCGCCTATTACCGCATGGAAAGCCTGGAGCTTTGGGCAAAGATCTCCATCAATGCCATCATCCTGGGCGGCAGCTATGACATCAGCCGCGAGAACATCGACAAGCTCATCAACCTGCGTGAGTATTACGGCATCAGCGGCCGCCACCCCGGCTACAAAAAGTATCCCCGCCGGGAGCAGGGTGAGCCTACCGACAAATAAAGGAGGCCTGCACCATGCTGAAAAACGTACCCGCCATCCTTTCCCCGGAGCTTCTGAAGGTCCTGTGCGAGATGGGCCATGGCGATGAGATCATTCTGGCCGACGGCAACTTCCCTGCCGAGAGCGTGGGCAAGGATGCCATCGTGATCCGGGCCGACGGCCACGGTGTGAACGAGCTTCTGGACGCTGTGCTCAGGATGATCCCGCTGGATCAGTACAGCGAAAATCCGGTTGGACTGATGGAAGTGGTTCCCGGCGACCCGTGCGTGCCCGCCATTTGGGATGATTACCGCAAGACCATTCAGGACAACGGCGAAAACCCGAACAGCATCGAGATGATCGAGCGTTTCGCCTTTTATGAGCGGGCCAAAAAGGCCTATGCTATTGTGGCCACCGGCGAAACCGCCATCTACGCCAACATTCTTCTGAAAAAGGGTGTGGTGCAATGAGCGAAATAAAAACCGTTCTGGCCTTCGACTTCGGCGCATCCAGCGGACGTGCCATCAAGGCGGAATTTGACGGCAGGACCCTCACCTGCAAGGAGATCCACCGGTTTGAAAACTGCCCTTCCCAGCGGGACGGGCACTTCCGCTGGGATTTTGACGCCCTTGCTGCCGAAGTGAACCGGGGCATTGAAAAGGCCGGCTGCTTTGACAGCATCGGCTTTGATACCTGGGGTGTGGACTTCGGCCTGCTGGATGCAGACGGCCGCCTTCTGGAAGCCCCGGTGCATTACCGGGATTCCCGCACCGAGGGCATGGTGGAAAAGGCCCTGGAACAGGTGGATGCCGACGCCCTTTACGGTGCCACCGGCACCCAGATCATGGGCATCAACACCCTGTTTCAGCTGCTGGCTTTAAAAGAGCAGCAGCCGGAGCTTTTGCAAAAGGCCCAAACCCTGTTGTTTATGCCGGACCTGTTCGCCTATGCGGTGAGCGGCTGCAAGGCCTGCGAGCAGACCATTGCCTCCACCGCACAGCTGCTGGATCTTTCCAGCGGCAGATGGAACACCGATCTTATGGAAAAGCTCGGCATCCCCAGCCGCCTGTTCCTGCCCGTCACCCCCACCGGAACTGTGCTGGGCCGCCTTGCAAACGGTGCCAAGATCGTATCCGCTGCCGGGCACGACACCCAGTGTGCCGTTGCCGCAATGCCTTCTTGTGAACCGGATGCCGCCTTCCTTTCCTGCGGGACCTGGAGCCTTTTGGGCTGTGAGCTGGAAAAGCCGGTGCTTACCAAAGAGAGCCGGGAGCTGGGGCTTTCCAACGAGATGGGTGCAAACGGCAAGATCAACTATCTGAAAAATATCATCGGCCTGTGGCTCATTCAGGAAAGCCGGCGTGAGTGGCGCCGCAAGGGGCAGGAATACTCCTATGCGGACCTGGAAAGGCTGGCTCTGGCCGAAGCGCCTCTGCGCTGCTTTATCGACCCGGACGACCCGATGTTCACCCCTCCCGGCGATATCCCCGGCCGGGTCCGGGAATACTGCCGCAAAACCGGCCAGTATGTACCCCAGACAGTGGGCCAGGTGATGCGCTGCATCTACGAAAGCCTTGCGCTCAAATACCGTTTTGCCCTTGACCAGCTGGAAACCGTTACCGGAAAACATTTTTCCGTCCTGCACATTCTGGGCGGCGGCACCAAGGACGGCCTTTTGTGCCGCATGACGGCTGCCAGCATCGGCCGGCGTGTTGCTGCAGGCCCCATTGAGGCCACCGCACTGGGCAATATCATCCTTCAGCTGAAAGCTCTGGGTGCACTCTCCTCTGTGGAAGAGGGCCGCTTGCTGATTGCCCGCACCGAACATGTTACCGAGTATCTGCCCGAGGGCACCGCAGACTGGGACGCTGCTTACAATCAGTATAAAAAATTGCTGCAATAACAAACTGTAAATATTTAAAAGGAGATTTTAACTATGCTGTATCCTAAAATCGGCATCCGCCCCGTCATTGACGGACGCTGGGGCGGCGTGCGTGAAAGCCTTGAAAACCAGACCATGGGCATGGCCGAGAATGCTGCCAAGCTCATCAGCGAAACCCTGCGCTACCCGGACGGCACCCCCGTTCAGTGCGTGATCGGCTGCACCACCATCGGCGGCGGTGCCGAAGCTGCCAAGGTTGCCGAGCAGTTCAGCACCCAGAACGTGGTGGCTACTCTGTCGGTGACCCCCTGCTGGTGCTACGGCACCGAAACCTTTGACATGGACCCCAACACCATCAAGGCCGTTTGGGGCTTCAACGGCACCGAGCGCCCCGGCGCTGTGTATCTTGCCGCCGTTATGGCCGCACACGCACAGCGCGGCCTGCCCGCCTTCTCCATTTACGGCCATGATGTGCAGGAAGCCGCTGACACCACCATCCCTGGGGATGTGGCCGAAAAGATCCTGCGTTTTGCCCGCTGCGCCGTGGCTGTTGGCTGGATGCGCGGCAAGGCCTATGTGAACCTGGGCGGCGTTGCCATGGGCATTGCCGGCAGCTACTGCGATGCGGAAATGTTCCAGAAATACTTTGGCATGCGTGCCGAGTGGGTGGATATGACCGAGATCGTGCGCCGCATCACCCTGGGCGTTTATGATCCCGCTGAATACGAAGAGGCCCTGGCCTGGGTCAAAAAGAACTGCAGGGAAGGCTTTGACTGCAACGCAGGCAAGACCCTGCCGGACGTGATCACCAAGTCCAAGGTGGTTCCTGCCGATAAGGACTGGGAGTTCATCACCAAGATGACCATGGTCATGCGGGACATCCTGTACGGCAATCCCAAGCTGGATGAGCTGGGCTGGCACGAAGAGGCCCTTGGCCGCAATGCCCTGGCCGGCGGCTTCCAGGGTCAGCGTCAGTGGACCGACTGGCTGCCCAACGCCGACTTCACCGAGGCTATCATGGCCACCACCTTTGACTGGAACGGCCCCAAGATGCCCACCCCCTTCGCAACCGAAAACGACACCTGCAACGGTGTTTCCATGATGCTGGGCTCTCTGGTATCGCAGACCGCTCCCTGCTTCCACGATGTCCGCACCTACTGGAGCCCGGAGGCCTGCGAGCGTGTGACCGGCAAGCGCCCCGAGGGCATTGCCGAAAACGGCTTCATCCACCTGATCAACTCCGGTGCAACCGCACTGGATGGCAGCGGTGCCTGCGTGAACGAAAAGGGCGAGCATATCATGAAGCACTTCTGGGAAATGAAGGACGAGGACATCCAGGCCTGCCTGGATGCCACCGACTGGTGCCGCGCAAACTACGAGTATTTCCGCGGCGGCGGATTCTCCAGCCATTTCCGCTGCAAAGCCGAAATGCCTGTTACCATGCTGCGCTACAACATCGTGGATGGTGTGGGCCCGGTTCTGCAGATCGCAGAAGGCTGGACCGCAAACCTGCCCGATGACGTGCACAACACCATTGACAAGCGCACCGACCGCACCTGGCCCACCACCTGGTTTGCCCCCCGCCTGACCGGCAAGGGCGCATTCACCGATGTTTACAGCGTAATGGCAAACTGGGGCGCAAACCACGGCGTGACCGTTTACGGCCATGTGGGCGCTGACCTGATCACCCTGGCCAGCATGCTGCGCATTCCCGTTACCATGCACAACGTGCCCGAAGAAAAGGTCTATCGGCCCCATGCCTGGGCAAGCTTCGGCACCGAAGACAAGCAGGCCGCCGACTATGCCGCCTGCAGGCACTACGGCCCGCTTTATCGTTGATTTTCACTCTCTCCCTTTTTATGTGAGGGGCGCATCCATCCGGATGCGCCCCTCTTGCCGGTTAGCAGCTTTTTATGCTCTGTGCCAAATTTTTTTGAAACATTTGTTTCACTCTGACCAATTTTCTATTGACACGTTTTTATAAGATGTGCTATAATTCCTAACGTCTCAATTGGAAAGAGTATTTTCCGAAGCAGGATGCGACCGCCGGTGCAAGCCGGCCGAGGCCATACGGACAGCCGGGTCGAATGCCGAAAAGCTGCTTTGTGCGGCTGGCAACTTCTGTTGCCTTATTGATTGAGTTAAAAGCTCAGTTTTATGAGTTGGTTACTATAAACCAGTGCCAGGTGGCATACGCTTGTGAAATGGTCAATAAGAGTGGTAAAAGTTTCTTTGCTTTCTATACTCTGATCCCATTGTGACTGTAAAAGCAACCCTTCAACAGTCTGCGTTCCTTTGTTGCGGGCAAATGCGGGTGTGCGTACATTCAAATTCAAAGCGGTATGCTGCGTAAGGCGGCATACCGCTTTTTTAATTATCCTGCGGCCAGGCACCTGAATATCGCTATTTTGAAGAGGAGTGGACATAAAATGGATAAGATCATCGAGCTCAGGCACATTTCCAAATCTTTTGACGGTGAGACCGTTCTGGACGACATCAGTCTGGACATCCACGACAACGAATTCATCACCCTGCTGGGGCCTTCCGGCTGCGGCAAAACCACTACTTTGCGCATGATCGGCGGTTTTGAGCATCCGGACCAGGGCGATGTGATCTTCATGGGCAAGCGCATCAACGATGAACCTCCTCACAAGCGCCATGTGAACACTGTTTTTCAGAAATACGCATTGTTCCCGCACCTGAATGTTTTTGAAAATGTTGCCTTCCCTCTGCGGGAAAAGAAGGTGCCCAAGGCCGAGATCAAGGAAAAGGTGGACAAGATGCTGTCGCTTGTCATGCTTTCCAATTTCGCAAAGCGGCGGGTCACCAGCCTGTCCGGCGGCCAGCAGCAGCGTGTGGCCATTGCCCGGGCCCTGGTGAGCAACCCCAAGGTCCTGCTTTTGGACGAACCTCTGGGCGCACTGGACCTGAAGCTGCGCAAGGATATGCAGGTGGAGCTGAAAAAGATCCAGAAAAGCACCGGCATCACCTTCATCTTTGTTACCCACGACCAGGAAGAGGCCCTTTCCATGTCGGACACCATCGTGGTCATGAGCGAGGGCAAGATCCAGCAGATCGGCACCCCCACCGACATCTACAACGAGCCGGTGAATGCCTTTGTTGCCGACTTCATCGGTGAGAGCAACATCATCGACGGCGTGATGCTGGAAGATTTCAAGGTGAAATTTGCCGGCCACACCTTCGACTGCCTGGACAAAGGCTTTGCCCCCAGCGAGCCGGTGGATGTGGTGGTGCGCCCCGAGGATGTGGACATCGTGAACGCCGCCGATGCCGAGCTTTACGGCGATGTGACCTCGGTCACCTTCCTGGGGGTCCATTATGAGATCATCGTGGACATTGCCGGCTTCAAATGGATGATCCAGACCACCGACTTCGTTTCCGAAGGCGAGCACATCGGCATCAAGCTGGACCCGGATGCCATCCATATCATGAAAAAGTCCAAATATTCCGGCATGTTCGGTGACTACTCCACCTTCTCTGAGGAAATGGACGAGCTTGCAAACGCGGGAGGTGAACAGCAGGAATGCTGAAAAAGCTTCTGAAAAAAAGCAGTGGAAGCGGCCGGGCCGCCCTTGCCCCTTATACCCTGTGGGCGGTGCTGTTCATCGTTATTCCCATGCTGTTCATCGCTTACTACGCCTTTACGGATAACAATTTCAACTTTACCACTGAAAACATTACCCGTTTTTTCACCTCTGTGAGCAGCCTCAGAAATGAGGACGGCACCGTCACCGAGGTGCACACCTATCTGCTGATCTTCCTGCGCTCTTTGAAGCTGGCCGTTCTTTCCACGATCATCTGCCTTTTGATCGGCTACCCCATGGCCTATCGCATTGCCCACGCCTCCAAGCGGGCCCAGAAGATCATGATGACCCTTATCATGATTCCCATGTGGATGAACTTCCTCATCCGCACCTACGCCTGGATGACCATTCTGCAGGATGCGGGTGTGCTGAACCGCCTTCTTTCGGCAGCGGGGCTTCCCTCCATCCACATCATCGGCACCGAGGGCGCCGTTTTGATCGGCATGGTATACGACTATCTGCCCTATATGATCCTGCCCATCTACTCGGTCATGGTCAAGATGGACCTGAGCCTGCTGGAAGCTGCCCGTGACCTGGGCTGCGGCAGCCTTTCGGTGCTGCGGCGGGTGATTTTCCCCTTGAGCCTTCCCGGTGTCATCTCCGGCATCACCATGGTCCTGATTCCCTCGATCAGCACCTTCTACATTTCCCAGAAGCTGGGCAATGGCAAATTCTTCCTGATCGGCGATGCCATTGAGGGCCAGTATGTGGCCAACAACCTGCATTTTGCAGCGGCAATGGCCTTTATCTTAATGGTCATCCTGCTGTTCTTCATGGCCCTTGTAAAATATTCCACCAGCCGGTATCTGTATGGAGGTGAAGCAAAGTGAAAAAAACCGCATCCCGTTTTTTGACGGCGCTTGTTTATATTTTCCTCTTTGCGCCCATCCTGATCCTTTTGGTCTTCTCCTTCAACGATTCCAAGAGCCTTTCGGTTTTTTCGGGCTTTTCCTTCCGCTGGTATACCGAGCTTGTAAAGGACCGGCACACTCTTGAAGCGGTCCGCAACACTCTGGTGCTGGCCGCCAGCGCCACTGTGATCTCCACCGTGATGGGCACAGCCGCCGCCTGGGGCATCGACCGGCTGCGCAGCCGCTGGTACCGCACCGTGGTGGACACTGTGACCGATATCCCCATGACCAACCCCGACATCATCACCGGTATTTCCATGATGCTGATGTTTGTTTTTGTGGGCCGCCTGTTCGGCGCACACAGCAGCTTAAACTTCTGGACCCTGCTCATCGCTCATGTCACCTTCTGCCTGCCCTATGTGATTTTGCAGGTGCTGCCAAAGCTGCAGCAGATGGACCGGGCGCTGCCTGAGGCCGCCATGGATCTGGGCTGCACCCCGCTGCGGGCTTTTCTCAAGGTGGAGCTGCCGGAAATGCTGCCCGGCATCGTGACCGGTGCCATCATGGCCTTTACCCTTTCGCTGGATGATTTCGTGATCAGCTACTTCACCTCCGGCACCGGGTTCCAGACCCTGCCCATCCGCATTTACAGCATGACCAAAAAAACCGTTACGCCGAAGATGTATGCTCTGGCAACCATCATCTTCTTTATCACGCTCACCCTTCTGCTCATCAGCAACTTCATTGAATCCGCTGATGAAGGAAATACAAAACAGAAGCGTAAGAAAAGCAAAGCAGACTAATTTTGGGAGGAAACACATGAAAAAGAAGTTTTTAGTATTCTGCACCGTTCTTTCCCTGGCGGCGGGCCTTTTGCTGACCGGCTGCGGCAGCAGCAATAAGCAGGTGCTGAACGTTTACAACTGGGGCGAATACATTTCGGACGGCAGCGAAGGCAGCCTGGATACCATCCGGGCTTTTGAAGAGTGGTACGAAGAGACCTACGGCACTCCCGTTACCGTGAACTACACCACCTACCCCTCCAACGAGGATATGTACAACAAGATCTCCAGCGGCGCTGTGAGCTATGATGTGATCATCCCCTCGGACTACATGATCGCCCGCATGGCCGATGAAGGGATGCTGCTTCCCCTCAATTTTGACAACATCCCCAACTACCAGTACATCGACGATTCCTTCCGCGGCCTTTACTACGACCCGGAAAACAAATACACCGTTCCCTACACCTACGGCATCGTGGGCGTGATCTATGACGCAAACGTGGTGGATGAGGCCGACGTCGGCAGCTGGGACCTGATGTGGAACGAGAAGTACGCCGGTTCCATTCTGCAGTACAACAACTCCCGTGATGCTTTCGGCACTGCCATGTACAAGCTGGGCATTGACGTGAACACCACCGACAAGGCCCAGTGGCAGCGTGCTGCCGATGAGCTGATCGCCCAGCGCCCGCTGGTAAAGAGTTTTGTTATGGATGAGATCTACAACATGATGGAAGTGGGCGAGGCTGCCATCAGCTCTTACTATGCCGGCGATTACTTCACCATGCAGGAGGCTCAGGCCGATCACATCGACCTGAAGTTCTACTACCCCGAGCGCACCAACTTCTTTGTGGACGCCATGTGCATCCCCACCTGCGCCAAGAACCAGGAGCTGGCTGAGATCTTCATCAACTATATGCTCTCTTCCGAGCCGGCCATTGCCAATGCCGAATATATCAACTATGCCTGCCCCAACAGCCTGGTGTACGAGGATGCCGGTTACATTGAGGACATGGGCGAAGAGGCCATGGAGATCCTTTACCCCGATCTGGGCGATTTCTCCCAGCTGTACAACCAGTATGCTTACCGCAGCATGGACCCTGAAATGCTGGATTACCTGAACACCCTGTGGGAAACCGTAAAAATCAACTGATAAGCGATCTTTCACTAAAAACAGGAGCACATCGGAAATATCCGATGCGCTCCTGTTTTTCAACTTATATCCGCCTTGCTTTCAGGCAAAGGCCACGGTTTCGCCGGGCTTCACCGTGTAAATCTTATCCTTCCGCTGCAAATACAGCACCGTATTGGTGGGGTTCATCACCTTGGAGGCATCCGCCGAGAACACCAGCTGCCGATAGGCCGCTGCATATTCATACACTTCCATGTTGGTGGCGTACCAGTAATCCGGGCGGCTGCCCATAAGGGCCGCAAACTTTTCCATCAGATCCCAGTTGTCGTCCCGCTCAAACTCATAGCTGTGGCCCCACAGATAAAACAGCATGGGCTTCATCTGCCGGTCATTTTCAATAAATTTTTGGCAAAGGCCGAACAGCTCCGGATCGGTGTGATGGCAGGTGGGGTGCAGGGTAAGCCAGTTTTCAGGAATGCCAAAGCCGTGGGTGGAGTTCACGGTTCGGGAATACACAATGCCGCACTGCCGGGCCGAGCGCACCACACTTTCATCGTAGGTGCCGTAGGGGTAGGCCATGCCCCGGATCATGCCGCCGAAATCCGCTTCCAGGCTCTTGCGGTCCGCCAATATTTCTTCAACGCAAAGGCTTTCGGGCAGTTCTTCCAGATAGGGATGGGTGCGGGTATGCACCGCGATCTCCATGCCGCTGCCCTGATACAGTTCCAAGGCCTGCCGGCGGGTCATGCGCCGGTGAAAAGCCCCCTTCGGATATACCGTTCCTTCGGCGGCATAAAGCCCGGAATTGATATTGAAGGTGCCCTTCAGGCCGCTTTTGTGCATGATCTCAATGAGCTTTGCATCGGTTTCCACGCCGTCATCGTAGCTCAGGGTCACGGCTTTGACCTTTCCTTGCGGAAAGCGCATATGGATATCTGCCATTTCCTCATTTCCTTCCTTTTTCAAATTTCAGGCCCGGACCGTATGCCAAAACATTCAGGCGCTGCCCGCAGGGCCTTGTTTTCATTCTTCCTGCGGCGCATCCTCATGCAGCACGCTGTTCCGATATTCCTGCGGTGTGCAGCCCATTGCTTCTTTGAAAAGTCTTGAAAAATAGCGGGGATTTTCGTAGCCGACCATTTCCGAAACGGTGTAGATCATCAGGTTTGGCTTTTCCAAAAACTTTTTCGCCTGTTTCATGCGCAGTTCGGTGAGATAATCCACAAAATTGATGCCCGTTTTTTTCTTGAACAGCCGTGACAGATACGGCGGGCAGACGTAAAAAATTTCCGACAGCACAGCCAGGGTCAGGTTTTCCGCATAATGGCCCTGGATATATTTTTTTACCCGGTCGATCAGTTCACCGCTCTGCTGGACTTCATCCATCTGACGCACCTCGTCCAGCACCCGTGTAAGATACTGGACCATATACCCCTGGATCTCGGAAAGGCTCTGGGCCCCCAGCACATCCATCAGCGTTTCACTGATCAAAAGATGCCTTGGATATGCGGGCGAAGCCAGCGTTTGAAGCGGGGTATCCAGCTCGATCAAAAGCTCGGTGCAGAAATGCTGTGCCTGAGCCAGCGAAAAATGGCCGCTGCTTTCCAATGTGACCAGTTCTGCCAGAAAATCCTCCACCAGATGGGCCCGGTTTTCCGGCATCGAGAAGGACTCCACCAATTTGCGGACTGCATTGTTTTCGCCTTCGTTGCCCAGGAACATGGTGCGCACCTGGTCATACAGGACCACACCCGGGCAGCTGCGGGCCTTTTGGTAGCGCATCGCCTTTCCGGCCTGCAAAGATGCAAGCCGAAGCTCCTGATAGCCGGGCTGTTCTTCGGAGACGCCGATGCACAGGGACTGCTTTTCCACAAACCCTTCTTTCATCTGACACTCCAGCTCAACAGGGTCCCGGCTGCCTTCCAGCACGCACAAAAGCTCGCCGGAAGCCGGAGAAACCACCTGGCAGGGAGAAAACTGCCGGCACAGCTCTTCTTCCAGCGTTTTGGAAAGCGTGCCTGCATCCGGCAGCGAAAGACGCACCGCCCGCACCGGGCAGCGGGTGTCCAGGCAGACAGCCGCCCGCGCTTCATCGTAGGGCAGGCCGTTTGCAATGTTCAGGATGAGGGTATGGCAGAGCATCCGTTCCATCTGGTCATCCCTGCCGCCCTGCTGCTTTTCTTCATCCAGCTTTTCCCGCACCCGGCGCAGCAGCGTTTTCAGCGCACCGAAGTTGATGGGCTTTGTCAGGTAATCCAGCGCCCCCAGACGGATGGCCTGCTGTGCATAGGAAAAATCACTGTAACCGGAAAGGATCACCGTTTTGATGCTGGGGTAATTTTCATTCAGCAGCTTAATCAGGTCCAGGCCATTCTGTCCCGGCATCTGCACATCGGTGATCACCAGATCCACGGCCTTTTCCTGTAAAAGGATCATTGCGGAATCCACACTTTCCGCTGTGCCGGCAATTTCAAAGCCCTCGTCTTCCCATTTTACAAAGCGGGAAAGACCCTGGGTAACCATTTCCTCATCGTCCACCAGCAGAACTTTATACACGTTTGAGTCCCTCCGATTTCTGGACCGGTCTTGCCGGGATTTTGAGTATCACCCGTGTACCGACCTCTTCCTCACTTTCAATTCGAATACCGTACTTTTCCCCATAACAGATCTTGCACCGCTGGTGCACATTTCGCAGACCGATGCCGTGCCGGTCGGCCTGATCGGGTTTTGGCCCATTCAGGCTTTCTTTGAGTTTTTCCAGCTGCTGGGGATCCATGCCGCAGCCATTGTCCGTAACGCTGATTTCCAAATCGCCTTCACTGTTTTGAACGCCCTGGATGCAAATGACACAGTTCTCCCGGTTTTTGTTCTGAAAGCCATGGCGTATCGCATTTTCCAAAACAGGCTGCAGCGACAGACAGGGCAGCTGATACGCATCGGGGTCGAATTGCAATTCTTTTTCCAGCTCGATTTTATGGGTATGCCTGAAATTGACCACCTCCAGATAGGTGGAGGCGTGCAGAAGGCTTTCGGACACGGTTTCTTCCTTTTTCTCGCCCTTGATGGTCATGCGAAGCAGGGTGCAGAATTTTTCGATCATATCCGAAGCCGGGCTTTCACCGCCGTTTTCATACATGCACTGCCAGCGGATCATATCCAGGGTGTTGTAAAGGAAATGCGGGTTCACCTGCATCTGCAAGGCATCCAGCTGGGCACTTTTTTCAGCCAGCTCCAGTTCTTTTTCCCGGTTTTCGGCAACATAGACCTTTTCGATCAGCTCCCGCATATCCAAAACCATCCGGTCAAACTCACGGCAGAGCACACCGATCTCATCCCGGCTTTTTGCCTTATAGGTTGCGTTGAAATCGCCGGTGCCCACCCGTTTCATGGTACGGATCAGCCTGCGCACCGGATATGCCACACTGACAGCTGTGATGTAAAAGCCGAACGAGCCCACCAGGATAACGATCAGCAAAACCAGAAGGTTCATTTCGCCAAGCCTGGTGGCCGGCAGGAGCGCCCGGTCCCGGTAGGTCAGGTTGACCACCCGAAGGGGGGAATATTCATCGCCGCAAAAGCCGACCAGCAGCTCTTTTCCGTCGTTTTCAAAGGGGAAGCTGTTCTGATAAGAAGCAAACAGCTTTTCTTTCAGCTCCCTGTTCCCGGTGGGGAAAGGCGGGGCGTCCAGACCGGGCTGAATGCCCTCCAAAAGCCCGCCGGAACCTATGAGGAAGGTGTTCCCGCCGTTTTGGCTGGAATACTCCCGCAGGGCATCCACAAAATAGCGCGGCTCGATGCAGCAAACCAGCGTTCCCAATTCCTGCCGGAATTCGGTGCTGTAAATCTGGTAGGAAACGGTCACGCAGCCCACGATTCCGATTTTATCTTTTGGATTTTCAAAAAAGAGCTGCGGTGTTTCCCGCACCGAATCCCGCCAGTCGGGGTAGCCCTTTGCCTGGGCGGCGCCTTTTGCCAGCTCACTTTCCCAAAAGGCCTCCACATTTCGCACGATGGGGCTTTTCGGATCGTTCTTCATATTGGCAGAGCTGTATTGGCTGCCTTCCACGCCCACAAACACGACCGCCCGAAGGCCGCCGATTTTATTGCGCAGTGTCTGCATGGCATGCTCGATGGTTTTCCGGTTCTCCTGCGTGCGCTTATATTCCTGATAGCCAAACGGCCCGGCCCTTCCAAGCAGCAGGTTGTTTTCCAGAAACGCACCGCGGACTTTTTCGTTCAGGATGAACTCTGCCACATTCCGCTCAACGTTTTCCTGCTCCTGATGGAGCTTATACATGGCATTTTGCACCAGAACAGACTGATACTTGACCGTATTGCTTTCCAGCTCCCGCGCATAGCCGGTCTGGTTAAAAAACGTAATAAAGCCTGTTGATAAAATCAGCAGGCAGCAGAATATCAAAACCAGACGCGGATAGATGTTGAGTTTTCGCAGCGCGGTGATGATCTTTCGGGTAAAGCGGCTTGGCTTGTGGTTTTCCTTCATGGGGTTCCCTCGCAGTTTCGGTGCGTTTTTATATCATCTTCTATTGTACCATTCCTGCGCAAATAGAACAATACAAAGCCGGGCACAAAATTGTGCCCGGCTTTGTATTTAAAAACGAATGAAGCTTTTTAAGCTTTTTTGTTGGCTTCGTTGAAGGTGGCCAGAACTTCCTTCTCGGCCAGCTCCTGTGCAGCTGCAAATTCCTTCTCAGCATCTGCATTGGGGTCAGACAGGACCTTCTGAACAGCGCGGTCTACATAGGCGCCGAAATCAGCCTTGCCGTAGAACTCCATGCGGCCAACTTCGCCAACGCTGGAAAGAACGGGTGCCCAGTCTTCCGGCATCTCAGCAAAATCGGTGATGCTCATATCGTCGCGGGTGATGGTAACGGGAGCGATTGCGCCCTTGCTTGCCAGGTTCTCATAGTAAGCAGCAGTCTCTTCCTTGCTTGCCTTGAAGCTGATGTACTCCCATGCTGCATCCTGCTTAGCCTTGTCAGCCTTTGCATTGATCACATAGCATGCGCCGGCAATGGCGGTAGCGGTCTTGCCGGAGGGGCCTGCGGGAGGCAGGATCAGACCCAGGTCATCCAGGTCCATGCCCTTGTTGGCAACGTCGACCACCCAGTCAACAGCGAAAGGCATCATAGCGATCTTGCCCTGAGCAAAGTTGTCCAGCAGATCACCGAACTTCAGAGTGCGGTCGCTGGGCAGAACCTTTTCAGCGGACAGCTTCTGATAATACTTGGCAGCCTCGATAACAGCAGGATCGGTGAAGGTCAGGGTAGCGGTGCCATCCTCGTTCTCCTTGGTCAGATCGCCGCCGGCCTGCCATACATAGTACTGGAAGAACCACTCGGTCCATTCAGCAGACAGAGTTGCGTAGCCTGCGATGTTTGCATCGGGGTTGTTCAGCTTCTTTGCAGCCTCAAGAGCCTCATCCCAGGTCTTGGGAGCTTCCAGGCCTGCTTCCTTGAACAGGGCCTTGTTGTAGCCGAACAGCATGGGGTTCACGGTATCGGTCAGGCCGTAAATGTTGCCGTCTTTGGTGAACATATCCAGGTAGGTCTTATCCAGGTGAGAAGCCTCATCCCACTTGTCCAGGTACTCGTTCAGGGGCTGCAGGATGCCGGCCTGGATGTACTTGTTCATCATGGTGTAGGAGCACTGGATCAGGTCGGGAGCGGTGCCTGCTGCAACGCCCTGATAGAACTCGTTGCCGGGATCGCCTTCCTTGACGACCTCGTTCAGGGTGATCCAGGGATGCTCGTCCAGGAAGCGCTGCTTCGAGGCTTCGGTGAATTCATCGGTGTTGCGGCTGGTGACCCACAGGGTCAGCTCAACGGGCTCGTGGTCGCCTTCGGCAGCGGGCTCGCTCTGAGCGGGGGTGCTTGCGGGCTCAGAAGGAGCTGCGGGCTCAGAAGACTCTGCCGGGGCTGCGCCGCAGCCTGCCAGCATGCTCATAGCCATCAAAGTGCTGATGGCCAGTGCAATCAAACGTTTTTTCATGTGTATCCTCCTTGTTGTGCTGTTGGCGGCAGGGCGCATCCTTCAGCGCCCCGCTTGTGTGACTTTAGTTTAACAAACCGTGAGCCTTCTGTAAATGGCACAAAATCTACTTCGAAGTGATAAAAATTCGACCTATTCCATAAAACCGGGCCACAATTTTGATTTTTTTTGAAACAAGTTAAAAACTGTGCCCCCTTTTGGTTGCTTCTGTGTCTCACAAGAAACAAAAAACTACTGTTATAATAGTGCTGTTATAAACGAAAGGAGTTGTCCCACCCATGAGCAAAGAACGCAAACAGAAGCAATCCGGATATTTTCTCAAACAGAAACTCGCCCCCTGGTTGCTGCTTGCCCTTCCGCTGCTTTTCACCTTATGGCTTAAATATTATCCCATTCTGAAAGCGGTCTTTATTTCCTTTTTTGATTACGATCCCATCCATCAGCCCGGCCGGTTTGTGGGGTTTGAAAACTACTCCACCATGTTCCATTCGGAATATTACTGGCAGGCCTGGAGAAACAGCTTCGTTTTTCTTTTTCTCCAGCTGCTCATGACCTTCTTCATCCCCATCATCCAGGCCCTGTTCCTGAATGAGCTGCGCCGGATGAAGAGCGTGGTTTCCACCATGTATCTGCTGCCCACCCTGATCCCCACCACCATCAACGTGATCATCTGGCGCTGGGTATGGCATCCGGATTACGGCGTTGCAAACCAGATCGTGAAGCTTTTCGGCGGCCAGCCCCAGACCTGGCTGAGCGATCCGAACCTTGTAAAATTCTGCATCATCTTCCCCGGCGTGATCGGCGGCGGCATCAGCGTTCTTTTGTATCTTTCCGCCATCCAGAACGTCTCGCCCGACATCATGGAATCCGCCTCTCTGGACGGATGCACCGGCTGGAAGCGGATCTGGCACATCACCCTGCCCAACATCCGGTACATCATCTTTATCCAGCTGGTCATTGCGGTTTCCAGCGCAATGCAGCTGCTGGATGCTCCTTACATGTTTGCATCCGGCGGCCCCAGCGGCTCTTCCACCACACAGGGCATTTACATTTATAACAGCTTCAACAAGGATTACAACTACGGCCGCGGCTCCGCCGCTTCGGTGATCCTGATGCTGGTGGTTATGGTAATGACCATGATTCAGATGCATTTTGAGAACGCGGAACAGGAGTGAGTACAATGAATAAGAACAAGAAAGGATCCACCAAGATCCGGCTGTCTTCCAGCGACCTTTCCCTTCAGATCGTGGCGATCGTTATTACAGTATGCTCTCTTCTGCTGATTCTCTTCCCCTTTGCGCTCACCATCAGCAACGCCATGAAGGACAACGTTAAAATTTATGATGTTCCCCCCAAACTCATTCCGGACAGCGCCCAGTCGCTTTCGGTAGCGGTGGATTATTCCGGCTTTACCGGCACCGATGAGGAATTGGAGGCCCAGCTGCAGGACGATATGGTGAGCACCATGTTCGGTGTTTACACCGTTCTGCCCCGGGAGTCGGTTTTTGAGACTAAGTTCTACGGCACCCGTGACGGCAAGACCATTTTCTACTCCCGCGCACACCAGACCCAGCTTCAGCTGGAAAAGGACTACGGCATCTATGAGGGCACCGTTCTGAAAAAGCAGACCCTGCTTTACAAAGACCGTGCACAGCGGGTATCGCAGTCGCTGGGATATGAATTCGACCCCAATGGCCTTTCCAAGCACACCGCCATCACCAATCTGGAGCCGAACGCACAGGAAAAGCTGAACACCGTGTTCGAAAAGAAGTTTGCTCTGCACGGTGAGATCGCCGCCTGTGAAATGTCCACCCACAACATGCTCCTTCTGGAAAGCTTCGTTCACTATATGAAGCTGCCCAACTACATGTACGATGCCAACGCCCGCATTGCCCGCTTCGGCTTCATGTCCTTCGTGGGCAACACCGTGATTGTTATCGGCTGGGCCATTATCTGCCAGGTGTTCCTGTGCTCGCTGTGCGGCTTTGTTATCAGCCGCCTTCTGAAGCCCAAGGCCGCCCGCATCACCCTGCTTGTGTTCATGGGCGCGCAGATGATCCCCTTCGCCAGCATCATGCTGCCGCAGTTGATCATGTACCGCAACATGGGTGCTTACAACAACTACACCGCACTGCTTCTGCCCTTCCTGTATCCCTTCGGCTTCTACATTTACCTGTTCAAGGGCTTCTTTGACCGCATCCCCGGTTCCTACTTCGAGGCAGCCCGGCTGGACGGCGCATCCAACTTCTTCCTGTATTCCCGCATCTGCATGCCCCTGTCTCACCCGATCATCTCGCTGATCGCCCTGCAGACCTTCCTTGGAAACTGGAACGACTTCTTCTGGGCATGGCTGGTTACCGAGCGCCAGGATCTGTGGACCTTGAATGTGGCCCTTTACAACATTTCCAACAACACCAGCACCAAGCAGAACGCGCTGATGGGCATTGCGCTGGTCACCATTCTGCCGGTCATCGCCGCTTCGCTGTTCTTCTCCAAACAACTCAAGGCCAGCATCATGGCCTCCGGTGTGAAAGGATAACTTCCTATGAAGCATTTTATTCCCGATATCAAAATCGAGCATCCGGCCCTCACGGGCCGGATCTGCTCTTTGACCGACTTTGGCGCAAAGGCTGAAAAAGGCTTCTGCAACACAGCGGCCTTTGGGGCAGCTCTGGATTTCTGCAAAAAAAATCCCGGCACAGCCCTGCGCATCCCGCAGGGTGTTTACCATTTTTACAACGCCCCCGATCAGGTGCATATCGCCATTCACGATATGCACGACCTTTTGGTGGACGGTGAAGGCAGCGAACTGATCTTCCATACCCCGGTCACCTATTTTGACATTTTGGACAGCCACCACATCCACCTCAAAAACATGATCATGGACTGGGCCTGGGAGGACGCCCCCCTGGCCAGCGTGGGTGTTGTGGAAACGGTTGCCGAAAACGGCGAATGGATCGATCTGCGTTTCCCCACCCTTTCCAAGGTGCCGGAAAACATGGAGATCCGCATTGTGGGCCCCTTTGACCCTCACCGCTACACTCCGGGCTGTGCCGGCGGATTTGAATTCCGCCCCTATGTGAACGATCATGTGCGCCTTACCGGCGATGCCAAGACCGACGAAGAGCTCTGGCATCTGGTGCGGGAGCTGAGCAACATCCTTCTGCCCCGGATGCAGCGGCAGTCCGACCAGGTCCTGCGTGTTTACACCAGCCGCCCGGACTGGGCCGTACGCCATTTTAAGCCCGGCCAGTGCTACAACTTCCGCCACTTTGAATACGATGCCATCTCGGTGCGCAGCCGCCAAAGCAGCCACATCACCCTGGAACGCATCACCCTGTACGGCTGTCCCGGTTCCGGTTTCCACAGCAGCGGCGGTGTACACCACCTGCATTTTGACCACTGCCGCATCCTGGCCCGGCCCGGCACCTCCCGCAGCATTTCCACCGCAGCCGACTGCCTGCATGTGGGCAACTCCCAGGGGCAGTTCATTTTGGAAGACTGCGACTTCTCCGGTGCCGGTGATGACTGCATCAATTTGCACGATAATTCCACCATGGGTGTGCAGCGTTTGGACGATCATACACTAAAATCCTTGCGTTCTGTGGAAAGTGTGTTACAATTTAAAGAAGGCGGCAAAATCGAGCTTCGAAATCCCGATTTGTCTCCCACCGGCTACACTTCCACCATCAAGGAGCTTTCTTATCAGCCCGAAGAGCACACCTGCATCATGAAACTGACCGATCCTCTGCCGGAGCATCTGGATACGGACACGGTTATTTTCAATCGCAGTTTCTTTACGGATTACTACATCATCCGCAACTGCCGGTTCACCAACAACCGGGCGCGCGGTGCGCTGCTTCAGGGCAGCCATGGCCTTGTGGAAAACAACCTGTTCGAAAACATCCAGGGTGCGGCCATCCAGATCGAAACCGGATGTGAAAGCCGCTGGAGCGAAGGCCAGGGCGTCACCGACCTTCTGATCCGCAACAATGTTTTCCGTCACTGCGACCTGAACGCCTGGCAGATGGCCATTATCTATATGGGTGTTTATCTGCCCGGCGGGCGCACCGATTACCCTGTTTTCAAAGACATTGAGCTGTGCCACAACACCATTGTGGACTGTCCTCGTCTTGCCGGTTATTTCTCCTCCTGTGAAAATGTGGAAGTGCATCACAACACCATCATCAATGCGGGCCAGCTGGATCTTGGCGAAAACTGCTATGGTTCCAGCACCATGGAAAGCCCCGTTTACGGTGAGCACTATGAGGGCATCATCCAGTTTGCCCACAGTCGTGACTGCTCTGAGCACGACAACCAAATCATCACTACGCTGTTATAAGCGCAGTAAGTTTTTTTCATTTTCAAGGAGGATCCTGTAATCATGAAGCGTATTGGTTTTATTGGTTTTGGTCTTCGTGCCCAAACCATGATGAAGGCTTTCCGTTTGGTGGAAGCTCCGTTCACTGTTGCGGCAGTTGGCGACCCCCGGGCCGAAGAGCTGAAAAAAGAAGTGGTAAACGACCCTTTCTTTGAAGGCACCGTCTGGTATGAAGATGCAGATGAAATGCTGGAAAAGGAAGAGCTGGACGGTGTGTTCATCGGCACCCGCTGCGGCCTCCATTCCAAGTACGCAAGCAAGGTTCTTGCAAAGAATCTGCCCATCTTCCTGGAAAAGCCGGTCTCCATCACTCCGGACCAATATCAGCTTCTGTTAGAGGCCAGCCGCGGCAAAAGCGACCTTGCGGTCGTTTCCTTCCCGCTGCGGCTCACCTGCATCGTTCAGGCCATGCGTGAACTGGTGGAAAGCGGCACTCTGGGTGAGATCACCAGTGTGCAGGCCATCAACAATGTTCCCTATGGCAGCGTTTATTACAACAGCTGGTATCGGGATGATTCCCTCACCGGCGGCCTGTTTTTGCAGAAATCCACCCATGATATCGATTACATCACCTATATCCTGGGCAAACGCCCGGTAAAGGTCCAGGCGCAGACCTCCAAGATGTACTTCAAGGGCGACAAGCCCGCCGGCCTGCACTGCCCGGACTGCCCGGACTACCACACCTGCCCGGAAAGCAGCTATGTGGTGCACAATGTAAACCAGCAGGACCCCAGCGGAGACTGCTGCTGCTTTGCCAAGGATACCGGCAATGAGGATGTGGGTGCCGCGATCTTCGCCTGCGAGGACGGCACCATCATCAGCTATCACCAGACCTTCCTGGTGAAGAACAGCGCCGGCCGCCGCGGCGCCCGCTTCATCGGCACCAAGGGCAGCGCCGAATTCGATTTCTACACCGCTGAGCTGCGTGTGGATGATTACAAATGGCAGCATTCCGCTGTTCATCACTTCACCTATGCCTCACCTCAGCACTTCGGCGGCGACATCCAGCTGGCTCTTGCTTTCCGTGATCTTCTGGAAGACAAACCCAGCCGCTGCGATCTGGAAAGCGGCCTTGCCAGTGCCGCAGCCTGCCTGGCTGCAAAGAAGGCAGCCCAGACCGGCGAGATGACCACCATCGAATACGGCTTCTAAACCTGTATAAAAAAGACCAGGCCTTGTTAGACGGGTGTCCATAAAACAGTAACCCACGGAAATTACGGATATATGGCATCTGTCTGACAAGGCTGGCTGCAAAAAACGGACATCACCAGGATTTTTCTTGGTGATGTCCGTTTTTCTTTGTTTCAATGTTTCTTTTTCATTGCTTAGGCTAAGTGTTAGAAATGCCAGAATAGGTCTGGCACTCAAGCAATATTATTTGCTCTTACCTTGGAACGGAGCACTAAACAGTAAAATCATCGCCAAGTCTTTATTTTAAGTGTTTTCATTCCTCAGCATATCGATCAGATTTTGCTTTTTTAATTTCTGCACAGCATAAGCCATTGTGAAGGCCATAATCGCAAAAATTCCAATCACAGAAATCTCAATTGCGATCCAGGGAATTCTCAGGGAAATCACATAGCGTGCACCGATTATTTTACCAATCAGGACACTTGTCAGCAAAGACACAGGCAACCCATACAGAAGTGCTTTTCCCGTGCAAAGGAAGCATTCGTAAGTGAGCATTTGAAAGAACATCTTTTTTCCCATTCCAACAGCTTTTAACATTGCAAATTCTCTGTGCCGCAGGCCGATGTTTGTCGATACTGTATTGAACACATTTGCAACTGCAATGAGCGTGATCAGCACAATAAAGCCATAAGAAAAGATCTGTGCAATAAGAATCAGATTGCGGTTATTGTCTCTTTCCTGGCTGTGGTCATACACAGAATAGGACTTCGCTCCGAGCGCTTCTGACAATTCGCTCAGTTGAACGAAGGCTTTGCTGTGGTTTTCAGCCTTGATATGATAAGCGGCCAAATCCAGAGTGTCCTCTTGTCCCATCATTTGGGCAGCCCAGTCTGGATAGAAAAAACTTACACCGCTGACATCCCGCTCTGCGTACCAGGGCAGTGTGGGAAGGACTGCACCAATCTTCAACTGCGTTTCTTCCGTGCAAAGCTGTCCGGCTTCGTCGTACATAGCTATGGGCGTTTCCATCCACAGTTCCCGTCCCTCAAAGCGGCTGCCTTCAATATATTTGTTTTGGCGGCCATCATAATAAAGCGGACTTTCAGCAGCTACCGCAAGCAGATGATTCGGATCATTAAACGGTTCCACCTCCAGATGATTTTCTTCCAGGAGTTCCTGCCAGTCCTCCTCGTTCAGGTAATAGACCTTAAAATATCCTTCTTCCCCATCCGAAAAGAGCATCGGTATTCCCACGTTATAAATGCGTTTCACAGCATCCACTTCGGAAAGTGCTCTGATACGAGCTTCCAGTTCATCGCCAGGAATAACACTTTGCGCCGACTGGTATTGACAAAAATCAATATCGTAAGCATCAGCATCAAACTGCAAATCGCCCACATAACCAATGTAATCTGTAAATGTACACACGGTAACAAACAAAAGCACGCTCATAAACAGGCTCAGAATGGTGCTGCGGTATTTTCTGCGGCTCCGGTGATAGTATTTTTGCCCCAATACGCCTGAAAGGCCGAACAGCTTCATCGTGAGGTGGGAGCTTTTTACATCTTCACGGCTCAGCTTGATGTCCTGACTTTGCCGAATGGCTTCAACCGCAGAAACCTGTGTTGCTTTTCGGGAAGGGATCCAGGCTGAAAGCAGTACGGTAATCAGTGCACATACCGATGCCGCAAGAATGGCCGCTGGCGAAATGACCAAATGGAGTACAGCACCGGTGCCTTCTACTTCCAGTGCAGCTGCAAATTTCTGCCCTATGAAATGTAATGTAATTCCAATTCCGAAAAGTCCGGCCAGAATACCCAATGGGATGCCGACTGCGCTGACCGCCAATGCTTCAAACCGCACCATTTTTTGAAGCTGCTTTTTGGTTGCTCCCAAAGAGGAAAGCAGTCCAAACTGTTTTGTGCGTTCTGACACCGAAATGGCAAAGGCATTGTAGACCAGTGCGATGGATGCCCCGCCCACGATTATCAGAATCAGAGCCGCCAGACCCTTGATGGCGTTTAAAAGTCCAATGCTGGCAAAGCCGGAAAGCCGCAGCAGATCATAGTTTGGCACACAGCTTTTTGCATTTGCAGTGTTTTCAATAAAAGTCTGATGCCAGGTTCCTTCTTCGTCAATAAAAATATAGTCATGAGGATGTTTGAAGCGATAATAGCTGTCCACCTGCGATGCCGCAGGAAGGCTGCTTTCTGTCGTGAGCACCGCAAAAAATGATGCTGCACCATTCCACATTTCAAGAGGCTGCCGCTGGCAGATTCCCACAATGGTAAATTCTACGCTGTGAGTGTTTTCCAGTGTCTCTGCAAAGGTTCCGCTATCTGTGATCTGACGGTCCGTATCCTGCCATAAAATAGTTCCGTCCGGGCCTCGTCTCTCACCGATCGTTAAGGTAATGCGATCCCCGACCTTCCAGTCTAAATCCTGCCAATAATTCTCTAACTGCTTTGGAATTACAATCTCATTTTCGTTTTCCGGATAGCGTCCCTCCAGCAGATGCATCCCGGAAAGCTCAGCGAATTCTTTATTTGCATCCAGCACATATAAAAAAGGTGTGTTTACATCCTTCCGCAGGTGGGCAAATCCCAGGCGTTTTGCATAAACGCCCCGCGCCAGTCCCTCACCGGTGCGAATCAATTCTTCCGCTTCTGCCTGAGTCAGGCTGGTATCTGCCAGATGCCAGCCCCCCGCATCGTATTCCGTCACATCATAGGCGAATTGCAAAACACTTGCAACCATGGTGGTGATGGCTGTCATCATCGCTGTGGAAAGCAGGATGCCAATAATAGTCACAATGGTGCGGGTCCGGTTCTTTTTGAGAGATTCTAAAGTGACCTTTTGAAAAACATTCATTTGCGGATCACCTCATCCCGCACGATCTTTCCATCTTCAATGGCAATGATCCGGTCTGCCTGAAGTGCAATATTCTCATCATGAGTAATCATAATCAGGGTCTGATGATACTGTCGATTGGATTCTTTCAGCAGAGCAACGATTTCCTGACTGTTTTTGCTGTCCAGATTTCCAGTGGGTTCATCCGCCAGCACAACAGCAGGCGCATTCATCAGGGCTCTTCCGATGGAAACTCGCTGCTGCTGACCGCCGGAAAGCTGGTTGGGAAGATGTTTTTCCCGTCCTTCCAAGCCCAGAATCTGAATCAGTTCCCTGAGCCGTTTCCGGTTTACCTTCTGACCGTCCATCAGGACCGGAAGCGTTATGTTTTCTTCCACATTCAGAACAGGCAGCAGATTGTAAAACTGATAAATCAAGCCCACCTGCCTGCGGCGAAATACCGCCAGCTGTTCCTCATTCTGCTCGAACACATCCAGACCATCCATATAGACCTTGCCCTCAGTAGGACGATCTACACCGCCAAGGATGTGCAGAAGGGTGGATTTTCCGCTGCCGGACGGACCAATGATTGCAATAAATTCACCCTGTTCCACGGAAAAAGAAACATCATCCAGTGCATGGACCTGATTATCTCCTGCACCATAGGTCTTTTTCAGATGTTCCACACGAAGGATTTCCATAGCTTTGTTCTCCTTTATTCTGGAATTTGTGCTTTCATTGTAATGGATGCAGGTGACTGCCCAGTGACTTCTGCGTAACAAAAATGTCACTTTTCAGATGTAACTAAATGATTTCCTTGTAAAAACGAAGGGTAAACATTGCCCCTCCATCCGGGTGATTTTCTGCTTTTATGGTTCCGTTCTGGCCTGTTACGATCATTCTGGAAAGCGCCAGGCCGATTCCAAAGCTGTTTTCGTCCGATGTTTTCCCTTTGTAAAAGCGCTCAAAAATGCGGGGCAGATCTTCCGGGGCGATTCCGCTTCCGGTATCACGGATCACGATTTCAGAGAAAATCGGCGTTTCTTTTGCATGAACAGAGATCGTGCCGCCCACCGGTGTATGCTCCATGCAGTTCTTGATAATATTGCTGACAGCCTCACCTGTCCAAAGCATATCTGTATAAATGGTACCGTTTGCGTTTGTATGAATGGTGAGATCCCGCAGGTCTAAAAGCACCTGCAAAGGTTCGACAGCTTTTTGCAGCAAGGCTTCTAAAGCGCACGGTTCCCGCTGAAACTGCACCGTTCCTGCATCCAGACGGGACATTTTCAGCAAAGCGGAAATCAGGCGGTCAATCCGGGACAGCAGGCTGCATAGCTTTCGCACCAGCTTTTGCCTTTTTTCTTCGGTCAGCTCTTCATCACCGAGCATGGAAACAATTAAATTCATCGAGGTAAGGGGTGTGCGGATCTGGTGTGAAATATCCGCAATCGCATTGGACAAATTCTGCTTATCCTTTTGCAGAAGCTGCTGCTGTTCTTTGAGTCTTACTGTCATTTTGTAAATCTCACTTTGCAGAATTGACAGTTCACCTTCCGTATAGCTTTGAAATTGTATCTGCTCATCGCCATGCAACAGGGCATCGATCTGCGTTGAGAGCATTTCGATCCGCTGGTATCTCTTTTTAGTAAAACGGTAATCGAAAAAGAAAAAGCAGCTGAACCCCAGCAGCACCATCAAAGCAGTGATCTGGTTGAAAATCAGTGTGGCCCCGATTAACAAAAACGCAATGATCAGTTTTATCTGAACTTCTTTTTTGATCTCCGGATTTCTCAGTAAATGATTCATTTGTCCACCCTGTAGCCAAGGCCCCTGATTGTTTGAATGATTTGCGGGTTTTGGGGGTCATCTTCGATTTTTTCCCGCAGCCGCTTGATATACGCTGTGAGAGTATTGTCATTTACAAAATCGCCTGCCACATCCCAAATTGTTTCCAGCAGCTGGCTGCGGCTCAGAACAGCTCCTCTGTGATTCAAAAGCGTTAAGAGTAATCGATATTCCAGGGCCGATAGATTTACATCCTGACCTTTCTTGGTCACTGTGCCCCGAATCATATCCACTGTTACATCGTTGACTGAAAATGTGTTGCTCACTTTTCCGCACAAACGAAGTACATTTTTAATCCTGCTTACAAGTTCACGAGGTCTGAAGGGCTTTGGTATATAATCTTCGGCACCCAGGTCAAATCCGGTCACTGTGCTGTATTCATCTCCTGAAGCAGTAAGAAAAATAACAGGAAGGGCCTTTTCCGCTTTGATCGCCGAACACAGAGAAAAGCCATTGCCTTCTTTCAGTGAAATATCAAGAAGGGCCAGATCAAAAGGTTCATTTTGCACCAGTTTCAAAGCATCTGCCTGTGTGTCAGTGCTTTTCACCGAGAAGCCTTCTTTCTCTAAAAAGCAAGTCAGATGCTCAACGATGGATTTATCATCTTCCACTAAAAGGATTTGTATCATTTTGATTCCTCCTGTTTCATTGATACAATTTTATTTTATCATAATTCAGGCTATGGCTGCGTGACGAATCCGTCATATTCAAACTTTGCCAACCACGTCAAAAGTCGTTTGATTTTATGACACAGACACCATCGAAGATAGTGTCAAAGGGGTCTGGGGATGCTTCCCCCAGCAAGCAATTTTTGCGGATACGGCCATCGGGCAGATCGGCGAAAATGAGGAAACCTGTACAGGTTTCCTCTGCTTGCCACGTTGTGACAGGGGCTTTTCTGGCTTTTTTGTCCGTACACTGTTGAGCAATTCCTCAGCAGAGGGCTTTCGGAAAACCGAAGGCCCTCTGCATGTGCTGATAAACAGAAAAACGGATAAAATAAGTTCTCATTCACGGGCATGTACCGGGAATGAGAACACCCTGACAGAAAAAAGGCCCTGTTTTGTGTGCGCAGTGCGCAAAACAGGGCCTTTTTTCGCTGGAAAGGAGTACTGAGGAAAACCGGGAAGCATCTTTTGCGCTATGCGCAAAATGTGCGCCCAGTGTCCTTCAGAGGCTGTCGAACTTTTTCGACAGCCTGAAACGGCGTGACCGAAGTCGCGCCGTTTTCCGAGAACACGCAGTTCTCATGATTTTTAAAATTTATCTGTTTTACGGCCGCCGCGCATTGAAAGGCCCGGTTTTTTGTTTATTTTCAGTCCAGATCCGTATAATCCTCCGGCACCTGGATATTCAGCTCCTGCGCCTGCGTGCGGTTCACCATCTTAACAGGGTTTTCGTAATATTCTACCGGCATTTTGGAAACGTCCTCGCCTTCCAGCACCCGTACAGCCATTTTGCCGGTGGTTCGGCCCAGCTCATAATAGTCGATGCAGAAGCTGGCCACACCGCAGCCGCGGCAGGTGTCGGCATCTCCGGTGATGATGGGCACGTTCTTCGAGCCCACCGCATTGTGAATGGCCTCGGCACAGGAAGCAGCGGTATTATCGGTGGGGATGTAAAGGGCATCGTTCTCGTCCGCTGCCGTTGCGGCAACTGCCGATACATCGTTGGAATCGGCGAAGGTGTAAATATTCACGTTCAGGCCCGCTTTCTTCAGCTCCTCTTCCACGACCTGTGCCTGATAAAGGGAGTTTGCTTCGCTGGAGCTGTACAGGATGCCCACATTCTCTGCCTGGGGCACCAGCTGCGAGATCATGCCAGCCTGCTGTTCCAGAGGGGCCAGGTCACAGGTTCCGGAAATGTTGTTTCCCACCACACCGGTGAAATTTTCCAGATCCAGCGCCACCCCGTACTCAGTGATGGCAGTGCCCAGAACGGGGATCTCACTTGTGGCAGCTGCCGCTGCCTGCAGGCTGGGGGTCGCATTGGCCAGGATCAGATCCACCTGATTTGCGGCAAAGCCGGAACAGATGACACCGCAGGTGGGAATATCGTTGGAAGCATTTTGCAGATCGAATGCAACCTGACCGGGAAGCGCCTCTTCAATGGCATCCATAAAGCCCTTGGTGGCAGCATCCAGAGAGGGATGCTGGGTGAGCTGGCAGATGCCTACCGTGTATTTCGCATCTGCTGCGGATGTGGACGAAGAAGTCCCTTGGGCACTGCCGCATCCGGTAAAGCTCAAAGTCAGGGCCGCAGAGAGGACAATGGCGATCAGACTTTTTTTCGTTTTCATACAAAAGACTCCTTTTTCAGTGGTTTTGATAAAACAAAAAGAGCGGCTCCATCCCGAAAGGACGGAGCCGCTCTTTTTTGCGCAACAAATGCAAAACGCGTTCACCTGTTCCCAGACGGAGATGGATTTACGGTATCACGAAAAAAGCCCGTAAATCGAGCCTGGAAAGCGGCAAAGAAGCCCTGCATAGCGACAGCATTCATGCGAACGTTCATCATGATCGGGCTCCTTTCTGCCGGCTGGCGGCGTTTCGTTTTGGGGAAGCATTCCTGCCTCCGCCAGAGAGTATCGAGAAGATCTGCATCTTTTTTCCGGCCTTTTTGGGCCTGGCTTGAAGCATGTTTTTAGTATATTCCCCACGGTGGCATTTGTAAAATCGATAGTTTTAATTATCATCATCAACGTTTTTTATTTTGCCAGCACCTTTCCCGAAAAGAAGTTTTGCGTCCCCATGAATAATGCCCCCGGAAAAGCAGGATGCTTTCCCCCCTCTTCTGCCCAAAAAAACGGCCCTGTCTTGGATGATGACCAAGGCAGGGCCGTTTGCACCGCGGGATCTTTTCCGGGGCTTCCTCAAAGGATGCTCTGTTTTCCCCCAGGGCAGATCTCAGATCAGTCCATGTTCTTTTCAACCAGGGCCCACAGGCTCTTGGCAGAGTTGAAGTTGTCCGGGGTCAGATCGCCGGGAGACAGCTCCACGCCATACTCATCTTCAATTTCGGACACGATCGTCAGGATATCAAAAGAGCTCAGGATCTTGTCGTCGATCAGAGTGGTGCAGTTTTCAAAATCCACACCTGCCACAATGTCTTCCAGAAATTCCAAAAACTTTTCCATTATTTTGCTCCTTGTTCTGATTGTTTTGAATTAAGAAGGTCGGTTGCAAAGCTTTCACGCAGGCATTCATAACCAGCCTTCTGCGAATACACATATACAGCGGGGATATCCCGGCTCAGGAACAGCGAGATGCCTTCGGTCATGGAGTAGGCACCACAACGCTGGAAGAAGAGCTTATCGCCGATTTCCGGCGCATTCAGTGCAATGTCCCGCACCAGGATGTCATTTGTGGTGCACAGCGCACCGCAGAGGGTATACTCCTGCGCCTGTGCATCACGCTTTGGGAACTGATGGATGGGAGGCAGCTTCATGCCCATCATCTGGCCGAAATAGTTGATCTGATGAAGGCCGCTGTCCAAAATGATGAAATTCGTATCATCGGATTTTTTCACATCATCGATCTGGGTAATGAAGCAGCCGCAGTCGGATGCCACAAACCGTCCCATTTCAATGCCCACAAAGCTGAAATTCTCAAGACCCTTGAGCAGCTCTTCCAGAGCCTCCATCTGCTCTTTGCGGGGAGCCGGTTTGTCCCCTTCGAAATATGCAACCGACAGTCCCGGCCCATATTCCAGCTGCAGCTCTTCCATGTGGAACTGGTCTTTCAGCTTTTTGGCATAGGCATCCACATAGGCCAGCTCTTTTTCGATCTTTTTGAGCTTTTTCTGTGTTCCGGAGAAATAGTGGATGCCGATGATCTGGCAGTATTCGCTGCCCTGGTTCAGGCGGAAGATCTCTTCCAGGGTTGCTTCATCCACACCGAACTGATTGCCGGAAGTAAGCCGCACCAGCATTTTGATGTGGGTCTTCTTTTCGGCTGCCAGCCGGCTCAGGATCTTGTAATGCTGCATGGACTCGGCTGTGAAAATGCCTTTGCCCCGGCCAAGCTCAAAAATGCGCCGCATCGAGTGCTCGGTTTTGCTTACACCCGAAACAATGATTTTTTCCGGATCGATGCCGGCCCGGCTGCAAATTTCATATTCGCCGGGAGAGCATACCTCGAAACGGTCCACATAAGGATCGATGTACTTTACCAGAAACGGATTCGCTTTCATTGCATAGCACAAAGCGCCGCAGTGCGGCATCAATTCATGCATCTGCTGCACACCCCTTGCCAGGATGTCCGCATCAAAAATATAGCAGGGAGCCTGCAGACCACTTTCTGCATGCTTCAAGGTTTCCTGCCATGTGGTTTCTTCATACATCACAGTGCACCCTCCTTATACATCTGGAACAGGGCCTTGCGGTCTGTTTTTCCGTTTTTGGTCAGCGGCATCGATTCCATCTGTTTGAACACATTCGGCACCATATATTCCGGAACGGTTTCTTTCATCCGGGAAATGATCTGTGCCTTTTCCACCTCGCCCACATAGAACGCCACGACCTTGTTGCGGGCCTCATCGTATGCGCAGCACGCGTGGCTCACACCTTCCACATTGCCCAGCACGGTTTCAATTTCTTCCAGCTCGATGCGGTGGCCCATGTGCTTGATCTGGAAATCCTTTCGGCCGGCAAAGTAAAGCAGACCATTCTGATAGCTGCCCAGGTCGCCGGTGCGGTAGATCCTTTCCGGATACAGCTTGTTCAGCGGATTCTGCACAAAGTGTTTTGCTGTTACTTCCGGATTGTTGTAATAGCCCAGCGCAAGGGCTGTTCCGGCTACACAGATCTCGCCAACGATTCCATCCTCGGCAACCGGATGATCGTTTTCATCCAGCAAAAATACCGTTTCATTGTCAAAGGGGATACCGGCCGGGATCTTTTCATCCTCGCCGAATTCTTTATCCAGGATGTAGTATGTACAGTTGCAGGTGATCTCGGTGGGACCATACAGGTTCACATACATTGCATTGGGATAATAGCCCCGCAGCTTGTTCAGCTGCTTGATGGGCATGACCTCACCGCTGAACATGATGCGCTTGATGGCACCGGGAACTTTGTATTTGAACCCATGCAGACGGATGAGCATGCACAGTGCCGAAACGGCCCAGGTCATGGTGGTGACATGGTGATCATCCAGCATGTCGATGACCTTTACCGGGGACATAAAATATGCCTTGGGGATGATGACCAGCGTTGCTCCCGTCTTGATCGCGGGATAAATATCCTTTACCGACACATCGAAGTCGAAGGGGGCCTGATTGCCGATCACATCCTCATTGGTGATGCCGAATCGTTCGGTGAAGATATCAATAAAATCGATCACCGACCGATGGCCGACCAGCACTCCCTTGGGAACGCCGGTGGAACCGGAAGTAAAATTGCAGTACAGCGGGTCCAGGTCCACTGCACAGGCCCGTCTTTGGGCCAGCACAGCTTCATTGATATCGCCGCCGATCTCTTCCAGATAGATCAGGTTCTGGTTTTCCCCCAGCTTTTCCACCTCTGCATCATAGGCATGGGTGGTCAGCACTGCCGCCGGCTGCAGCACATTCAAAATTTGATTGACCCGCTCCTGCGGGAAGCTGGGGTCCAGCAGGGTGTAAAATCCGCCGGCATATACAATGCCGAAAAACGCCTGCAGGCAGGATACGCTTTTATCCATATAGCAGACAACCGGCTGATGGCGCTGGATATGCTCTGCCAGCACTGTGCCGATGACCTTTGCCCGGGCAATGAGTTCGCTGTACGAGCATTGACCATCCGGATCGATCACAGCTGTTTTATCCGGATATTTTTGAGCAGAATTTTCCAGGTATTCCAGTACATTCTTCATGCTGCCGCCTCCTCGATCGACTTCAGCCCTGCCACTACATCGTCATAATTGGTTTCAAAATAAATGCTGCTGTCTTCTGCCTGTTCCACTTCCATAAGAAGCCGGGTCTGTCTGTCTGCCAAAGACCCTTTCATATGGCCTTCAGCATCCACATAATCTTCTCTGGTCCGATAAAGATATTCCGACTTTGCATAATTAAAGTCATAATAGGGCACACCAGCTTCATCGCACAGGTTCTGAAAGAACTCATGCGCTTGATCATGTTTTTCGCCTGCCAAACGCTCCGGTGGAACAGCTGAGGTTACGCACACCAGTTTAATACCATTTTCTTTGCAATAAGAAGCAGTTTTATTGAAATATCGGATCTTATACTCAGAAATTCTTTCTTCCCGAAACTCTCGCATCCCATATTTGCTGTCTTCCCGGATCTTCATGCCTTCCAAATAGCCTCTGCCTTTGTATTGGTAGATTCCACCCAGAATCTTAGCACCGGGCTGTTGGATTTGCGTTTTTACGTTTTTTAAATTTTCTGGATGCCGCAGTGCCCTCAAGCGTTCCGGAATTCGCCGTATTGTATCTGCGTTTGCTTCATAAACGAACAGGGCATCATTATAAGTTTGGGCTTTGGCCATGTTCCAAAAATACTCCAGATCCACGCCGTTTTTCATAGACCAGCGCCAAACGGTGTTGCTGTTTCCATCAAAGCCTTCTGTTTCAAAATTTTTGTCGACTGGGTCATTCCAGGTTCCGTAATCCATTCCCAGGTAAACTTCCTTCAGATTTCCATCTTTGTTGAGTTCCTTGATTTCTCCATATATATCATCATTTGTCATTCCGCCTTCTCCAAATGTAAAAGCATTTTTGTTGTACTCATCATTCATGATAAACGGATTGAACCCAGTTCTTTCGTGTGACTGGCCTAAAATTGCAATATCGCAATTATACATGTGATATTCATTCATCAGCTTTTGTGTAAACGGCGTTGTTCCCAGCAAATAATTTGCTGCACAGCCAACGATCACATTGACGATCAGGAAAATCAGTCCTCTTTTAAAAGCCCGCATAGATAAACCCTCCAAGGCCTGCCATTCTTCCGAAACAGGCAATCAGCTGAATAAGGATCGTCCATACGATAACCTGCACAGCAAAATTCTTTTTGCCCATCCATTCACGAACAGACCCTTTCTTTTCATGGAAGATGCTGACCCCCAGCAGCAGCACAAGTGCCGCCGAAATCTTGATAAGATCAAACGTTTCAATGCCAATGATATCCAGATTGGTTCTGCCCAGGTACAGCATGTTTTTGAGCAGTTCGGCCGACCCAAGTGCAGTGACAGCGCAGTCGGTGCACCAGCCGATGGTTACAATGATAAAGGTGCGGAACAGGCAAAAGGCGTTCCAGGCCTTTGACTTATCATTTATATGCAGCTTCTTTTTGGTGTTTGCGTAAACATCAGCCATCAGTTCACTGAATGCCAGGATAATGCCGTTGTACAGGCCCCACAGTGCATAATTGGTTCCTGTACCATGCCAGATGCCCACCAGCAGAAATACCACCACATTGGCAACAGCCATCGGGATGCGGTTTGCCATTTTGCGGGACATATGCTTTTTAAGATGTTTTTTTGTTTTGGAAACCGCACGGGACATGGAGAATGGATAAAACACATAATCCTTCATCCACGCACCCAGCGTAATGTGCCAGCGGCGCCAGAATTCGCCCAGCGATTTGGAAAAGAACGGCTGACGGAAGTTTTCTGCCAGATTGATGCCAAAGCACTGGGATGCGCCGCGAATCACATCAATGCCGCCGCTGAAATTTGCGTACAGCTCAAAGCCGAACAGCACAAGGCCAATGAACACCGCAAAGCCATAAGCGGTTTCTTTTCCGAAAAAGATGTTTTCCACATATTTTGAAACATTTTTACCGATGACCATTACCTTAAAATAGCCCCACAGCATCAGCTGCACGCCGTATTTCAGGCTGCGCGGATCAAAGGTGTTTTTCTTGAGTTCTCCGGAAAAATCTTTATAACGGCTGATCGGCCCCTGGATCAGCTGCGGAAAATAGCATACAAACAGCAGCATCTTTGCATACGATTTTTCCGGTTCGATCCGTTTCCAGTATACATCCAGAACATAAGAAACAGCCTGCAAGGTATAGTAGGACAAGCCCAGCGGGACCAGCAGCTGAAGCCCTTTCATCATTGCAGAATGTTCGAACTGCGGGGTTATGTATTTCAGCAGGACCAAAACCCCGATATTAAAAAACAGGGTGATCAGCATCGCTCTTTTTTGTTTGCTTTTAATTTGAGCCGGTTCCTGATTCTGGTCATCGTTCAAATGACCGATCTTTCTGCCGGCCAGCCAGATGCTGAGAGAAGTCAGGATCACAAAGATCAGGCCCTTTGCATTGTACATGCAGGTAAAAGCAAGACTTGTTACCAAAAGCACACCGACCGATGCTTTTCTTGGCAGCAGATAATACAGGATCACTGCTGCACACAGAAAAATCAAAAATGCCAATGTTGTAATGTCCATACTCGATTACTTTCCCACGAATTCGTTTGAATTCATGGCCTCCCTTCCGCAGGAAGCCCTGTTTATTTTGCACACCGCAGCGTGCAACACAGCTCCTGTGATAAATCGTCCATCGTGAATGATCCATGAACAGGAAAGAGAGTTTCCTCTCTTTCCTGTGTTTTTCAGGCCTTCATCTCTTCCGGCTTTTCGCCTTTGCCGAAATGCCACAAAATCGCCTGAGCAATGCGCTCGCAGGCTTTTCCGTCACCATAAGGGTTTACCGCATGGGCCATTTCATCATAGGCGGCCTTATCGCAGATCAGGCGGTCAGCCATTTCTTCAATGGTATGCTGATCCACACCGGCCAGCTTTACCGTTCCGGCCGTCACGGCCTCGGGGCGCTCGGTCTCATGGCGCAGAACCAGCACCGGCTTGCCCAGAGCAGGCGCCTCTTCCTGCAGTCCGCCGGAGTCGGTCATGACCAGGTAGCAGCGGGCCATCAGGTTGTGCATCTCATCTGCCGAAAGCGGGTCAATGAGATGCACCCGCGGTGTACCCCGCAGATATTTGTCCACCGCTTCCCGAACCACCGGGCTCAGGTGTACAGGATATACCAGCTCCACATCCTCATGAGTCTGGGCGATGTGCTTCAGGGCCAGCATGATATTTTTCATGGGTTCCCCATAGTTTTCGCGGCGATGGCAGGTGACCAGAATGATTTTTTTGCTCTCATACGGCAGCTCGTTCAGCTCTGCTGTTTCGAACTTATAATCTTTCCGAACCGTGGTCATCAAAGCATCGATCACGGTGTTTCCGGTAACAAACAGGCCTTTGTCCACACCTTCACGCAGAAGGTTGTCTTTGTTGTTTTGGGTGGGGCAGAAATACAGATCCGCAATGCCGGTTACCAATTTGCGGTTCATCTCTTCCGGGAAGGGAGAGTATTTGTCATAAGTACGCAGGCCTGCTTCCACATGGCCCACCGGCACCTGATGATAGAAAGCAGCCAGTGCGCCGGCAAAGGTCGTGGAAGTGTCGCCATGCACCAGGATCATATCCGGCTTGAGGGCCTCAATGGCATCATCCATGCCGGTCAGGCATTTGCTGGTGATGGTGGACAATGTCTGGCGGGGAGTCATGATATCCAGGTCATAGTCCGGCTTAATGTCAAACACATCCAGCACACTGTCCAGCATCTGGCGATGCTGTGCCGTAACGCAGCACAGGCTTTCAATTTCCGGGTGCTTGGCCAGTTCTTTCACAAGCGGGCACATTTTAATTGCTTCCGGGCGCGTACCAAAAACACTCATTACACGGATCTTTTCCATTGTTCTATGCTCCTTTGATCGATGATTTACAGTTTGAACTCGCCGTTCAGGAATGCTTCGTAGCGGTCACAGATCGCCTGGCATTCGCCAAAGTCGATCTGTTCGCCCTTGTGCAGCCACAAAACCTTGTTGCACATTTCCCGAACCTGACTAAGCGAGTGGGACACCAGAATGGTGGTGGCCCCGCTTCCGATGATCTCCTGCATTTTTGCTTCACTTTTTTTCTTGAACGCGCCATCACCCACCGAAAGGACTTCGTCCAAGATCAGGATATCCGGGCGCACAAGGGATGCGATCGAGAATGCCAGGCGGGACTTCATGCCTGACGAAAGCTGCTTGAAGGGTCGGTCTTCAAACTCCTTCAGTTCTGCAAAATCAATGATCTTATCATAGGTTTCATCCATGAACTGACGGGTGTATCCCAGCATTGCTCCGCGCAGATAGGTGTTTTCCCGAACGGTCAGATCGCCGTCAAAGCCGCTTGCCAGCTCCAGCAAGGCCGCAATGGTGCCTTCCCGCTCGATCCAGCCCTCGGTGGGCTCCATAATGCCGGAAATCGCCTTGAGCAGGGTGGATTTTCCCGCGCCGTTGGTTCCGATGATGCCCAGCATATCCCCTTTTTCCAGGGTAAAGGTAACATGGCGGTCGGCCCAGAACTCTTTCACACTGTAGTTATGCTTGATCCGGCGCAGCACATACTCCTTGATGCCGATGTCCTTGAAGTCGCCAGTCATGTAGCGAATGGATACATTGTTTACTTTTAAAACACTCACGGCGCACCTCTCAGACATAGTACAGGAATTTGTGGTTGTACTTTTTATACATCCAGCAGCCGATTCCCATTGCGATCACAACGTCTGCCGCCATCAGCAGGTGGAACCAGATCGTGGGGACCGCCCCGTCGATCACGATTTTTCGGATATAGCGGACAAACAGGTAAATGGGGTTGAGCAGGAACAGCTTCTGAACCGGCTCGCTGTACATCTCGATGTTGTAGAAGATGGCAGACATATACATCAGCATCTGGGTGCACACCGTCCAAAGATATTGGATATCCTTGAAGAAAACAAACATCGCCGACAATATCAGACCTATGCCGAAATTGAACAGCACCATGCAGACAATGGGATAGATCAAAAGCAGGAACTTCCAGGTGAAGGTGATGCCATCCAAAAGGCAGAACACGAAGAAAACACCCAGTGTCAGACCGAAATTGATCAGGGTCTGCACATTTTTGGACATCAGGAACAGATATTTGGGCACATTCACCTTGCTGAAAATGGCCGCATTCCCCATCAGCGACATCATACCCTGACTGGTTGCTTCGCTGAAGAAGGAAAAAGTAAGGGTACCGGCAAACAGATAGGTGGTATAGTGAGGGGTATTGCGCCCAAAGAACTGGGTGAAGACCAGCTTCATGACCAGCAGCATCAGCAGCGGGGACAAAATGCTCCACAGCATGCCCAGCACTGTTCTTTTGTATTTCTTTTTAAAGTCACGCTTTACCAGTTCCTCAAACAGGAATTGGTTCTTTTTCAGTTTATCAAACATAATGATTTAATTCCCTTTGCAGTTTTGCCTTGATCAGCAGCGTACTGCTGCTCTTAACCGGTATACTGTATGTTTGCCGGTTAAGAGTTGTGGCATACGGCTTTCCTTTAAAGCTCCCACTTATTTTGTTTCAAAAATAAGATCGGCCTCTTTTTGAGTGGTGAATTCTCTGGAAGTCTGAGTGCGCACACGTTTTGCAGCATTTTCCGACATTCGCAGATACAGTTCCGGGTTTTGATAAAGACGTTCAATTCCCACTGCCAGCTCTTCAAAATTTTCTTCCGGCGCAAGAATGCCACAGCTTTCATCCACAAATTCCGGAATGGCTGCCACATTGCTTGTAACAGGAACCAATCCGCAGGACATCGCCTCATCGCGGGAAACACCCTGTGTGTCACTTCTGCTGGGAATCAGCACAACGCCGTTTTTATGGTACAGCTCCACAATTTGAGACTGGCGCAGGAATTCTTCCCGCAGCTCCACATTGGCGAATTTCCGCAGCGGGTGCACTGTGCTTTCAAACAGTTCGCCTTTGCCCACGATCGTAAAGTGAAGCTCATTGAACCAGGGTTTTTCCGACAACGCCAAAATCGCTTTTACGCTTAAATCGTTTGCATACACCGAGGATGCAAATGGACGGATCGAAACAATATTCAACCTGTCTTCTGCCTTTTTGGGCTGGTAGCTGAACATATCTGTATCGATCAAATTGGGAATAATGGTTGAAAAAGCAGAAATACTGCGTTTATAATCCTCTTCCACAATTTTCTTTGCAAACTCGGATACGAACACAAGCTGGATATTGCTGCCTTCTTTTTCTGCAGCATCAAACACTTCATTCCAAAGATGCATCCGGATTTCAGTTTGTTTCTTTCCGTTTTCCTGCTTTTCAGGCGTATCAAACAAATATTCTCTGCGCCACCAAGGCTGGATATCCGCCCCATGAGACCAGATGATCAGGCGGATGGAGCCCACATAGGGCTTGAGCACATCCCACATTTCCTTTGTCAGAAAATGAACACACACTGTATTGATGTTTCCGTTAGCCAGCACTGCTGACAGAGTATCTTCCAGGCCTTCAATTATATTGATGCCCTCAAATTCGCGCAATTGCTCGGTTGCATAAGCGTTTGTCACCATCACATCGACCAGGTGTCCCTGCTCTTTGTAATCGGTCAAGCGCTTATGAACAAACATATTGTTGTACAGGTTATCCGCAGAAGGATAGTGATTTGTCAGCACCAGCACATTGGACCGGGACAGGAAACAGCCGCCGCGCAGACTGGAATTTTCGGAAATCCCCAGTTCAATGCTGTGCAGCGAGCAAACACCCGCTCCGCGCAGCCGGTAGGCCAGCTTCACAGTTTTTGCATGCGCTGGCGGGGTGAGGTTTGCACGGCGTGAAAGATTGACCGCCTGTGCTTCCAGCTGCTTTCCCTGCTCATCGCAGAACATACAATATCCAATTGTACTCAAGCTGCCCTCGCCATTAAAGCGAACCGTAAGACTTCCATCTTTTATCAAAGGTTCGATCTCCACCGATTTTGGCAGATAGATATATGTATGCTGATTTTCGGCCATCTGGCTGGTCAGCACAACTTTTTTGGGCTGCCGTTCCAGACTCAGGGCATCTGTTTTTCCAGGGCGGATAGCCCCAATCTGATCCGGGCCGATCTTGCAGCAGTCAAGGCTGGGCAAAACAGCGTTGATTTTCTGTTCCGCCTTTCTGATGGTTTCCATCGGGATGCCCTGATCAGCAACAACAAGGTCTTCTGCTGCCGGGCATGCTTCCTGCTGCCAGTTTTCGCAATAATTCATTGCATCGATCGCAAGCCCCTGCTCCGATTGCCACAGCTGTTCCGGTGTCAGCTGAACGCCGGTCTTTCCAGACAGCAGATTCCTGCTGATCATCGAGCGGCGGCTGGCCAGTTCTTTTGCCGGCCGATATGCTTTCCCCTTATTTTGCCGCCGTGCATCGCTGTTTTGGGACGAGAAATACTCTGCCTTGCCAATCAGATCGAATTCGCCATAGCGAACAGTGAGGACCAGGTCGGTCAGATAATTCTTGCCATACCAGTCATCAGCTGCAAAACACGCCGCAAAATCTTCCTGGATCAGTTTTTCCACCGGCTGTTCATCAAACGCTTGGGCTGTGACGGTCTGAATGCCGGCGGGCACGTTCAGCTGGCCGTCCGACACCAAAATCAGGCTTTTTTTGTCATACTCCTGATTTCGGAACATCGAAATAACACGATCTGCCTGCTGCTGTGTCTCCACTCTGGAATATACCCCAACAGAGGGCAGTGCCTTTTTCAGGCTGCGGCCATATACCTTTTGCAGGATTTCATCCATGCGATCCTCGCACAGATGTTCTCGAAGCACCTTGCGCAAGCCCAGCAGCCGCAGCTTATCTACCTGGTTTTCATCTGCGCAATATTGTTCCAGACCGAGTTTCAGGGTTTTTGCGTCGTCTGTGCAGAAGGTCAGGTCTCCAAAATAATTTTTTACGCCTCGGGCATAATTTCCAACCACAATCGTATTGGATGCCATCAGCTCAAATACCCGACGGGCAAACATGGTTTGCGCCTGTGGGCAGGAATTCATATTGATGCCGAAATTATATCCTTTGTAAGCCACATCAATTTCAGAAGGAGCCAGTTTTCCCAGGATATAGGGGTCGTAACGCTCCGGAAATTTGTGTTCCGGGCGCGCATTCTGATAGTTGCGGTCGTAAATATCCAGACCGCGGTTTTCAAAGAAGTAGTCAGCGAAAGCATCAAAAGTTTTGCAGCGCTGCACATATCGATGATAGTAAGCACCTGCAAAGCAGAACTTATCTTTTCGCTCATATTTTTCAATGGGATTGTGAACTAAGGGCTGAGCAGCAAAATGCAGATGGTAGACCTGATCATGTCCCAACTCTGTCTTATATTTTTCAATGCACTCGATCTCGGTGGTAAATACCACATCCGCGCGCCGAGCCGTCTGCATAAACACATCTGTATAAACAGGATCTTCTTTATTCCAAAAGATTACCGGGATCTTGTGCTCATGGCAGTATTCTGTCAGGTCATAAATCTCCTGAGTGCAGTGGTTTACCTTGCCGGCCCACAGGCCATCCTTACCCTGCCAGGCCGATTCAAGGAACAGCAGCTCCGGCTGAGCCGATTCCATCTCCCGCTTCCAACCGTCAGGGGTCAGCTCGGTAAGCTGACATTCCGGTTTGAAGCACTCCAGAGTGAAACCGTCCATGATTGCCGCAACTTTTAATTCTTTCAGTGTTTTTGCCCGCAGTTTTGCATCTTCAAAAGGAGGGCGGTCTGCCATATATTCTTCCAAATCCACATTGAGAAGGCTCAGGATGTCTTTTCTTGCCTGACGGAGCCTGGTTATCTGCGCATCGATTTTTTTAAGCATTTCCTCACACCCTCCCCTTTATTTGCGAACTAAAACGTGTTTGATCTTTTTCAGCAGCTTATATGCCTTCAGCACGATCTTGCCATACCAGGTGTTATAAACCTTATTCAGCTTTTCTTCATACATCTGATTTTTCTTGTTTGCCTGCTGAAGCTGGGTATTCATCGTGAGCAACTGCTGCCTTACAGAGCGCAGGAATTTTTCCTCATTCAGCATCTCATCTGCACTCTTCAACAGCTGATCCCGCATCTGCTGGCACTGAGTTTGTGCCTCATTTCTTTCCTGTTCCAAAGCAGAATTGAGCTGAGTGATTTTCACAAGTTGCTCACGGCACTTCTCAAACTCCTGACGGCACTTTTCTTCTTCTTCATTCAGCTGTGCTATTTTTTTGTCTTTATCCGCAGCCCAGCTTTTTGCGGTTTGATAATTTTCGGTTGCTTTTTTATATTTCTCTGTTAATGCGATTATCTGATCACGCAGCGGACGTTCCAGCGCAAAGAATGCTTCTTCCTCGCGCTTTACGAAATCCAGGTTGATCTCTGTTTCCGGAACAACTGCCGGGTTTTCGGTTTTTGTTGCCCGGAAACAGACCCAGCCATCCGATACAACATGAATGTCATCGATGCTGCCCCACTTGGAAAGCATCCTGTAAATATCTGCGATATAAAAGGTGTGCTTATGGTCCGGGAAATCGTTGATGCCAAAAGGCACGGTCACAACAAAGCAGCCGCCGTCCCGCAGGGCCTGGGCTGCACGGTCCACCATTGCCTCTGGGTCAACCAGATGCTCCAGCACCTCCGTCATGGATACGGTGTCGTACTGACGATCCAGTTCTGCGCCCGCCAGGAAGTCCGCACAGCGGAATTCCACCCGCTCACGGACCTCCTGCGGCTCTTTTTGCAGCAGATCATTGGCATATTGAATAGACTGCTCTGCAATGTCGATTCCCAGCACATGTCTTCCCTGCCGGCCCATCAAAATCGTGCAGATGCCCTGTGAGCAGCCGATGTCCAGTACATAATCTCCCTGGACTTGGCCGCAGACCCAGTCCAGACGCTTTCGGGTCTTTTCCTGGAATTCTTTTCCCATCAGACCACTGTAAGCTTCCGAAACTCTATCCAAATATTCCATCTGACATTCCTTCCTTATTTTTACAGGTGGTAAGCCTTGCCTTCTTCGCAGACTTTGCGGGTATCCAGCACAACTTTGCCTTCCAGGCTTGCCAGATCATTGCGCAGCTGGCTGTGGCCAACCAGAACAACCACCATGTCCACATCGTTCAGGAACCGGCTGTAATCATGATACTGGCGGTCCACCAGATCACGGGCAACCATGGGATCGTATACAGCGGGGGCTGCAACGCCCTTTTCCTTCATTACATCCAGCAGCTGCAGAGTGGGGCTCTCACGGGTGTCATCCACATCTTCCTTGTAGGACAGGCCGTACAGACCGATGCGGGAGGTATCCTGAATGCCCTTTTCAGCCATGATCTGCTGGATGCGCTCCAAAACAAACGCAGGCATACCGGAGTTCACCTTGCGGGCCTGATGGATCAGCTGGGCCTCTTCGGGATAATCGCCCACCAGGAACCAGGGGTCCACAGAGATGCAGTGGCCGCCTACGCCGGGGCCGGGCTGCAGGATGTTCACACGGGGATGGTGGTTTGCGATCCGGATGACCTCATACACATCCATACCGCCCTTGCGGCAGATGCGGGTCAGCTCGTTTGCGAAAGCGATGTTGATATCGCGGAAGGTGTTCTCCACGACCTTGGTCATCTCAGCAGTACGGATATCGGTGAGGATGATCTCGCCCTGGCAGAAGGTGGCATAAACGTCCCTGACCTTTTCGCCCACTGCGCGGTCATCGCTGCCGATGGTGCGGGAGTTGTGGATCAGCTCATACAGCATATTGCCGGGGATGATGCGCTCGGGAGCATGGACCAGCTGGACCTGCTTTTCATGATCCTTGACCAGGGGGCGAACGTCGCGATCGATGGTTCCGGGGGAAACGGTGGATTCCACCACCACGATGGCGTTTTTGGGGCAGACTTCCAGAACCTGCTCCACAGCCTTGACCACATAGCTGGCATCGATCTTCTTGGTATCTTCTTCATAAGGAGTGGGCACTGCAACTACGTACATCGGAGCGGACGGATAATCGCTGCGGAAGTTGATGCCGGCAGCAACCGCCTTCTGGAACAGCTCATCCAGGCCCTTTTCCTCAAAGGTGACCTGGTTGTTCTGCAGCTGATGAATAACCTCCGGGTTGTAGTCAACAGCATCTACCTGTACACCGTGAGATGCCATCATCAGGGCGGTGGGCAGGCCAATATAGCCCAGACCAATTACACATACGTTCATTTTTATCGCTCCTATTCTTTTTGGCTGAAATATTGTTCGTTTTATCATCACACAAGCGCAAGCTCATGCAACATCTTCTGAAAACGCTTTTCCATCGAGACATTGTTCAAAACAAATTCCTGATTTTTCTCGATGCAGCTGCGCTCACGGCCAGGGTCAAACTCTTCACCCATAAACCAGATGGTATCGCCAAACTGTTTGCGCATCCCCGCCGATTCGTTGCTGATGATCAGCCTGCCGCAGGCCATGAACTCATAGACCCGGCGGGCAAACATGGTTTCGGATGCGGTTTCGGTGTTCAGATTGATCACATACTGATATTTTTTCAGTTCGTCCCGAATATTCTCGTAAGGAATGCCCGGCCGCACATAGGGCTGGTATTTTTCCGGGTAGAACCGTGTGGGGTCTTTGGTGCCGTAGTTCCGGTCGTAAATGGTCAGCCGCAGGCCTTTTTCCAGCACCCAGTCCAGCAGCTTGGTCATGCTTTCACAGCGCTTGGGGAAGGTTGCGTACCAGCTGCCGAAAAATGCGGCCGTACCCTTTTCGCCCGGCTCTTGCAGCGGGTAAAACAGCTGGGACGAGAAGCCGAAGGGCATCAGATGCACGCTGGGGTGCCCCATCTGCCGATAAACCGGGATCTTCTCCTCCGCCGTTGTGGTGATGTGGTCAAACAGCATGGCCGTCTGGGTGAAATTGTTGATGGGACTGTCACACTGCGGATCTTCCTTGTTCCAGAAAATGGTGGGGATGCCGGCTTTGCGGCAGTACTTCAAGATCTGTTTCAAAACGGTGCGGTTTTCCGGCCAGATATCCACCCGCCGGGCGATCCTGCCTTCCCAGCAGTTCCCATATTCGGCAATGCCCAGCCAGGCAGCCTCACAGAAAAACAGATCCGGCTTTTTGGTTTCCATCACCTCAAACCAGTTGTCCGGTGTGAGGAATTCCAGCCCGCAAACGCCCTGGAAGGTTTTCCAGGTCATTTCATCGCAGATCATTGCGGCGGTCAGTTCCCTGACCGGACAATTTCGAAAATGCTCCCGGTGCCAGGAAGGTGAACCGCCGGGCTTTCTTTTTTTCAGGCGTTCTGCGCTTTCCTTGGCCAGAAAAGAGACCGATCGGCAGATTTTATATTTTTGCAGATGCTTCCAGTAAAACGCACGGAAGCCGTGCATTTCATTCTGCTGCTCCATAAATCAAGATCCTTTCCGTTTTTCCAGGGCCGCAAGGGTGTACAGCCAGTCATACTCCTCTGCTTCCTCCCGCGGGGTCGTAAAGCGCATTTTTTCGTAGTTTTTCCAGTCGAACCCGGCAGCATCCCGCAGCGCCTTTGTGAGCTCCTGGCGGCTGCCCGGTGTGAACAGGAAACCGTTTTTGCCCGGCTTTACCGCTTCCGTCAGTGCGCCGATATCACTTCCGATCACCAGACAGCCGCTGGATGCGGCTTCTCGGATCACAAAATTGTAGGTTTCGGGCACCAGCGACGGAACCACAACACAATCGGTATTTTCATAAATCTGCCGGACCTCGTCCGGTCCCCGGGGGCCTTCCAGCCGAATGCGGGGATCTTCTGCTGCCAGGCGGCGCAGCCGGCTTGTGTAGGCAGACGTTCCGCCGCCGTAGATGGACAGCGTGAAATCGCCCTTCAGCTCCTGAAACGCTTTTATCAAAAGCGGGATGCCCTTGAGTTCGGTCAAAGTGCCCACAAAAGCAAACCGCCGGACCTTTCCCTGCCGAAACGGCAGCGGCCCATCCGGCCGGGTCACCCCATGCGGGATCACCAGGACCTTTTGCTTTGGGAATTCGGCCTCCAGCACATCCGCCACATACGCCGAGGGTGCTGCCACAAAGCAAGCGCCCCGCAGATAAGCGGCGGCGGCCTGATACCGCTGTTCGTAATCCTTCACACCATATGTGGGGCATACCTTCCGGCAGCGCCGGCCGCCGTCACACCCGGCACAAAGCCGGCCGGTTTTGTCCAGCATGGTGGTATAGTGGCACAGGCTGTCGTATCCGGTGGTGGTAATCAGGTAGGGGATCTGCCGTTCCCGGCATTCTTTCAAAAACGCCGCCATCGGCTGGGCGTAAGCACAGTGCACAGCGGTGGGCCGGAATTCCTCCAGCTGCTCGCGCGCAAAGGCCTGCATGACCGGGTCCTGCTCGTCAATTCGTTTATAGTAAAGCCCAACCGGTGTGTGCGCATAGCAGAACGCCGTAACGGGAATTCCCTCATATTCATAGGAAAACTGCCTCATTCCTCCGGCGCCCGGCTCAGCCCGGCCGGCCCCTTCCACGGTGAGGGTGAGCACCCGAACGCGATTGCCGCGCCGCAGCTGCTCCTTGGCCTGGGTGAGTACAAACCGCTCCGTTCCGCCGCTGCGCTCCGGAAAAAAGTAATGCACCAGATACAGGATGGCTTTTGGCTCGCTGGCACTTTCGTTTTTTGGGGGCTTGGGCAGTGCTGGGTGCTCGCTGTGCGGAAAATGCGGCGGTTCTCCCAGCTGCCTGCCGCTGAAGCGCTTGGGATCGACCACAAGTTTTTCCCAGGCTTTTTGGGCGAAACCGATTATTCCGTAATAACGCAGCAGGTCCAGTTGTTTCATAATCGCCGCAGTACTCCTTCAGCTTTTTTGCCTTTTTTCAATGATCCGGCGCAGCTGAGCCAGCAGCCGGGCCGCTGGCCGGACAAGATGCAGCCGGCAAAGCAGGAACACAAGCTGCGCTGCAGCCTGAAAGGATCGGGACAGCCCCCCTGCCTGATGCAGGGTGCGCAGGCATCTGCCCGCAGCCGCATCCCGGTAAAAGCCCCGGCAGCCGGGCCAGCTTTCCAGCTTTTTGAGCTGTTTATAAAAGAACGGCCATTTCTGGCCATGGGAATAGTTTGTGAAAACAAGGCTGATCAGCGCCCGGGCCGCCAGCAGATTTTTCCATTCCGGCCCGTTTTGGTCAAACGCCGGGTCAGGAGCGATGTCCCGCAGAAACTGATCCAGCTGGTTGGGTTCGTTTCCCAGATCCCGCCGGCTGTGCATGACCGAAGCGGGATGCTGCACATAGTAGTAAAGCCCCTGCGGAAGGATCGCCGCACAGCGGACCCGGGGAGCCAGCGCAGTGCAAAGGGCCATGTCCTCGCCGATCTTCAGCGGCAGAAGCTCGGGCAGCCCGTCAAAAAGGGCTCGCCGGTAAAGCTTGTTGCACAAAGAAGGAACCGCCGAAACACAGGCCGCATAAGCACGAAAGGAAGCATTTTCGCCGCAGATGAGCTGCGGCTGCAGGCCCATGATCCGCTCTTTCACCGTTTCGCCGGTGATTTCGCTGTAATCGCACATGACCAGGTCCGCCTGCCTGCACACCGCCTCGTTATACAAAAGCTCGTACATGTCCGCTTCGATTTGGTCATCCGCATCCACAAAGCCCACATAAGCGCCCCGCGCGGCTTCAATGCCCGCCCGGCGCGCGGCACTCACGCCGGCATTTTGCTGATGGATCACCACAAAGCGGGGATCTTCCCGGGCAGCATTTTGCAGGATATCCAGGCTTTTGTCGGCGGAACCGTCATCGACCAGCACAAACTCGATCTCCTGCAGGGTCTGCATTCGCAGGCATTTCAGTGTTTGGGGAAGTGTGTTTTCCGCGTTGTAGACCGGAACGATCACGCTCACCTTATATTCTTTCACGCTTTCGCCCCACTTCCTCTTGATGCCGCCCGCTCAATAAACGAAAAGCAACTGCATTATCATGCAAAATTACACAAAAAAATCGAAATTTCTGTTTTGCATGAACCGCAGATGCAGAAAGGATGTTTTTTGAACTGATTTTTGCAGGCAGAATCAGCACATAACCTATTAGATTTTATCATTTTTTCAAGAAGTTTGCAAGATAAAGGACAGTCGCTTTTGTTTGCAAAGAGTCCATAAAAGTCCATTTTTTCTATGTTTTCGGCTGCTTGGCCCCCCTCCTCTTTGCAAAGCCGGCAGCTGCTGCGTTTTTTTGCTGCCGGGCACTTTTTTCCATGCCATGAACAGAGCCCGCTGTTTTTCTTGCTGCCGCCGGATTTCATTTTCGTTAAAATTCAGGCGGCGTTTTGCGTGCAAGATACACATTCACTTAAAAAGTCAAGGGAATCAGCCCTTTTATTTTCGCCAATTTTGAAACGTCTAATTATGCATTTTAAACAATTATTTTTCTTTATCGAAATACACCTTGATAAATTTTGAACAACGGTGTAGAATGACCTCTCGAAGCGCCGTGCGGGCGTTTTTACCGCCTTTTGTGAGGGCGAATTATGAAAACCTTGGGGGTATGACAATGTCAGAACAAACTCAAACCGCAGCGGGAGGAATGAAAAAGACCTTATCCATCTGGAACTTCTTCACGATTGGATTTGGCGCGATCATCGGCACCGGCTGGGTGCTGCTCGTAGGCGACTGGATGGTGATCGGCGGCGGACCGATCGCGGCCATGATCGCATTTGCCATCGGCGCTGTTTTCCTTTTGCCGATCGGCGCTGTTTTCGGAGAGCTGACCGCAGCGATCCCGATTTCCGGCGGCATCATTGAATATGTGGACCGAACGTTCGGGTCCACGGTCTCTTACGTTACCGGATGGTTCCTTGCACTGGGCAACGGCATCCTGTGCCCCTGGGAAGCGATCGCCATCTCGACCCTGGTTTCCGATATGTTCGGCGACCTGTTCCCGATCCTTCGCTCGGTAAAGCTTTACACCATCATGGGCGCAGATGTTTATCTGTTTCCCACCATTGTGGCCCTGGGCTTTGCCTTCTATGTGATCTTCCTGAACTTCAAGGGCGCCAGTGCTGCCGCTAAACTGCAGGCATTCCTGACCAAGGCACTGCTGGGCGGCATGCTGCTGGCCATGGGCATCTCCTTTGTAAAGGGCGGTCCCTCCAACATCCTGCCCACCTTCACCCAGGTGAACGGCACCACCACCATGACCAAGGCGGACAATATGTTTGCCGGCGTGATCTCGGTTTTGGTAATGACCCCGTTCTTCTATGCCGGTTTCGACACCATTCCCCAGCAGGCCGAGGAAGCCGCTGAGGGTCTTGACTGGAACAAGTTCGGCAAGGTCATCGGCCTTGCGCTGCTGGCTGCCGGCGGTTTCTACATGGTGTGCATCTACTCTTTCGGCACCATCATTCCCTGGACCGAGTTCATCCAGAACAATGTTCCTGCGCTGGCCTGCCTGCGCAACATCAACATGTTCCTTTATGTGGCCATGCTGATCATTGCCACCCTTGGACCCATGGGCCCGATGAACTCCTTCTACGGTGCCACCAGCCGCATCATGCTGGCAATGGGCCGCAAGGGCCAGCTGCCTGCATCCTTTGCTGAAATCGACCCCAAGAGCGGCGCTCCCAAGATGGCAAACATCCTGCTGGCTGTGCTGACCCTGGTCGGTCCTTTCCTGGGCAAGAACATGCTGGTTTCTCTCACCAATGTTTCGGCCCTGGCTTTCATCTTCTCCTGCACCATGGTAAGCTTTGCCTGCCTGCGCATGCGCTTTACCGAGCCTGACCTGCCCCGTCCCTACAAGGTCCCCGGCGGCAAGTTCGGCATCGCTCTGGCCTGCCTTGCCGGCACCATCATCGTTGGCCTGATGGTCGTTCCCTTCAGCCCCGCTGCCCTGACCCCGGTCGAATGGGTCATCGTTCTGGTGTGGCTGGTCATCGGCCTTTCCCTGTATGGTGTGAACAAGGCCCTGCAGAACAAAAAGCACTGATTCATCCTTTGTTTGCCCGGCGGGGGCTTTCCCCGCACCAATATTATTATTGACAATAAAAACTCAAGGAGGTTTTTAATATGAGCAAAGTTGCATTTCGCGGCGGTCTCGTGATCGACGGCACCGGCGCAGAACCCATCAAAAACGGCCTGGTCCTGGTCGAGGGCGAAAAGATCACCTATGTGGGTGAGGACAAAGCCATTGACGAAAAGGAATATGAGGTCCTGGATATCACCGGCAAGACCATTATGCCCGGTCTGATCGACTCTCACCTGCACTTCTCCGGCAACCTGACCGATGACGACAGCGACTGGGTGCTGGAAAGTGTTCCCCAGAAGGCAGTCGTTGCCGTTCAGCAGGCTCATGAGTGCCTGGAAAACGGCCTGACCACCGTTGGCGAGATCGGCCGCAACGGCATTGCGATCCGTGATATGGTGGAAGCCGGCGTTATGCAGGGCCCCCGTGTGGTTGCAACCGGCCTGGGCTTCTGCCGCACCGCAGGCCACGGTGACTCGCACCGCCTGCCCAAGTGGTACAACGACGAGTCTCACCCCTGGGCTGAGCGCATCGACGGTCCCTGGGAGCTGCGCAAGGCCGTTCGCCGCCGTCTGCGCGACAACCCGGATGCCATTAAGATCTGGTCCACCGGCGGCGGCATCTGGCGCTGGGACAAAAAGCTGGATCAGCACTACACCCTGGAAGAGATCCAGGCCGTTGTGGATGAGGCCAACATGGTGGGCATCCCCGTTTGGAGCCACGCTGAGGGCTTCGGCGGCGCTCTGGACTCTGCCAAGGCCGGCGTGCATCTGATCATCCACGGCCAGACCCTGAACGACGAGTGCCTGGACATCATGGCTGAGAAGGGCATCTACTTCTGCCCCACCATCCAGTTCCTGAACGAGTGGTTCAAGACCTATGCACCCCCGTACATCCCCGAGGTGCACGATCAGTACCCTGGCGACACCGTTGCCGAGAAGGAGCTGAACCGTGTTTACGCAAACCTGCGTAAAGCAAAGGAGAAGGGCATCGTTCTGACCATCGGTTCCGACTCCTTCTGCTCCAGCCTGACCCCCTATGGCACCACCGCCATCGGCGAGATGTACTCCTTTGTTGAGAAGGCACACATCAGCCCCATGGACACCATCATTGCAGCCACCAGCGCAGGCGCTGAGATGCTGAAGGTGGACGACGTTACCGGCAGCCTGACCGCAGGCAAGAGCGCCGACCTGCTGGTTCTGGACGGCAATCCTCTGGAAAACATCCGTGCTGTTGCTGTTGACAAGATGAACGTCATCATGAAGTGCGGCAAGTTTGTAAAGCGCTGAACGGCTGTTCAAACTCAAAACCAAAACCGGCCGGCAGAGTATTTGCTCTGCCGGCCGGTTTTTCTTGAAGGGCCCGGTCTTGAACCCGCTCTCTGCCCGTGCTATAATACCCTTTAACGCATGGCAAGTGCGCATCTTTTTTTGATTGGAGGGCCTTTGCCGCCATGGAACAGAACAACAAGCGTGCAGACTTCCGGGAAAAGTCTCGTTTTTCCAGCAGCCTCAACGGCATGATCTGGGTAATCGTGGTGATCAGCGCGCTGCTGATGCTGTTTTCTCTCATTCCAAACCTTACCTCCCGCCACCAGTACAGCAAAGCGGAAAAGCTTGTGGATGCCGGCCAGTATCAGGAGGCCCTGGACCTTTTCACCCAGCTGGAAAGCCTTCATTTCCGGGATACCGATGCTTATTTGCATTACTGCCGGGCACGGCTGCACTATGAAGCCGGTGAACTGGATGCTGCAGCAGACGATCTGATCTTTGCGGAATTCCGTTTTCAGTCCGAAGAGCGTGCTGCCGCGGTGCAGGAATTCATCGACAAGATCTCTGCGGAGCTTCAGTAAAGGACACAAAAAGCCGGTGCGCACTGTGCGCACCGGTTTTTTTATTTTTCAAGCTCTTTCAAAACCGAGTCATGGCGAGCAATCTGCTTTTGCTGATAGCCGCCGCCAAAGGTCCCATGCAGGAATTTGGGCAGAGCCTCTTCCACCAGCTCCTGCCAGCAAAGCACCTCCCGCCCGGGAATGATGGGGTAAAAACAAACGTTCCTTGCCTGTGCGGCATCCCGGTGTTTCTCGCCAAATCCAATAAGCAGAGCCGCCCGGCTGCCATAGCCCCGGTTCAGCAGCTCTGCCAGACAAACCGATACCTCACGGCGGCGGGTGGGCACCACGATGCAGGGCGGCAGCCCGGCCCCGGCCCACTCACTTCGGGCAGACCGGCTGTTGGTAGGCACCAGCTCCACCACATCCGCCACTCTTTTCAAAAGGTCGATACAATCCCTGGCACCGTCAAAGGCTGTTCCGCTTTCCTGCCTGATAACATGGCACGGCCCTGCAATGCAGATCAGAAAGCCTTTTTTTGCTTCGCTTTGTGCGGTCATCAAAACCGCCCCCCTTCGGCAGGTCCTTACTTTTTTATACAAGTTAAGGATACCAGCTTTTCCATACAAAAATCAAGTATTTTTATCATTTTTATCTAGATTTTTTAAAGTTTTAACACTAAATTCATGAACTAGCATGAATTTCATCTCAAATTATCAACAGCAGGCTGCCGATTGTAAAAAGCGGCCGGGCAGAGTATAATCAAAACCAGAAAAGAGCACCTTCAAGTGGTGCGGAATGTGAGGGATGCAGTATGGCAAAAGAAATCACTGCCCAGCGGGTTTTTGAGGTATTGACCCCCCGCCGGCCGGACAGCCACAAGGGCAGCTACGGCCGCCTGATGTGCGTGGTGGGAAGCAGCCGCTACCGGGGGGCCGCAGCGCTGGCCGCCGAAGGCGCTCTGCGCGGCGGAGCAGGGCTTGTGAGCCTTGCCTGCACCGAACCGGTCATTGCCGGGGTCCAGGGCCGCTGCCCGGAGTGCACCTTTCTGCCCTGCAAAGAAAACACCGAGGGCGGCATCGGCATCAAAAACGGCCCCATGATTTTGGAAAACACCCGTGGCTGCTCGGCCCTTTTGATGGGCCCGGGGCTTGGCAATACCCAGGACACCCGGGAGCTGGTGGAGCTGCTGGTCCCCGGTGCGGGATGCCCGGTGGTGCTGGATGCGGATGCCCTGAACGCAGCCGCCCAGCTGGACGATCTGCCAAAGCCGGTGGGCTTTCCGCTGATCCTTACCCCGCATCCCGGCGAAATGGCCCGCCTGTGCGGCCTGACGGTGGCGGAGATCGAAGCCGGGCGGGAAAGCATTGCGGCCAGCTTCGCCCGTGCGCAGGGCTGTGTTGTGGTGCTGAAAGGCCATCGGACCCTGGTGGCCGGGCCGGACGGCCAGGTGTGGAAGAACACCACCGGGAACCCGGGGCTTGCCCGGGGCGGCAGCGGAGACATCCTGGCCGGCCTTACGGCTGCTTTGCTGGCGCAGGGGCTGGACCCGCTTTGGGCCGCCTGCTGCGCGGTATGGCTTCACGGTGCAGCTGCTGACCGATGCGCGGCCCGGCTGAGCCAGCAGGCCATGCTCCCCCACGATATTTTCGCCGACCTTGCACGGCTTCTTGCCGAAAACGGCCGCTGACTGCAAAAGCGGATACTGCCTTCATTGTGGGCAGTATCCGCTTTTTGTATTCCACTGTATCCAAAACAGATTTCGGGCTTTCCCCATCGCTCAAAGCAGCAGCTCCAGAGCCATCATGGCCGCAAAGCCCAGCACCACGCAGAAAGGGCCTTCCTCTTCTTTGGCCGCCTCGGGCAGCAGCTCCTGGACCGTGACGCACACCATGGTGCCCGCCGCAAGGCTCAGCAGCCACGGCATGGCCCCCAGCAGCCGGTCGGCCAAAAGGCCCGCCAAAAGCGCCCCCAGCGGCTCCACCACCGCACTGGCGCAGCCCTTCCAGAAGGCCGCAGGCCGCCCGCAGCCGGTGCCCCGGGCCGAAAAGCTCACAGCCGCTCCCTCCGGGATGTTCTGCACACCGATCCCCAGCGAAAGCCCCACGGCCCCCGCCACCCAGCCCGCCTGCCCTTCCAGCGCAAGCGCACCGGCAAGGCCCACCGCCATGCCCTGGGGCAGGTTGTGCAGGGCCATGGCCATTGCCACACGGGCTCCGCCGCCTTCCAGAAGGTTGCCCGCCAGCTGTTCGGTGAGCATCAAAAACGCCGCCCCCAGAACCAGCCCCGCCGAAGCCGCCAGCCAGCCCTTCTGCCCCTGTGCCGACGCATCCTCGATGGCGGGCTCCAGCAAGCCAAACACGCTTACCGCAAGCATCACCCCTGCCGCCAGCCCCAAAACCCCCTTGCGCAGCCGGGCCCGGCTCCTGCCCGCAGAAACAAACACCATCGCCGACCCCAGCACCGTACAGACGCAGGGGAACAGATCCATCAAAAGCGCAGCCGCTGTGCGATCCATTCCGTCTCCCCCCTTTTCTCCTCACTGTATCCATGCAAGGCCAAAAGGGTGCATCCCGGTGCACAGCTGCTTTGGGGGCAGTTTTGCGTTTTGGGAAAGGTCCTCCGGGTTTTCCACAGAAAGGCCCCTTCTTTGTTCAAAACCTGGCGAAAAAGAAAAGAGCGGAAGTTTTTTCTTCCGCTCTTTTCTTTACCGGATCTCGCCCCGGGTGGCGGCCCAATAGGCTGCCATGCTCTGGCCGGGGGTGCCGGTCACTTCGTTGGAAAGATATTCCGCCAGCTCACCCGGCTGCCAGGCAAGGGCCTGTTCCCGGGTGGCAAATTCCACCTCGGCATAGAAAAATTCGCCGGGCTGACCTGCATCCACCTGATTTGCCTCCAGCACCAGCCCCCCTTCCAGGATGTAGCGCTTTTGGAGCTTTTCAATGAGGGGTTTTCCGATGAATTTCTGCAGCCGCTCAAACAGCTCCGGGCCGATCTCGGTTTCGATTTCTTCCCGGGCAAGGCCGTCTGCACCGGCCGGACCCTTGAAGCAGAGCACATAGGCCGTGCGGTCCGGGCCGGCTTCTTCGCGGATGCGCACCGTGGGATGCAGGCTGATGTACCCTTGCTTCATACGGTATTCCGCAGCCGGTTTTTTTCCTTCCGGCCAGCCGCTGGTGAGCCATTTGCGTTCGATTTCCATAACGATTTTCCTTTCGTTTCCTTCATTTGGGCAAAGTCCGGGTCATTTTATTCATTATACCGCATTTGCCCCGGAAAGAATAGTCATACTTCCGCCGGCCGTGTTGACGGAAGGGGCCGAACATTCTATAATGCAAAAGAAAGCATGTTTAAAGGAGGAAAATCCATGTCACCTGCGGATACCAAGGAAATCTACGGCTCGCTGGTTTTCAACGAGCATGTGATGAAGGAACGGCTGCCCAGCGCTACTTATAAAAGCTTGAAGGCCACCGTGCAGAAAGGTCAGCCCCTGGACCTGGACGTGGCCAATGTGGTGGCCAGCGTCATGCGGGACTGGGCCATTGAAAAAGGCGCGACCCATTACACCCACTGGTTCCAGCCGCTCACCGGCATCACCAGCGAAAAGCACGACAGCTTCATCAGCCCTATGAAGGACGGCACCGCCATCATGGAATTTTCCGGCAGCGCCCTGGTTCGGGGCGAGCCTGACGCATCCAGCTTCCCCTCCGGCGGCCTGCGTGCCGTTGCCGAGGCCCGGGGCTACACCACCTGGGACCCCACCAGCTACGCCTTTGTGAAGGACAACACCCTTTGCATCCCCACCGCGTTCTGCAGCTGGACCGGCGAAGCGCTGGACAAAAAGACCCCCCTTCTGCGCAGCATGAAGGCGGTGAGCGATCAGGCCTGCCGTATCCTGCACCTGTTCGGCAAGGACATTCCGCATATTGATGTGACCGTTGGCCCCGAGCAGGAATATTTCCTCATCAAAAAAGAGCATTATGAGAAGCGCCAGGATCTGATCCTTACCGGCCGCACCCTTTTTGGGGCCACCCCCGCCAAGGGCCAGGAGCTGGAAGAACACTATTTCGGCGCACTGCGGCCCGAGGTTTCGTCCTTCATGCAGGACCTGGACCGGGAGCTGTGGAAGCTGGGCGTTGCCGCCAAGACCCGCCACAACGAGGCCGCCCCCGCCCAGCATGAGCTGGCCCCCATCTTTGACCGCTGCAACGTGGCCGTGGACCACAACCTGCTCACCATGGAAATGATGAAGCGGATCGCCCCGAAGCACGGCCTTGTGTGCCTTCTGCACGAAAAGCCCTTTGCCGGTGTGAACGGCAGCGGCAAGCACGACAACTGGTCGCTTTCCGCCCCGCACATGAACCTGCTGGACCCGGGCGACACCCCCATGGACAATCTGCAGTTCCTCATCTTCTTTGCCGCTGTCATCAAGGCAGTGGATGAGTATCAGGATCTTCTGCGCATGTGCATTGCCGGTGCCGGCAACGAGCACCGCCTGGGCGGCGGCGAGGCACCTCCGGCCATCGTGAGCGTTTTCGTGGGTGATGATCTCTCGGCCATTCTGGATGCCATCGCATCGGACAGTGAGTATGTGGCCCCCCAAAGCGTCAAGATCGACCTGGGTGTGGACGTGCTGCCCAAATTCGCGAAAGACAACACCGACCGCAACCGCACCAGCCCCTTTGCGTTCACCGGCAACAAGTTCGAGTTCCGCATGCCCGGCTCTTCGGCCAACATCTCGGATGCAAACACCGTTTTGAATACAGCTGTGGCCAAAGAGCTGAAAGGCTATGCCGACGAGCTGGAACAGGGCGGCGATTTTGACAAAAACGTGATCGCTCTGGTCAAGCGCACCATCCGCGACCACAAGCGGGTCATCTTCAACGGCAACGGCTATTCCAAGGAATGGGTGGAAGAGGCAAAGCGCCGCGGCCTGGATTTCCAGCCTGCCGCTGCGGAAGCGCTGGCCTCCATGATCGCCCCCAAGAACGTGGAGCTGTTTGAAAAAATGGGCGTTCTCACCGAAACCGAGATCCGCAGCCGCTGCGAAGTGAAGCTGGAGCATTATTCCAAGCTGCGCCACATCGAGGCCGTTACCATGATGGAAATGACCCGCCGCCAGCTGATCCCCGCTTCGGTGGAATACATGACCGTTCTGGCCGACGGCATCCGCACAAAAGCAGCCGCCTGCCCGGGCATTTCCTGCCGGGCCGAGGAAAAGCTGCTGCGCCAGCTGACAAGCTTTACCGATGCCATGAGCGATGATGCCGACGGCCTGGAAGGCCAGGTGGAACGGGCCGAGCGCTGCACCAATGCGCTGGAGCGGGCCCAGGCCTACCATTCCTTGGTCCTGCCGGCCATGGATGCCCTGAGAGAGGCTGCCGATTCGGCTGAGTCCATCTGCGGAAGGGAGCACTGGCCCCTGCCCAGTTACAGCGAAATGCTGTATTATGTTTGATTTGAGAGCCCTGCTCCGTGCAAGCTGCCGGAGCAGGGCTCTTTCTTTTTTCAAAAGGGCTTGATAGTCCTGTTTATCGTATGTAAAAACCGTTATAATACAGGTGTCGAAAGAGGGGAGGCCCCTCTTCCAGAACCAGTGAAAGGCGGTTTTCAAAATGATGGATTACGATATTCGCTACGTTGGCTCTCATGTTGAGGTCTATTCTTTGAGCGGCAGCTTTCTTTTCAGCGCCGACACCGCCCGTGAGGCGATGGAAGAGCTGGCCGGCTGATAAAGCAACAAACAGCGCCCCGGGCCGTGGTTGATGGCCCGGGGCGCTGTTTCTATTTCAAATCATTCTTTTTCGTATACCGACTCGATCTCGGCCACATACATGGTGTGGTAATCCTTCTGGGGGTAGCAGGCCTCATTGCAGTCATTGCCGGGCAGAAAGGCCTTGGGGTCGATCTCTTGGGCGTACAGCTTTTTGCAGGTGAACACCAGCTGCGCTTCCTCAAAAGCGGGCACACCGTCAAATTGGCAGGGGGTCAGCCCCGTTTTGCCGATCTTGTCTTCATCCCGGCCGCTCACGCTGCCAAGATAGGAAAGGGCTTTGCGGTATTCTTCGCCGTAAAAGCTTAAGGTGAAGCGCTCACCGGCATCCACAAATTCCTTGGTGTACCGCTGGGGGCGTATAAACACGAACACCACATTTTTGCGCCACAATACGCCCACTCCGCCCCAGCTTGCGGTCATGGTATTGATCCTGCCTTCCTTTTCAGCGGTTACCAGCATCCACTGTTTTCCGATGCGGACAAAAGGATTGCCGGAGATCTCCTCCGGCTTCAGGGTGTGATAATTCATACAGTCGGTCTCCTTTCTGCCGCTCCCGCCGCAGCCTTTACAGGGGCCCGCCCGCAGGAACGGTCATAGCAATACTGAATAATGGCGTTGCGCTTGATCAGGCCGATAAAGCTTTTTTTATCGTCCAGCACCGGAATAAAATTCTGTGTCATGGCAGCCGCCACCAGTTCATCCATCTGGGTGTTCACCGAAACAGGCAGGTAGTCCCGCTTGCGCCGGATCACCGAAACCGGGATGTTTTCAGCATTTTCCAGATTCAGGTGCTGATTTTTGATATTCCACAACAAATCACCTTCGGTCATGGTTCCCACATACTCGCCCTTTCGGTTAAGTACCGGAACCGATGAGTAACGGTGATGCTCCATCTTCTCGAGAGCCTGCCGCAGGGTAAAATCGTCATAAATATAGGCCACGTCCTGCTTGGGTGTCAAAAAGAACAGGATATTCACCAGTCGATACCTCTTTTCCCGGCGGTCCGTTCGTCAGGCCGCCCTAGTCATACTTTTGTTATTTTATTATAACACATCCTCTTTGAAAGGATATGAAAAACTTATGAAAAATAGATGTAAGTTTTTCAGATCGTTTTGGCTTTTCAAGGCTTCGATTTAATGGTAAACTGAAGATATCCCTTTTTTGATTTTTTCTGCTTTTTGCGGCAGTTTTTGCAAAAAGCGTTTTGTATGTTTTTGAAAGGAGTCCTTTTCATGAACCGTTCCCTGCTGCGCGTGTGCTCGCTCATGTGTGCGTGCGCCCTTGTTTTCAGCGGATGCGGCAAGAACGATGCTTCGGCTCAGTCGGAACTTCCGGCTGAGACCCCGGCACCTTCGGCTGCCCCCACCGCTTCCCAAAGCGTCCTCACCATCGGCTGCAATCCTTCTGACGGCTGGAACCCGTATCTGGTCCCCTCCACTTTGATCACCCAGAACATGGGGCTCCTGTTTGAAAAGCTGGTGGAGATCGGCCCGGATATGTCTCTTTCCTACCGGATCGCCAGCGCGGTGGACTGCCTGGGCGAGCAGGTGATCCTGCATATCCGGGGCGGCTGCACCTTTGCAGACGGCACCCCCATTACCGAAGAGGATGCCGCCGCCAGCATCGAGGCGGCCCGCCAGAGCCTTCTCTACGGCGAGCGTTTCGCAAATGTGGTAAAGGTTTCCACAACTCCGGGCGCCGTGGTTCTTACTTTGGCACAGCCCGATTCCCTTTTTGCCTATCTGTGCGACATCCCGGTGCTCAAGGCGTCCGAAACCGCTTTGGAGGCCCCAACCGCCAGCGGCCGCTACACCTATGATACCGCAAGCCAGCTGGTCAAGAACCCCCGCTGCTCCTTTGCCGAAAGCGGCCCCGCACAGATCAAGCTGGTGCCGGTTTCCAGCTACGAGGAAATGGTGAGCGGCCTCACGGTGGGCTCGCTCAACCTGTACACGGCCCGTGAGATCGGGGATGATTCCCCCAGCGTTACCAGCCGGCAGACCTATTTCCGCACCAACAACCTGGTGTTTCTGGGCGTGAACGCCAAAAATGCTCCGGAAGGCTCGCTGCTGGCCTCCCCCGCCGGACGGATCCTTTTAAGCAAAGCGATCGACCGGCGGCAGCTTTCTGAAAAGAGCTATTACTCCCGCGCCTGGCCTGCCACCGGCGCCGTGAACAGCTTTTACCCCTGTGTGATGGCAAAGCAGCTGATCCTGCCCGAGGCGGAATACAATACCGCCGAGGTCCGCGCCCAGCTGGAGGCCATGGGCTGCACCCTGGACCCGGTGAGCGGCTATTACAATGACCCCGAGGGAAAGCGGCTTTCGCTGCGGCTTTCGGTATATTCCGGCAGCACCTATAAAAAATACACTGCGGCCCTCATCCAGCGCCAGCTGGCAGCCTGCGGCATCGAGATCCAGCTGGACGAGGTGGAAAACTTTGATCTTTGGACCGAGAAAGTTGGACAAGAGGATTTCGAACTGTACATTGGCGAGGTGAAGTTGTATAATAATATGGATAGCAGCCCGTTTTTTGAGGGCGGTGCGGCCGCTGTGGGCATCCGCCAAAGCGAAGCGCTTGCCGCTGCCTATGCCGCTTTCAAACAGAACCAGAGCGCAGCCGGTGAATATGAAGCTGCCTTCTGTGCCGAAATGCCGTACATCCCCCTTTTGTGGCGCAACGGCAGCCTGGTGCATGACCGGGAGGTAAACGGGTTTGCGCCATCGCTCAGCAATGTTTTTTATTCACTTTCGGGCCTTTCCTTTGAGTCGGCCCAAAATTCTTAACATGGGAGGTACTCCTTTATGATCACGCTGCAAAATCCCCTGGGCACCATTAGCATGACGGCCGATTATTTTGCCGAGCTGGTAAGTCAGGCTGCGCGCAGCTGCTATGGCGTGGCCGGCATGGCCACCGGCAGCCGCACCGATGACCTGAAAAGCATCGTGTTCGGCAGCGATTTCCCTGAAAAGGGTGTGCGTGTCACCCAGCATGACGGCCGCCTTACCATCGAGCTGCATATCAAGGTCGGCTATGGTTTGAACATCGCCACCATTGTGCAGAGCATCACCCATAAGGTGCGCCACGAGGTAGAGGCCGCTACCGGCCTGAAGGTTGGCCGCATCGAAGTTTCTGTTGACGATATCGTTGCAGATGACTGAGCCGGCGGCTCTTCCCTATTCCAAGTGAAGTTTTGAAAGGTTTAAGGTGTAAAAGACCATGATCAACGGTAAAACTCTTCGTGACGCCATCATTTCCGGCGCCAACAATATTTTCAACCAGCGTTCCCGTGTGGATGAGCTGAACGTTTTCCCCGTGCCTGACGGCGACACCGGCACCAACATGAGCATGACTGTGGGCGCTGCCTGCCGTGAGCTGGAAGCTCTGGACGATGGCTGCACCGTGGGCGAGGCTGCCAAGGTGGCCGCTTCTGCCATGCTGCGGGGCGCCCGCGGCAACTCCGGCGTTATCACCAGCCTTCTGTTCCGCGGCTTCTCCAAGGCTTTGGAGGGCAAGCAGGAAGCCGGTGCGGAAGACATCGTCTCTGCCCTTCAGAAGGGCGTTGAGGGTGCCTACAAGGCCGTTATGAAGCCCACCGAGGGCACCATGCTGACCGTGGCCCGCATTGCCAGCGAGGAAGCCACCGCTTCCGGCATTGCGGATGTACAGGAGCTGTGGGAGCTGGTTCTTGCAGCCGGCCAGCGTGCCTTGGACAACACCCCCAATCAGCTGCCTGTTTTGAAAAAGGCCGGCGTTGTGGATGCGGGCGGCCAGGGCCTGATGGTCATTTTCGAGGGTATGCAGGTGGTGTTCCAGGGCGGCGCACCCATCCAGAGCGAAGAGCTGACCCAGAACAAGGCAAAACTCCCCTCCTCCGCCGCAGGCAAAGGCGTTTTCACCGATGACCTGATGAAGGTGGAGGACATCAAAAACGGCTACTGCACCCAGTTCCTGGTGAACAAGGAATCCGCCGGCGTTTCCATCGCAAAGCTCCGTGCCTTCCTGGAATCCAACGGCGACAGCGTTGTTGTGATCGAGGATGACGATGTGGCCAACTGCCATGTGCACACCGCCGACCCCGGCAAGATCCTTTCCGAGGCCATCCACTACGGTTATCTGACCGATTTCAAGATCGAGAACATGCACGAGCAGTTCCTGGCCCGCCAGAAGCAGGGCAAGGGCCTGGAAAAGCAGAAGGCCGCTGAGGAAAGCCCCGCTGCCAGCCAGTTCGTTTATGCCGCAGTGGACCCCGAGCAGGATTACGGCTTTGTTGCCGTTGCCGCCGGCGAAGGCCTTGCCGCCGTGTTCCGGGATCTTGGCGTAAACGCCGTTGTAAGCGGCGGCCAGACCATGAACCCCTCCACCGAAGATATCCTGGCTGCTGTTCAGAGCGTTCCCGCCGGCACCGTGTTCGTGCTGCCCAACAACAAGAACATCATCATGGCTGCCGAGCAGGCCCAGAAGATCGCTGACCGCAAGGTGGTCGTTCTGCCCACCCGCACCATTCCCCAGGGCATCACCGCAATGCTCAGCTTCGATCCCAGCGTTTCTGCCGATGACAACGCAGTTGCAATGATGGGCGCCGCCGACCAGGTAAGCACCGGCCTTGTGACCTTCGCCGCCCGTGATTCCGACTTTGACGGCCACAAGATCAAGAAGGGCGACATCATGGCCATGGAAAACGGCAAGATCGTGAACATCGGCTCCGATCTGACCAAGACCACCTACCGCCTGGCCCGCAGCATGGTGAAGAAGGATACCAGCTTCATCACCATCATTTCCGGCTGCGATGTGAGCGAGGAAGAGGCCCAGCGCACCACCGATATGGTCCAGGCCAAGGTGGGCAGTGACATTGAAGTCACCCTCATCAACGGCGGCCAGCCCGTTTACTATTACATGATCAGCGTGGAGTGATCTCCCGCTTTGAAAAAAGGCAGAGGGTTTTTCCCTCTGCCTCAGGCTGTCGAAAAAGTTCGACAGCCTCTGAAGGACACCGGGCGCACATTTTGCGCACAGCGCAAAAGATGCTTCCCGGTTTCCCTCAGTACTCCTTTCCAGCGAAAAAAGGCCCTGTTTTGCGCACTGCGCACACAAAACAGGGCCTTTTTTCTGTCAGGGTGTTCTCATTCCCGGTACATGCCCGTGAATGAGAACGTATTTTATTTCATCCGTATTTCCGAATCGGGGTTTATCTGCAAGCTGAGGCAGAGGGTTTTTCCCTTTGCCTTTTTCTTTTGATGTGCACCTTTTCGCTTTTGACAAACGGGGTTTTATGCTATAATGCTTTATAAACAAAACCGCAGGGGAGGCGAGTGCCATGAAGCCGGATACGCCGGTCCAATATGTGAAAGGGGTCGGCCCCAAAACCGCCGAAAAGCTGGCCCGGCTGGGTGTTGCCACCCTTTCGGACCTTTTGGAGCTGTACCCCCGCCGCTATGTGGATTACACCAGCCCCTGCCCGGCAGCCAGTGCCCCCTTTGATGCGGACACGGTGATTTTTGCCGAGGTGTGCTCCAAGGGCAGTGCGGTGCGCCTGCCTGGCGGGCGCACCATGATCCAGGCGCTGGCCGCCGATGACTCGGCCCCCCTTCACCTGACCTGGTTCAACACCCATTTTGCGGCCGACAGCCTGCGGGTGGGCGAAAGCTACTTTTTTGAAGGCCGGGTGCACGGCACCCTCACCCGCCGGGAAATGACCAACCCCATCGTGCGCACCGTAAAGCAGGTGGAATTTTCGCCCATGGCAGCGGTCTACCCGCAAACCGAGGGCCTTGGCTCCGGGCAGATCTCCCGCTTTATGGCAAGCGCTTTGGAAGCCGCCGACCCGATGCCGGAGCCGCTGCCCAAAGAGCTTCTTGAGCGGTACAAAATGCCGGACAAATGGACGGCCATCCAGAACATCCACCGGCCCAAAAGCCTCCAGCAGGCCGACAGCGCCCGCCGCCGGCTGGTTTTTGAGGAACTGTTCACCCTTCAGCTGGGCCTTTTGCTGCTGCGGGGCCGGGATATGGCCCGCACCGGGGCACCCATGCGCCCGGTGGATCTGGAGCCCTTCTGGAATGCGCTGCCCTTTTCGCCCACCGGCGCCCAGCGGCGGGCAAGCGGAGAGATCTGCGGCGATATGCAGGGCCCCTCTCCCATGAACCGGCTTTTGCAGGGCGATGTGGGCAGCGGCAAAACGCTGGTTGCGGCGGCCGCCGCTTACATGGCCCACCAGAACGGCTGGCAAACCGCCCTGATGGCCCCCACCGAGGTGCTGGCCCGCCAGCATGCCGCCACTTTGCAGGACCTTTTGGCCCCCTTTGGCATCACCGTGGCCCTGCTTTCCGGCGGGATGAAGGCGGCCCCCCGCCGGGCGGCCCTGGGCGCCATCGCAAGCGGCGAAGCGGACCTGGTAGTGGGCACCCATGCGGTGATCGGCCAGCAGGTGGAGTTTTCCCGGCTGGGGCTTGTGATCGTGGACGAACAGCACCGGTTCGGGGTGCGCCAGCGGGGCCTTCTGGCCGACAAGGCCGACAAACCCCATGTTCTGGTCATGAGCGCAACCCCCATTCCCCGAACGCTGGGGCTTCTGCTTTACGGGGATCTGGATATCTCCATTCTGGACGAACTGCCCCCCGGCCGCCAGCCGGTAAAGACCCGGGCCGTGAACGGCGACAAACGCCGGGCCATGTACGGCTTTTTGAATTCCGAAATCGAAGCGGGTCATCAGGTATACATCGTCTGCCCCCGTGTGGAGGACGGCGAAAACGACGGGCCCGATGCGCTGCAGTCGGTGAAGCGCTATTACACCGATGTGGCCCAGGCCCTTCTGCCCGGCCGCCGGGTGGGCCTGATGCACGGCAAGCTGCGCCCGGCCGAAAAGGAAGCGGTCATGTCCGCATTCAAAGCCGGCGAGCTGGATGCGCTGGTTTCCACCACGGTGATCGAGGTTGGCGTGGACGTTCCCAACGCCACCGTTATGGTGATCGAAAATGCCGAGCGCTACGGCCTTTCGGCTCTGCATCAGCTGCGGGGCCGGGTGGGCCGGGGTGCGTCCGAAAGCTGGTGCTTTCTGGTCAGCGATCATTCCGGTGAAGCCACCGCAGACCGGCTCCGCTTTCTGTGCCACACCCAGGACGGCTTTGAAATTGCCAAATACGACCTGGAAAACCGCGGCCCCGGCGATTTTTTCGGGAACCGCCAGCACGGCCTGCCCACCCTGCGGCTGGCCGATCTCTCGGCCGACACACGCACCCTGGAGGCTGCCCAGACCAGCGCCCGGCAGCTTTTGAGCCGGGACCCTGCCCTGAAAGCGCCGGAGCATGCTGCTTTGGCTGATCAGGTAAACCGGCTGTTCAGCCGCACAGCACTCAACTGATCTTTTTAATCTTTTTACAAGTCCCGAAGGGAGGCTTTCGCCATGTCAAACCGAAAAAAGCTTTTGCTGCTTTACAACCCCCGCTCCGGCCGGGCCCAGATCGCCCGCAGCCTGGATATCTTTTTCCAGAAATTCTGCAAAGCGGGCTGGGAGCCCACCGTTTATCCCATTCTGGAAGGCATGGATGCGGAAAGCATCCTGCGTGAAACCGCCGGCACCCGCTACGATCTGGTTGTGTGCTGCGGAGGGGACGGCACCCTGCACCACACCATGAACGGGCTGATGCAGATGGAAAACGCCCCGGATCTTGGCTACATCCCCAGCGGCAGCACCAACGATTTTGCCTCCTCGCTGAACCTGGCCAAGGAGCCGGAGGCCGCCTGCGACCTTATTCTGAACGGCACCCCGCACCCCATCGACGTGGGGGATTTTTCCGGCGAGACCTTCTGCTATGTGGCCGCCTTCGGCGCGTTCTCGGCGGTTTCCTATGAAACCCCCCAGGAAATGAAAAACGCCATGGGCCATCTCGCCTATATCATTGAGGGCATCCGTCAGCTGCCGCTGGGCCAGAAATACCCCGCCCGTGTGGAAGCAAACGGCCAGGTTTTTGAGGAGGACTTCCTTTTCTGCTCCATTTCCAACACCACCTACATCGGCGGCATCCCGCTGGACCGGGGGGTGGATGCCAGCCTGGACGACGGCAAATTTGAAGTTCTTCTCATAAAGGCCCCCAGCAACATGATGGAAGCAAACACGATCGCCGCAAAGCTTTTGGCCCGGGATTTCCAAAACCCCCAAGTGCAGCTGCTTCACACCGACCGGGTAACCGTGCGCTTTCCCAAACCCACCGCCTGGTCGCTGGACGGTGAATTTGGCGGAGAGGTTTCGGAGGTGACCGTCCAGGTTCAGCATGACCGGCTGAAGCTGGTATATTGATTTCCGGGCAGATTTATATACGAATAGTTATACAAAATCATTTTTATACTAAACATCCACAAAAAGCACCCTGTTTGGCTGATGCAAACAGGGTGCTTTTTCGATTTTTATAAAATTCACTCAAGGGGCACCACATCCAAAAAGACGGCCTGCGCCTTTGTGGAAAGGACCAGATCCTTGTGGTAGCGGCCGAACAGCCACTTTTTGTAGTGTGCCTTCTGCCGGATCTGATCGAAGAAATTGTGAAGCCAGTTGGGCTGGCCCTGCATCAGCTGGGTGAACTCCAAAATCTGCTGGGGTGCATCATGGGTGAGGATATAATCCACATTCCCCTGCACGCTGCGCAGATTGCTTGAGCAGTATTCCAGCTCGTCGGAGGTGGGCAGCTCCGAGCGCCACCAGTTCACGCCCTCTTCCCGGTCTTCCTTGTCCCAGCTTTCGGCTCCGCCAAAGCACAGAAGCTTCAGCCCGTCGATGTCCAAAATGCTGCCCCGCAGGATGTAATAAAGATTGCCGCCCAGATGCCGGGCCCTGCCGCCCTTATATTCCACCACCGGGTATTCTTTGAGCATATCGAAGTTTTCATGGCAGCCATCAATGAACAAAAGCTGGTAGCGGCGCTTGGTGAGCCATTTCAAATTTTTGCGCTCGGCCTTTTCGCCGTTCCACAAAAAGCCAAAATCCCCCAAAACGATCAGGGTGTCCCGTTTTTTCAGCCGTTTGACTGCTTTTTCCTGAAACCGCTCGATCTCACCGTGGATATCTCCGGTTACATAAACCATTGTGCTGCCTCGCTTTCCTTCCAGAAAACACTTTATAAAGCCCTGAAAAGCTGGTATAATATAAGATAACCCTTAGGGTCCTGAAGTGTTCGTGCCTGCCCGTTTGGGGCTGGTCCGTTTCTTTATTTTATCGCTTTTAGAGGGAAATGTCCACATGAAAAAATTCCTGTCCTGTCTTTTCTGCCTGCTCATTTTATCGGCCCTGCTGGCGGTTCCCGCCGGTGCCGTGGGCTTTGAGCCGCCCTTTGAAATTGCCGCACCCTGCGCTTATATCGTGAATACCGACAGCAACATCATCGTTTACGAAAAAAACAGCGAACAGCCGGTGAAAGCCGCCAGCCTGACCAAGGTGATGACGGCCATCATGCTTTTGGAAGCCCATGGCGACGAGCTGGACACCATTAAGATCGCTCCCGACCGCTCCATCCAGGACTATTTGTGGGTGCTCAGCGGCGGCAATGCCTCCAATGCCGATATCCTGCCCGGGGAAGAGCACACCCTGCGCAACATGCTGTATGCCATGATGCTGCCCTCGGCCAACGAGGCTGCCATGGCTGTGGGCAAATATCTGGGCAACGGCAACCAGCAGGCGTTTATCTATATGATGAACGCCCGCGCAAAGCAGCTGGGCTGCAAGGACACCGTTTTCACCGATGCCTGCGGCCTGGACCCGGGCAACATGACCACCGCCCGGGATATGTATCTGATCTTGCGCCATGCCATGAGCTTTGATGTGTTCCGGGAAGCGTGCGGCACCATCAAATACTTCATGGGCGATCTGCCTCGCTATACCTCAAGGGGCCTTATTTACAATGTCTTCACCACCAATATGATGATCGACACCGGCCGCGGCGCCGAGCTTTACCGAAAATACACCAAGGGCGGCAAGACCGGCAGCCTGGAGGACTGGCAGAACTTTGCCGGCTGGCACACCGGCGGCGAAGGCGGCGAAACCTATATTTCGGTGGTGCTCAACAGCCCCAAGAGCTGTTTCCCCTATGGGTACCCGAACAAATCCTCGGCGCTTTACGAAACCGGCCTTTTGATGGACTGGGTGTTCGAAAACTTTGCCATCCAGCCCGCCCTCAAAGCCGACGATGCCATTACCGAAGTGAAGGTGAAATACTCCACCGACGGCGACACCCTGATGCTTTGGCCCAAGGAGGACCTTTACAGCATCCTGCCTTTGGGCACCGATGAAACCATCACCCAAAAGACCTTCCACCTGCCGGAATCTGTGGCGGCCCCCATCAAGGCCGGGGATGTGGTGGGCACCGTGTCGGTGTCCCTTTCCGGCGAAGTGATCGGCACGGTCGATCTGATCGCCGAGCGGGACATGGAGCGCAGCGAGATCCTGTACACCTTCTCCAAGATCGGCGAATTCTTCCAGAGCCTCTATTTCAAGGTGGTGCTGGTCCTTTCGGCCATTGCCGTGGTTCTTTATTTTATGCTGTACCTGTACTGGCTCAGCAAACGGAAAAAGAACAAAAACAAAATCCATCGGGATCTGTATTGATTTCTTTTGAAACTTTCCATACAAGAAAGGAAAATCGCTTATGCTGGACGCAAAACGCAATCTGACCACAATCATGGACTTTTATGAGCTGACCATGGCTGCCGGCTATCTGGAAGAGGGCTACGAAGACCAGATCAGTGTCTTTGATATGTTCTTCCGCCGCATTCCGGATGGCGGCGGCTTTGCCATCATGGCGGGCCTTGACACCTTCATCAACGCGCTGGAAAACCTCTCCTTCACCGAGGAGGACATTTCCTTTTTGCGGGGCACCGGGGCTTTCAACGAACGCTTTCTTGAGTATCTTTCCAATTTCCGGCTGCACTGCAACATCTGGGCCATCCCGGAAGGCACCCCCATCTTCCCGCAGGAGCCCATCGTAACGGTGGAGGGCCCCGCCATTGAGTGCCAGCTGCTGGAGACCCTTCTGCTGGTCACCTTCAACCATCAGTGCCTGATCGCCACCAAGGCGAACCGCATCGTGCGCAGCGCCCAGGGCCGCCCGGTCATGGAATTCGGCGCCCGCCGGGCCCAGGGGTACGATGCCGCCGTTTACGGTGCCCGTGCCGCCTACATTGCGGGCTGCAGCTCCACCAGCTGCGTGATGGCTGCCCGTGATTTCGGCATCCCGGCCAGCGGCACCATGGCACACAGCTGGGTGCAGATGTTCCCCTCCGAATATGATGCCTTCCGCAAATACGCCGAGCTCTACCCGGACAACTGCCTGCTGCTGGTGGATACATACAATGTGACCAAAAGCGGCATCCCCAACGCCATCCGGGTATTCGATGAGGTGCTCAAGCCCCTGGGCAAGCGCCCGCTGGGCGTTCGCATCGACTCGGGCGATATTGCCTATCTTTCCAAAAAGGCCCGCAAAATGCTGGACGAGGCCGGCTACCCGGACTGCAAGGTCTGTGCCTCCAACAGCCTGGATGAATACATCGTGCGGGATCTGATCCTGCAGGGTGCCGCTGTGGAAAGCTTCGGCATCGGCGAAAACCTGATCACCGCAAAAAGCGACCCTGTGTTCGGCGGGGTGTACAAGCTGGCTGCCGTGAAAGCGGCCGACGGCAGCTACATTCCCAAAATCAAGGTGAGCGAGAGCACCGAAAAGCTCACCACCCCCCTTTTGAAGAAGGTGTGGCGCATCTACGACAAATACACCGGCAAGGCCATGGCCGATTATGTGACCATTTTTGATGAGGAAGTGGATGCGGAAAAAGGCCTGACCCTGTTTGATCCCCTGCAAACCTGGAAGCAGCGGGTCTACCAGAACTGCACCGCAAAGTGCATCACCACCCCCATTTACGAAAACGGCAGGCTGGTTTATGAACGGCCCTCCGCCACCCAGATCCGGGATTTCTGCAAACAGCAGATCGACGGCCTGTGGGAGGAAATGCGCCGCTTTGAGTATCCCCACCGGTATTATGTGGACCTTTCGGAAAAACTCTGGACCTGCCGGCGCCAGCTGCTGGAAGAGGTCACCCGCGAAAACAGCTGATTTTTCATTCATAAAATATTCATCCCCCGGGCACACTAGCTGCCAGGGGGATGTTTTTATGTTGGAAAAAGTATCATTGTTCTGTGTCGGAGCCCTTGGCTATGGGGGGCTCGAGCTTCTTTACCGGGGGCACACCCACTGGACCATGCTGCTGGCAGGCGGCATCTGCATGCTCTGCCTGTATGCACTGAACCAGAGGCTTTCCGGCTGGCCGCTGCTGATGCGGTGCGCTGCGGGAGCCGCTCTCATCACCACCGTTGAGTTCAGCTTTGGGCTGGTGTTCAACCGCTGGCTTCACCTGGCCGTTTGGGATTATTCGGCCTGCTGGGGCAATCTTCTGGGGCAGATCTGCCCGTTTTACTCCTTTTTGTGGTTTCTTCTGTGCATCCCGCTGTTTTTCTGTTTTTCCTATGCGCAGAAAGCCCCACACCCGCACAGACACCCGCTGTTTTAATTTTTGGAACCGGTGCCGGCCGCAAAGCCAGGCGCCGGTTTTGCTTTACATGGATTTTACAATTCTTTGATAACAGATTTGACCTTGCCCGTGTATCCTATACCTGTAACCAAAAATCACAATAAAACTTCCATTTGAAAAAGGAGGACTTCAAAATGAATTCTGTAAAAAAAGCAGCTGTTTTTGCCCTTACTGCGGCCCTTGCCGCAGCCTGCTTTGCGGGCTGTGCCGGCGGCGGCACCTCGGCGGTTGCCACCGACGGTTCCACCTCGATGGAAAAGGTCATCGGCACCCTGGGCGAAGCCTTTGAACAGGAAAACAGCGGTGTGACCTTTACATACAATCCCACCGGCTCCGGCTCCGGCATCAAGGCCGTTCGGGAGGGCCGCTGCGACATCGGCCTTTCCAGCCGGGCCCTCAAGGAGGAAGAAATCGCCTCGGGCCTTACCGAAACGGCCCTTGCCTATGACGGAATTGCCATCATCGTTCACCCGGACAACCCGGTTTTTGACCTGAGCCTTGAAGAAATTGCCGACATCTATACCGGCAAAATCACAAACTGGAGCGATGTGGGCGGCACCGACGGCGAGATCGTTTTGATCGGCCGTGAAGCCGGCAGCGGCACACGGGACGGTTTTGAAGCCATCACCGGCACCGCCGAAGCCTGCAAATACCGCCAGGAGCTCACCTCCACCGGCGATGTGATCACCACCGTTTCCGGCAACCCCAACGCCATCGGCTATGCTTCCCTTGCATCGGTAAAGGACAGCGTGAAAGTGCTTTCGGTGTCCGGTGTGGCTCCCACTCAGGACTCGGTAAAAGACGGCAGCTATGCGGTGCAGCGCCCGTTCATGCTCATCACCAAAACCGACACGGCCCTTTCCCCCGCTGCGAAAAAATTCTTTGACTTTGCGCTTTCCCAGGATGCGGCCCCGCTGATTGCCAGCGCCGGCGCAGTTTCGGCAAACTAAACAACCGGAAGCCGGTGGTTTTCCTCATAAAGCCGCCGGCTTTTTCCGGGTTATGCGGGAAAGGAAATTTTAGGATGAAGCATAAAAAGCAGTTTTTTGAAACCTTTGTTCACGGTATTTTTCTTTTGCTGGGCCTTGTCACGGTGGGCTGTGTCCTTCTGATCACACTGTATCTGATTTTTGCCGGCATTCCGGCCATCCGTGAAATCGGTCTGTTCTCATTTTTGCTGGGCGATACCTGGGCTTCCACCGCCCAACAGCCTTCTTTCGGCATCCTGCCGTTTATCCTCACCAGCGTATACGGCACCGCCGGCGCCATCCTGCTGGGGGTTCCCATCGGCTTTTTGAGTGCGGTCTACCTGGCAAAGCTGGCCCCCGGCCCCGTTAAAAAGGCGGTATCCGCCGCTGTGAGCCTTTTGGCCGGCATCCCCTCGGTCGTGTACGGCCTGGTGGGCATGATGGTTCTGGTTCCGGCCATCCGCAGGGTGTTCCGCCTTCCCGACGGGGCCAGCCTGCTGGCCGCCATCGTTGTTCTGGGCATCATGATCCTGCCCTCCATCATCAGCGTTTCCATCACCGCACTGGAAGCGGTTCCCAAGGAATATGAGGATGCATCCCTCGCACTTGGGGCCACCCCCACCGAAACCTATTTCCGGGTATCGGTCCCGGCGGCAAAAAGCGGCATCGCCGCAGCAGTGGTGCTGGGGGTGGGCCGTGCCATCGGCGAGGCAATGGCCGTTATGATGGTTTCCGGCAATGCACCGAATATGCCTTCGCTTTTTCAGAGCGTGCGCTTTCTCACAACCGCCGTTGCCAGCGAAATGTCCTATTCCAGCGGACTTCAGCAGCAGGCCCTGTTCTCCATTGCGCTGGTATTGTTCCTGTTTATCACGCTGATCAATGCTGTGCTCAACTTCTTTTTGAAGCACAGCCGGGAGGAATGACCATGGCTGAAAATCACATCAAGACCAAACGAAAAGTTTTCATCGGCATCATGAACACGCTGATGATTTTGTCTGCCCTTTTCACCTGTGCACTGGTTCTGTTTCTTGCAGGGTATGTGCTCATCCAAGGGCTTCCGAACATCACCTGGGAGCTGCTTTCCACAAGCCCCAGTTATCTTTCCGGGCGCATCGGCATCCTGCCGGATATCCTGAACACGGTTTATCTGATATTGGCCTCATTGGTCATCGTGATCCCTTTGGGGGCGGGAGCCGCCGTTTACCTGACCGAATATGCCCAGAACAAGCGCCTGGTTTCGGCCATTGAATATGCCGCCGAAACCCTTTCGGGCATTCCTTCCATCATTTACGGCCTGGTGGGCATGCTGTTTTTCTGCCAGTTCCTCAACCTGCAGACCTCCCTTCTTGCCGGCGCACTGACCTTGGTGATCATGAACCTGCCCACCATTCTGCGAACCACTCAGGAAAGCCTGAAAACCGTTCCCCAAAGCTATCGGGAAGGGGCCTTTGGCCTGGGTGCCGGAAAATGGCGGGTCATCCGCACGGTGGTGCTGCCTGGCTGCATCGACGGCATTGTGACCGGGTGCATCCTCTCCATCGGGCGCATTTTGGGCGAATCGGCTGCCCTTCTTTTCACCGCAGGCTTTGCCCATGCCATGAACGGCTTTTGGGATGGCCTTGGCAGCGCGGGGGCCTCTTTAACGGTTGCCCTGTATGTTTACGCAAAGGAACAGGGCGAATTCGGCACTGCCTTTGCCATTGCCGCCATTTTGATGATCTTGACCCTGTTTCTCAACCTGCTGGCTGCCTTTGTGGGCCGGCTGTTTCAAAAAAGGAGAAGTTTATGAACCGCTGCATTTTTTCGATACAGGACCTCAGCCTTTGGTACAAAAGCTCCCAGGCGCTTCACAACATCTGCATGGATATCCCCGAAAAAAGCATCACCGCCCTGATCGGCCCTTCCGGCTGCGGGAAATCCACCTTTTTAAAGACCCTGAACCGCATGAACGACCTTATCCCGGATGTGAAAATTTCCGGCAGGGTCCTTTATGACGGCCGCGATATTTTTGCGCCGTCGGTGGATGTGAACCTGCTTCGCAAAGAGGTGGGCATGGTTTTTCAAAAGCCCAACCCCTTTCCCATGAGCATCTACGACAATGTGGCCTACGGCCCCCGCACCCACGGCATTACCAGCCGGGTAAAGCTGGATGAAATCGTGGAGCGCTCGCTGCGGGATGCGGCCATCTGGGACGAAGTGAAGGACCGGCTGAAAAAGAACGCTCTGGGCCTTTCGGGCGGCCAGCAGCAGCGGCTGTGCATCGCCCGGGCCCTTGCCGTCCAGCCCCGGGTGCTGCTGATGGATGAACCCACCAGCGCCCTGGACCCCATTTCCACCTCCAAGATCGAGGAGCTTGCCATGCAGCTTAAGGAAAAATACACCATCATCATTGTAACGCACAACATGCAGCAGGCCCTGCGGATCTCCGATCGGACCGCATTTTTCCTGCTGGGAGAGCTTGTGGAATACAGCGGCACCGAACAACTGTTCTCGCAGCCCCAGGACAAGCGCTGCGAAGATTACATTACAGGGAGGTTTGGATAATGAGAAGCCATTTTGATGAGCAGCTGGCCCTTTTGAATCAGGAGCTGACCGGCATGGGGGCCTTGTGCGAACAGGCCATTGCGCTGATTGCCCGGGCCCTTTCCGACAACGATAAAAAGCCGGCCAAGGAGGTTTCTGCGCTGGACCGGGAGATCGACCAGACCGAGCGGGACATCGAAGCCCTCTGCCTGAAGCTGCTTTTGCAGCAGCAGCCGGTGGCCCGGGATCTGCGCCAGATCTCGGCCGCACTGAAAATGATCACCGATATGGAGCGCATCGGCGATCAGGCCGAGGACATTGCGGAAATCATTTTGTTTTTGGACGGCCGCCCCATCCCCGCCCATTCGCAGATCCACGAAATGGCCGCAGCCACCAGCAAAATGGTGACCTGCAGTGTGGATGCCTATGTGAAGAAGGATCCTTTGCTGGCGCAGGCGGTGATCGACTCGGATGATGCTGTGGATGAAGATTTCAATCAAATCAAAAAAGCTCTGATCGAGGTGATCGCACAGAACCCGGAGGACGGCGAATACGCACTGGATCTTTTGATGATCGCCAAATACTTTGAACGCATTGGTGACCATGCCACCAACATTGCGGAATGGGTGCTTTTTTCCATCTCCGGCCATCATGCCGATGAAACGCCCCCGCGGCCGGAATATGAACAGAAGTGAAATTCCGGCTGTTCCAGTTGAGAAAACCTTCCCAACACAGTATAATACACTTTAAAAGGACTGCTTTGCATCCGTTTTTCAAATGGATGCAAAGCGTGATTTTTCAAACCGCCAAACACCGGCATGGAATGGGGGAAACGAAATGATTTACTGCGTGGAAGATGACAGCGGCATTCGGGATCTGATGCTTTACACCCTGAATGCCGCCGGTTTTGAGGCAAAAGGCTTTGCGGACGGCGCCGCCTTTTGGGATGCTTTGGCATCCCAAAGGCCCCGGCTGATTCTTTTGGACATCATGCTGCCCGGCGAAGACGGCCTTTCCATTTTAAAAAGGCTTCGCGCAAGCTCCCTTGCCGCCGGCATTCCGGTGATCCTGGCCACGGCCAAGGGCACCGAATACGACAAGGTGATCGGCCTGGATCTTGGGGCCGACGACTACCTGGCAAAGCCTTTCGGCATGATGGAGATGATCTCCCGTGTAAAGGCTGTTCTGCGTCGGGCAGAGCCAAAGTATGTTTCCTCCATCCTGCAGGCGGGCCGGCTGATTTTAAATGCCGAGGAGCACACAGTCACCGCAAACGGTGTGCGGATCGACCTGACCTTAAAGGAATTTGAGCTTTTGAAGCTCTTTATGGAAAATCCCGGCCGGGTCTTTACCCGGGACCAGCTTTTGCAGGCCGTATGGGGAATCGACTATCTGGGCGAAAGCCGGACCGTGGACGTGCACATCGGCACACTGCGCACCAAGCTCGGCTCCTGCGGTGACTGCATCAAAACAGTCCGGGGCGTTGGCTACCGTCTGGAGGCCGCATTATGACAAAGCGCATTTTCCGCTCCATCTGCCTTGCGGCCATCTGCGTTTTCATTGCTTCCATCACCCTTTTTATGGGGGTCCTTTACAACTATTTTTCCGGGGTCCAGTTCTCCCAGCTCAAAATGCAGACGTCCCTTGCCGCTCAGGGGGTCGCCCATGAGGGCTCTGCCTATTTCGAAGGCCTTTCCCCAGACAGCTACCGCATCACCTGGATCGATGCGGACGGCACCGTTTTGTTCGACAGCCGGTCCGACCTTTCCGAAATGGAAAACCATCTGGAGCGGGAAGAGGTGAAAGAAGCTCTGGCGGATGGCCTCGGCCAAAGCACCCGCTATTCGCGCACCCTTCTGGAACGCTCGCTTTACTGCGCACAGCATCTGCCCGATGGCACCGTGATTCGGCTTTCGGTTGCCCAAAGCACTCCGTTCACCCTGTTTTTGGGCATGACCGGGCCGATCTGCCTGATTTTTGCCGTTGCCGTGGTATTGTCACTGGTGCTGGCTTCCCGCCTTTCCAAAAACATCGTGCGCCCGCTCAACCAACTGGATCTGGATCATCCGCTCAGCAGTGAAGGCTATGATGAACTTTCGCCCCTGCTGCGCCGGCTCAGCGTTCAGCAGCAGCAGATCCGCCGGCAGACCAGCGAGCTTTTCCAAAAGCAGCAAGAATTTGAAGCCGTGACCACCGGCATGGCCGAAGGCATCGTTCTTATGAACAGCAGGCAGGTCATTCTCAGCATCAACCCGGCGGCCCAGCGCCTTTTGGGCACCGATGCTGCCTGTGTGGGGGAATTCATGCAGTCGGTGAATCGCAGCCCGGAGCTGCAGCAGCTTCTTTGCCGGGCCGAAAGCGGGGTGCACAGCGAAAAAATCCTTTCGCTGTGCGGCGGGACCTACCAGCTGGATGCAAGCCCTATTTTATCGGACGGCAAAATTTCCGGCATGGCGCTTCTTTTGCTGGATGTGACCGAAAAAGAAAAAGCAGAGCAGATGCGCCGGGAGTTCACGGCCAATGTATCCCACGAGCTGAAAACGCCTCTGCACACCATTTCCGGCTGTGCTGAGCTGATGGCAAACGGCATGGTCCGCCAGCAGGATCTGCCGAAATTTTCCTCCCAGATCTACACCGAGGCCCAGCGGATGATCCGCCTTGTGGAGGACATCATCCGGCTTTCACATCTGGACGAGGGCGCTCAGGACATGAAACCGGAAGCAGTGGACCTTTACGGCATTGCCCGGGAAACGGTAAAGAGCCTGGAGCCTTCGGCCAACACCTGCAGGGTGGAGCTTCATCTGGAGGGCAGCCCCGCTGTTCTCACCGGTATTCCACAGCTTTTGCAGGGCATTGTTTATAACCTGTGCGACAACGCCATCAAATACAACCGTCCGGGCGGCAGTGTAACGGTAACGGTCAAAGAAGAGGCCCAAACCGTTTGCCTCACCGTTGCAGACACCGGCATCGGAATTCCCCCGGAACACACAGAGCGTATTTTTGAGCGGTTTTACCGGGTGGATAAAAGCCACTCGAAGGAGATCGGCGGCACAGGGCTTGGGCTTTCCATCGTAAAGCATTCGGCAAAGCTTCACAATGCTGTCATCGACCTGCAAAGCACTCCCGGAAAAGGCACCGCCATCTCGGTTCGCTTTTCGAAAGCTTCTTGGCCGGGCGGCCCTGCTTTCCCCGCTTTGCCCAAAGCCTGACGGAAAGCTGCCCCTTGTTTTGCGGCCGCTTGCTTTTTTGGAATATAAAAAACCAGGCATCTGTCCTTCCTTTTTGGGATGGCAGATGCCTGGTTTTTTATGCAAAAAGGCCGCCGCCCAAACGGGCAGCGGCCTTCTCAGTGCTCAAGATCTTGTTAACACAAGGTGAGAAACTTACTTCAGCTCAACCTTAGCGCCAGCCTCTTCCAGCTTCTTCTTGATGTCCTCAGCGTCAGCCTTGGAAGCAGCTTCCTTGATGGTCTTGGGAGCGCCGTCGACCATAGCCTTAGCTTCCTTCAGACCCAGACCGGTGATCTCCTTCACCAGCTTGATAACGTTCATCTTGCTTGCGCCAGCCTCAGCCAGAACAACGTCGAACTCGGTCTTCTCTTCAGCAGCGGGGGCAGCAGCGCCGCCAGCAGCGGGAGCAGCAGCAGCAACAGCAGAAACGCCGAACTCCTCGCAGTAGGTATCGATGAGCTCTTTCAGCTCCAGAACAGACAGCTCTTTAACAGCGTCAATGATAGCAGTGATTTTCTCAGAAGCCATTGTATTTACCTCCAATGTAATTATTGTGTTTTGTTGGGATCACGCGGCTTTTGCCGGGACCCTGTTTATTATGCCGCGTCTGCGATCAGGCAGCGGGCTCTTCTGCGCTCTTGTCCACGAAAGCCTGCATAGCAACAGCCAGACCGCTGAGGGTGCTGGTGAGTGCGCCTGCAAACATGGAAAGCATACCTTCCAGACCGGGCAGCTTTGCGATCGCTTCGATCTCGGCCTTGTTCATGACCTTGCCGTCCATATAACCGGTCTTTACGCTGAACTTGCCCTTGGACTCGTCAGCGAACTTGCACAGGATACGGGAAGCAGCGATGCGGTCTTCGCTGGCAACAGCAATAGCAGTGGTGCCTTCCAGGGCATCAGTCATGCCGTCCAGTTCGGTGCCGTTGATCGCGAGGCGGAGCATGGTGTTCTTTACAACAAAATACTCAACGCCGGCCTCACGCAGCTCCTTACGCAGCTTGGTGTCGTCGGCCACATTGATACCCTTGTAGTCAACCACCACGCCCGCAACGGAGTTAGCAAGCTTTTCCTTCAGCTCGGCAACATAGGCCTGCTTCTGGGTCAGAATTTTCTCACTGGGCATTTGGTTTCACCTCGTTTCGACTCTATATAAGTTTCTCTATTTCGCAGCAAAAAGCCCCTCTCCCGCCGAATGGCCGGAAAGGGGCGCAAAGCTACATAAAGTCTTGCATGAAACCCGTTTCTCGGCAGGCGGACAATTGTCCTTATGCTGCAATGAGCACCTGCTGTCTTAAAAACAGCAACAATATTATACCGCTACAAAACGGGTTTGTCAAGCGTTTTTTTATACGCCGTACTTGGAGCTGCTCATCTTCACGCCGGGGCCCATGGTGGTAGCCACAGTGGCGCTCTTGATGTACTGGCCCTTAGCAGCGGCGGGCTTTGCCTTAACGATTGCTTCCATAACAACCTTCAGGTTCTCAGCCAGCTTCTCGGGGCCAAAGCTTGCCTTGCCCACGGGAACATGGATGATGTTCTGCTTGTCCAGGCGGTACTCGATCTTACCAGCCTTAGCCTCGGTAACGGCACGGCCGATATCGGGGGTAACAGTGCCGGCCTTGGGGTTGGGCATCAGGCCGCGGGGTCCGAGGATCTTACCCAGACGGCCAACCTGGCCCATCATGTCCGGGGTGGTGACCAGAACGTCGAAGTCAACGAAGCCTTCGTTCTGGATCTTTGCGATCAGGTCAGCGTCGCCAACCATCATTGCGCCAGCTTCCTCAGCAGCCTTGGCAGCGTCGCCCTTGCAGATCGCAACAACGCGAACGTCCTTGCCGGTGCCGTGGGGCAGAACAACAGCGCCGCGGACCTGCTGGTCAGCGTGACGGCTGTCAACGCCCAGACGGACGTGCAGCTCGACGGTCTCGTCAAACTTAGCCTTAGCGGTCTGGCAGCAGATGTTCAGAGCCTCATCGCTGTCATACAGCTTGGAACGGTCGATCAGCTTAGCGCTGTCAACGTAGTGCTTACCGTGTTTCATTACTCATTTCCTCCTGTGTGGTATATCGGATGTTTTCCTCCCACGAATTCAGAGCAGCGGATCACTCAGTAACGGTGACACCCATGCTGCGGCAGGTACCTGCGATCATGCTGACTGCGGTCTCGAGGGTCGCAGCGTTCAGGTCGGGCATTTTGGTCTTGGCAATCTCTTCCAGCTGAGCCTTGGTGATGGTAGCCACCTTGGTCTTGTTGGGAACGCCGGAACCGCTGTTGATGCCGCAAGCCTTCTTGATCAGCACAGGGGCCGGAGGAGTCTTGGTGATGAAGCTGAAGGAACGGTCAGCGTAAACGGTGATCACAACAGGGATCACATAGCCGATGTCCTTCTGAGTGCGCTCGTTGAATTCCTTGGTGAACGCCATGATGTTCACGCCATGCTGGCCCAGCGCAGGACCAACAGGGGGAGCCGGGGTCGCCTTGCCGGCGGGGATCTGCAGTTTAATGTAACCAGTTACTTTCTGCGCCATTATAATGCACCTCCAAAATTTGTGGTAAGCTAGCGGGCCGCCCAAAATGCGGCCCTCCCACGGGCAGCGACGTCCGCCGCCCTATAAAAACCGCTGCAGCGCGGCTCTTACCATTGGTTTTTTGTCCGCTTCACGGACACGAATGATTACAGGGGTTTAGCCTGATTGAGTTCCAGCTCGGCAGGAGTTTCCCGTCCGAACATGGAAACCTTGACGAAGACCTTCTGGGCCTTCAGGTCGATCTTCTCTACAAGACCTACGAAGCCTTCCAGAGGACCGGCCGTGATTTCAACATTGTCGCCCACTTCGTAGTCAACAGTCATCTGATCGCTGGTTTCGGTCACATCGCTTTCCACGCCCAGCTTTTCCACCTCAGCATCCGACAGCGGCCAGGGCTTGGAGGAATCCCCCACAAAACCTGTAACGCCGCGGCAGTTGCGCACGATGTACCAGCTGTCATCGGTCATGATCATTTTGACCATAACGTAACCGGGGAAGAGCTTGTGCTCTACCAGGCGCTCTTTGCCGTTTTTCAGCTCGGGCACCTGCTCGACCGGGACCTTGACCTTTTGGATAAGGTCGGTCATGTTGCGGTTTTCAACTGTGACCTCAAGGTCAGTTGCGACTTTGTTTTCGTAGCCGGAATAGGTATGAACAACATACCATTTTGCCTGTTCAGCCATTCTGCAAAACCTCCCTCAGAATAAAGGAGCCTGTGCTTACAGCCCGGCGGCAACAGAAAGGATGCCGCGCATGATACCGCCGAACAGCATATCCAGCAGCAGGATCAGGACAGAAGCGATAACAACGACCACCAGTACAACGGCGGTGTTGTTAAGCACCTGTTTCTTGGTAGGCCATACGACCTTTTTCAGCTCACTTTTGGTGTCACGGAAAAACTTGCCCACATTTTTGAACCAGTTCTTCACTTTTGCGAAAAAGCCAGGCTTTTTGCTGTTTGCTTCAGCCATCTTCTCCCGCCTTTCTCACTTTGTCTCGCGATGAACAGTATGCTTTTTGCAGAAGCGGCAATACTTCTTCATCTCAAGACGATCAGGGCTGTTCTTCTTGTTCTTCATGGTGTTGTAATTGCGCTGCTTGCACTCAGTGCAGGCCAGAGTGATCTTAACTCTCATTGTCTTCGGCACCTCCATTTAACGGTTTGTTTAGCCTCCCTCGCAGTTGCAGGCTGCACCCGAAATTGGGCACAAAAAAATAGACCTGCAAAAGAGGTAGATTTATTGTATCATACCTTCAGGCCGGCCGTCAAGTAAAAAACCAATTATTTTCTCTCAAAGCCTCAAAAGCCTCGTTTCTTTGCCCTTTTTCCGGCTTTGGGGGCCGAAAACCACTGGTCACCCGCGCATTTTTATGGTATTATTAGAATACTTATGGGTTGAGTGCCTGTAATGTTTTGAAACCGGGCTTTCAGCCAGGTAAAAAGAGGGTTATAACAATGAAAAAGCTTGATATCGCGCTGCTGTTCGGCGGCGTTTCCAGTGAACATGATGTGAGCCGGGTCTCTGCAAAAAACTTTGCGGATGCGCTTGACCCGGAAAAATATGAGATCCACCGTGTGGGCATCACCCGGGATGGCCGCTGGTTCTATTACACCGGCCCCGCCGGCAAAATGCCCGATGGCAGCTGGGAGCAGGACGAAAACCTGCGCCCCTGCGTTCTGAGCCCGGACCGCAGCCATCACGGCCTGCTGCTTTTGGGCGGCAGCTCTTTTGAAGTTCTTCACATCGACGCGGCGGTTCCGGTTCTGCACGGCAAAAACGGTGAGGACGGCACCATGCAGGGCCTGCTTGAGCTGGCCGGCATCCCCTATGTGGGCTGCGGTGTTCTGGCCAGCGCCGTGTGCATGGACAAGGCTGTGGCAAACGCCCTTCTGGATGCCGCCGGAGTCCCCCGCTGCGCCTGGGACTGGGCAGACCGGTATGAATGCGAAACCGCCTTTGATGCCCTGGCCGACCGGCTGGAGCAGAAGCTCTGCTACCCGATTTTTGTAAAACCCGCAAACGCCGGCAGCAGCGTGGGCATTTCCAAGGCAGAAAACCGCCGGCAGCTGAAAACCGCCGTGGAGGTTGCGCTGCGGGAAGATGACAAGCTGGTATTCGAGCGTTTTGTGAAGGGCCAGGAAGTGGAATGCGCCGTCATCGGCAACGGCCCCTGCAAAAGCACCCTGCCCGGTGAAATTCTGGCCAGCGAAGAGTTCTACACCTACGAGGACAAATACCTGCTGGGCCAGAGCCGCACCGTGATCCCCGCCCGGCTTTCCCCCGAAAAGCTGGAGGAAGTGCGGGCCTTTGCCGAAAAGGCCTACACCGCCCTTGGCTGCCAGGGCCTTTCCCGCTGCGATTTCTTTGTAGAAGCGGACGGCACCGTGCTCATCAATGAGATCAACACCCTGCCCGGCTTCACCGCCATCAGCATGTATCCCAAGCTGATGGAAGATGCCGGCACCCCGCCCCGGGAGCTGGCTGACCGGCTGATCCGGCTTGCCCTGGACCGGGCAGAGGCGCACAATGGATAACCGGCCCATCGGCGTGTTCGATTCGGGTGTGGGCGGGCTGACCGCCGTGCGGCAGATGCAGGCCTTGTTTCCAAACGAGGATATCATCTATTTCGGCGATACCGGCCGGGTCCCTTACGGCACCCGCAGCCCGGAAACCATCATCCAGTACGCAAAGCAGGATGTACGCTTTCTGCTTTCCAAGGATGTGAAGTTCCTGATCGCCGCCTGCGGCACCATCAGCAGCCTGCTTCCCCGGGAGTGGTCCGACCGGCTTCCGGTGCCCTACACCGGTGTGCTGGATGCGGCGGCCGCCGCCGCGGTAAAGGCCACCCGAAACGGGCGGATCGGCGTGATCGGCACCCCGGCCACCATCCAGAGCAGAAGCTACCACAAGCGTCTTTTGGCCCTTCGGCCGGATCTGGAGATCTTCTCCAACGCCTGCCCGATGTTTGTGCCGCTTGTGGAAAACGGCTATGTTTCCCCCGATGACCCGGTCACCGGCACGGTGGCAGAGGAATATCTCGCACCCCTGCGGGATGCCGGGGTGGACACCCTGATTTTGGGCTGCACCCATTACCCCCTCATTTCCGGCATCATTGACCGGGTGATGAAGGGCACGGCCGCACTCATCGACCCGGGCCGGGAAACCGTTCTGGCCGCCGAAAAGAGGCTTGCCGCCGCCGGGCTCGCCGCAAGCCCCAAGCGAAAGGGCCGCAGTGAATATTATGTGAGCGATCTGCCGGAAAACTTTGAGTGTGCCCTGAACCGTTTCCTGCAGCCGGGCCACGTTGCGGCGGCACAGCGCATCGACATTGAAAACTACTGACAAAACCAGCGAGGATACCTATGAACGAGGATTACTTCATTCAAATCGACGGAAAGATGGAGCTGGACGACGGCCAGCAGGACTCGGTCCAGCTGATGACCCGCGGCAGCTTCACCTTCAAAAACGGGAACTATTATATTGTATATAAAGAAACCGAAGCCACCGGCTATGCGGGCTGCACCACCACGGTGAAGGCCTCCATGAATGAAAACCGGGTCTCCATGATGCGCTTCGGCCCCTCTTCCAGCCAGCTCATCATCGAAAAGGGCGTGCGGCATCTGTGCCATTACGATGTGAGCGGCGCGGCCCTGACCCTGGGCGTGGCGGCCGACGAGATCCACTGCGGCCTCACCGAGGAAGGCGGCCAGCTGGATTTCAGCTACACCCTTGATTCCGACCGTGAGATGCTTTTGAGCCGCAACCTGGTGCACATCGAGGTGCGCCGGGCAGAGCCGGCGCTCTGAGTCTTTTGCGTTTTCGGGCCCCCGTGCCCGTTTTCCCCATATCCGATCAAAACCGATGTACAAATAGAAAGGAAGAAACGGCAAGTGAACGAAATGAAAGAAAACTACCGCAATTACAACCCCCGCCAGGCTGCCCTGGACGAGGCCCGCACCCTGCTTACCGCAGCCGCAAAGGCTGCCATGGAGGCCGGCGACCTGCCCGAAACCGAGCTGCCCGACTTCATTGTGGAGATCCCCGCTGACGTGAAGAACGGTGACGTGGCCTCCAACCTGGCCATGGCCGGTGCCCGTGCCTTCCACAAGGCCCCCCGCCAGATCGCGGATGCCCTGGTGGCCCATCTGCCCAGCCTGGATGATACCGCTTTCTCCAAGATCGAGATCGCCGGCCCCGGCTTTATCAATCTGTTCTTTGCTCCCGCCTGGTTCTCTCATGTTGTGGCCGGCGCTACCGTGAACCCGGAATTCGGCCGCACCGATTTCGGCAAGGGCGAAAAGATCAACGTGGAGTTCGTTTCCGCCAACCCCACCGGCCCCATGCACCTGGGCAACGCCCGCGGCGGCGCTTTGGGCGACTGCCTGGCCGCTGTGATGGACTGGGCCGGTTATGACGTGACCCGTGAGTTCTATGTGAACGATGCCGGCAACCAGATCCAGAAGTTCGGCCGCAGCCTGTCTGCCCGTTATCTGCAGATCTTCAAGGGTGAAGATGCTGTCGAGTTCCCTGCGGACGGCTACCAGGGTGAGGACATCAAGGTCCTGGCCCGTGAATTTGCCGATATCCATGGCGATGTTTTTGTGGATTCTGAGGAAGAGGTCCGCAAGCAGGCCCTGATCGACTATGGTCTGCCCAAGAACGTGGAAGGCCTTGAGCGGGACCTGGGCAAGTACCGCATCACCTATGACGTGTGGTTCCGTGAAAGCGTTTTGCATGAGTCCGGTGCGGTCCAGGCTGTCATCGACAAGCTGCTGGCCACCGGTGCCTGCTACAAGGCTGAGGATGGCGCCATCATGTACAAGAGCGCCCAGTACAGCGAAAAGTACGGTACTGCCAACAAGCGCAAGGACGAGAACGAGGCCAAGGACGAAGTTCTGGTGCGTGCCAACGGCATCCCCACCTATTTTGCGGCCGACATTGCTTACCACTACAACAAGCTGGCCGTTCGCGGCTTTGACCGTGCCATCGACATCTGGGGTGCTGACCACCACGGTCACGTTGCCCGCATGAAGGGTGCCATGGATGCGGTGGGCCTGGACGGCAGCAAGCTGGATGTGATCCTGATGCAGCTGGTCAAGCTGATGAAGGACGGCCAGCAGGTCATTATGAGCAAGCGCACCGGCAAGGCCATCACCCTGACCGACCTGCTGGACGAGGTGCCCATCGATTCCGCCCGCTTCTTCTTCAACCTGCGTGAGGCAGGCAGCCAGATGGACTTTGACCTGGATCTGGCCGTTAAGGAAGACAGTGAGAACCCGGTATACTATGTTCAGTACGCCCACGCCCGCATCTGCTCCATTTTGAAAAAGCTGGCAGAGGATGGCGTTGAGTATCAGGGTGCCCAGGCATGGGCCGGCGTTTCCTTCGCCGAGCCTGCCGAGCTGGATCTGGTGCGTGCCATCAGCGCCTTCCCCGCCGAGATCGTTCTGTCCTCTCAGAAGTACGATCCCGCCCGCATCACCCGCTATGTGATCGACCTGGCCGGCGCTTTCCACAAGTTCTACAACGCCTGCCGCATCCGTGAGGCCGAGCCTGCCGTGCAGCAGTCCCGCATGGCCCTGTGCCTTGCTGTAAAGCAGGTCATTGCCAACGTGCTGACCATGTTCAAGGTTTCCGTGCCCGAAACCATGTGATTTTTTCAAAACCCGCCGGGGCCGCTTTTTAAAAAGGCGGCCCCGTTTTTTTCACGCAAGAAGCCCCGGCAGCTCCTTTTTAAGGATGGCTGCCGGGGCTTTTTGCAGTTTTTTCTTGGGAGCAAAAAACGAGAAAAGTCCGCCGTCCCGTGGGCCTGGACGGCGGATCTTATCATTTCTTATTTGCAGAGCTTCTTGAACTCGTCAGCAACAAACTGGACCTTGGGTCCGATAACGACCTGCACGCTGTACTTGCCCGGGCGGATCACGCCTGCGCAGCCAGAGCTCTTGATCTTCTTTTCATCCACTGCGTAGCGGTCCTTGACCTCCAGGCGCAGGCGGGTGATGCAGTTATCGATGGAAGCAATGTTGTCCTTGCCGCCCAGGCCTTCCAGGATGATGGAAGCCATTGCGGTGTAATCGTTGCTGCCCAGCTCAATGTTCATCTCAGCCTCCTGGTCGTCTTCACGGCCGGGGGTCTTCAGGTTAAACTTCTTGATGGCGAACAGGAACACCAGGTAGAATACAAGACCGGTGACCAGGCCAATGGGAAGCAGCAGCCAGCTGCTGCGTGCAGCAGGCAGGAAGGAGGAGAAGAAGGCGTCGGTCAGGCCTGCGGAGAAGCAGAAGCCTGCGCGGTAGCCCAGCGCAATGGTGATGGTTGCAAAGATGCCGTACAGCAGAGCATAAACAACATACAGGGGGAATGCCAGGAACATGAATGCGAACTCGAAGGGCTCGGTAACGCCGCAGAGCAGAGCGCAGATGGCGGCGGAGCCGATGATGCCGATGGTGGCCTTGCGCTTCTTGGTCTTTGCGGTCTGGATCATGGCCAGGGCAGCACCGGGGATACCGAACATCATGCAGGGGAAGAAGCCGGACATGTACATACCAACGGACCAGTCGATGACGGTGCCGTTTTCCATAACGCCGCCCTGCTCCAAAGCGCCCCAGTAAGCGGTCAGGTCGCCCATGCCGATGGTATCAAACCAGAACACGTTGTTCAAAGCGTGGTGCAGGCCGGTGGGGATCAGCAGACGGTTCAGGAATGCGTAAACGCCAACACCTGCAACGCCCATGCTCTTGATGCCGTTGCCGATGGCAACCAGGCCGCTGAACACAATGGGCCATGCGAACAGCAGAACAGCTGCAACTACCACAGACAGAACGCCGGTGACCAGAGCAACGGAACGCTTGCCGGAGAAGAATGCCAGCACGTCGGGCATCTTGGTGTCCTTGAACTTATTGTAGCAGGCACCGCCGATGATGCCGCACAGGATACCGATGAAGGGGTTTTCGATCTTGGCAAAAGCCACGGCCTTGATGGGATTTTCCATCATGGCGGGAGCGATAACAGTCACCACAGCCGGGTTCAGCAGCTTGGTGACCATCAGCCAGGAAACCAGGCCGGCCAAAGCGCCGGTGCCGTCGTTTTCCTTGGAAAGACCGACCGCAACACCCACGGCAAACAAAAGTGCCATGTTGTCGATCAGAGCACCGCCGGCCTTGATCAGGAAGAAGCCGATCACATACAAAGCGCCGGAGGTGGGAGCATCAGGCACACCCATGGCGCCGGGAGCCATCGCATAGCCAATGCCCATCAGGATACCACAGATGGGAAGAATCGCGACCGGAAGGAACAAAGCCTTGCCCAGTCTCTGCAACTGTTTCATCATAAGAGTAAAGTCCTCCTTTTATACACCCAATCTAACTTATGAAGGGTCACCGGCCCACGGCGGCCCAAAACACCTTGTTTGTTTTACAGGTTCTCTTTTACAAATGCTTCCAGCTCGGCGGCTGCCTTTTCCTCGTCGGCACCGGTGCAGGAAACGGTGATCTCCTGGCCCTTTTTTGCGGCCAGGCGCATCACGCCCATGATGCGCTTTGCATCCACGGTGCTGCCGTTTGCGGTCAGCTTCACGTCACAGGCATAGCCTGCGGCAGCCTTTACCAGCTGGCCTGCGGGACGGGCATGCAGGCCCAGCTCATCGCAGATCACATACTTGAATTCTTTCATTGGGGACAAACCTCGCTTTCGCAAATTATCTTACGGAGTTCCAAAACGCGGCCGGGCGAAACCGAAAGTTCGTCGTAGCCCATTTTGATAAACTCTTCTGTCAGGGTAGGATCGGCACCCAGCTCGCCGCAGATGCCGCACCAGATGCCGGCCTGCCGGGCACTGGCCGCGATCATGGAAAGCAGCGCCAGAACGGCGGGATGATGGGCATCATAGAACCGGTCCAGCTTTGCGTTCTGCCGGTCGATGGCCAGCGTGTACTGGGTCAGGTCGTTGGTGCCCACGCTGAAAAAGTCCACTTCCTTTGCCAGCTCCCGGCTCGCAAGGGCCGCCGCCGGGGTTTCCACCATGATGCCCAGCTCGGCCTCGCCGAAGGGGATGCCCTCCGCCGCCAGCTCCCGGCGGATCTTTTCGCAGAACGCCTTGATTTCCCGCACCTCCCACAGAGAGGTGATCATGGGGAACATCACGCTCACCCTGCCGTAAGCGGCGGCACGGTAGATGGCCCGCATCTGGGGGCGGAAGATCTCGTCTTTATCCAGGCAGATGCGGATGCCCCGGTAGCCCAGGGCGGGATTTTCCTCGGCATCCAGGCCGAAGTAATCCACCTTTTTATCAGCGCCGATGTCCAGGGTGCGGATGACCACCCTGCGGCCCTGCATCCCTTCCACAACGGTGCGGTAAGCCTCGAAAAGCTCCTCTTCGGTGGGCGCTGTATCCCGGCCCAGATAGAGGAATTCGCTTCGCAGAAGGCCGATGCCCTCCGCATCGCCGGCAAGGACAGCCTTTACATCTTCGGGGCTGCCGATGTTGGCATACAGATTGATTTTACGGCCGGTTTTGGTCACGCTGGGCCTGCCCCGGTAGGCTTCCAGCTGCCGGCGGCTCTGGGCGGCCTTTTGCTGTTTTTCCTGCATGGCCGCCAGGGTCGCTTCATCCGGCTCCACATAATAGGTGCCGTCAAAGCCGTCCACCACCATGAGCTTTCCGTCCAGCTGCGCATCCAGGGAAATATCCGTCTGCACGAGAGAGGGGATGTTCATGATGCGGGCCAGGATGGCGGTGTGACTGTTGGAAGAGCCCTGGCGGGTGACGAATGCCAGGATCTTATCCTTGGGCAGCTGCACCGTCTCACTGGGGGTCAGGTCCTCGGCCACCAGGATGCCGGGCTGCTCCATGACAAGGCCGCCCTGATCGCCGCACAGGATCTTCACGATCCGGCTGGAAACATCCTTCACATCCACGGCACGGGCCTTCATGTACTCATCGTCCATGGCAGCAAATGCGGCCGAGAAAAATTCGCCGCTGTCCTGCGCCGCCTGGGCGGCACCTGCGCCGTCCTTGATCATATCGGCCACGCTCTCCAGATAGTCCAGATCGTCCAGCATCATCATCTGAACGTCGATGATCATGGCCTGTTCTTCACCGATCTCTTGTTTTGTTTTCTCAAACAGCTGCTGCAGCTGCCGGCGGGCCGTTTCCTTTGCCTCGTCGAACTTCTGCTGCTCTTTTCCGGCATCCCCGCAGGAAGCCGGAAGCTCACTGCACTGCTTGTGGTAGACGTATGCACGCCCGATGGCGACCCCGGAATATGCAGGCCGCCCTGTACCCTTCAACATGGTCTTTGGCTCCTTTCGGCCGCTGTCACTCTTTCAGGCCCATTACCTTTTCGCCTGCGGTCACATTTTTATCCACATAAAGGTTGATCTCGCCGTATTTGTCGGTATTGCAGATCACCATGGGGGTGATCACATCATAGCCCTCGGCGGCAATGGCCTCACGGTCAAACTCGATCAGCAGCTGACCGGCCGAAACATGGTCACCGCTCTTTGCGTGAACGGTGAAATGCTTGCCCTTCAGATTAACGGTGTCCAGGCCCACATGGATAAGGATCTCGGCGCCGCTGTCGGCATTGAGGCTCACAGCATGGCCGGTATCAAACATCAGGTCTACGGTGGCATCACAGGGGGCAACGATCTGATTGCCGGTGGGACGCACTGCAATGCCCTTGCCCAGGATCTCTTCGCCAAAGGTGGGGTCACTCACCTCTTTTACAGAAACGGCATAGCCCTCCACCGGAGCCCCCAGCTCCAGTTCGGAACCGCTGAACAGATTTTTGAAAAATCCCATTTTATAAACCCTCTTTCGCGTTTTTCGCTTCTCTTTTTACAGATCTGTTTTTGTATTTCCAACGACCCGGCGGATGTTCACCGCCAGATAGGCCTTGGTTTCTTCGCTGACCGGCTGCTGACTCTGTTTTTCCAGATATTCCGCCACCAGTGCGGCGCAGGCATACTCTTTGGGGTAAGCCATGCGCGCCGCTTCCACCAGCTCCGGTGCCTGACAATCCTTCTCCTGGCCGTTGAACACCCGGATGACCAGGAATTTGAGATTGACGGTAAATTCATCAAAATAGGTGGAGTCTTCCTCAAGCGAAATCTCCTGAGACTGGCGCAGGATCTCCAGGATATCGTGCAGCGCCTGGATGATGTGGACCGTCTCGCTGAGGGAATTGTCGGTTTCGGCATTTACCAAATGAAGCGCAATGCTGGCCGCCTCGTCTTCCGGGAAGGGAACTCCGGTGACCTTTTTGAGCATTTCAATGGCGTATTTTCCAACCGCAAATTCTCTGGGGTAAAAGGTCCGCACCTCGGTGAGCAGAGCGTTCTGAAAAACGATTCCCTGCTGGATGCGGCTGATGGCAAAATTGATATGATCGGTAAGGGTGAGGTAAATGCTGGGGTTCAGGATCTTGCTCAGGTTTTCGCCCGCATAGGCAATGATGCGGCTGCAAAGCTCGATCTGCTCTTCGGAAATGCTGGAAAACAGGGCTTTGAGCCGTTCTGTTTCGCTTTCGCTTTCCAGATGAAAGATCTTCTCCACCTTGTCCTGTGCAAGCTCCATGCCCGGACGGGAAGCAAAGCCCAGGCCCTTTCCCATCGCTACCGATTCCCTGCCGGTCTCATCCTGGCAGCTCACCACATTGTTGTTGATAACCTTCAGAATTTTCATGCCCTGCCCCCTGCCATCCTTTCACTGTATAAAAACAAAAAAACCAAATTTTGCTCGACAAACAAACGGGTGTCTGAGCAAAATTTGGTTTTGCCTGCCAAACAGTAACAATCCAAATTTCTACCGAAATTCTTTTTTGATGGGGCGTTCATGCCGCCTTTAACCTGAGTATATAAGCCTGTTCATAATTTGTCAATAAATAATCGATCCACTTTCAAAACTTCTACAAAACACCCAATAAGTGTCCGTTTTCCTTATGTAGAATGCCGGGATATTTTGGGAAATGCCCCGGTTTTTGCCGGCGTTTTTCCGCAAATTAATGCAGTAACCCTCAAAAAAACATTGTTTTTGTCCAAAAACAGCTCGTTTGAAGCCGGACTCTTCCGGTTTCTTTTTTTAAAGAAGAGAAGCTTTCCGTGTTTCAAAAAAGCCCGCCTTCCCCGGAAGCATCCTCAAAAATCTCGGTCTTTTGGCATGGCTCTGTGCTTTTGCCCTGCGCTGTGCGGCTGCTTTTCATGCCGGCTTCAAGTTTTGAAACTGTACTCTCTGCAAGGACATTTTCCCCTGTTTCAAACGCCTGCCCTCTTACATCATATACTGTACCACGGGCCATCCTTTTTCAGCAAAAAGCCCCTTCTGCCGGATGCTTAAAAAGCGGCAGAAGAGGCATATATGATCTTCTCTTTGGTGGGGTGCTTTATGCACTCCAGCATTTCCAGTATAACATAAAACCGGCCCTTGTTTCAATACAACATTTACACAAGCTTTGCATCATAAGTCTATTGCTTTTGTCAATATACAAGGGGCTTTTTCTGTGTTATATTATAGTCACACCAAGGGAAGAAAACCAAGGTGAATAACCGGTGGCCGGAAACAAAGAAACGCAGCCGCCTGGGTAAGAAAGGAGCGCAGAACCACTATGGTAATGGAAGAGCCCAATCAGCACCGGCAGGGTGGGTTCTGCCGCTGAACGAAAGGAAACCGCTCGATCACACAAAGATGATTTCTTTTAAAAGACCAAAACGAGCCGTTTGAGTTTCCCGAAGTTTCAGAGAAATGATTGCAGAGCCCACCAACTGCCCGCATGAATTTTTAGTATGGATCGATCAGTTGTCAGCTTGAAAAAACCGTTCCGTTTTAGAAAAGGCGAAAAAGGTTTTCGAAGTTTTCTGGTTTGAGTTTATTCTAAAAATCATCAGCGCAGGGCATCATGGATGAATGGCCTGAATAAATTGCTTAGCAAAAGCCCGGAGCAACTGGAAGGACCTTTTCACGCAAGAGCAGAATTGAAATGCTTTTCACCAAAAGGAACCGGAAAGGATAAAGGGTCAAAGCTTATAAGCAAAAGCGTGTTTTGATGAAAACACGAGAATAGTCGAGGTATTTACCGATGTACTGATTTGTACAGCACTGAGGTTCTTGTAGCTGTTTAAAGCTGGAAATGCAGGCAGCCGCTTCAAAAGGGTGCCCGAAAGAAAGGGAAAACCGGCCGAAAAAGCAGGATATCTTGAAAAAGATGGAATGCCGGCAGAAAAAAGCGGCAGATTGGTTGGGTTTGCAGAACGGTTCGCCGGAAGCGGATGTGCTTTCTGCAAGGAAATCAAAACAGCATTTCGTAAATGATCGTAACTGTCCTTTTTGAAAAGGGAGGGTTCGATTGGAACAGGTACCTGAGTAAAAAGTGTGACAGAGGAGCACAGTAAAAAGAATACCTTTTCAGTGTAGTGAGGTTTGTACCAATGTACTAATAAAACATGGTTGCCCCGTAACCACCCGGTAAAGTGGGCAATGTGAAGCTACAAAGTCCGCCAGGAATATGGAAAGATGTGAACGCCTATGATAAAATATCCGTTCGAGCATTTGAAATCCATCTGATACGAGGGCAGACCAATGTACTAAATCGTTTTCCGAAGGCGCCTTGTTCGGCGCCTTCGGTTTTTTGTTTTTTCGCAAAACGGCAAAAGCGCAGGTGCACCTTTCAAAATGCACCTGCGCTTTTTGGGCAGATCAGCGGTTTTGTCTTATCCGTTTTCCAGTTCCAGCTCTTTTTCTTTATCCATCACAGCATAAAACTGCCGGGTTTCTTCCTCCCATTGGGACACTCGCTCCTCAAGGCCTTCCCCTTCGATCTCATCATAGGGTACCGACAATATGGAAATTTCTTCGGCCTTTGTCCCCTCTTTTTCATCCGTCTTTTTTTCCGCAAGCCGAAAATCGATGCAGCAAAAGGCGGCGTTTGCTTCGTCCATGCGCTTTTTGATGTCCAGAATGAGCTGGGCCGCCCGCTGCGGTGTGACGGTGTTATCCCGAATCGACACCACAAGCCGGCCATAGCGGCGGGCAAGCTGGTTCACATCATATTCGCCGTCCAGCTCAAGGGCGCTTTTGTCCAGCCCTTCCAGGCCAAAAGGCTCCTGTGTCAGCATATCCCCAGTGGTAAAAAGGGTGCCAAAACCAAATTGAAGCTCATAAGGCAGCTTCTTTTCAGGGTTTTTCAGAACGGTTTCCACCTGCTGGCGGTATTCCCAGTTCAGCCTTTCATAGGTGTTTTCCCGCTGCTGCACCCTCCAAGTGTAATCATCCTGTTTGAGGTTCCCCGCCCAGTCATACGTCAGGGTAAACCGGCTGTCCTTGCTGGAAGGGCTGGCCACCCTGGCCATATACTCGCCGAATTTGAAATTGTAGGACACCTCTTCGATCAGATAATCGGTGCCGGGGTACTGCTGTGCCAGATAGCGCTTGGCGTTTCGTTTGGCTGCGAAGCCGGAAACCGGGTTTCCTACAAACAGCATTGCAAACCACAAAACCCCCGCAAGCAGCGCAAGGCCCGCCGCAAAAGCCAGGATTTTTTTCGTCTTGGTTTTCATTTTTTTCCCTCCTTTTGAAAGGCGTAGTGGAACAGGGCCGCAATCAGTGCCCCCACCTGCGCCAGAACGATGTAAATGACCGTGAAGAAAAAGATGGAGTAGAGATCCAAAAATTCAAGGCCCCGAAGCCAGTTGATGCCGTTCACGGCAAGGTGCATCACAACCAGCAAAACCGGCAGTTCATACAGGGTCTTTTTTCGGAACACCAGATACCCCAGCGCACCGATCACCGGCATGATGAGCAGGTTGTAGAACATCCCCTCCCGGGCGGTGAGGGCAAGCCCCGCAAAAATGCCCAGCATCATCAAAAACAGCCCCGCAAACCGCAGCTTCCTTTGCAGCTTTTTCAAGGCTTTATCGGCATCTGCCGCCGGGGGCACTTTCCCCTTATACTGCGCCCGGCAGGCCTCGCAGCCGGCCACATGGGCTTCCACCGCTTTGCGGCTGTCCTCGCTGGCAACGCCGTCTTGCACCAGCGGCATCAGGTCCATGCACACCTCACAGCTGATCTCATTCATACTCGTACCCCTCCTTTTTCAAAATTTCCCGGATTTTATTTTTTGCCCGAAATTCGATCACCCGGGCCGAGCTTTCCGAAATGCCGTACTTTGCCCCGATCTCATGGAAAGAATACCCTTCCATCCGCATTTTGAGAATACCCTGTGTGCGCTTCGGCTCTTTTTGCAGCAGCCGGCGGATGCGGTCCGCCAGTTCCCGGTTTGCGGCCCGGTGTTCCGGCTGGGTGTCATCGGCCGGTAAAAGCTCCGAGAGCTCTTCTGTTTTGGGCCGGCGGCTTTTGGTGCGGCACCAGTGGTGCCAGCGATGCCGTGCAATGGAGAAAAGCCAGGTTTTCGCATCCGCTTCTTTGCGAAAGCTTCCAATGGAGCGCACTGCCTCCAGAAAGGTTTCGGCCGCAAGCTCCTCGGCCAGGGCGCCGTCATGGCACAGGCCGTACAGATAAAGATACACATCCTTGTAATTTGTGCAAAACAGCTCTTTCAAAAGCTCCTGCATACGGCCCGCCTCCTTTCACCTCATTTGTGCCCGCCGCAGCCGGTTTGTTACAGGTTTTTTCTTTTTTTGATTGTAGCATATCCTGTTTGGGTGAACAAGCAGGCCAAATCCACGCCTTTTTCTTGACTTTACGGGGGGCTGACCTATAATGAATAGTGTATACCTTTTTCATTTTAAGGCACCCGCAAAACGCATTTGCAAAGGAGGCGCTCTTCATGGCTTTTTCTGAAACCGAGCAGCCCGCAGGCCAGCACCCGGTGCTGGGCGTGCTGGGTGGTCTTGGCCCCATGAGCACCGTTTATTTTTATGAGATGGTCACCAGCCACACCCTGGCAGAAAAAGACCAGGATCACCTGGACATCGTGATCTCCAGCCGGGCCACCACCCCGGACCGCAGCGCCTTCATTCTGGGCCAAAGCAAGGAGGACCCCTTCTCCATTATGGAACAGGATGCCGAAAATCTGGTGCGCTACGGTGCAACCGTGCTGGCCATTCCCTGCAACACCGCCCATTATTTTTACGACCGGCTGCGCCGCAGCCTTTCGGTGCCGGTTCTGAGCATGATCCAGCTCACGGTTCAGGCCGCCAAGGCCCAGGGCTGCACAAAGCTGGGCATCCTTGCCACCACCGGCACGGTTGCAAGCTGCTCTTATCAGCGGATGTGTGCTGCCGAAGGCCTGGATTTTGCGGTACCTGACGAAGAATATCAAAACATCCTGATGGATGACATCATCTACGGCCAGATCAAGCAGGGCAGGCCGGTGGATCTTGCCGCCTTCATGCGGGTGGCCGACAACCTGAAAGCACAGGGCTGCCAGCGGGCGGTGCTGGGCTGCACCGAGCTTTCCCTCATCAAGCGGGACTGCGGCCTTGACGAGTTTTTCATCGACAGTTCCGAGGTCCTTGCAAAGGCATCCATTCTTGCCTGCGGCAAAACCCCGGTGGGCTTTTCCATTTGACAAACCGCGGCCGTTCCATTCGCGGCCGTGTAAGAAAGGATAGATTACCATGAGCGAAAAGAAAACCTTTTACATCACCACCCCCATCTACTACCCCAGCGACAAGCTGCACATCGGCCACAGCTACACCACCGTGGCCTGCGATGCGCTGGCCCGCTACAAGCGGATGCAGGGCTATGATGTGATGTTCCTGACCGGCACCGATGAGCACGGCCAGAAGATCCAGGACAAGGCCGCCGATGCCGGCGTGACCCCCAAGCAGTATGTGGACAACATTGTGGAAGGCGAAGGCGGCGTGAAGGACCTTTGGAAGCTGCTGGACATCAGCTACGACCGGTTCATCCGCACCACCGACGATTACCACATGGAAAGCTGCCAGAAGATCTTCACCCAGCTGTATGAGCAGGGCGACATCTACAAGTCGGTTTACAAGGGCCACTACTGCAAACCCTGCGAAAGCTTCTGGACCGACAGCCAGCTGGTGGACGGCAAGTGCCCCGACTGCGGCCGTGAGGTTTACGAGGCCGAGGAAGAGGCTTACTTCTTCAAAACCAGCAAGTACGCCGACCGCCTGCTCAGGCTTTATGAAGAGAATCCCCAGTTCATCCAGCCCGAGACCCGCAAAAACGAGATGATCGCTTTCATCAATCAGGGCCTTCAGGACACCTGCGTTTCCCGCACCACTGTGCCCTGGGGCATCCCGGTGCCTTTTGATCAGAAGCACACCATGTATGTTTGGGTGGATGCGCTTTCCAACTATATCACCGCTCTGGGCTATCAGAACGGCAAATACGACGATTACTCCAAGTTCTGGCCCGCCGACCTGCACATGGTGGGCAAGGAGATCCTGCGTTTCCACACCATCCTGTGGCCGGCCATGCTGATGGCTCTGGATCTGCCTTTGCCCAAGCGGGTGTTCGGCCACGGCTGGCTGCTTTTGGACGGCGGCAAGATGTCCAAGTCCAAGGGCAACGTGGTGGACCCGGTGGTTCTGTGCCAGCGCTACGGCGTGGATGCCATCCGCTACTTCCTGCTGCGTGAGATCCCCTTCGGCAACGACGGCTCCTTCTCCAACGAGTCCCTCATCTCCCGCATCAACACCGACCTTGCCAACGACCTGGGCAACCTGCTGTCCCGCACGGTGGCAATGGTTGAAAAATATTTCGGCGGCACCATTCCCGCCCAGCGTGCAGCCGGCGAATTCGATGAGGACCTGATCTCCATCGTTTCCGCAATGCCTGCCCATGTGACCGAGAACATGGATCAGCTGCTGATTCCCCAGGCCACTCAGGAAATCTTCAAGGCCATTCAGCGGGCAAACAAGTACATCGACGAAACCGCTCCCTGGGCCCTGGCAAAGGACGAGGCCAACAAGCCCCGCCTGGCCGCTGTTTTGTACAACCTGTGCGAGGCCCTGCGCTTTGCCGCTGTGATGCTGGCCCCCTTCCTGCCCACCACCGCCGACCGCATGGCCGAGCAGCTAGGCCTTTCCCAGGCTGAGCGGGACTTTGACACCCTGACCTTCGGCAGCAAGACCGAGTACACCGTACAGAAGGGCGAGGCCCTGTTCCCCCGCATCGACATGGAAAAGGAGCTGGCAGAGCTGGCCGCCGAGCAGGCTGCCAAGGCCGCTGCCGCCCAAGCGGATCAGCCCGCCGAGGAAGCCCCCGCTTTGGAAAAGCTGGAGCTTGAGCACCTGGACGAGATCACCTTTGATGATTTCGCAAAGTGCGAAATGCGTGTGGCCCGGGTGCTGGAATGCGAGAAGCTGAAGGAATCCAAAAAGCTGCTCAAATTCAAGCTCTTTGACGGTGAGCGTGAACGCACCATCCTTTCCGGCATTGCCAAGTGGTATGAGCCGGAAGACCTGATCGGCAAGAACGTGTGCATCGTGGCAAACCTGGCTCCCCGCCCCATGATGAAGGGCAAGTATGTGAGCGAGGGCATGATCCTGTCCGCAGAGGACAATGAAGGCAACGTGACCGTTGTGCAGTTCCCCGCCAGCGTAAAGCCCGGCAGCCAGCTGGGCTGAAAAGGAGATTTATGGCATTTCCCATTTTTGATACCCACGCCCATTACATGAGCCGCCAATTTGATGCCGACCGGGCAGAGCTTTTGAATGCTTTGCCCCAGGGCGGCGTGGTTGGGGTGATCGAATGCGGCACCGACCTTGCCACCAGCGAAGGGGCTCTGGCCCTTTGCCGGCAGTATCCCTTTATGCGGGCTGCGCTGGGCATTCACCCGGAAAGCCTCATTGACGAGGAAACCTCCACCCAGACCCGCTTTTGCGGTGACTGGCGAAGTGAGCTTTCCCAGATCCGTGAGCTGTTTTCCGACCCGAAGGCAGTGGCCGTGGGCGAATGCGGGCTGGATTACCACTGGCCCATCCCCAAAGAGGAACAGCTCGCCCTGTTTGAAGCCCACCTCCGGCTGGCGCTGGAGCTGGACAAGCCCATCATCGTGCACGACCGGGAAGCCCATGAGGACACCTACCGGCTTTTAAAGCAGTATCGGCCCAAAGGGGTGGTGCACTGCTACTCCGGCTCGGCCGAAGATGCGCTCACCCTGGTAGATCAGGGCATGTACATCGGCCTGGGCGGCGCTGTCACCTTTAAGGGGGCCCGCCGGGCGCTCAAGGTGATCGATGCCCTGGACCCTTCCCGCATCCTGCTGGAAACCGACAGCCCCTTCATGGCCCCGGTGCCCTGCCGCGGCCAGCGGTGCGACTCCCGTCTCATCGCACACACCGGCGCCTTTATCGCCGAACGCAAAGGCCTTACGCCTGAAACGCTGTTCCAGATGACCGAGGCCAATGCCCGGCGTCTGTTCAACATTTAAGGAGGAATTTCTTATGAAAGCACGCATCCCCAAACACCGCGAATTCGTTATCAACTTCCCCAGCGATATGGACGAGGCCCGCAGCAACGAGGCCTGGGACAAGCTGAACACCCTGCTGGAAGATTACAAGAAGGCTCACAACGGCAACAGCGTTTTTGAGCCCACCTTCATTGAGGATCTGGAGCCCCAGGTCAAGGCCCTGCAGGCTGAGTACGGCTTCGAGTACACCATCGAAGAAAAGTAACTCCCATTTCACAAACAAAGCGCCCGCTCTCAAAAGTTTTGAGAGCGGGCGCTTTTCTTTTTCGCTTTTTACAACAGCTCTTCCAGCTTTTCCAGAAACGCTTCTTCGCCCAAGGTGTTCACCTTGAACAGCATTGCCTGGCTGCCGCCGGCCGTGATGGCCGAAATCTGCACCGGGCCCTCTGCGGGGCCGAAAAAGGTCACCGAAAGGCTCAGGCGGTTGCCACCCATATAGCTGTACCGCTCGAACACCCGAACCGAACAGCACATCCCTTTCTTTGTAAAATCGCTGGAATCTTCCAGCGTTGCGGAAAGGCTCCCGCTCAGGATGCCGTTTTCAATGCGATTCACCAGTGAATGGAAGGACTCATCCACAGTGTCTTCCAGTTTTGCCATTTTCTCTGCCTCCTTTTCGGCCCTTCGACCTTCTTATTTATACTTATTGTTATATTTATTCATATTCTTCCAATAAGTACTGTCCTTTTTCAAAATCAAACCGCTCCACATAGGGAATCTCTTCCCGATAGAGCCAGCGCTCGGCAAATGTGGGGGTGAAAGCAAACACCCGTTCCTCCTGCAAAAAGCTGTAACGCTCAAAGCTGCTTGGAAAATGCTGCTGGTACAGTGCGCAGAAAACCGGATTTTCCAGCGGGTGGCCCAGCTCCCTGCAAACACCCTCCAGCTGGATGTTGCCCATACAGAGAGCTGCCCTGGGATTGTTGGCCAGCTGCTGGTATTTGGGCAGCATCCGGTCGGTTTGGAAATAGAAGGTGCCGCCCACCCGCACCACGCTCATAGTGCGGGAGCTCACCCGGTCTTTCCAGCTGGTGGAAAGCACCATTTTGGCCCCTTCGCCGCAGTCGGCCCAAAGCTTTGCGCACTTTTCTTCAAATTCATCCCGGCGAAGCTCTGCGGCAGCGGCCGGCTCTTCTGCCTTTTCATACCAGCCGGAAAGCCGGCGGCAAAGGATGATATACACCGCACTGGAAAGCCGGTTCAGCGCTTCGGCAAGGTCCGGCCGGCTTTCCCCAAAGGCACCAAGGGCCGAAAGCTCCACCTCCCTTGCCTGAGCACGCAGGCTGTTGAGCGCAGCCCCAAGGCGGCCCATCTGGCGGCTGGGCACAGGGTGCTGGATGCCGAAGGCCTTCTGTACCTGCTGGGAATCATGCCGCAGCTGGCGGCTGGAAAGCCCCAGAAGCACGACTTCCCCAAAGGGTTCCCCGGTTACTTCCACCCGCTGAATACGCCGCAGGAACACCAGCAGGTCTTCCAGATCCTGCATCACCGGTTCGTCGGCCAGTTCTTCGGCTGTTATTTGGGTTTCCACCGTTTTTGCCACCAGGCTGTCCAGCTTCCCGCGGAACTTGATCTGCGGGTGTGTTTTGCTTACCAATTTGCCGCCGTTCAAAAGGGTCTTGGTTTCGGTTTTTCCGGTATTCGTTACTTCCTGCATGGGATTTCCCCTTTTCCTGTTTTATTTCTTTAAGTATACGGATTTCAGTCGGGATATGCAACACACCTTCCCGTTTCTTTAACAGAAAAAGCCCCCTGCTTTTTCTGTTAAAAAGCAGGGGGCTTTGCTTGTTCGTTAAACTGCCTTCAGGGCAAACTTACTTTGCCTTGGGGCCAGCGTTGACGATCTCAGCGGGCATGTTGGGATACTTCTTAGCGAAGTTGTCCTGGAACATCTGAGCCAGCTTGTTAGCCTGAGCATCATATGCGTCCTTATCAGCCCACAGGCCGCGAGCGTCCAGCATCTCAGCGGGAACGTTGGGGCACTCGGTGGGGTAATCAACGTTGAATACGTCGTGGTGCTTCCACTCGCCGGTGAAGCTGTCGTTCAGAGCAGCGGTGACCATAGCACGGGTGTAGGCCAGCTTCATGCGCTTAGCGCCCATGGAAGCAGAGCCGCCTGCCCAACCGGTGTTGACCAGGTAAACCTTGGTGCCGTACTTCTCCAGCTTCTCACCCAGCATCTCAGCGTAAACGGAGGGATCCATGGGCATGAAGGGCTCACCAAACAGGGTGGAGAAGGTGGGCTGAGGCTCGGTAACGCCGCGCTCGGTGCCGGCCAGCTTGGAGGTAAAGCCGGTAACGAAGTGGTACATAGCAGCGTCCTTGTCCAGACGGCTGATCGGAGGCAGAACGCCGAAAGCATCGGCGGTCAGGAAGATGACAACCTTGGGGATGCCGCCTTCACCGGGGATCTGGCTGTTGGAGATGTAGTCAACAGGGTAGCCCACACGGGTGTTCTCGGTCAGGCTGCCGTCGTCGAAGTCCATCTCGCGGGTCTCGGGGTTCATAACAACGTTCTCAACCAGAGAACCGAAGCGGATGGCGTTGAAGATCTCGGGCTCGTTCTCAGCCTTCAGGCCGATGCACTTTGCGTAGCAGCCGCCCTCGAAGTTGAACACGCCGTCGGGAGACCAGCCGTGCTCGTCGTCACCGATCAGCTTGCGGGCAGGATCAGCAGACAGAGTGGTCTTGCCGGTGCCGGACAGGCCGAAGAAGACAGCGGTCTCGTGGGTCTCGGGATCCATGTTGGCAGAGCAGTGCATGGGCAGAACGTTCTTCTTGGTCATGATGTAGTTCATGGTGGAGAAGACGCTCTTCTTGATCTCGCCAGCGTACTGAGAGCCAGCGATCAGGATCTTGTGTGCTTCGTAGTCGATGATGATGGCAGCCTCGCTGTGAACACCGTCGATCTCGGGGATGCACTTGAAGCCGGGAGTAACCAGGATGGTGTAATCGGGCTCACCGTAGCTTGCCAGCTCCTCCTCGGTGGGACGGATCAGCAGCTGATGGATGAACATGTTCTGGCTGGCCAGCTCGTTCACGATGCGGAACTTCTGGGTGTACTTCTTGTCAGCGCCTGCGAAGCCGTCAAAGATGAAAGCTTCACGGCCCTGCATGTAAGCAGCAGCCTTTTCCCACAGAGCGTTGAACTTCTCGCGGGAGATGGGACGGTTCACCTTGCCCCAGGCGATCTCGTTGTGAACGCCCTCGGTATCAACGATGAACTTATCGTCGGGAGAACGGCCGGTGTACTTGCCGGTGGTGACCAGCAGAGCGCCGGTGTTGGTCAGAGAGCCCTCACCGCGACGCAGAGCAGCCTCAGTCAGCTGAGCGACGGTCAGGTTGCGATATACAGCCTTGGGAGCAATAATGCCGAGCTTTTCAATGCCATAGGTTTCCATTGCAATTACCTCCAATAAAACATTTATCTGTTTCCAAATATCCGTCTTGGACTTTGGCGAACAACTTGTTAAAAATTTGATTAATTATATTATAGCGAAGCCATGGTTTTTTACAAGAGCCTTTATCCCGTTTCTCGCGCATGTACAAAAGTTGTGTTTTCAAGACCTTCCCGTTTGTGAAAACTGCAATAGAACAATTTTCTCCGGTTTCAGGCCAAAAACAGCCGCCATGCAGGAAAAGCGTGAATTCCGTTTTTTCTTTCAAAAGCCACGCTGAAAGAAACTGTTTTTCAAATTTCTCTCAGTATATATTGTAACGAATTTTTCAAGGTTTGTCCATTGTTTTTTGGAAATGTTCGGATACCTTTTTTGCCAATCTTTTTGCACAAACCGTCCTTTTTCCACTTTTTGTATTTTCCCGGTGGAAAAAGGGTGCTTTGGGTCGAAAACATCCGCCTTCCGGCAAAGGCTTTGGGCTGCTTTTTCTGTTCGGGAAAAGCAAAGGCGGCCGGGCCAGAAGGCCCCGCCGCCGGATCTTTTTGAAATATGGATTTTAGATGCCGTCCCACTCGATGATCTTCTGGCCCATCAGCACACCCATCACACTGGCCATCATCAGGCCGCGGGTCCAGCCGGAAGAATCGCCCAGGCAGTGCAGGCCCTTCACGTTGGTCACCAGGTCCTCATCCATCCGCACCCGGTTGGAGTAGAACTTCAGCTCCGGGCTGTACAGCAGGGTCTCATCGCTGGCAAAGCCGGGGACCACCTGATCCAGCATCCGGATGAACTCGATGATGTTGGTCATGGCACGGTAGGGCATGGCTGCGGTGATGTCACCGGCCACCGCATCCACCAGGGTGGGCCGCACGTTGCTCTGCGAAAGCTCCTTGGGCCAGGTGCGCTTACCGTCCAGGATATCGCCGTAGCGCTGGACCATGATGTGCCCTGCCCCCAGCATATTGGTCAGCTCGCCAACCTTCTGTGCATACTCAATGGGCTGGTTGAAGGGGTGTGTAAAGTTGTGGCTGCACAGAATGGCCAGGTTGGTGTTGGAGCTCTTTTTCTCTTTGAAGGAGTGGCCGTTCACCACTGCCAGGTCATTGTCGTAATTTTCCTGGCTGACAAAGCCGCCGGGATTCTGGCAGAAGGTGCGCACCTTGTTCTTGAAGGGCTTCGGGTAGCCGATCAGCTTGGATTCATAGAGCACCTTGTTGACCTTCTCCATGATCTCATTGCGGACCTCAACACGAACGCCGATGTCCACAGTGCCGGGGTTGTGGGCAATGCCGTGCTCTGCACAGATGCGCTCCAGCCAGTCGGCGCCGCGGCGGCCGGTGGCGATCACGGTACGCTTTGCCAGGATCTCCTGCTGGCCGCCCTTCTGGTCCTGGATCTTAACGCCCTTGCAGACATCGCCTTCCAGGATGATGTTCACACACTCGCTGCCAAAGATCATTTCCACACCATGATCGGCAAGATAGATCTGGATGGCATGGTACAGATCCTGGGCCTTTTCCGTTCCCAGATGACGGATGGGACAGTCCACCAGCTTGAGGCCGGCGCCAATGGCACGCTTGCGGATATCCTTGATCTCCTCGCCGTCATAAATGCCTTCCACATGGGGATCCGCACCGAACTCCAGATAGATTTTATCGGTGTAGTCGATCAGCTCCTGGGCGTGATTTTCACCGATCAGGGTGGGCAGTTCACCGCCCACCTCATAGCTCAGGCTCAGCTTGCCGTCCGAAAAAGCGCCTGCGCCCGAGAAACCTGTGGTGATGTGGCAGTAGGGCTTGCAGTTGACGCAGTGGCCGACTTCCGCCTTGGGGCAGTGTCTCTTTTCCACCGGGCGGCCCTTTTCCACGATCAGGATCTTTTGCTTTGAACCCTTTCGGATCATTTCAAGCGCAGTAAAAATGCCGGCCGGGCCGGCGCCTACGATCACGAGATCATACATTTTTGATAGCCCTCCTGTTAAAAACTCATTGCGGCAAAACACAAAAAAGCCGGCCGCCAGTGGGACTGGCAGCCGGTATTCTTTAAGCAATTTGCCTTATCCTTATAATTATTACCACAGTTTTTACTTTTTGTCAATACTTTTTTACAGTTTGATGCGTTTCTGCGGCTCAGCCCTTGGCTGCTTCCAAAATCAGGCGGGCACAGGTTTCGGCACCCAGCTCTGCATTCAGGCACAGATCATAGTGCTCGGCAGCGCCCCAGCGGAACTCGGTATAATAATTGTAGTAGCCGGAACGGCGTTTATCCTCTTTGTGAATGAGGCTTTCCAGCTCCCGGTCGGTCATTTCCCGGGGAAGCTGCCCGCTTTTGCGGCCCCACTGCTTGCGGAACTCGAGCCCCCCATGGAGGAATACCGACAGCACCCTGGGGTCCTCCCGAAGCACATAGTCCGCGCAGCGGCCCACGATCATACAGGGGCCTTTTTCTGCCAGCTGCCGGATCACCTGCGACTGGATGATGAACACCTGATCACTCAGCGGCAGCTCCGCTCCCATGGTGTAAAGGCCGTACAAAAGGCTTCCGGTGTGGCGTTTTTCGCTGGCGGCAATGGCTTCTTCGGTCAGGCCGCTCTTTTGAGCCGCCATCGTGATCAGTTCCTTGTCATAGCAGGGAATATTCAGGGTCTTTGCCACTTCCTGTGCAATATTGATGCCGCCGGTGCAGAACTGACGGCTGAGGGTGATGATGGTGTGTTCCATAAATTCAGCCTCCTTGCAAAATAACGATTTATAATGTGATCTCGCCCACCAGCGTATTGCCGCTGGGCCAGACTGCATACACCGTAAGTTTGGTCCCTTCGGCCCGGAACTCCTGCGGGACACAGACACTTCCTTTGGGCCCGGGTGTAAGGTAGCAGAACTGCTTATGAGCGGTGGTTGCCCAGGCCGTTTCACTGCGGACAGCCGCCATCAGGCTGCCGGAAAACTCCTCCGGGATGGGATGGTCCCTTCCCTCACAGTCCTGGAACAGATAGCAGCCCGGTGCATCCAGCTCCCGCAGGCTCATATGGCGGCGCTGGGGCACCCCGATGCCCAGCTGCTTTTGATGAAAACCGCCCATTACCAGCGCAAGGCCGGTATAGGCCGGCCAGAACTCTTCTGCCAGATAGCGTTTTTCCGCCTCCCGGTCGGTGGGGGCGTGGCTGTCGTTCACCAGCGCAAACACTTCCCCGGTATGCTCCAAAGCAAAGCCCCGCAGCGGCATCAGCTGGCGCTGGCCCGCCGAGAAGCTTCCGCTGAGCACCGGCAGATAATTTTTGGCAGCTTCGGCCTGCTCTGCCGCATAATTCAGCTCCACCGCAACCGAGCGGCCGGCCTTGATATGTTCCCACACGGCGGCAGGGTCCAGATAGGCAAGGTAAGCTTCATAGCCCCAGGTGCCTGCCGCGGCTGCGGCGAAACTCTGGTTTTTGCAGTTTTTCAGGTTGTGGTCATACATCACCTGGGTGAGCTCTTCCGGCAGGATGTCCTGCCCCCACCGGTTCAAAAGGCCTGCAAGCGCACAGGGGCCGTCCATCTGCTCCCGGAAAGCGGGGTCCCGCACCATCTGGCTGTAAGCAGGCAGGCGCAGAAGCCGGCCATAGGGCTCGGCCGCACCGCCCACCACCTCAGCCTGCTGAACGCTGGCGCTGATGAGCCGCACCAGCGGGCTCACCCGCTCGTTGTCGGTATAAAGATAGATCCGCAGCTGGGCGGCGCCGGCCCGGCCCTGGGGTACCCGCAGGATGCCATCCCGGATATAAGCCGGCGGAAGCTCTTCCATGGGCAGCGATGCCCGCTTCAGATAGTTGCTCCATTTGCCAAAGCTCAGCCAGCCGGTCCAGTCGTCGCCGATGCGCACCCGGCACTGGGCCTCCACAACGGTGCCCTCCGGGGTTTCGGCGTTCCAGCTCATGGCAAGCCGGGTAAAAGGCATGAATTCCAGCACAGGAGAGGTATAGCAGCCATACAATACATATTGCCCGGCCATCTGTTCCAGACGCAGTACATTGTCCGCCAGGTTCACGTTTTCCATTTCGCCCTTGACAAAGACTTCCGTGCCTTTGATGATCGCCAGATTTTTTGTATTTGCCATTGCTTTTCTCACCCTGTTCCCCCGGCCTTTTGGGCCTTTTATTCTTATCTTAATGGTATCGCACCCGCCGCTTTCTGTCAAGAAAAAGAGAGGGCGGCAGGCTGCCTCGGGTCCCGGTTTCCCCGGGCCGCTTTTTACACAAAAAAGTCCCCGGCCGCGGAAACTCCGAAGCGGGGACTTTTTGCTTTTTTATCGATCCTGCGCCACATGGCTGCGCACCAGCGCACGGTGGAGCTTTGCCTGCGCAAGCTGCTCCTCGCGGGCATCCAGATTTTTCTGGGCCAGCTTCTGCTCAGCCTTCTGCCGGGCACGCTCGGCGCGCTCGGCATCGATGTTTTCGGCCCACTCAAAGGTGGTTGCCACCAGGCGCACTTCGCCTTTGGCCACTGCCAGCATGCCGCCGATGCAGGCGGCACGGCGAACGCTTCCGTCCTCCATCACTACCCGGGCCTCGCCCATTCCCAGGGCGGTCAGGTAGTCGCAGTGATGGGGCAGGATGCCCACATCGCCTGTGATGGTGCGGCAGAACAGCTTTTGAGCCCGGCCGTCAAAGGCCTCGCCGTCCGGCGTTACGATCTGCAAGTGGAAGGTGCTCATGCCTCTTCACCTTTCTTTGCTTTGGCTACGACCTCGTCAATGGAGCCGGCAAACAGGAAGCAGGACTCCGGAATGTTGTCGTGCTTGCCTTCCAGGATCTCCTTGAAGCCTCGGATGGTCTCCTTCAGAGGCACATACTTGCCTTCAAAGCCGGTGAACTGCTCAGCAACGGTAAACGGCTGAGACAGGAACCGCTGGATCTTGCGGGCCCGGTTAACGGTGATCTTGTCTTCTTCACTCAGTTCGTCCATACCCATGATGGCGATGATGTCCTGCAGCTCCTTATAGCGCTGCAGCACCTGCTGAACACCGCGGGCCACCTGGTAATGCTCCTCGCCCACCACGTCCGGGCTGAGGATACGGCTGGTGGATTCCAGAGGATCCACGGCCGGATAGATGCCCAGAGAGGAAATGGCACGGGACAGAACCGTCTTTGCATCCAGGTGGGCAAAGGTGGTAGCGGGGGCCGGGTCGGTCAGGTCATCGGCGGGCACATAAACGGCCTGCACCGAGGTGATGGAACCTTCCTTGGTGGAGGTGATGCGCTCCTGCAGAGCGCCCATCTCGGTGGCCAGGGTGGGCTGGTAACCAACGGCAGAGGGCATACGGCCCAGCAGCGCGGAAACCTCGGAGCCTGCCTGGGTGAAACGGAAGATGTTGTCAATGAAGAGCAGCACATCCTGATGCTTTTTATCGCGGAAGTACTCGGCCATGGTCAGGCCGGACAGACCCACACGCATACGGGCTCCCGGCGGCTCGTTCATCTGGCCGTAGACCAGGGCGGTCTTGTCGATAACGCCGGACTCCTTCATTTCGTTGTACAGGTCGTTGCCTTCACGGGTACGCTCGCCAACGCCGGTGAATACCGACAGGCCGCCGTGCTGCTTTGCAACGTTGTTGATGAGCTCCTGGATCAGAACGGTTTTGCCGACGCCGGCGCCGCCGAACAGACCGATCTTACCGCCCTTTGCGTAGGGGCAGATCAGGTCAACGACCTTGATGCCGGTTTCCAGAATCTCGGTGGTGACCTGCTGATCCTCATAGGTGGGGGGCTGACGGTGGATGGGCCAGCGCTCCTCGGTTTTGGGAGCAGGCATATCGTCCACCGGCTCGCCCAGCAGGTTGAAGATACGGCCCAGGCATTCCTCGCCCACCGGCACAGTGATGGGGCTGCCGGTATCCACTGCCTTTGCGCCGCGGACCAGGCCGTCGGTGCTGGACATTGCGATGCACCGGGCCACATTGTCGCCGATCAGCTGCGCCACCTCAACGGTGATGGTCTCATCGCCGCGGTCCACATGGATCGCGTTGAGCAGTTCGGGCAGCTCGCCGTCGGCAAATTTGATATCCAGCACAGGGCCCGTTACCTGGACCACAATGCCTTCATGTTGCTTTGGCATAGATATTTCTCCTTCTTTGTGGGGCGCTTACTGCTCGGCGCCTGCCACGATCTCGGTGATCTCCTGGGTGATCGCCGCCTGACGTGCACGGTTGTAGTTCAGGCTCAGGCTGTCGATCATCTCGCCCGCGTTCTTGCTTGCCGCATCCATTGCGGTGCGGCGGGCCCCCAGCTCGCTGGCAACAGACTCACACAGCGCTCCGTACACGATGCCGGCCAGATACTCGGGCACGATGGCATCGTAGACCTCCTCGCTGGAGGGCTCGTACAAAGTCAGCTGGCGGGGTCCGGAGCCGGCCGCGCCGGGATCATAGTTCAGTGGCAGCAGCTTCAAAACAGCGGGCTGCTGGCTGAGCATGGAAACAAAATTGGTGTAGGCCACATAGATCTCGTCGAATTCCCCTGTAAGGAAACCCTTTGCCAGAATATCGGCAATGGAGAAGCAGCCGCTCACCTCCAGATCTCCCGCCACCGCAAAACGGTCGGTGAGGATCTCCACATTCCGGCGCTGGTAATAATCCAGCGCCCGCTTGCCAACCGGCAGAACGCAGAACTCTTTGCCGTCCGCATGGGCGGCAACCGCCTTGAGAATGTTGGAGTTGTAACCGCCGGCCAGGCCCCGGTCACCCGCAATGACCACATAGCAGGTACGCTTTACGGTGCGCTGGGTGAGATAGGGGGAATGGAATTCCGCATTGGAATAGGCGATCTGGGTCAGGGCCTCATGCAGCACCTCAAAGTAGGGGCGGCTTTTTTCCACCCGCTCCTTTGCGTGGCGCAGCTTGGAGGAAGCCACCAGTTCCATGGCTTTGGTGATCTGCATGGTGCTTTCTACGCTTTTGATGCGCAGCTTGATATCCTTCATGGATGCACCGGCCATATAGCTCCCTCCTTACTCAGCGGCTCTGCAAAAACTGTTTGGTGTAGGCTTCCAAAGCAGCCTTCAGCTTTTCTTCGGTTTCCGGCTCCATCTTTCCGGTTTCACGGATGGCTTCCAGAACGGCAAGGCCCTCACGCTCCATATACTCATACAGGCCGGCCTCATATTTGTGCACGTCCTTCACCGCAACTTCCTTCAGGTAGCCGTTGGTGACTGCGTACAGGATGCAGACCTGCTGCTCCACCGGGATGGGGCTGTTGCGGTCCTGCTTGAGCACTTCCACGATGCGCTCGCCCTGAGCCAGCTGGGCCTTGGTGTCGGCATCCAGATCGGAGCCGAACTGAGAGAAGCTTTGCAGCTCACGGTACTGGCTGTAAACCAGACGCAGGGTGCCTGCAACCTTCTTCATGGCCTTGATCTGGGCACTGCCGCCAACACGGGAAACCGAGATGCCGGGGTTCACCGCGGGCATAACGCCTGCGTGGAACAGCTCACTCTCCAAAAAGATCTGGCCATCGGTGATGGAGATCACGTTGGTGGGGATGTAAGCGGAAACGTCACCGGCCTGGGTCTCGATGATGGGCAGAGCGGTCAGGCTGCCGCCGCCGTATTCGGGGGCAAGGCGCGCCGCACGCTCCAAAAGACGGCTGTGCAGATAGAAAACGTCGCCGGGGTAAGCCTCACGTCCCGGCGGACGGCGGATCAGCAGAGACAGGGCACGATAAGCCACTGCGTGCTTGGAAAGGTCATCATAGATGACCAGAGCATCCTTGCCCTGGCTCATGAAGTATTCGCCGATGGCGCAGCCTGCGTAGGGTGCAATGTACTGCAGGGGGGCCATCTCACTGGCAGATGCGCTGACGACCACGGTGTAATCCATGGCGCCGTTCTCTTCCAGGGTGTTCACCAGCTGGGCCACGGTGCTCTGCTTCTGGCCGATGGCCACATAGATGCAGAAAACGCCCTTGCCCTTCTGGTTGATGATGGTATCGGTGGCGATGACCGTTTTACCGGTCTGCCGGTCGCCGATGATCAGCTCACGCTGGCCGCGGCCGATGGGGATCATGCTGTCGATCGCCTTGATACCGGTCTGCAGGGGCACCGACACGCTCTTGCGCTTGATGATGCCAGGGGCCGGGCTTTCGATGGCCCGGTACTCGCTGGCCTCGATGGGGCCCTTGCCGTCAATGGGCTGGCCCAGAGCATTCACAACGCGGCCGATCATGGCATCACCCACAGGAACGCTCACCACCTTGCCGGTGCGCTTCACAACGCTGCCCTCTTTCAGGCCCACGTCGCTGCCCAGCAGAACGATGGAGACACTGTTCTCCTCCAGGTTCTGGGCCATGCCGTATTCCCCGTTTTCGAACTGCACAAGCTCGCCGCTCATGCATTTTTCAAGGCCCACGGCACGGGCAATGCCGTCACCTACCAGAATAACCGTACCCGTTTCATCCTGGCGGATGGCGTTGTCGTAATTCTTGATCTGAGCCTTGATCAGCTTGGATATTTCTTCAGGTTTCAGTTGCATTCTTTCACCTTCTTACTAAACAGTCGCCCGCAGCAGTCGGCCCAGTTCATCCAGTCGGTTCTGGATGGTGCCGTCCAGCTGGGTGCCGCCCACCTCCAGGCGAACACCGCCCATGCAGGCGGGGTCTTCGCGCTGGGTGAGGCTGATGGTTTTTCCTGTGATGCGGGCAAGCTTTTCCCGCAGGGCATCCGTCTGGGCATCGGTCATGGGCACAGCCGTGACCGCCACCGCTTCCAAAATGCCGTGGGCTTCGTTGTAGGCTGCCTTATACTGCTTCTGGCAGTCCGGCAGGCTGCGCATTTCGCCCTTTTCGCACAGGAGCTTCAAAAAGTTCAAAAGATAAGCGTGTATCTTTCCGGAGAACACTTCGTCCAGCGCCTTGCAGCGCTCGGCGCGGGGAAGGCTGGGCAGGCTCAAAAGCTTGATGTAGTCCGGCTGGGCGCACATCAGCTGGCTCACCTGGGTCAGCTCGTCCAAAAGCCGGTCTTCCAGCTTTTCGTCGGCTGCCAGCTCATACAGAGCGTTTCCGTACATCTTTCCGGCTTCGGTCATGATTCTTCACCTACGCTTTGGATGAAACGGTCGATCAGCTGCTGGTGATCTTCCTGGCGGATCTCCCGCTCGACCACCTTGCTGGCAATTTCCATTGCCATGCCGCCGATCTCCTCCTTGACTTCGCTGAGCGCTTTTTTGCGCTCCTGCTCGATCTCGGTCTCCGCCCGCTCTTTCATGCGGCGGGTGGTGTCGGCAGCTTCCGCCAGCATCTCATCCGTGCGGCGGGAGGCAGCACGGGAGGCATCGTCCACGATCTGGGCAGCCTCCTGCTTTGCACCGGCAATGCTCTTTTCATATTCCGCCTTGGCGGTTTCGGCCTCCTGCTCTGCAGAACGGGCCTTTTCGAGCATTTCATCGGCCGCAGCCTGGCGCTGGGCGATGATGTTCTGAACGGGCTTGAACAGGAATTTTTTGACCAGAAGGGTCAAAATCAGCAGGTTCAGCAGCTGTGCGACCATTTCCCACGGAACGATACTTACCAAATTCAAAAATTCTGGCAATTTTCAATTCCCCTTTCTGGGTTTTTGTGCCCGGGATTACAGCATGCCGATGAACATGCGGGGTGCCACGAAGAGCAGCAGCAGGCCGGTAACGAAGCCGTAAATACCGGTGGTCTCAGCAACGGCGCAGCCCAGCAGCATGGTGCTGGTAACGCTGCCCTTGCACTCGGGCTGACGGCCGATGGCGGAGCAGGCCTGGCCAACGGCGTAGCCTTCACCGATACCAGGGCCGATACCAGCGATCAGAGAAAGACCGGCGCCCACGGCGCAGCCCGCCAAGATAATAGCTTTTTCTAACATGGGAAATTTCCTCCTAAAATAAAATTTTCCAAAATTGGTTTTGTCTATTCCCTCGCCGAAGGCACTGCCTTCAGCGCAAGAGCATTGTGGTTTTTTACGCCTCGTCCGTCTGGGCGGCGTTTGCGATATACAGCATGGTGAGCATGCAGAAGATGAAGGCCTGCATCAGGCTGCTGAACAGGTCAAAGTAGACCGACAGCACTGCCGGCACGCCCACCTGCAGGAAGGGGATGCTGCCCAGCAGTTCGCCCAAAAAGCCGGGCAGCAGGCTGAACAGTGCGTGGCTGGCCGTGGCAAGCGCCGCATACACCAGTGTGCTGATAACGCCGCCGGACAGGATGTTGCCGAAATGACGGAACGCCATCGAAACCGGAGTTGCCAGCTCGCTGATGATGTTGAAGGGGGTGAACACCGCAATGGGTTCGGTGAAGCCTTTCAGATAGCCGCCGAAGCCGTTGGTTTTGATTTTGGTATAGGTGATCATGCCAAATACCAAAAGCGCCCAGGCCAGCTCGGTGGAAAGGTTGCTGGTTGCCGGGAAAGCGCCCAGCAGGCTGGACAGGCTGCACAAAGCCGACAGGCTGAACAGCGCACCGATAAAGGGTGCGAAGTGCGCATACCGCTCGCCCATGTTTCCGTTCACAAAGTTCTGGCAGGTGTTCACCAGCAGCTCGGCCACAGCCTGTTTTTTGCTGATGTTTTCCACCCGCAGCTCTTTCGTGAGCCAGATGCACAAGCCTGTGATCACAGCCATCACCACCCAGGCGTTCACCAGGCTGGAAGTGATGGGGATGCCTCCCAGGATCGGGATCTCAAAATAGACCCGTGCACCATTGATGGTTACATCCATAAAATTGTCATTCCTCCTTTTGCGGGTCCGCGTTTTCAGGCGCGGCGCCCTGTTTGTTGTAATAGCCGGTCAGCTGCATCACCGCAATGGTGATGCGGGGAAACAGCAGCGGCAGGGCTGCTGCCACCCAGTTGAAAACCGGGAAGGTCACGGCAAGGATGATCCACACAAGCATCAGCAGCATCCGGATGTTATAGGAAAACTGCATGATCTTGCGGCCGCGGGCCTCTTCCGCCTGTGCGGCCACACGCTGGACCGTGACCCCAAGGAACAGGAAATTGACCACGGCGATCACGCTGCCCAGGATACCGCTCAGCGCCACCGGGCCGCTCATGCGGCCCATCAGCGCAAACACCGCAAGCATCACGGCAGCACCGATGCCGGTGCCGGCTGCAATGCGCAGCGTCTCTTTTTTTACAGCGGGCTGTAATTTCATAAATATAAAACCTGCTTTCTTTCTAGCTATGGTGGTTGAAGGCGGGCGGAGCTTTTTCATCGCTTCGCTGCGCTTTGCTGCGGGTATACTTATAAAAGCTCAAAAAGCTGGCCGCCGAGCCGCCAAGCCCCAGCACAAACGCCGGCACCATGACCCAGAGCGGCGCCGACCATTTTTCTGTGGCAAACCAGGCAAGCCCAATGCACAGAACAGGCGGCGTGAGGATCGAAAAGCCCAGCTGCGTAAGCCAGACCAGTTCGCTGAAAAGCCTGTTAAGGTCCTTCAAAGCCGTTCCCTCCTCCTGATGCGCAGACGTTCCCACATTGACCACATTATACCAAATCTTTCAATCAAAGCACAAGCATTTTTGTGTCTAATATGTAAATTTTTTGCGCCTGCCTTTCCCTGAGGTGTTTTTTTGCCGGTTGCTCTTTGCGGGTGGCTGTGTTAGAATTAGAAAAAAAGAAAGACGGTGTTTCAAACATGCTGCTTTCCATCGTCGTGCCCTGCTACAACGAGCAGGAGGCGCTGCCCTTGTTTTACAAGGAGATCACCCGGGTTGCCGGTGAGATGCAGGCCAGTCACGGTGCGGATTTTGAATTTATTTTTGTGGACGATGGCTCCAAAGACGATACGCTTTCCATTGCACGCAGCCTTCACAAGGAAGACGGGCGGGTGCGGTATATCAGCTTCAGCCGCAACTTCGGCAAGGAGGCCGGCATCCTGGCCGGGCTTCGGGCCGCCAAGGGCGATTATGTCGCCCTGATGGATGCGGACCTTCAGGACCCGCCCTCTCTTCTGCCCCAGATGCTGGACACCCTTCTCAACGAAGATTACGACTGCGCCGCCACCCGGCGCACCACCCGCAAGGGTGAGCCCCCCATCCGCAGCTTTTTTGCCCGGATGTTTTACCGGATCATCAACAAGATCAGCGATGCGGACATTGTGGACGGCGCCCGGGATTATCGGCTGATGCGCCGGCGCATGGTGGATGCCATCCTGGACATGCCGGAATACAACCGTTTCTCCAAGGGCATCTTCGGCTGGGTGGGCTTCAAGACCAAATGGCTGGAATATGTGAATGTGGAGCGTGTGGCCGGCGAGACCAAGTGGAACTTCTGGAAGCTCTTCCTTTACTCGCTGGAAGGCATCATCGGCTTTTCCACTGCGCCGCTGGCCCTGGCAAGCCTTTTGGGCATCTTCTTCTGTCTTTTGGCCTTCATCGGCATCCTTTTCATCATCGTGCGCAGCTTTTTCTGGCACGACCCCACGGCTGGCTGGCAGAGCCTTGCCTGCATCATCCTGCTTTGCAGCGGCGTGCAGCTGTTCTGCATCGGCGTTTTGGGCCAGTATCTGGCCAAAACCTATATGGAAGTGAAAAACCGCCCGGTTTACATCGTGCGGGAAACCGAAGAGGATCAGGCCAGCTGATCTCGCCCCCTTTAAAAAGCTTATCCAAAAGGTCCTCTTTTTACCACGGACAGACCCCTGATATGACAAAATTTTGGACATTCCTGGCATTTGCCGAAAAGATCTTCCCGGTCCCTTTTGGGAACCGGGGATTTTTTTGCTTTGTTTTCTGCCGATGCATTTTGGGCAGAATGCCCGGGACAGTCCCTTCTCTCTTTGCCGGCCCATTCTGTTTTGGGACAAAAAAAGGCCTCGCAGGAAAACCTGTGAGGTCTTTTGGAGCCGGCGGACGGATTCGAACCCCCGACCTGCTGATTACAAATCAGCTGCACTACCAGCTGTGCTACGCCGGCAAGCTCCGTGCTATCTATTATAGCAAAAACATCTGCCTTTGGTCAAGAGTTTTTCTGCGGGAAGCCCTTTGGGTCAGAATGTTTTCTTTTTCGTCCTTTAAAGCATCCTGAAAAAGAAAAGAGAGCGGGCCTTTTGCGGCCCGTTCTCTTTACATTTCGTATTGTTTCGCTGTTTTATACAGTTTCCTGGTTCAATGCGGTTTGCAGTGCCAGGAAATCTTCCAGCGTAAGCTGTTCGGGGCGGGCCGTGGGGGCAAGGCCGGCTTTTTCCAGGGCAGCCGCCACCTGTGCCTTGGGCAGGCCGAGGCCGGAGCTGACCGAGTTTGCGGCGGTTTTGCGCCGCTGGCTGAACGCCGCACGGATCAGCTTGAAATATCCCGCTTCATCCTGCACCTGAACCGCCGGCTGGGGGCGGACCATGAGCTGGATCACCGCACTGGTCACCTTGGGCGGCGGGAAAAAGCTGCCGGGCTGAACGCTGAACAGCAGCTGGGGCTTTGAGTAGTAATCCACCGCATAGCTGATGGCGCCTGCTTCCCGGGTGCCGGGCTGGGCCGTGATGCGCTGGGCCGCCTCTTTCTGCACCATGACGGTGATGCTGTGAATGGGCAGTTTTTCCTCCAGCAGCCGCATCAGGATGGGGCTGGTGATATAGTAGGGCAGATTGGCGCAGACCGCCACCGGCATGCCGGGGAACTTTTCGGCGATGAGTGCCTTCAGGTCCACCTTCAGAACATCCTGCAGAATGACCTCCACATTGTCGAACTCGGCCAGGGTTTCGGCAAGCAGGGCCGGCAGACGTTTGTCCACCTCCACGGCAACCACCTTTTTTGCCCGCAGGGCCAGCTCTTTGGTGAGCACGCCGATGCCGGGGCCGATTTCCAGAACGCCCCAGTCCGGACCGATTCCGGAGGCCTCCACGATTTTCGGGCAGATGCCCGGATTTACAATGAAGTTCTGGCCAAACCCTTTGGAAAGGGCAAAGTCATGGCGGGCACACAGGTCCCGAATGGTTTGAATATCGGTTAAGTTTGGCATGATTTTCACCTGCTCTGAAAAAGGCGGCCGCCGCATACCCTGCCGGGGTCACGGCCTGCCGCCTTTTGATCGTTTTATTCTTCTTCGCCGGTTTCGCCTTCATCGGAAGGCTGCTGGCCCGGGTCCTGCTCCGCTTGTGCCTCGTCACCGTTTTCAAGGTTCGGGGTATCCACCGGAACGCCGGAGGCGACCTTTGCCAGGGTAACAGCCTGACCGATCATGCTGTCGTTTTTCACATCGCCCTCGGTTGCCTCAGAGCCGGGCTTGGGTGCAACTTCAACATCCACCGCAAGGCCGGTGCCATCGTAGCTTTTGCCGCTGCCGGTGAGCATACGGGCCACAGTAAGGACCACGGCGCTGCCATCCGACATCCGGTGCGGCTCCGACTGGATGCTCCACTTGCCCATGGTCTTTTCACCCATGAGCTGGGCCTTGTTCATTTCACGCAGCTGGGCTGCAAACAGCTCTGCGCTGCTGGCGGTGTTGCGGTTCACCATTACCACAATGGGCAGTTCCACGCTGCTGGAATCGCTTTCGGCCAGCATTTCACGCTTGCCTTCCTTATCCTCAGCATAGGCCGTGGGGCCGCGGGGGACCAATAGATCCAGGCAGTCCAGCGCCGAGCGCAGCAGTCCGCCGCCGTTGTCCCGCAGGTCAATCACCAGGCTTTTTGCGCCCTGCTCCTGCAGGTCGTTCACCGCACGGCTGAACTGGTTCAGGGTGGTGCTGTCAAACCGGAACAGGCGGATATAGCCGCAGCTGCCGTCGGCCATGGTGTAATTCACGCTGGGCACCAGATAGGAACGGCGGCTGATGGTGTATTCGCTGGTGGTGCTGTCCGGCGCCATGTAGCCGATGATGGTGTTGGTGCCGCCTTCTCCGCGAAGCTTGGAAACCATGGCATCCCGGGTCATTCCCTTTGTTTCCGCTCCATCGATGGAGGTAATGAAGCCGCCCACTTCCATGTTGAACTCCTGTGCGGGGCTGCCTTCGTATACGGCGGTGATCCGGCCGTAGCCGGAAGAATCCTTTGCCAGATCCACGCCGATTCCCATGATGTTGCCGTTTTGGATGTCCAGCATTTCACTGAACTGGCGGGCATTGTAATAGACCGCATTTTTATCCCCGGTACCCAGCATATAGCCGTAACCGATCATATCATTCAGGGTATTGTCCTGAATATCTCCATAGTAGTTGGCACGTACATACTTGTCGATCTCGCTGAGCTTGGAGTACATGCTCTCTTTTTCCTTGACCGACGGAATGGTACGCTCAAAGATCTGGCGTGCCATGATCATCGTCACCGAGAAGGTGACGGTCATTGCGATGATCGCAATGGTTATAGCCGTGCTGACAGTGATCTTTTTGTTCATTTGCCTTCTCCTTGTTCAGCAAGTCTTTGGGTTTCAGGGGCTTACATAATTGCGGGGGTTCTGCCGGCGGCCGTTTACACGCACCTCAAAGTGCAGGTGGTTGCCGGTGCTGTTTCCGGTGCTGCCCACATATCCGATCACGTCGCCCTGCTTGACCTGCTGGCCCACCGAAACCGCTTTGCTGTTCATGTGGGCATACAGTGTGGTCACGCCGTCGCCATTGTCCACCATGACCACGTTTCCGTAGGTATAGTGGCCGGTGGTGGAGGAGACCACGCCGTCATGGGCAGCAAAAATGGGGGTGTTCAGCGGCACTGCGATGTCCATGCCGGAATGGCCGGTGGAATGCACGCCGTTGACCCACTGATCCGCGCCGAACTCCGTAGTGACCCGGCCCGCCATGGGCAGAGGCCAGATGAAGCCCTCTGCGCTTTGGCCGCTGCCGGTGGATGCGTTCTGGCGCACCCATTCCTCATACTGGCGCTCGGCTTCATCGGCCGCCTTCTGGGCTTCTTCCACCACCACCGACTGGGCCTGGGCCTGGGCGTCCTTTTCGCTGATGGCCTGGTTCTGCTGCTGGATGTTCTGGGCCAGCTGGTTCTGCTTTTTCTGCAGGGAGGCCTGCGCATTTTCCAGTTCTGCCTTTGCATCCTCCAGCTTCTGTTTTTCTTCTTCCAGAAGCAGCTTTTCCGCATTCATTTCTTCCAGCACGGCGGTGTCCTTCTCGCTGATCTGCTGGATGTTATAGGAAAAATTCAGGATGTCATACAGGCTCTTTGCGCTGGTGACCATAGCCACCGCGCCGGAATTGTGCATGACCTGCATGGCCAGCATCCGGTCCTGAAAATCAGACCAGCGCGCATCGATGTTTGCCTGCTGGTCAGCAATAGCCTGTTCCTGCACCGCAATGGCTCCCGCCTTTTCGTTGATGCGGTTCACCGTATCGGTGATCTGGCCTTTGATGATCTTTTCCTGGTTTTGGAGGCTCTTTTTCTGCTCCTCGGCCTTTTTCTTTTCGTTTTTGATCTGATTGTATTTTTTCTGCTCCTGCTTGAGCTGCTGTTCGCTTTGCTGCCAGTCTGACTTATAGTCTGCCAGTGCCGCGGGCACACCCGCCGAACCGATCAGCAGGCCTGCCAGCAGAAAACAGGCTGTGCGTTTTAAATAAGGATATACATTGCCCATGGTTTCTCCCTTTTCGGCTGTTTTGGCCGGCTCAAACTTTCAGGTGCTTGCGGATGGAGAATGCGGTACCCAGGCTGCCCAGCAGGCCGCCGAAGCCGAAGAAGGCCAGGGTCAGCTGCCACCACAGCTGCTCAACGGGGATCAGGATACCGGAGACCATCTGGCCCCAGAACGCGGGCAGCTGTGCGGAATAGACGACCGCCAGCTGATAGCCGCCCAGCACCAGCACCGATGCGATCAGGCCTGCCACAAAGCCCACGGCCACGCCTTCCACAAAGAAGGGGTAGCGGATGAAGCCGTTTGTGGCGCCCACATATTTCATGATGTTGATCTCCTTACGCCGTGCAAACACGGTAAGGCGGATGGTGTTGCTGATGACCACAATGCTTACAAAGCCCAAAACGCTCACCAGCAGCATGCAGATCACGCTGACCGCATGATGGATGTTGGTAAAGGTCTGCGCAAGCTCTACCGGCGCACTCAGCTCGATCACGCCGGGGATCTCTTCCAGCTGCGGGCGGATCTCCGGCAGGCGGGAAACATCTTCCAGCACCACCCGGTAAAAAGCCGCAAAGGGGTTTTCATCCCCCTCAAAAACATCAAAGAGATGGGCAGACTCGCCCATGCTTTCCCGCATGTTGGCAAGGGCCTCTTCCTTGGTCACATAAATAACGTCCGTCAGGCCGCTGATGGAGCGCAGGCGCTGGTCCACCTCGGCAAGGCCTTCCTCGGAAAGATCCCGGTCCAGATAGACCTCGGTCTCATTCTGGCTGCCCAGATAATCCATCATGCTGCCCACATTTATGGTAAACAGGGCCGCAACGCCGGTGATGATCAGGCAGACAGCCAGAACGCCGATGCTGGCCACACTCATGAACCGGTTGCGCACCATGTTGTGCAAGCCGGTTTTGGTCAGGTACTTGAAGCTGGAAAACCTCATCATAACAGTACCTCCCCGATGCCCGCGCAGTCGTCCACGACGGTTCCGTCATCAATGGTGATCACCCGCTTGTTGAACCGGCGCACCAGATCATGCTCATGGGTGACCACCACCACTGTGATGCCCACCGAATTGATTGCTGCCAAAAGCTCCATCATTTCCATCGAAAGCTCCGGGTCGATATTTCCGGTGGGCTCGTCCGCAATGATGAGCTGGGGGCTGTGCACCAGGGCACGGGCCAGAGCCACACGCTGCTGCTCACCGCCGGAAAGCTCATCCGGGAACTTGTCCATCTTATCGGAAAGCCCCACCAGATTGAATACATAGGGAACACGGGATGCGATCTTCCGCTCGGGGATATCGGTGACCCGCATGGCAAATGCCACGTTCTCATAGGCTGTCAGGCTGGGGATCAGCCGGAAATCCTGAAACACGACCCCCATATTCCGCCGCAGATACGGCACTTCCCGCTCTTTCAGGCGGCCAAGCTCCTTGCCATCGATGAAAATGCGGCCGCTGGTTGCCTTTTCTTCCCGCAAAATCAGTTTCAGAAAGGTGGATTTGCCTGCACCGGAACGGCCCAGCACAAACACAAATTCCCCCTTTGAGATATGCAGATTCACATCCCGCAGGGCTGTGTTTCCGCCGGGGTATACTTTTGATACATGCTCAAAAACAATCATGGTTCTCCTCTTTGCCCGGATTCGCTGCTGAGCCTCACAAAAAAATGGGCGGCTACCGTGTATGGCCGGCCCATTTGCACTTATGAAACGAATCAGCGCGGTTTTACTCCATTGGATCGATCAGAATTTTGCAGGATTAGCGTTCAGATACTTTTTGACCATCAGCGCGATCTTGAACACGATGGCATCATCGAATTCACGCAGATCGAGGCCGGTCAGCTTTTTGATTTTTTCCAAGCGGTAAACCAGGGTATTGCGGTGCACGAACAGGCCGCGGCTGGTTTCGGAAACATTCAGGTTGTTTTCAAAGAAGCGCTGAATGGTAAACAGCGTCTCGGCATCCAGGCTTTCGATGCTGCCCTGCTTGAACACTTCCTTCAGGAAGGTCTCGCACAGGGTGGTGGGCAGCTGATAGATCAGGCGGGCGATGCCCAGGTTGTCATAGCTGACAATGGCCTGCTCAGTGTCGAACACCTTGCCCACTTCCATGGCGATCTGGGCTTCCTTGAAGCTGGTAGCCAGGTCCTTCACATTGCCAATGGGGGTGCCGATGCCCACCACGGCCTTGATGTAGTGCTCACCGGAAAGGGTGTCCACGATGCTGGAGGCCAGCTTTTCCACATCCCGCTGGTCGATGCCGCGCTTGATCTCCTTGACCAGCACGGTATCGGTTTCGCTGATGTTGAACACAAAGTCCTTCTGCTTGTCCGGGAAGAGGCTGCTCACCACATCATAGGCGGAAATATCGTTGCCGGAGGTGACACGGATCAGCAGCACCACACGGGATACATCGGTAACAAAGTGCAGCTCACGCGCCTTTGCGTAGATGTCGCCGGGCAGGATATTGTCCAGCACCACATTTTTGATGAAGTTCGCTTTGTCGAACTTTTCATCGTGATACTGCTTGATGCTTTGCAGGCTGATCGCCAGCAGGTTTGCAAACTGCATGGAGGTATCGTCCACGCCTTCCACAAACACCGAATAATCGTTGTGCTTGTTGGAGCTGAACTGATGATAGCTGCAGCCGTCTTTTACAAAGCTGTCGCCGCTGAGACGCTCGGCCACGAAGCCCTCACGGACCTCGCCGATCCTGCCCAGGTCAGAGCAGGAAATCACGGTGCCGGTTTCATCCACGACGCCCACGGTACGGTCAATGGCATCTTTCATCTGATAAACGACGCCCTGGAATACTCTGTTAGCCATAAATCTGATCCCCTTTTTTAGCGCTGTCACAAATTCCAATTTGGGTTTGTGATTTTGAACAATTCGAAACGTGCTCTGTGTATATTTTACACAACGGAATTTACTTTTGCAACATATTTCCGCGAAAAAAACGGGCGTTTATTGTGTATTTTTGAGTTTTGTGCAAAAAAGCTCTGAAAAGACATCGAATTAAGCTTATCGTACAAATGTGTTAAAGTTTTGAACATTTTGCGAATGTCGTTTTTTTCCTTTTCCAAAAAGACGGAATCGAAACAGCCCGGTGCTTGTGCCGGGCTGTCGGGTCCTGACTATTTCTGAAGCTGTATCTTTGCTTTTTCTTCGCTTGTCAGCCTGCGCCACTGCCCCGGCTGCAGCTTGGGGTCCAGCGCAAGGCCGCCGATGGCCGTGCGGTGCAGGCCGTTCACACCGGCCCCCAGCACGCCGAACATCCGCTTGATCTGGTGATAGACCCCCTGATGCAGGACCACTTCCGCCCGAAAGGGGTCTTCTTCGCTGGGCAGCAGCTCCGCCGGCTGCATCCGGCTGCCGTCCGCCAGGGTGATGCCTTCTTGGAACGCTTGCACCATCTCCTGGGTCACCGGGGTATCCAGCAGCACCTGATAGGTTTTGGGCACATGGCGGCGAGGAGCCAGGATGTCATGGGCAAATGCCCCATCATCGGTAAGCAGCACAAAGCCGGTGCTGGTTTTATCCAGTCTGCCTGCGGGAAAAAGCTCCCGCCGGGGAAAATCGTCCTTCACCAGGTCCACCACCGTCACATCCCGCCGGTCCTCTGAGGCACTCACGACCCCTTCGGGCTTATTCAGCATGATGTACACGAATTCCTCCCGGCTCAAAAGGGTTTCCCCCTGCGCAACGGCGGAAGCTTCTGATACCGATGCATCCGCTTTTTTGACCACCGCACCGTCCACTGTGATCTTTCCCTTTGTGATCAGGGCCCTCGCCTCGCTGCGGGTCAGCCCCAGCGCCTGGGCCACAAATTTGTCCAGCCGCATGGGTCATTCCTCCCGCATCCGCCGCCGGGGAGCCTTGCCCTGCACGCCGTCCAGCTCCATTGCCAAAATCACAACCGCCGGCATGCCCCGCATGGTGCGCTCATAGCTTGGCGTATCCAGATATTCTGCCGAATATTTTTCTGCAACCGCCCGCATACCGGCCATCCGCTCTTTTTCATCCGAAACCACACGCACCCGGCCTTCGGCCACGCAGCTGGCAAACTCCATCGAAAATTCACTTGGCAGATTTTCGGCATACAGTACACAGGTAAAGCAGGCCCTGGGGTCCCGCTGAATGTTTTCCAGCTTTTGGCCGGCCCGGCCGCAGTGCATATACAATGTATCCCCCACCAGTGCGGCGGCCATCGGCACCGCATAAGGGCTTCCATCCTCATTTATAGTGGCCAGCACACCATAAGGAGCTTTTGCCAGCACCTTGCGTGCGTCTTCTTCGCTGAGCTTGCGATCCTGACGGCGAAGTTCTCTCATTGGTTTTCCCCCTTTATCCTGATTTTCTTTTATTGTACCACAAAACCAGCCGCTGCGCCGGCTTTTTCTTGACAAATTCTGTCCGGGCGTGCTATGCTTTGCCTGATTGTGGGCCCTGTTTTGCGGCCCTGCTTCTTCGGCGGCCGGAAGCTGCCGGGAAGGGAGGCATTTCCTTTGATTATTATCCTAAAACATGGAGCTGACCCCGCCGCGGTGGAATCTCTTCGCCGTGACCTGCACGCTCAGGGGCTTGAGGTGCACGAAAGCGTGGGGCGCAGCCGCCATCTTCTGGGCCTTGTGGGCGATACCACATCCGTCTCGGAAAGCTGGCTGCTTTCCAATCCCGTTGTGGATTCTTTGCGCCGCATCTCGGACCCTTACCAGAAGGCCAGCCGGGCCTCCCATTCCGAGGACTCTGTGATTCGGATCGGCAGCACTCATTTCGGCGGCGGCCATTTCGGCGTGATCGCCGGCCCCTGCAGCGTGGAAAGCGCCCGGCAGATCGAGTCCGTGGCGCGGTCGGTGCAGCACAGCGGTGCCGGCATGCTTCGGGGCGGCGCCTTCAAGCCCCGCACTTCGCCCTATGCTTTCCAGGGCATGGGCGCTGAAGGGTTGGAGCTTCTGCGCCACGCCCGCCAGAAAACCGGTATGCCCATTGTGAGCGAGATCATGAGCACCGAGCACCTTTCTCTTTTTGAGGATGTGGACCTGGTTCAGATCGGTGCCCGCAACATGCAGAACTTCGAACTGCTCAAGGCAGTGGGCCGACTGGGTAAGCCGGTGCTTTTGAAGCGGGGCCTTTCGGCAACCCTGGAAGAGCTGGTGATGAGCGCCGAATACATCCTGGCCGAAGGCAACGAGCAGGTCATCCTCTGTGAGCGGGGCATCCGCACCTTCGAGCCCAGCACCCGCAACACACTGGACCTTGGCGCCATCCCCATGCTGAAACGGATGACCCATCTGCCCGTTGTGGTGGACCCCAGCCATGCCACCGGCATTTCCTGGATGGTAAAGCCCATGGCGCAGGCAGCCGTTGCCGCCGGGGCCGATGGCTTGATGGTGGAAGTGCACAACGACCCCACGGCCGCCCTGTGTGACGGGCCCCAGAGCCTGACCCCCGCTGAATTTGAGGACCTGATGGCTGCCCTCAAGCCGCAGATCGAATTTTTCGGCAAGATCCTGAACTAAAGCAAAAAGGCACACAGAGCCGGGCTCTGTGTGCCTTTTTTCAGTTTTATTTCAGAGGTTTGCCCCGTTTTGATCTTTAGGGTTGAAAACATACTCATCCAGCCGCCGGAATGCCTCCTGCACCCGGGAAAGGGGCAGGGCCAGGTTCATTCGAATGTGGCAGGGGCCATGGAACTGGGTGCCGTCCTGCCAGGCCACACCCACATCATTTCCGGCACGCAGCAGCTGACCGATGGTCTTTCCATGCTTTTCACACCAGCGGGTGCAGTCCAGGAAAAGCATATAGGTGCCCTGCGGGTCTGCCAGCTCCACACCTTCAAAATGCTGTCGGATATAATCGCAGGCCCAGCGGGCATTCCCGGTAAGCACCTGCCGCAGCTCCTTCAGCCATTCCTGCCCTTCCGGGCCATAAGCGGCGATCAGGGCATGCATCGACAGCACATTCATAGAGTTGTAATGGCAAAGTGAGGACTGTTTTTCCACCCGGTCCCGCAGCGCCTTATTGTAAATAATGTGATAGCTGCCCACAAGGCCCGCCAGATTGAAGGTCTTGGAGGGGGCATACAGGGCCACCGTCCGATTTCGGGCATCCTCTGAAACCGACTGGGTGGGAATGTGCCGATATCCCTCCAAAATAAGATCCGACCAGATCTCATCCGATACCACCATCACATCGTGCTTTTTGAACAGCTCCATGGCCTTTTCCAGTTCCCAGCGCTCCCAGACACGGCCGGTGGGGTTGTGGGGCGAGCAGAAAATGGCCGCATGGATGTTCTCCTCCACAATCTTCTTTTCCATGTCCGCAAAATCCATCCGCCAGACACCTGCTTCATCCCGTTTCAGCGCAGAATGCACCAGGGTGTAGCCGGCGTTGGTCATGCTGCGGGTAAATCCCACATAGGTGGGGGAATGCACCAGCACCTTATCCCCTGCCGAACAGAAAACCCCCATTGCACTGATCAGACCGCCCAGCACGCCGTTTTCATAGCCGATGCACTCACGGGTCAGGCCTTCTGCCCCATTGTGTGCTTTCTGCCAGTTGATGATGGCATCAAAATATTCATCCCGAATATCATAATAGCCGTAAAGCGGGTGCTGGGCCCGCCGGATGATCGCTTCAGGCACCGCAGGCACGGTAGCAAAATTCATATCCGCCACCCACATCGGGATCAGATCAAAGCCATCCTTCGGGGACTTTGGCCGAGCTCCCGGCACACTGCCCACTCCGTCCACTGCCATGGCATCCATCCCGTGCCGGTCGATCACTGTTGTAAAATCGTATTTCATAGAGGTATCATCCTTTCTGTTCTGTATGCGCCGCCAAAATTCTGCTGTTTTTCTTACCAGATAAAATTTTCCGCTCCGCTTTGAGCGTTTTTCTTCATTATAGCACAGACGCAGATCAGAAAAATGCTCTGCCCGTAAAAAAATTTTATATTACCGCCTTCGTGTTTGGGCTTTAATGGGCCGTGTGTCTTGCTTTGCCAGAACCTCTGCAGCCAGCCCCGCGCCCACTACCGCCGGCAGACGCACCATGCCGGTGCCCGGCCGCCTCCCGCTGGGGACGGTCCCAAACTGAATTTTGCCGGCAAGGACCTCGTTTCCCGGCTGCACCAGTCGGAAAGGCCCTGCAAAGAAGCTTTTCCTTGTACAAAACCATAATCGCAAAAGAAGGGCCCTGTCAGGAAAATCTGCACGGATTTTCTGCCCGGGTCCTTCTTTTTCTTTTCAATGCATGGGGTGCCGGCCCAATGTCATACGATTCGAGTGCCGTCCGGCAGGATGATTTCCCCATCATCCGCACTCACCTCAAATAATCCAACATTGTGCTTTTGGGCCAGGCTGCGCATCTGTTCATCCGCTTCCTCCGCCACCAACCATGCAAACGCGGCATAGATGATATCCCGGCCGATGCTGTAATCCGTCATGTAATGCTCCAGGTTTTTATCTTCATCCAGAAGCTCAAGGGGCGGCGCATATTCTCCGTTCATCGGCGGAAATACTTCTTTCATTTCCATAAACCAGTTTTGCAAAGCAGGAGAAGACACACTGATCGTTTGGTAATCGTGTTCCTCACTCCATTCAACTTGCTTTTCATACCATTCCAGAAACTCTTTTTTGGTGGTGGGTGCTTTCGTTTTTTCAAAAACCATTAAATCATAACTCATAAGAATCATCCCCTTTGTATTATTTTGTTTTCATTTATCACAGCAAGCCTGCTGACGGCAGCTGACAGCAGCCATCGGCCGATCCAGTATTTTGCTGCGGCTCCCGGATGTGTGCAAGCTCCCCTTTTTACTGCATTGCGCAAAAGATATCATCATAATTTTCTTTGTAGTTATCAAAAGCAGTAAACGGCTCTTTTTCATTTGTCAAAAGGGAGAGCAGTGTTTCCGACAGGACCTCTGCAAAGGCGCCTACGATGCGGTAATCGGGTTCTTGGCGGTTCACATATACGATGCTCCCCAAAAGGATTTCATTGAGGTCTGCAAGCAGGTCTTGATCCATCGGAAAAAGGCAGCACCCCTCTTCCAGTACCTTCAAGCATGCAAAAATTTCATCAAACCGGCGCTGGATCTCTTCCCAATTGCAAAAGCCGTATTTCAGGGCATATCGATATCCATTGGAAAAATCTTCTGTCCTTCCGGCATGCATGGCTATTTTTGACATTGCTTGTGCTGTTGTCATCCTGTCCCCCAAGCTTTCAATTTGTTTTGAGTCGATCATAAGCGGCTGCTCCCACGGAAAGCCGCTTGCGGCACCCTTTTCTCTTCACTGTTTCTGCTGTTTGTGCTTTGCCGCCAGGAAGCCGATGCTGCAGGCGATCAGCAGCGGCACTGTATGCAGCACCGCATACAGTGCCGCAAACCGCAGACTCAGTGCCTGCCATGAGTTATTTGGAAAGATGCAGAAAACGATCAAAAACAGCACCGCCGCTCCGGCGCACACCAGCAGCGGCAGTTTTCTCACCCAGCTGCGTACAAAAGAGCAATACATCCAATATTGAAAAGTGCCCACAAACGCTGCGATGCATAAAAGGGGCATCACCCGGTTCACCGGAACAAAAAAGTCTGCCGGCATTGCAAACACTTCCTTTCATAAAAGCCGCATTCCATTCCTTTATAAAAGATGAAAGCACTCTTGTTTGGCAAAATCAAGCATTCTGCGGGAAAATTTCTCCCTCCGCCCACCGGAAAGCTGCTTCATTATCCAGAAGATCGATCGTTCGGGTTCCGTAGACCGTTCCATCCCATCCAATGCGGCTCGTGCATTCCGCCCCGGAGCATTTTTCCAGTTCTTCAAATACGATCCACTCGTCTCGGGATAGCTTCTTTTTCCCTTGGATTTTGCGAAAGGACTGTTTTCTCCTGCCGCTTTCGCAATCAGGTGTGGGGTGTTTCCTTCTGCTCCTTCCGCTGTTTGTGCTTTGCCGCCATGAGTCCGATGGTGCAGGCAATCATCAGCAGCACTGCAAACAGCACCGCAAACAGCAGGCTCAGTGCCCACCATGCGTTGCTGGAGAAGATGCAGAACACAAGAATCAAAAACAGCACCGCCGCTCCGGCGCACACCAGCAGCGGCAGTTTTCTTACCCAGCTGCGCACACAGGCGCGATACATCCAATATTGAAGAACACCCGCCAGCACAAGCGCTGCGATGCACAAAAGGGTCATCATCCGGTTCGCCGGGGCAAAAAAGTCTGCCAGCATTGCAAACACTTCCTTTCATTGAAGCCGCATTCATTCCCTCATAAAAATATGAAATTGATCTTGTTTTGCAAAATCAAACATTCTGCGGGAAAATTTCTCCCTCCGGCCGCCGGAAAGCTGCTTTGTCATCCAGAAGATCGATCGTTCCGGTTCCGTAGATCGTTCCATCCCATACAATGCTGATCGTGCATTCTGCCTCGGAGTATTTTTCCAGCTCTTCAAATACGATCCACTCGTCCGGAATTACCTCTTTGCCTTCCATCAAATCCACGGTTTCGCCGCTTTCCTTCAGCACGCCGGCTGCCTTCATTTCCACATATTCCGCAGGGATACCGGCAGGCAGAACGATCCCGCAGCTGGGGGCCGGAACATTTTCCGGTGGAGCAATATAAATTTTGTCCAGCGCTTCGCTGGCCTGTTCGGGTGTCAGCTTCGCCTGGTTTCCCTCTTGGTCAGCCGGTGCACTCTCCATCTGGGAGGAAATTTCACTGGAAGCAGGAGCGGGCCGTGTTTCACCGCCGCATCCCGCAAAGGTCAAACCCATCGTCAGGGCAGCCGCCAGCAGGGCTGTTTTTTTCACAAAAACCGCTTTTTTCATACAAACCATCCTTTCCCCATTTTCATGTTCCTTCGTTCTATTGGTGGGCTTATTTTATGGACTCCCCATCTTTTCACGATCACAAGGCTCATTGGTCTTCTACTAATAAAATATCTCCATTGAAGGAATCTTTCAAGCCTTTTTCTTTTTTTCAAAATCTTTCCGGCTCATCCCACCTGCATCCGCAGCAGGAAATCTCACGGCTCCAAAAAACCGTCAGCAAATTCGGCAGACCATGCTATAATACTGAGAAAGCAGCGTGTTAGACTTCTTGGAAGCATTTCTGCACCTTCAGGAGTAAGATTAAATTATTGAAAAAGGAGACATACACGGCCATGGATCCAAAGCATTTTTTGCAGGAGATGGACATAAGCAGCAAGGACTTTTTGTATCATGGTTCTTCTGTCCAAGGAATCAAGATACTGAAGCCCGTCTCTGACCTTCACAACTGCGATAAGAAAGGAATTTATTTGACCAGCAATATCCCCTATGCTTTGGTTTATATTTGGGATTCGCTCAAAACGGGTACGAACCGGAAATGGGTAACCTGTGGCTTAAAAAGAGGAATTGTATACTATGAAGAGCAGTTTCCCAATCAATTACAGGAATTTTATGAAGGCGTTAAAGGTTATCTTTATGCAGTCCCCAAAGAAAGCACCCTGCAGGCAGTCGAAAAACGGGAAGAAATGTACTTCAGCACAGATCCAATAGCAGTGCACCAAACGATCTATGTCCCCGATGTGTATCAGGCTCTTTGCAAATGTCAGGAGGAAGGGACCTTCCGTCTTTTGAAGTTTACAGATGCTGTACGCGAAAAGCAGCAACAACTGATTGATATGATCAGCGATTGTATTTATAAGTCCGGTGCACTGACTGCAAAGAACGATGATTCATATTTTTTCCAGAAGTATTTCAAAGAGGCTTGGAAGAAGGCTGAAGCGAAGAATAATTGAGCAGCTGTAATGCCCGTGTTATGCCTGTTCTGATTTATCCAACAATTCCTCTCACCCCCCTGCATTTGCAAGGAGTTTCGCCGTTTATAACTGCATATTTTTATGTATTTCCTCTTGTTTTTGCCCTTACGAGCCGAAACAAGGGAATTTTGTTGCAAAACAATTTGGAAAACATCTTTTTCGGAGAGCAGAAAGCGAAATACACCCCTCGCACAAATATCAGATTTGTACAAGAGGTGTATGATTTGTCAGCAGAACTTATTTCAAAAGGAGAGTCAGGAAGGTTCTTCATTATTACTTAGACTATGAAGCTTAGCATTCATTTTTTTCAAAATGTGCTTCCACACAAAATATTGGATCAACCAGAGCACTGCAAAATTAAGTGTAAAGATCCCCAAATACACAAGGAAGCCCGTCAGACTGTGTTCCATCCAGTTCAAGAAGTAAGCGGTGGGAAGCATAAATACCGCATTGATCAAAAAGTAAAATCCAGTCTGCTTTAAGATGCTTAAGTTTTCAAGTTCCCATACAACAGAACTGGCAGCAAAGCTTGCACCGATGACTCCGCATAGCAGGGTTTGCAGAATGACTGCATTGATTTCATTTCCCACTGATGCAATCAGGCTGGGTACACAAGGCTCAAATGTTCCATTTGCCCAAAGCAGCGAGCCCAGCACGGAAATAACATGCCCAATAGCAATTCCCAAAGGGAAGCCGATAAGCCCTCGTAAAAATGCTTTCTTTTTCATAACGATCACCTCATATACCCAATAGTTTTTTAATTTTTGTTACAAAGCGTCTGGAAACATAGGAAGTTGTCCCATCCAACAGTTTAATCGAGATGGTTCCAGCAATGCTCAAATCAAAGTTTTTTACTTTTTTCAAGTTAATAATTTCCGAGTTGGAGATGCGGACAAAGATATCCGGTTTCAGTCTTTCCTCCGCCTCATAAAGCCGAAGTCTTAGGGTATATTCTCCATGACCTGTTACGGCGATTACCTTTCCCGCACTAGCGTAAATCCGCAGGAGATCGGTGGGCTCCAAAATCTCAATTTTCTCATCTTTCCATCCGGACAGCACAGAGGGTGAAGTTTCCATCAGTTTTTTGGTCAGTTCATTCACATTATCTGTGATCTCCGCTGTCAGAACGATTACTTTCGGCTCCGGATAAGAAGGATCTATTCGAATTTCATATTTCACTATACCTCCCCCTTTCTGCCGCTATTATAGAAGAAACCGAACATTCCGGCAAGCGATTTTCTACAACTGGTATGATTCAGAATATAGGTGGTTAAAATTGACGAGTTTCTCTTGTATTTGCCCTTATGAGCCTACAAGGGAAGCATAAACCGGGGTGAACCCGTATAAAGGGAAAAGGTGAGCTGTTTGCGAAAAAACCTTTGTTATCAACGGGTTTGGAGGATTTTATTAAAGCTCTGCAGCATCCAATAATCGTAGTTCAAATTCCGATATTTCTAACAGACAGAAGCTTTCTTGTATCCAAAGATTTCCACTTCACTGATAGAACCAATGGCTTTCTTGCGCAGAAGCCAATCAAAACCACCAGTTTAACTGGTGGTTTTCACAAGCCCTAGAAGGGCATATTACCAGCAGCCCCTTAAGGGGCACTGAAAAAGTTCACCAACCGCAAAGATTTCATTGAGGTCTGCAAGCAGGTCTTGATCCATCGGAAAAAGGCAGCAAGCCTCTTCCAGTACCTTCAAGCATGCAAAAATTTCATCAAACCGGCGCTGGATCTCTTCCCAATTGACTTCACAGGCCGCCGCCAAAGCGGCCTGTTTTTATGGCTTGGAATTCTTACTACCCGTAAACGGGTCTATGTACTCTTTGAATGGCAGCTGATCTGCCATGATATCTTCTTGGAGCTGATTTTGTATGTATGCTGCTATCGCCTTCTTATTTTGACCTACTGTATCAACGTAATATCCTCTACCCCAAAAGTGCCGGTTTCCATATCGATATTTTAAGTTCGCGTGCCGATCAAAAATCATCAGGGCACTTTTCCCTTTCAAATACCCCATGAATTGTCCTACACTTAGATTTGGCGGTATATTTACAAGCATATGAATATGGTCTGGGCATGCTTCTGCCTCTATGATTTCTACGCCTTTTTGCTCGCAGAGCTTTCTCAATATTTTTCCTATGTCTGCTTTGATTTGACCATATATCTCTTTTCGCCTGTATTTTGGTGCAAAAACTATGTGGTACTGGCATCTCCATTTTGAATGTGCTAAACTACTTATGTCAGTCATTGACAAATCCTCCTTCTGTTTCTTAATGCGGTCGGCAAACCTGCATCTATTCTAACAGAAGGAGGATTTCATGTATCTGAAGATTTCCACTTCACCGATAGATCCAATGGCTTTCTTGCGCAGAAGCCAATCAACGCAAAACTGCCGCAGTGGTATACCACTGCGGCAGTTGGATGAATTGAGTACTCCATGTAAAAAAGTTGACAGACCACGAAAGTGATCTGTCAACTTATCTTGGTGCCTCCGATCGGAATCGAACCAATGACACGGGGATTTTCAGTCCCCTGCTCTACCAACTGAGCTACAGAGGCAAATGGCGACCCGGATGAGGCTCGAACTCACGACCTCTAGCGTGACAGGCTAGCGTTCTAACCAACTGAACTACCGGGCCAAA
>JAHHRU010000020.1 GCA_020025635.1 Allofournierella sp.
AGAGGGCTTTGCCCGTCTATGAAAAACCACCGGCTAGGCCGGTGGATATTTATTGGCGGAAAAATATGGGGGTGTTACTTTCTGCGGCTGAGCTTCATGCAGGTAACGATGTAGGTCACCTGCAAAATGCACCAGAGAAGCAGCACCGAAAAAATGGCAAGCAGGCCGGTGTGGAAAATGATCTGAGCAAAAACCAGTGCCAGCCAGATGACCACACAGGAAAGGTTTGCTGCCTTGAAGGCGGCATAGGCCGCCTCACCGATCTGGCGGCGCTCGTTTTCGTCACAGCTGGAAACCCAGGTCTTTTGAAAATTGAGATCAAAGATGCTGCCTTTCTTTTCTGGGTTGAGGGTGCGGGTCAGATCCACGATGGATTTTTGAAGGCTGGTGCACAAAAACATCATGAGCAGGAACTCTGCGGCCACCACCAGGATCCGGATAGGGGAGGCAAACATCATCGATGCCGAGATCGAAAAGAAGCCAATGGGGGAAAGGAGGGTGATGAGCAGCATGCTGCGGTTGAGGAGCGCATCCACCTGATCGGGAAGCTCCTCGCTTTCGCCATCCCAGCGGCGGGAAAGGCTTTTGGCTTTGTGCAGCCAGAGAAAACAGGGAGCGAGAAAAACAGCGCAGATGATGGGGAAAAGCCAGGGCAGAGAGAGGTAAAGCAGGTCTGCGATCTTTTCCGGGGCCGAAGCGGTCAGCTGGGAAGAGCCGATCATGCTGCTGAAAAAGCCAAGGACACCGCCTGCGATCATGCAGACCAGCAGCACAACGATGTATTTGGGAAAGCTTTTTTGATTGTCTTTTTTGATCTGGTCGTTCATTGCGGATCCTCCTCATAAATAAAAATGTCTTCCACGGTACAGCCGCAAAGGCTGGCAAGCTTTAAGGCCAGGGTCACGGAAGGGGAATAGTCGCCCCGTTCGATCTGGCTGATGGTCTGGCGGGAGACCCCGGCCAGCCTGCCCATTTCCTGCTGGTTCACCCCGAGCTTTGCCCGGTATTCTTTCAAGTGGTTGATGAGCGGCATGAAACCAGCTCCTTTCTCTGAATGACAATTTTACTTTGCAAAGTGACAACTTTTCTTGTCAATATGAGTATAGCATTGACAAGGAAAGTTGTCAACACAAAAAATAAAAAATCCCCATGCGCCCAAAAAGCACAAGGGGGGAATGAAAACAAAACTCTGGAAAAGCCCGGGATCAAAGCTCCCAAACATCCGGGCAGGTGCTGGAAACAGCAATGGCCCCGGCGGAAAGGGCGGTGATCACATCTTCTTTATCGCCGATCAGGCCGCTGGCGATGAGGGGCCTGTCCAGCTTTTCCGTAAGGCGGCTGATGAGCTTGGGCATAAGGCCGGGCAGGATCTCAAACAGGTCCGCTTCGCTCTGGGCACCGGTTTTATACAGGCTTTGCAGGGCCATATTGTCCAGAAGGAAGGTGCGGTAAACCGTGGCAAGCCCCAGATTGTGGGCCCGGCGCACCAGCGGGGCCTTGGTACTGATGATGCCGTCTGCCCGGGTGCTTTGCGCAATGTAGGCCACCACCGCCTCACGGGCCGCAAGGCCGTCCATCAGGTCCAAGTCCACAAAAACGGTTTTGCCGGCGTTTTTCAGGGTCTCAACAATGGAAGGGATGGTGACCACCGATCCATACAGCACAAACACCACCTTCTGAGGGCAGGACACGCTTTTTTCAAGGCCGGCGGCATCTTTTATGGCAATGATGACCGGGTTTTCTTCCAAAAGGGTATAGAGCGGTGCATTCATGGCATGGACTCCTTTCGAAAACAAAGAATAGACTTATTGTACAGCGGGGGATGCTTTGTGTCAACGCAGGGGAAAGAGCGGCGAAAAGAGAAGGCTCTCTGTGTACGATGCACAAACAAGCGCATGGTTTTTAGGCGTTTTGCGGCTTGTTTTTGAAAGAATGATATTCTATAATATAAAATAAATCACGGGTTTGACCCGCGCAGGATAGAATTTGGGAGACCTGTGTTTCTGTTTAGAGTGAAGAGCAGCAGATAAACGCTATGGGCGTGTTTCTGTTGCTCTTTTTTTCTATCCTGGCGCGGGACAAGGAAAGGAACAGTCATGACAAAACAGAAAAGAAGCGTTTGGAAAATGGTGCTTTTGGTGCTGGTGATCATGCTGGCAGTGCTGCTGCTGGCAGTGGGGGGATATGTGCTGTATATGCAGCTCAAGTATTACCGCATCCCGGACAATACCCCGCTGACCGTGGAAAACCCGGTGGGCGGGCCGCTGAGCACAGGCAGGCCTTACACGGCCCTGAGCTATAACATCGGATTTGGCGCCTACGGCCCGGATTACAGCTTCTTTATGGACAGTGGCGTTATGGCAGACGGCACGCCGGTTACCGGAAAATACGGCAAGGCTTTGAGCCGCCAGTCGGTGCTGGACCACACCGAGGGTGCCCTGGATGCGGTAAAGCAGCAGGATACCGACTTTGTACTGCTTCAGGAAGTGGATGTGAAGGCCCATCGCAGCTACAAAGTGAACCAGGTAAAGTACATTCAGGAAAACATGCCCCAGTACAGCTCTGTGTTTGCCAACAACTTCCATTCCGCATATCTTCTGTACCCGTTCAACGACCCCCACGGGGCTGTGGATGCGGGCCTTCTGACCCTGAGCAGGGCCCAGATCAAAGAGGCAGTGCGGCGCAGCTATCCGGTGGACAACAGCTTCTTTGTGAAGTTCACCGACCTGGACCGCTGCTTTGCTGTCCACCGTGTGCCGGTGGAAAACGGAAAAGAGCTGGTGCTCATCAACAGCCACATGTCCGCTTACGATAAGGGCGGCCTCATCCGGGTGCAGCAGCTCCAGCTGCTCAACAGCGTGATGCAGCAGGAGTACGAAAAAGGAAACTATGTGATCGTGGGCGGTGACTTCAACCACGCTTTGGGTGAGGAAGCAGCCACGGCCTTTATGGGCCAGCAGCAGTTCCCGGCCTGGGTCTCGCTTCTTACCGAAGACGAGCTTTGCCCCGGCTTTTCCATGCAGCTGGCAGAAAACCAGCTGGAAGTTCCCACCTGCCGCGCGGCTGATATGCCCTGGCAGCCGGGTGTGAACTTTGCCACCGTTGTGGATGGGTTTATTCTGTCGGATAACATTCGTGCCACGGCACAAAATGTGGATACCGATTTTGCTTACAGTGATCACAATCCGGTCCGGCTCACCTTTGAGCTGCTGGAGTGATCGTTTTCAAAGGAGGATTTTGAGATGGTAGACGTAGCGATCATCGGCTGCGGTGTCATTGGCGCAGCCACGGCTTATCAGCTGGCAGGGCGGGGCGTATCCGTTTTGATGCTGGAATCGGAAAACGATGTGTCCATGGGCACGACCAAGGCCAACAGTGCCATCCTGCATGCGGGCTATGACCCAAGGCCCGGCACCCAGATGGCCCGGCTCAATGTGCGGGGCTCGGCAATGGCCAAGGAGATCTGCCAAAAGCTGGATGTTCCTTATCGGCAGATCGGCAGCCTGGTGCTGGCCTTCTCGGAAGATGAGATGGACCATGTGCGCAAGCTCTGCCGCCAGGGCGAGGAAAACGGAGTGCCCGGCGTGAAAGTGCTTTCAAAGGAAGAGGTCCTTGCCATGGAGCCGAACCTTTCAAAAGAGGTATGCGGTGCGCTGTATGCGCCCAGCGCAGCCATTGTGAGCCCCTGGGAATACGCATTGGCCATGGCCGAAAACGCAGTGCTCAACGGGGCCGAGATCCGTTTGGAAACCCGTGTGACCGGCCTTGAAAAAACAGAAAACGGCTGGCTCATCCACACCGACAAGGGGGATGAGAAAGCCCGCTTTGTGGTGAATGCCGCCGGTGTGGATGCAGGCACTGTGCATGAAATGGCAGCAGAGCCCACCTTTGAAACCACACCCTGCCGGGGCGAATATTACCTTTTGGACAAGTGCGAGGGCAGCCGGGTGGAACATGTGATCTTCCAATGCCCCACCAAAGCAGGCAAGGGCATCCTGGTAGCCCCCACCGTTCACGGAAACCTGATCGTGGGCCCCAACGCACAGGATATCCCGGATGGCGGCGATACCGCCAACACGGCAGAAGGCCTTGCGTATGTTGCCCAAATGGCGCGCAGGAGCGTGCCGGAGGTGGACCTGCGGGCCTCTATCCGCAACTTTGCGGGCATTCGTGCCAACACCGACCGGCCTGATTTCATCATTGAATGGGCTGCCGACGGCCTTTTGGACCTTGCCGGAATGAAGAGCCCCGGCCTTTCGGCTGCCGCTGCTGTGGGCGAAGAAGCGGCCCGGCTGCTGCAAGAAGCGGGCCTTGGGCTCCGAAAAGAAGAAAACCGCATCGAGACCCGGAAAAAGTTCCGCTTCAAAGAGATGGATGCCGAAGGCAAGGCCGAGCTCATCAAACAGGACCCCGCCTACGGCAGGGTGATCTGCCGCTGTGAGACCATCACCGAGGGGGAGATCCGGGCGGCCTGCCACACTCCCATCCCGCCCCGCAGCGTGGATGGCGTGAAACGGCGCACCGGCGCCGGCATGGGCCGCTGCCAGGGCGGCTTCTGCGGGCCCCGCGTCATGGAGATCCTGACCCGGGAGCTGGGCTATGACCCGCTGAAGGTTCCTCAGGATCAGGCCGGAGGACTCATCCTCACCGGCTGCACCAAACAGGGAGGTGTTCGTAAATGAATCAGCAGTTTTATGATGTGATCGTGGTGGGCGGCGGCCCTGCCGGCCTTGCCGCAGCGCTGAAAGCCAAAGAGACCGGGGCCGAAAAAGTGCTGATTTTGGAGCGTGACCGGGAGCTGGGCGGCATTTTAAACCAGTGCATCCACAACGGCTTTGGTCTGCATCATTTTAAAGAAGAGCTCACCGGCCCGGAATATGCCGGCCGTTTTATCGCCCAGCTGGAGGGCACCGGCATCGAGGTGAAGCTGGACACCATGGTCCTGGAGGTGACCCGGGACCGGAAGGTGGCAGCGGTGAACCGGACCGACGGCTATCAGGTTTATGAGGCGGGAGCCATTGTTTTGGCAATGGGCTGCCGCGAGCGCACCCGGGGGGCCATCGGCATTCCCGGCACCCGCCCGGCGGGCGTATTCACCGCCGGCACGGCCCAGCGCTATGTGAACATGGAAGGCTACATGGTGGGGCGCAGGGTGCTGATTTTGGGCTCCGGTGATATCGGCCTGATCATGGCCCGGCGCATGACGCTGGAAGGCGCCAAGGTGCTGGCCTGCGTGGAGGTCATGCCCTATTCAGGCGGCCTGAACCGGAACATCGTGCAGTGCCTGCAGGATTATGACATCCCCCTGTATCTCTCCCACACCATTGTGGATATTAGGGGCAAGGACCGGGTGGAAAAGGCCATTGTGGCAAAGGTGGATGAAAACCGCAGGCCCATTCCCGGCACCGAGATGGAGTTCGACTGCGACACCATCCTTTTGAGCGTGGGCCTGATCCCTGAAAACGAGCTTACCCGCAATGCGGGCATTGAAATCGACCGGCGCACAAACGGCGCAGTGGTCTGCGAAAACATGGAGACCCAGACCCCCGGCATTTTCGCCTGCGGCAATGTGGTGCATGTGCATGACCTGGTGGACTATGTGACCGCCGAAAGCCAGCGGGCCGGTGCGGCTGCCGCCCGGTTCGCCATGGGCAGCCCCAGCAGCGGCGATGCCCTGGAGCTGTTCAGCGGCGAGGGTGTTGGTTACACCGTGCCCCAGCGGCTGCGGCTGGATGCCATCGACAAGTCGGTGGAGGTGTTCTTCCGGGTGCGGGCCGTTTACCGCAATGTGGAGATCGTGGCCGAAAGCGGCGGCGTGAAGCTGGCCGGCTACAAACGGGAGCACATGGCCCCCGGTGAGATGGAGCACATTGCTTTGCCCAAGGTGCTTTTGCAGCGGGCAGAGGGCCCCATTACCATTTCAATCAGGGAGGCAGTCAAATGAAAGAACTGATTTGCATTGTGTGCCCAAAGGGCTGTCATTTGAAGGTGGATGAGCAAAACGGATACACGGTAACAGGAAACAGCTGTCCAAGAGGGGCAGAGTATGGTAAAATAGAACTGACCAACCCCACCCGTGTCATTACCAGCACTGTGGCTGTGCAGGGCGGAGCGCATCCCCGCTGCCCGGTCAAAACTTCAAAGCCCATCCCAAAGGAACTGATCTTCGAGGCAATGAAAACACTGGATGATCTTGTGCTGGACGCCCCCATCCGGCTGGGCCAGGTGGTGGTAAAAGATGTGTGCGGCACCGGGGCCGATTTCGTGGCCGCGCGAAGCCTGTGAAAAGGAGCGTTTTGAAATGAGCACAAAATACATCCTGTCGCTGGATCAGGGCACAACGTCCAGCCGTGCCATCCTGTTCGATCAGGATCAGAACATCGTGGAGATGACCCAGCGTGAATTCACCCAGATCTATCCCCGTGAGGGCTGGGTGGAGCATGACCCCATGGAGATCTGGTCCAGCCAGTACGGCGTGATGATGGAAGTGGTGGCAAAAAGCGGCGTAAAGGCCGAAGAGATCATTGCCATCGGCATTACCAACCAGCGTGAAACCACCATTGTGTGGGACAAGGAGACCGGCCGGCCCATCTACAATGCCATTGTGTGGCAGTGCCGGCGCACGGCCCCCATCATTGATGAGCTGCTGGCAAAGGGCTATGGCGATTTGATCCGTAAAAAAACCGGCCTTGTGCCGGATGCCTATTTCTCCGGTTCCAAGATCAAGTGGATCCTGGACCAGGTGCCCGGCGCCCGACAGCGTGCCGAAAAGGGCGAGCTGCTGTTCGGCACCGTGGATACCTGGCTGACCTGGAAGCTCACCGGCGGCGCGGCCCATGTGACCGACCGCACCAACGCCAGCCGCACCATGCTTTACAACCTGGACACGCTGGATTGGGACGATGAGCTGCTGCAGATGCTGGACATTCCCCGCGCCATGCTGCCCCAGGTGAAGAGCTCCAGCGAAATTTACGGCTGGGCCAGCGTGGGCGGCGTTCAGGTGCCGGTGGCCGGCATTGCCGGCGACCAGCAGGCCGCCCTGTTTGGCCAGGGCTGTTTTGAAGCCGGTCAGGCAAAAAACACCTACGGCACCGGATGCTTTTTGCTGATGAACACCGGCGAAAAGCGCCACAGCAGCCAGAACGGCCTGATCACCACCATGGCCGCCACCATCAAGGGCCAGCCGGTCCAGTATGCTTTGGAGGGCAGCGTGTTTGTGGGCGGTGCGGTGATCCAGTGGCTGCGGGACGAAATGCGTTTCTTCAACGAAAGCCGGGATGCGGAGTATTACGCCCAGAAGGTGGAGGACACCGGCGGCGTTTATCTGGTGCCGGCCTTTACCGGCCTTGGCGCACCCTACTGGGATATGTATGCCCGGGGCTGCATCGTGGGCCTTACCCGCGGCACCCGCCGGGAACACATCATCCGTGCGGCGCAGGAGTCCATCGCCTATCAGTCCGCCGATCTGGTGGAGGCAATGGAGAAGGACACCGGCCTGCCCATCCGGGAGCTGCGGGTGGACGGCGGCGCATCCCGTGACCGCTTCCTGATGCAGTTCCAGGCCGACATCCTGCAAAAGCAGGCACGGCGGCCCATGATCCGGGAGACTACTGCCCTGGGTGCCGCCTATCTTGCGGGCCTTGCTGTGGGCGTTTGGAAGGATACCGAGGAAATTGGCCATCTTTGGAGCTGTGACGTGACCTTTGAGCCCAAGATGGAAAAGGAAAAACGGGACGATCTGCTGAAACACTGGCACAAGGCCGTTGGCCGCAGCCGGGACTGGGTGGATCACAACTGAAAACAAAAAACGGGCCGCTCTTTTCAGGGAGCGGCCCGGTTTCTATTTTGTGTGTATGGAACCGGCCTTCTTGACTGGAAAACCGGCTTTAAAATCAGAACAGCTTCAATTCGTCCTTATCGGTAAAGGCACAGCCGATGAAGCCCTGCTCCTGCAGCTGACCGTACTGCTTGCCGGCTTTTTTGGCCATGGGCAGAATGGTAACGGTGTATTCCTCCCGCAGGTCGGCGGCTTTTTTCAGCACCTGGGCAAAGTCCTGGTCGGCCTTGTAAAGCAGGGCCAGCTTCTTTTTCTGGTCGGGGGCGGTGAAATGGCGGTCGGCCAAAATGGCACAGATGCGCTCAAAGCCAATGGAGAAGCCAACGGCCGGCACCTGCTGGCCAATGAATTTGCCAACCATGTTGTCATACCGTCCGCCGCCGGCAATGGCGCCGGAGAAGCCGGGGCAGGTGACCTCGAACACCATGCCGGTGTAGTAGCCCTGGCCGCGGACCAGGCTGGGGCAGTAGGCGACTTTATAGCTGCCGGCTGCAATGGCTTCCACCGTGGCAAGCACCCGCTTGAGCTCTTCGCCGAAGGTCTTGTCCTCGCAGTAGGCAGTGACACTGTCGATGTCGGCACGGCCGGCGGCCAAAAACTCTTCCAGGGCCTTCACGGCAGCTTCGGGGCATTCCTTTTCACGCAGTTCACCGGCAACGCCTTCCACACCGATCTTGTCCAGCTTGTCAAAGCTGATGCACACACTGTCCAGCGTTTCAGGGGCAAAGCCCATGCCGGCCAGCATGCCGCGCAGCAGGCGGCGGTCGTTGATGTTCACGGTGAAATCATCAAAGCCAACACCCATCAGTGCACGGGCGGTCACGTCGATCAGCTCGATCTCGGCATTGCTGGATGCATCGCCCAGAATGTCGATGTCACACTGCACGAATTCACGCATGCGGCCCTTCTGGGGGCGCTCGGCACGGAACACCCGGTCAGTCTGGATCACTTTAAAGGGGCTGGGCAGCTGTTCCCGGTTGGCGGCGTAATAGCGGGAAAGGGGCAGGGTCAGGTCATAGCGCAGACCCATATCAGAAAGCTGGGCCTCTTCGCCGCTGGCCAGAGCCTTTGCCAGCTTGTCGCCCCGCTTGAGCACCTTGAAAATAAGGTTCAGGTTGTCGCCGCCATCGCTCTTGTCCAGATTTTCCATATCCTCCAGGAGAGGGGTGGAGATGCGCTCGAAGCCGCTGGCACGGTAGGTGGCCAGGATGCGGCCCTGTACATAATCCCGCAGCTGCTGTTCAGCGGGCAGATAGTCTTTCATACCCTTTAAGGGGGTCGTTTTCATAATGGATTTCCTCCCATCGAAGATGTGCCCTGAAAAAGGCTTATAATAGAACAATTATAGTCCTCGGGCGGCGAATTTGTCAATAAAAGCGGGCCATACTAGACAAAGCATTGAAAAGGGAGGAAAGATGCTTTGAAAAAGGAGCAGAAAAAGGGTGCGGCAGCGATTTTGGCGGCGGGTGCGGCCATCCAGCTGCTGACGGGTTTTCCTTCGGCGTGGGGCGCATTCCGGCAGCCGGTGATGGAGGAATTCCGGCTGGATGGGGCAGCTGCGGCGTTTGCCGCCAACGGCATTGTGGCGGCCTACGGGCTGGGCTGCGTGATGGGGGGATTTTTGCAGGACAAAAAAGGCCCGAAGGCGGCCGGCATCTGCGGAACGCTTCTTCTTTGCGGCGGGCTTTTGACGGCCGGCCTTTTGCCGGGAGAAAATGCCGGGCTGTTTTATCTTGCATTCAGCCTGCCGGTGGGGCTGGGGTGTGCGTTTTTGTATCCGCCGGTGCTGGGCTGTGTGCAGAAATGGTATGCAAACCGCAAGGGCTTTGCCACCGGTGTGGTGAGCTGCGGGGTAGGGCTTTCGGGGCTGGTGCTCACCCTGCTGGTGCAGTTCACCACCCGGCGCTGGGGGCTGCGGGTCTGCTTTTTTGTGCTGGCCGGCCTTTTGCTGCCCCTGTGCGGCGGCGGGAGCCTTTTGCTGCGGGACCCGCCCAAAAAGAAAGCCGCAGCAGCGCCCGGGGGGCTTGGGCCCCGGCAGATGCTCAGGACCCGGACCTTTTGGCTTGCGTTTTTGAGCCTTGCGCTGGCCGCACCCTCGGTGCTGCTGTTCGGGCCTTCCATTCCTCAAATTGCACAGGAGCGGGGCCTTGCCGAAAAGGCGGCAGTCTGGCTGGCGGCTTTGGGCTCTGCCGGGGGTGCCGCCGGCCGGCTTTTCATGCCGATGCTGGGTGAGAAGGCGGGCCTGCGCAAAACGGCGCTGGGCCTGCTCTTTGCTTTGACGGGGCTTTCGGTGCTGTTTGCTTTTGGCGGCGGCTGGTGGGTCGCTGCGGTGTATCTGGCACTTTGCTTTTGCTACGGCGGGCAGATCGCAGTGATGCCGGCCCTTTGCACAAGACTGTTCGGCCTTGCGCACACCGGGCTCAACTATGGCTTCCTTGCACTGGGAACCAGCCTTGGCAGCCTTGGGTTCCCGCTTCTTGCGAAAAGCCTTGGGCTTTCAGGAGGGCGGCATTTTCTGGCGGCCGGGGCGGCATTGGGGGCGTTTTGTGCGATGCTCCTTTTGAAGGACCGGCTGTTCAACGCCCAAAAAACATGACAAAAAGGCGGCGGAGCAGTTGTCTGCTTTCCGCCGCCTTTTTTGCTTTATAAGCTTTTCTTTGAATGCTGTTTTTATTTCTCACCGAACAGGTTGAAACGGAACAGACGAGCCTCGTCCTCCGGATCAGAGCACTCAAACTGAGCTTCAGCGATCTGGCCGCCGGAGATCAGGGCGGTGAAGCCCAGGATCTGGCACAGCTTGCTGCGCAGGTTCAAACGGTCGCCATCGGGAGTGACCATATAGACATCACCCTTGCAGGAGTTGATCAGCTCAGAAAATTCACGAACATCAAAGTCATGCATTTTAATGGGGTCCATAATCGTATCCTCACTTTCATTCTATTGCACGGCTGTTTTAAAACAGCTGTGCTCAGTCATTACCAAACGGTAAATCCGGTGTATTCGGAAGCCTCGAAAAGCAGGCTGCTTTATGCGACTTCCACTGCTGTTAATATAACACACACAATGTAAGAACGCAACAAGTATTTTGGAAAACGGCTGGTAATATTGACGGACAATTTGGCACGAATTGTCACAAGAGGCACCGGAGTGTACACGGATGCAAATTTTAAGGCGGAATGAGCGCAAAGACCCTTGCAAAAAAGCGGTTGTTTTTCTATAATAAAAGAAGTGGCTAGTTGTGTATCATTTCACAATGCCCAAAGAAAAGAAGTGTAAAGGAGAGTACAATCATGACCTATTCTCATGAAGTAGAGCGTATGTGTCCTCTGACCAAGGGTCCGCACCACGGTCCCGCCCCCATTCCTGAAGAGGGTGCATGGGTCAAGGCATACGAAATCAAAGACATTTCCGGCCTGACTCACGGCATTGGCTGGTGCGCTCCCCAGCAGGGCACCTGCAAGCTGACCCTGAACATCAAGAACGGCGTTATCGAGGAAGCCCTGGTCGAGACCATCGGCTGCTCCGGTATGACCCACTCCGCTGCTATGGCCGGCGAGATCCTGCCCGGCAAGACCATCCTGGAAGCTCTGAACACCGACCTGGTGTGCGATGCCATCAACGTGGCTATGCGTGAGCTGTTCCTGCAGATTGTTTATGGCCGCAGCCAGACCGCTTTCTCTGAGGGCGGCCTGCCCGTCGGCGCAGGTCTGGAAGACCTGGGCAAGGGCCTGCGCAGCATGACCGGCACCATCTTCTCCACCAAGGCAAAGGGTGTCCGTTACCTGGAGCTCACCGAGGGCTACATCACCAAGATGGCTCTGGATGAGAACAACGAGGTCACCGGCTACCAGTTCGTCCGCCTGGGCAAGATGCTGGAAGCCATCCGTCACGGTGAGGATGTTCAGAAGGCCTATGAGGCCAACGTGGGCACCTACGGCCGCTTCGACGGTGCTGTTAAGTACATCGACCCGCGTGAAGAGTAAGAGAGGAGGAGTAAACTAATGGCTACTTTTGAATCTATGGACCGCCGCATGCCCAAAATCGAGGCATGCCTGGCCGCTAACGGCCTGGAATCCCTGGACGCATGCCGTGACATGCTCCTCGCTAAGGGCATCGACTGCGACAAGATCGTTCGCGGCGTGCAGCCCATCTGCTTCGAGAACGCTATCTGGGCTTACACCCTGGGCACTGCCATCGCTGTGAAGCGCGGCCTGAAGGACGCTGCTGAGTGCGCTGCTGCCATCGGCGAAGGCCTGGAAGCTTTCACCATCCCCGGCTCTGTTGCTGAACAGCGCAAGGTTGGCCTGGGCCACGGCAATCTGGGCAAGATGCTGCTGAGCGAAGAGACCAAGTGCTTCGCTTTCCTGGCTGGCCACGAGAGCTTTGCTGCTGCTGAGGGTGCCATCGGCATTGCCCGCACCGCAAACAAGGCCCGCAAGACCCCCCTGCGCGTTATCCTGAACGGCCTGGGCAAGGATGCTGCTTACATCATCAGCCGCATCAACGGCTTCACCTATGTGGAGACCGATTACGACTTCAAGACCGGCGATCTGAAGATCGTTCGTGAGAAGGCTTTCTCCGAGGGCGACCGCGCTGCTGTTCGCTGCTACGGCGCAAACGACGTGCAGGAAGGCGTTGCCATCATGAAGCACGAGGCTGTTGAAGTTTCCATCACCGGCAACTCCACCAACCCCACCCGCTTCCAGCACCCCGTAGCCGGCACTTACAAGAAGTGGGCTATGGAGAACGGCAAGAAGTACTTCTCCGTTGCTTCCGGCGGCGGCACCGGCCGTACCCTGCATCCCGATAACGTGGCAGCAGGTCCTGCTAGCTACGGCATGACCGACACCATGGGCCGTATGCACGGCGACGCTCAGTTCGCTGGCTCCAGCTCTGTGCCTGCTCACGTTGAGATGATGGGCCTGATCGGCGCCGGCAACAACCCCATGGTCGGCATGACCGTGGCTTGCGCTGTTGCTGCCAGCCAGGCAGAATAAGATCTCGGTCTTTTCTGAATAGCTTTTTGAAAGGGACACTCCGTTTTGGAGTGTCCTTTTTTGCACAAAGAGCCCCCTTACCAAGCGAGCGGTTTTTACACAAAAAAGCAGACACCCGCACTTTTGCGGGTGTCTGCTTTTTTATTACGGGTTCAGCTGTTTTACATCGCTTTTTGATTTAGAAAGCTTTGCTTTCAACAAAATCAGAAATCAATGGTGGAAACTTCCATGGTGATCTCTTCCAGAACGTCCAGCAGAGCACGGACGGTATCCAGAGCGGTGAAGATGGTCACACCGTTTTCAACAGCGCAGCGGCGGATCTCGTGGCCGTCAGACATGGCGCCGGGATCGGAGCTGTAATCACGGGTGTTGATGAAGTAGCTCACATATCCGGAACGGATGGAGTCCAGGATCTCCTCGCTGTTCTCGCTCACCTTGCGCTTTACACGGGTGCGGATGCCGTGCTGCTTCAGGAACTCGGCAGTGCCGCGGGTGGCTTCCAGGTTGAAGCCCAGGTTGTAGAAGCGGCGGATCAGGGGCAGGGCCTCTTCCTTATCCTTGTCGGCAATGGTGACAAACACAGTGCCGTAGTTGGCAACCTGCATGCCGGAAGCCTGCAGGGCCTTGTAGAGGGCACGGTTCATCTTGCGGTCGTAGCCGATGGCTTCACCGGTGGACTTCATCTCGGGCGAGAGGTAAGCATCCAGACCGCGCAGCTTGGAGAAGGAGAAGGCGGGAACCTTCACATACCAGCGCTCCTTCTCGGCGGGGTAGATCTCGTTGAAGCCCTGCTCCTTGAGGGACACGCCCAGGATCGCCAGGGTGCCGATGTCAGCCAGGCAGTAGCCGGTGGCCTTGGACAGGAAGGGAACGGTGCGGGAAGAACGGGGGTTTACCTCAATGATGTAAACATCCTCGTGCTCGTCCACGATGAACTGAATGTTGTACAGGCCCACAATGCCGATGCCCAGGCCCAGACGGCGGGTGTAATCCAGAATGGTGTCCTTGACCTTCTGAGACAGGCTGAAGGAGGGATAAACACTGATGGAGTCACCGGAGTGAACGCCGGTGCGTTCGACCAGCTCCATGATGCCGGGAACGAATACGTCCTTGCCGTCACACACAGCATCGACCTCGACCTCCTTGCCGGAGATGTAGCGGTCAACCAGAACCGGGCGGTCGGTATCGATCTCAACGGCAGTCTTCAGGTAGTGGCGCAGCTGCTCTTCGTTTGCAACGATCTGCATTGCACGGCCGCCCAGAACAAAGGAGGGACGGACCAGAACGGGATAGCCGATGTCAGCGGCAGCGGCAACACCGTCTTCGATGTTGGTAACAGCCTTGCCCTTGGGCTGGGGAATGTTCAGCTCGTGCAGGACCTGCTCAAAGGCCTTGCGGTTCTCAGCCCGCTCAATGGCATCACAGTCGGTGCCGATGATCTTCACGCCGTGGTCCCGCAGAGGCTCAGCCAGGTTGATGGCGGTCTGGCCGCCCAGAGAAGCGATCACGCCGTCCGGCTTTTCCATTTCCACAATGTTCAGAACATCTTCAACGGTCAAAGGCTCAAAATAGAGCTTGTCCGAGCAGGTGTAATCGGTGGAAACGGTTTCGGGGTTGTTGTTGATGATGATGGCTTCATAACCGGCCTTGCGGATGGTCATAACAGCGTGAACGGTGGAGTAGTCGAACTCAACACCCTGGCCGATGCGGATGGGGCCGGAGCCCAGAACCACGATCTTGTGGCGGCCCGAAATCACAGACTCGTTCTCATCTGCGTAGGTGGAGTAGAAGTAGGGTACATCCGAATCAAACTCAGCAGCGCAGGTGTCGATCATCTTATACACCGGACGGATGCCCTTTTCACGGCGGAAGTTCATCACATCGTCTTCGGTGCAGTTCCACAGGTCGGCGATTGCCTGGTCACAGAAGCCGTACTTCTTCAGCTCAAGCAGGGTGGCTGCATCCTGAGGATGGGCAGCGCCTTCTTTTTCCAGATCCACGATGTGGCGCAGCTTGTCCAGGAAGAAGGGGTCGATGGCGGTGATGGAATACAGGGTGTCGTTGTCCAGACCACGGCGCAGCAGCTCGGCCAGCGCATAGATGCGGTCGTCGGTGCCTTCCTTGATGTAATCCAGCATCCAATCGGTTTCGGCAGTGTCGAACTTCTTCATGTGCAGGTGGCACACGCCGGTTTCCAGAGAGCGGATGGCCTTGAGCAGGCTTTCCTCAAAGGTGCGGCCGATGCTCATGCATTCGCCGGTAGCCTTCATCTGGGTGGACAGACGGTTGTTGGCGTCGGTGAATTTATCGAAGGGGAAGCGGGGCAGCTTGGAAACGATGTAGTCCAGAGTGGGCTCCATGCAGGCGGGGCCGCTGGCCAGCTGGATCTCGTCCAGAGTCATGCCCACAGCGACCTTGGCGGTAACACGGGCGATGGGGTAGCCGCTGGCCTTGGAAGCCAGAGCCGAAGAGCGGGAAACGCGGGGGTTCACTTCGATCAGATAGTAGTTGAAGGACTGGGGGTCCAGCGCAAACTGCACGTTGCAGCCGCCCTCGATGCCCAGAGCACGGATCAGGCGCAGGGCGCTGTCACGCAGCATGCCGCATTCCTTGTCGGTAAGGGTCTGGCAGGGGCAGACAACGATGGAGTCGCCGGTGTGGATGCCGACCGGGTCCACGTTTTCCATGTTGCAGATGGCAATGGCGGTGTCGGCGCTGTCACGCATGACCTCGAACTCGATCTCCTTGTAGCCCTTGATGCTCTTCTCGACCAGGACCTGGCTTACGGGAGAGAGCTTCAGCGCATTCTTCATGATCTCACGGAACTCGGTCTCGTTGTCGGCAAAGCCGCCGCCGGTGCCGCCCAGAGTGAAGGCCGGGCGCAGGACCACAGGATAGCCGATCTCTTTTGCGGCAGCAAGGCCTTCTTCCATGGTGTTTGCGATCTGGGAAGGCAGAACGGGCTCGCCGATGGAAGCGCAGAGCTCCTTGAACATCTCACGGTCCTCAGCACGCTCGATGGAGCTGCTGGGGGTTCCCAGAAGCTCGACCTGGCATTCCTTCAGAACGCCCTTGCGCTCCAGCTGCATGGCCAGGTTCAGGCCGGTCTGGCCGCCGATGCCGGGAACGATGGCATCCGGACGCTCGTGGCGGATGATCTTTGCGACATATTCCAGGGTCAAAGGCTCCATGTAGATCTTGTCTGCAATGGCCTTATCGGTCATGATGGTGGCGGGGTTGGAGTTTGCAAGGATGACCTCGTAGCCCTCTTCCCGCAGGGCCAGACACGCCTGGGTGCCAGCATAGTCAAATTCGGCGGCCTGGCCGATCACGATAGGGCCAGAGCCAATGACAAGGATCTTGTGCAGGTCGGTTCTCTTAGGCATTGTGGCTGTCCTCCTTCATAAGGCTGATGAATTCGTCAAACAGATGGATGAAATCCTGCGGGCCGGGTGCGCCTTCCGGATGGAACTGGGCGGTCAGGACCCGGTCCTCCTTGCAGCACAGGCCGTCAATGGTGTTGTCCAGCAGGTCACGGTAGGAGACCTCCAGGCCGGTGCCGGCGATGGAAGCTTCGTCTACGGTGTAATCGTGGCTCTGTGCGGTGATGCCGATCTTGCCGGTGGCCAGCTCCCGGACCGGATGGTTGCCGCCGCGGTGGCCGGCAGTCATGCGGCTGGTGGAAGCGCCGTAAGCACGGGCAATGAGCAGATGGCCCAGGCCCACACCGAAGATGGGCAGCTTGCCGCGCAGATCGTGCACCAGTTCTTCAACGGTGTGCACATTGGCCGGGTCGCCCGGGCCGCTGGTGATGAACAGGCCGTCCGGCTTCAGGGCCAGCACCTGCTCGGCGGTGGTGTTGTAGGGCACAACGGTCAGGTTGCAGCCCCGCTCGTTCAGGGCACGCAGCATGCTCAGCTTCAGGCCGCAGTCCAGCACCACCACATGGTGGCGGGGGTTGGCGGTGCGGCTGCGCCAGGGCTTGCGGCAGCTTACACGGGTAACAGCATCGGTGGGCACCGGAGTGCTGCGGATCAGCTCAAGAGCTTCTTCAACCGGCATGCGCACGCTGGTGAACAGGCCGCGGCAGCTGCCGTTTTCACGCAGGTGGCGGGTCAGGCGGCGGGTGTCAACACCCTCAATGCCGGGAATATTGTAATCTTCCAAAATCTCAGAAAGAGTCTTGGTGCAGCGGAAGTTGGAAGGATGATCGTTGTATTCGCCCACGATCAGGCCGCCGATGGTGGGAAAGCGGGTTTCAAAGTCTTCGTCCGCAATGCCGTAGCCGCCGATGAGCGGGTAGGTCATGACAACGGCCTGGTCGGTGTAGGAAGGATCGGATACGATTTCCTGATAGCCGGCCATGGAGGTGTCAAAGACGATCTCGCAGATGCCGGACCGGCGGCTGCCAAAGCCATAGCCCAGATACTCGCTGCCGTCTTCAAGGATCAGTTTTCGGTCAAATACTCTTGCCATAATGCTTGCTCCTTCTGCGCAGTTTGCCTGCTTTTGGGTGAAAAAATGGCACTCACACCACATCAGCAATGCGGTGCGAATGCCAAACAACTATAATAGAAAGAAAAAACAAAAACGGAAAAGGAAAATACCGCCGCCCGGGAATTGTGAATTCGAGGAGTAAAGCGGTTTTCCATCAGCGTTCGTCGTCCTTTCTGTTCGGCTGATAAAGCATTCCGCAAAAGCCGCTTTAAGCGCAGTTTTTGCAAGGCTTGCTTCATCAAGCTCAAATTGTCAAAATTATACAATCTGCCGCAAGATATGTCAAGCAAAAAAATATTTAGGATACATTATATAAATTTTGTGTGCGAATAAGAAGGATGGCCTGGCGGGAATGAAAATCAAAAAAGCACCACCGCCAGGTTTGCAATCAAGAAAACAGCGGCTGCCGCAGCAAGAAAGGCCAGACGGCCAAAAGCGGTCATGTGCGCATCCGCAGGGGGTGTATTGCGTGCGGCCGATTTGAAAAAGGGCTGTTGAGCGGCACCCAAATAATTACATTATAGTATGGGATGAATTCACGATGCCCTCTGCTGACCCGGATGCCGGCGCCAAAGACCGGCACAGATGCACCGGCTGATTTGCACAATGAAACGGAGTCAAATTGTGCGAATGTGCAAACACAAAAGCCGCAGCGCACAAGACAAAACAGAACAGGGTGTGATACAATGAACAAAAAGGGGCCGAAAGAGATTGAGACCCCAGAAATTGTAGAGCTGAAAGGAAGGAAAACGACATGAATTTTTTGAATGTTGAGATCCCCGTAAAGAACCTGCCTGAGCTGGATAAGGGCTTTGTGCCCCTGGCTCTGTTCTTCAAGGCCTATGAGAAGAACGCTACCCAACCCCTGTGCATTGCTGTTGAGCGCAGCGGCGGCCAGGTTGGCACCTGGGAGTGCAAGACCTACAACACCCCCGAAATGGCTGCGGCCGACTCCTATTATGTGGACCGTCTGGTGAAGTTCCTGCTGTGGAGCTGGGGCGGCTTCAAGGTTTCCATCTGCGGCAACGAGAAGCTGGCTGCAGAGATCAAGGCTGCTTACTCTGAGGGCGGCAGCCGTCAGTTTGATAAGGAGTTTATGGAGGGCGTTTACGAGCGTCCCTTCGAGGTTGAGTACCGCGACTATGCAGATCGTCCCACCGCTTTCCAGAAGGCTGAAAGCGTAGGCCGCCACACCAACGGCGCCCGCATCGGCTTCGATGCCGGTGGATCGGACCGCAAGGTGAGCGCTGTGATCGACGGCGAGACCATTTACAGCGAAGAGGTCGTGTGGTATCCGAAGGTCAACCCCAATCCCGATTACCACTATCTGGGCATCCTGGCTGCCATGCAGACTGCTGCTGCCAAGATCCTGGAGAAGGGCCGCAAGGTTGACGGCATCGGCGTTTCCTCGGCCGGCGTTTACATCGACAACAAGTGCATGGTTGCAAGCCTGTTCCTGAAGGTCGAAAAGGATGACTTCGAGAAGAAGGTCAAGAATATCTATACCCGTGCTGCTGAGGATCTGTCCCGCATGCTGGGCTATGAGATCCCCGTGGTTGTTGCCAACGACGGCGACGTTTCCGCTCTGGCAGGCGCTATGGGCCTGAAGGAGAACGGCATCATGGGTATCGCCATGGGCACCAGCGAGGCTGTGGGCTATGTTGACGGCGACGGCAACATCTGCGGCTGGCTGAACGAGCTGGCATTTGCTCCGGTTGACGGTCAGCCCGATGCCATGGAGGACGAGTGGTCCGGCGATATCGGCTGCGGCGTTAAGTACTTCAGCCAGGACGGCGTGAACAAGCTGGCTCCCCGTGCAGGCATCGAGCTGGATGAGAACGAGGCTCCCGCAAAGCGCCTGAAGGTCGTTCAGGGCCTGATGGAGCAGGATGATCCCCGTGCTGTTCAGGTTTACGAGAGCATCGGTGTTTATCTGGGCCACACCATGGGCCTGTACTCCAAGTTCTATGACATCAAGCACGTCCAGATGATGGGCCGTGTTATGAGCGGCAAGGGCGGCGACATCATTCTGGAGACCGCTGCCCGCGTGATGGACGAGGAGTATCCTGAGGTTTCCTTCCGTCCTGAGGCTCCGGACGAGATGACCCGCCGTGTTGGTCAGTCCGCTGCTGCTGCAAGCCTGCCCGATGTGAAGTAAGGTTTTCACAAAAAGCAAACTCAAAATCAAAGAGCGCCGGACAGGAAAAGTCCGGCGCTCTTTTTGGATAAAGAAAACCACTCGCTAGGCGAGTGGTTCAAAAGAAGCCTTATG
>JAHHRU010000021.1 GCA_020025635.1 Allofournierella sp.
AAATGCGGCTTTCCAGCTTTCGGTTTGTATATATGCCAGATGAGCTTCGTCACCTGCCTGAACTTTTCTAATCATATAACCCATATTGACATCACCGCCATTTTGTAAATGCTGATTTATTGGTGTGATTATAGCATACGTAAAGGCTGAAAGCAATATTGCGACTCTGCGTCATCTTAACGAGTGCGGTTCTTTTTTGTCTGTTAAGAAATGCCGTGGGAGCCTACCTTGTAGCCGGGGTCTTTGCCGCCCTGCCAGCTGCCGCATTGGGGCCAAACTGCGGAGCAATCGTCAAAAAAGTCGGCACCCAGCGGGCCGCGGTATTTTTGAGCGCGGAATTGGATGACGGGGCGAGAGAAAAATTTCCCTTCGCCCTCTTCGGCGGCCTCGATGGAAAAGAGCAGACCGTTTTGAAAGCCCTCGGCATAAAATGGTTCGTTTTGCTCGAGGATTTCCGGTTCGCCCAAATACCCCTGTTCACCCAGCTCTTTGTAGCTGAGGGTGAGCGGCTTTGCATTATGGCGGGAAGCAAAAATATAGGCGATGGCTTGCTGCTGCGCTTGGGTCAATTCGCCGGGAGCCTGCGTAAGATCTACGCTGATGAGGGAAACATTCTGGTTGAGCCCCTCATCGGTGGCCCATAAGTCTTCCAAAACCTGAAGATACAGCCCGCAAAGATCAAACAGGCTGCCGCAGGGCTGCTCGTTGCTGCCAAGGCTCCATACCCGGAGCTGCTGCACCTGACTGAATTTGCCGGGGTAAGTCTCCTGAATGGAGTCAAAGCACACTTCCACGGTTTGACCATCCAAAAGGGCAGACGCATCGGCGGGTTCTCCGTCTAAAAAAACGGGGATGTCGGCTGCCGTGAGGGTGTAGACCTCCCCGGCAGATTCGCCCGCAAGCACCAGATTCCCGGTTTCGGCTCCGTCCACAAGGGTGAGGGTAAGGCTTTGGGTAGAATCAGACGGGAGCGCAGAAAGCGAGGAAGGCTCCGATGGGCTTTGGGCAGAGGGTGCGGCCTTGCACCCGGCAAGACTTGCCGCCGTCAAAATGGCAGTAACAAGGGCAAAAAAGCGTTTCATGGGTTCCCGTCCTTTCTTAAAAAATCAGTTGGAGTGCGTTTGCTGCGGTACACAGTATTCGTTGGAAACAGCGCTGATGCGATAGGTTCGCACCATGTGGATCTCTTCCCCGGGCTGGCGGTCGGGGGTCTGCTGCTTTTTCTGCACGTTCCGGGCCACCTCGTCCGGCACTTTTACGCTGAACTCATAAACCGGCAAAAGATCGGGGCAGAGGGAGCCTTCATCGTATTGGAGGCGCCATCCCACAAGATCGTTGATGGTGAGGGGATAGCTCTGCTCGGATTCTGTGTCAAAGTCGTAATAAAGGTGCGCACGCTCATCTTGGGGCGATGCCAGCAGCTGGGTAAGCTCCGCCTTTGCCTCGTCCAGTGTTTTGAGCGGGTAGCGGCCCAGCAGGGAAGTGTCCGGGTCAAGGCTCAGGGTGATTTTATCCGGCTCGCCGGTTTCACCAACCGATACGCTCATGCGGCGGAAGCTGAAATCAAGCAGCCTTGCTTCAAGGGAATCCTCCGCAAGGCTCGGGTCAAACCAGAAATCGAATCCGTCCGGGGCGGGGCTGTAGGCCAGCGTTTCGGTGTTCAAAAGCGGCGCGAAGGTTTCCAGCGCGCTGTGTACCGCCTGACGGATGAGGGCAGGGTCAGCAGAAGGTTGGGCGCTTTGGCCGGGTGCGCGGAAAATCAGCTGATTTTTTTGGCTCGAAAGCTCCCAAACAAGGGTTCCGTCTTTGTTCAGCAGCCGGCCGGACAGCTGATCCGGGCGGGCCTGCGGCTCGTCCATTGCAAGGGTGAGGCCCAAAGTGTCGGCTGTGCGCTGCATCCTTGCCGCCAAAACATCACTGTTTTGAGCTGCCCACACCGGTAGTTCTCTGGGCAGCTGTTCGGCGGGCAGGTTCCAAGTGGGGTTGCAGTCCTCAAGCTCCGAAAGCTGAGTGTACAGAGAGCTGCCGGGCGCAGAATCCGAATAAAGGGTGATCTTGGGCAGGGGAGCCGCATCACAAGCCTTTCTTTCAACATCGGCCTCCGGGCAGGGGTCCGGGTGAGTTTGCGCAACCGAAATGAGCTCGTTTGCGCAAAGCTCCGGGTCTTGCGGCATGGAGCGAAGGGCAAACGGCGCACCCTCGGTTGCTGCCGCGGTTTCGGGGAGCAGAGCCTGATCTGCGGCAGCGGATTCCATGGCAAGCTCACTGCCGGAGTGGGGCAGCATTCGGGCGGCGGGAATTGCCGCCAGTGCCAAAGCCGCCGCGGCGGCCAGCGGCAACAGGGTGCGCTTTTTAAAAGAGACCGTGTTCTTTTTGGGAGCGGCGGGTTCGCTCTGCATTTGTTTGCGGGCTTGTTCCAGCTTTTTTAAGGTGTCGGCCTCCCACTCGGGCGAAGGAGTGATCTTGTCCATTGCGCTTTTGTAAAGATCCTGATTTTTCATGGTCAAAACGCTCCTTTCAATGTTTTTTCAAGCATTTGTCGGCCCCGTGCCAGTTGGCTGAGCACCGTGTTTTGTTTGATGTCTAGGATTTTTGCGATTTCGGCGGTGGAATACCCTTGTATGTAGTGCAGGTAGATCACCTGCCGGTATTTGAGCGGCAGCTTTTTTACCGCATCCATCACCACGTTTTCTTCTTGGGTGAAGGGGACGGAAAGATTTTCGTCAAGTCCGTCGGTTCGGCTCTGCCACACCGAGCGAAAATGGCTCTTGCAGCGGTTCAGGGTGCACCGAATCAGCCATGCCTTTTGGTGCTCGGAGCACTCAAAGGTTGGGTCTGTTTTGAGCATATTCAAAAATACTTCCTGCGCGATGTCTTCCGCGTCCTGCTGGTTCTTCACCATGCTGTAGGCGGTGCGAAGAACCAAGGTGCCGTAAAAGCTTACAGCTTCTTCCGGTGTTAGGATTTTTGTTGCCAATGCGTCCATCAGCGACAACTCCTTTCTATTGGATATACAAATCAGATTCCTCTATTATTGCAGAAAACCCATGAAAAATCAAAAAAGACCGCTCGGCGGTTTTGAATTGCACCCCCTATGTTAGAAGTATATCATACTGTCTAACATAGGGGGGGAGTTCATTTCGCCGGGCGGCCTTTTAAAAGGTTTTATCCGTTTTTGGCTTCAAACCAGAAGCAGGTTCCCTTGCCGGGAGTGCTGGATACACCGAAGTGGAATCCGTGACCCTGCAAAATGGCTTTGGTAATGGAAAGCCCCAAGCCGGTTCCGATTTTGCCGGAATCCTTGCGGCTGCGGTAGTAGCGGTCAAAGATGTGGGGCAGATCCTCGGGGTCGATGCCTTCGCCGTGGTCTTCCACCTCTACCCGGGCACCGCCCGCATCAAGGGGCTTGACCCGAAGAATGAACACGCCGTCTTCACCCAGATGGTGCATGGCGTTGCCCAGCAGATTGTGCATAACACGTTCCATCATAGTCGGGTCTGCCAGCACTTCGCAGGGGGTGTCCGGCAGCTCCAAGCGCAGCTCCCAGCCGTTTTGGGTGCAGGTGGCCTCGTACCGCTGGGCGATCTCATCGGCAAACTGGCCGATGTCAAAGTGTACCGGCTGCGGGGTATCAATGCCGCTGCTCACCTTGGAAAGCTCCATCACGCTGTTTACAAGGCCCGAGAGCCGGTCGGTTTCGTCCACGATCACGTTGAGCTGTTCGGTGCGCTCCTTGGGGTCATCGCCGGAAATATCACGCACGGTTTCGGCATAGCCCTTGATGAGGGTGAGCGGGGTGCGTAGGTCGTGGCTCACATTGGCCAAAAGCTCCCGCTGGAGCTGGGCCGAAGAGGCCACCTGACCGGCCATCTCGTTAAAGTCCTGTGCCAAAATGCCGATTTCGTCAGTGGGGTCCGAGTGTACCCGCACCGAGTAGTCGCCGTCTGCCATCTGGCGGGCTGCCTTGGAAAGCTCGTTGATCGGCCGGGAAATACGGCGGCTCAAAAGCCATGCCAAAAGCAGCGAGACCAGCAAAAGTCCCGCACAAAGGGAGGGCATCATGCGGCCCAGCACCGCCGCCGCTTCGTCAATGCGGGCAAGGCTGGCCGAAAAGATCACGGTGTAGCTGTCGTAATCGCCGTTTTGGGCAACCCGGCCCACTGCCATTTGGCGGGCACCGGTGTGTTCGTCATGCAAAACCACACTCAGATAACCGTCCTGCCGAAGCTGACGGCGCAGAGTGACCATTGCCTCGGTGTCAGACACCCAGCTGTGGCTGCGGGTGGGGAACATGGAAAACATATCCTGTCCCGATTCGTGCAGCATACAGGAATTGAGGCCCTCGTAATAGTTTACCCACCGAAGGGTGCTGTCGGCAATGTCCACACAGCAGTTGAGATCCCCCAATTTGCCCGCCTTGAAGGCTTCGTTTACGGTGGACCAAAAATCCCGGTTGAGGTTCGGTGTGGGTGCAAAGGGAAAGGTACGGGAGCTGATGGGGTCGGGGTAATCCTCGATCATCTTCACCATTTCGTTTACCTGACGGGAAAGCCGCTTGTAAATGTGGTATTGATACAGGGGGTCGGTAAGCCCGGCCGTGAACCACCAAACCATTGCCAGCAGCAGCAGGCTCGTTAAGGCGAACAGCGCCATCAAACGATGACGCAGACTCACAAAATGCGGCTTTTTGGAAGCTTTTTTTTGAGACCTTGATTTTGTCAAAACAGATGCTCCTTACTTGACCGCGTCCGGGTCAAATTTGTAGCCCACGCCCCAAACGGTGATGATGGCATCCCGATAGCGGCCCAGATGACTGCGCAGCATTTTAACGTGGGTGTCTACCGTGCGGTCTTCGCCGTAATAGTCGTAATTCCACACCTTTTGCAGGATGCGCTCACGGCTCAGGGCAAGGCCCCGGTTTGCGGCAAGGAAGCAGAGCAGATCGAATTCCTTGGGGGTAAGCACCACCTCGGCGCCGTCCACCGTTACATTGTGGCTGGCCTTGTCGATGCAAAGGCCGCCGAACTCAAAGCGGCTGTCGGCGGGTTCACTGCGCTGCAAAGTGCGGCTCAAAACAGCCTTGACGCGGGCAACCAGCTCCCGGGGGCTGAAGGGCTTGACCACATAGTCGTCGGCACCGTTCTCAAGCCCCGCAAGCTTGTCGTATTCTTCACCACGTGCGGTGAGCATGATGACAGGAGTGTTGATTTTGCGGGTGCGCATTTCTTTTAAGCAGGTCATGCCGTCCATAAAGGGCATCATAACGTCCAAAATCACAAGGTCGATATCACCTGCCGAAAGTGCTGCAAGAGCGGCGCTGCCGTCGCCGGCCTGCGCGCAGGTATAGCCTGCGTGCTCCATATGAGTTGAAATCAGTTCCCGAATCCGGGGCTCATCGTCTACAATCAAGATTTTTGCCATAGCAAATCCCCTCCACTCTGGTAATATTTGTTGGTTACATCATTCATCCATTTTGTATCTTACTTTATAATACGGGTTGAATGTGGCGAAACTGTGAAACTGCTGGAAAAAGTCTGAAAAATTTTGCGGTTGCCCCCCAATATCTCCGGTGGTACAATGAAGAGGATGGGAGGGTGATCCAAAATGATCGAAACCATTTTTGTTTTAGCGATTCTGATTTTGCTGCTGCTGTTCTTGGTACGGCCCGGCAAACTGAGCCCGGAGAAGGAAGCACCGTTCCGGGGCCGCTGCTATGCACACCGGGGCCTTTATGACCCCAAGGGTCCTGTGCCGGAAAACAGCCTTGCCGCATTTCAAGCGGCAGCCGAGGCCGGGTACGGCATTGAGCTGGACGTGCAGCTCTCAAAGGACGGCGAAGTGGTGGTCTTTCACGACGATACGGTGGACAGAGTCACCGGCTGCAGCGGCCGGGTGGATAGCTTTACCCTGCAGGAGCTGCAAAAAATGAGTCTGAACGGCACCGACCAAACCATTCCGCTGTTCTGCGATGTGCTGCGGGAGGTGGGCGGCAGAGTGCCCCTCATCGTGGAGCTCAAAACCGGCCCCAACAACCGGGAGCTTTGCGAAAAAACATGGGCGCTTTTGCGGGAATACGAAGGCCTCTACTGCGTGGAGAGCTTTGATCCCCGTCTGATGCAGTGGTTCAAAAAGAATGTTCCCGGTGTGCTGCGCGGCCAGCTGGCGTGCAGCTGCGAGGATTTTAAACACATCCGGCTGAGCTTTGCCGCAAGCCGTCTTTTGGGCAACTGCCTGAGCAGACCCCAGTTCATTGCGTGGGGCTCTGAGAAAAAGAACCTGATGGTAAAGCTCTGCGAGAGCTTTGGCCCCATGACCATCCGCTGGAACAACCGAGACCCGGAGGAACTGCGGCAGCTGCAGGAAGAATACGACGGAGTGATCTTTGAGTTTTATCACCCGACACCCCGCTATTAAAACAACGAAACAGAAGCGCAGAATTTTACAGATCCATCCATTATGATACAAAAAAGAACCGACATGACAAACGCCGTGTCGGTTCTTTTTTTGTAAGATTTCAGCGAGCGCTCCCGGCTGGCTGCATGGCATCCAGTTCCTTTCGGAAGGCATCCATCTGGGCGGCGGTCTCATCGTCCAGATGGTGAAAAAAGGCCCGGTCCATTTCGAGCTTTGCGTTCCGGGCATGTCCTTTTTCAAGCTCGATGCGGGCCTTGCAGTAGTGCTCCCAGCCTTCGGTGTCTTTGTAATAATCTTTTTTGATGGAGGCAAACACGGTGGCAGCCTGCCGGTATTCGCCCTCGGCTGCCAGCTTTTCGGCCTTGCGGTATTTGAATGAGACGGAAGCGTCCTTTGCAAAAACCAGCAAAAGCACAACCAAAAGAATCGGAATCAGCAATGTTGCACGCAGAAATATCGGCTGATGACTCAGCGGAGCGGCCATGCGAAGTTTGTCGTGATTCATAAAAACACCTCCGTTTTGTGGGGGTCAATAGCTGCTGATGGGCAGATTTTCGTCGTCCTCACCGGGGCGGATGGCCCGAATCGTGACTGGATACGAGATGGTGTCGCTCACCTGCACGGTTACGGTATCGCCCTCGGCTTTGCCAAAGATGGCCTTGCCCAGCGGCGACTCCTTGCTGATGTAGCCGTCACCCGCGTTCACCCGCAGGGTGGTGACCAGCTGGATCTCCATTTCTTCGTCATCCTCGGGCAGGTACAGGGTCACATGGTCAAAAAGACCCACCGCACCCGCGCTGTGATCCACCTTTACCACCTTGGCAGTGCGGATCATCCGCTCCAAATAGCGGATTCGGCTGCTGTTGCGGTTTTGCTGCCGCTTTGCTTCCTTGTATTCAAAGTTCTCGCTCAAATCGCCAAACGAGCGGGCGTATTGCACATCCTTGATGAGCTTTGGACGCAGGACCAGATTTCGGTAGTCGATCTCTTCCTGCATCTTTTTAATGTCTACCTCGGTCAGTTCGTCATACATGAGGCATCCTCCTTGGGCAAAAAGCAGTTTTTTTTATTATACCCCCAATAAACAAAGGGAGCAAGGAATAAAGCGGCCTGTCTCAGAATAGGGTGTGTTAGGATGGATCACTAAAACAGGGAGGGATTTGATTTGTTCGTGCTTACTTTAGGAAAAACCGGGCTGCGGCGATTGGGCGCAGTGGCCGTTGCGGGTGTGGCCCTTGCAGGGGTTCTGTTTGCTGCCGGAAGCTTTTGGAAGGGAAACGCCGAGGCGGTTTCGGCCCCGGTGGGAGAACAAAAGCCGGCTGCGCCCAATCCGGCCGAAATCAAGATTTCAAACTCCGAGGGACTTGACCAGTTCTTTAAAGCCTATGGGCTGGAGGTGGATCTTGCCGACAGCTTGGTGGATAAGGTGAAAATCCCCAAAAAGTGGGACGAGAGCTTTTCTGCCTTCAATACGGTGGTGAAGGACAGCGGTTTTGATCTGGAAAAATACAAGGGCAAAACGGTGGAAAAATGGCTGGTACACTGCCCGTCGATTTCCAATGGGCAGCAAAAGACCTATGGTGTGGTGCTGGTGTATAAGCAGCAGCCGGTGGGCACCTATCTGCTGTATAAGCCCTCCGGTGAGGTGACAGGACTTGCGATGCCCGCACCTGCGCCCGACCCTGCGGCGCAGACGAACGCTCCGCTCACCGAGGAGGAGGCCGCCGCCGCTGCCGCTGAGTTTGGCAGTGAAGCCCCGGAGACACAGGCGAACACAGCTCCTGCGGAGCAGACGCCGGGTCAGGCCGGGGAACAGATTTCCGAAGCAAACGCCGAAGCGGTGAACGAGGAGATGCTGGCCGCCGCTGGTGCAGAGCCGGTGGAATAAGCAAAAAGGACCTCTGCCCAAAGCCGAGGTCCTTTTTGCTGTTTGTCAGTCGATGACCGTTTTGGTGCGGCCGATGCTTACCACCGAGGCGGTGAGTTTTTTCCAAGTGTTGCAGCCGCAGATGCCGTCCGACACAAGGCCCACACGCCGCTGGTAGGCGCGCAGGGCGTTTTCGGTGTTGGCACCAAACTTGCCGTCCAGCGTGCGGGTGGAATAGCCCAGTGCGTTGAGTGCGTCCTGAAGGATCAGCACATAGGTGTTCAGGCTGCCCCGGCGCAGCGTGGGATAACCGGCGGTGGTGTTGGGGCAGGCCGGGCGGCCGTACCGCCGGTCAAAGTGGACCCATGTGGGAGTCATATCCTGCGGCTCCACATAGCCCCAAGCACCGGTGTTTTTGGCGGCCCGCCAAATGGCGTTTCGCACGGCAGAGCCCTGTCCCTGCCCCACGTCAAAGGCAACACCGGCATAGTGCTGGCTGCGGGTGCCGTGGCCGCCCTCCCAAATGCGCTTGAAAGCATAGCCCACATGAATGGGCTTACCGTAGCTGCGGCGGGTGAGGTTCCAGGCCTCCATTGCGGCGGTGGTGGTCCAAAGCACCGAAGAACTGCTGGAGCCTCGAAACTCTTTTACGGTGATGGTGTTGCCATAGGAGTAGGGCATCGGGTCGTTTTCGCTGCGCTGAAAGGTCATGAGCCTGTTTTCGTAAGCGTCATACACAAAGATCTTTGCCATAGTCAAAACTCCTTTCACTGAATCAGGGCAAACAGACTGTCCCAAGTTTCGCGCTCCACAATGCCGGTTACGGTAAAGTTCGCGCGGGTCTGGTAAGTTTCCACGGCGGCTCGTGTTTTGGGGCCGAAGATGCCGTCTTCCTGCAAAAAGCCGGGATTGCAGTAAAGTCCGCCCAGTCGATTGAGCCCCTGCTGAAGCTGGAGCACCCGGCCGCCGGCAGAGCCTTGGGCCAGCACAAAGCCGGGATATTCCTCGGTAAATGCTTCGGAATCATCCTTGCTGCCGCCGGAGGTAAGGCTCATAAAGGTGGCAATCAGAGCGTTCCATTCAAATTCATCCACCTCGCCGGACATGGGCTGGCTGAATTCCTGCTGCCAGCTTTCCACCACGGCGGTGGTGTCTGGGCCGTATTCACCGTCCACCGTGATCGGCAGTACCGACGGGTAGAAATAGCCGATATATTTGAGCAGATACTGCAAGAAGCTCACGTCCAGTCCCGAAGCACCCTCGGCGAGGGTGTAGCCGGGCCAAGGCAGCAGATCAAAGGCGTGTAGGTGGCCGCTGTCGATCCGGAGCACTTGACTGCGGTCAAAAAGCGCCTTCCACGTGGTGGGGCCGATGATGCCGTCCGGCGTAAGCCCTTCAAGCTGCTGGAAGGCGATTACAGCGGAGGTGGTAGCGGGGCCGAACTCGCCGTCTACCCGAACGGAAGGAATGCTGTCGTAATAGGCCGACATCAAAAGCAGATAGTACTGCGCCTCCCGCACCGCGCGGCCGGTGCTGCCTTCTCGCAGAGATCTGCCCGGATATACGCCGGGCCGCTGCCCCGGGTCCAGCAAAAGGTTGGTAACGTCGGCATAGGTTTCGTACATCTTTTCCCACGTGGTGGGACCCACCGCACCGTCCACCGCAAGGCCGAACTTCCGCTGGAAGGCACGCACCGAGCTTTCGGTGTCGGGGCCGAAGATGCCGTCCACCGAGGGAGCGGAGATGGTGGGGTAGTTGGTGGCAATGATCCGCAGCCAGAACTGGATGCGGCGCACACTGTCGCCCCGGCTGCCCTGCCGCTGCACCGTGCCGGGATAGCCGTTGGGGCTTTGGTTTGTGTCACTGGTAAGGCTCTGATATTGCAGCCAAAGACTGTTCCAGGTCATGCGGCCCACCACGCCGTCCGGGTTGAGGCCCTCCAACCGCTGGAAGGCCCGCACCGCGCTTTCGGTATCTGCACCGAAGATGCCGTCCACCGCAAGGGTGGAAAGTCCGGGGGTAAATTCGGCAAGCTGCTGAAGCCAGAACTGGATCTGGGTGACCGAATTACCCCGATCGCCCCGGCGGATGGGTGTGCCGGGATAGTTTGCGCCGGTGAGGGTCTCCTGACTGCCGGTGGGCTTTTCTCCCTCGCTGGTAAGCTCGGCAAGATCCTTTACGCTCACATAAATGTAGCTGATTTTGTACCACGTGTTGCGGCCCACAATGCCGTCAGCCCGCAGACGGAATTCCTTTTGAAAGGCGATCACAGTTTGGCGGGTTTTTTCACCGAAGATGCCGTCGGTGCCGGGCTGGCCCATAAAGGGATAGTCCTTTGCGATGCGGGTGAGCTGCCGCTGGATCACACGCACTTCGCTGCCTCGGTCGCCCAGCTTGAGCGCCCGGCCGGGCCAGCTTTCGGGGATGGACTGGATGTTTTGGGTGCGCACGATCTCAATGTTGCGGCCGTAATAATACTTCAAAATTTCCAGCGCGTTTTTGCCCTCTTTGGCCCGATCCACCGTGCCCCACTGCTTCATGCCCTTGCAGGTGACCTGCTTGCCGTCGCAGTATTCGGTATAAAAAGGCTCAATGGTGCCGATCTTGCGCACATAGGTGTTGAAGATGTCGTCGGTGATTCGTTCCATCGGTGCAAAAATGTTGCGTCCGTGTACATAATATTGGTCGTAGCTGGTGGAATTGGTGATGTTGAAATTGTAGCCCTTGCTGGGGTACCACTCGGTAAAAATACGGTTGAGGGCAAGACTGATCTGTGCGTGGATGTTGGCACGCAGAGCCTGTTCCGGCCAGGTGGGGTATACCTCACTGGAGGCCACGTTCGCAATGTACTTGCGAAAACTCACCGTTACGTTTTGGGCCGAAACGGCGGGCTTGCCCAGATGCACCGTGATGTTTTTGGGAATGATGGGAACTTCCAGCACCCGAGGCGGGGGGGCACATTCCCGAGGCCCGGTGCTGGAGGGGGAAATGGGGTCAAACAGCGAGTGGGGCGGAATGTCGTAAACCACCGGCTGAGGATCGGGCGCACCCCGGCGCTGGATGGGCTTCATTTCCAGCTGGATCACCGATTCCCGCTCGGCAAAAATTTGCAGGTTGTTCATGCGTACCGTCTGCCAGCCTGCTTTTTCGGCCGTGAGGTTCCAAACGCTGTAGGGCTGCTGGGTGTTGTTTTCGTCCAGCGAAAGCGCTTTGTCCGGCGCTTCCAGCCGGATGGAAGGGGCGTTGCCCTCATCATCGGTATAAAACGGCGGGGGAGGGCAGATGCAGGGAAGCTGGTTTTCGAGAGTGATGCGCACTCCCGGTACCACTCCGCTCAGCCGCGCGGCATAGGTCTGAATGTACAGGGTTCCGGTTGGCATAGCAAAAACTCCTTTCGGCAAAAGATTCCGGTCCGGTCAATTCCAGTTTATTCTTGGCTCGGATCGGATGTTCCCCTTGGAATTTTTCTTGATTTGTAATATACTGAGAATAATGTGAAAAAACATTGAAAGGGGTTAAAAAACAATGAGACATTCCTTTGAAAATGAATTTTTGAAAGTTACTGTGGACAGCCTCGGTTCTGAGCTTGTGAGCGTGATCAACAAGGAGACCGGCGCTGAGATGATGTGGCAGAAGGACCCGGAAGTTTGGCCGCGTCAGGCCCCGGTGCTCTTCCCCAACTGCGGCAAAATCAAGGGCGGCGAGTACACGCTCGACGGCAAGACCTACAAGGGCCTGCAGCACGGCATCGTTCGTGATCATGAGCACGAGTTCAAGGGTGTGGAAGGCAACACCATGCGTTTCAGCTTTGACGCAAACGAAGAGAGCTTGGCTCTGTTCCCCCGTCACTATCGCTTTGAGAGCATCTTTACCCTCGAGGGCCGCCGCCTGATCCAGACCCTCAAGGTGACCAACACCGACGACAAGGAGCTGCGCTTTGGCATCGGCTTCCATCCGGGCTTTGCATTCCCCTTTGACGACAAGCACACCACCGCTGACTATGAGCTGCGCTTTGATACTCCGCAGACTCCCATGGTGCGTGAGAACGTGCAGGAAGGCCCTGCCGCCGGCTTTGTGGATGACAAGTACCACGCCATCGTGGAAAACAGCCTGTCCATCCCCCTCGATGATCGGATGTTCGACAATGATTCCATGGCTCTGAGCAAGATGACCGCAAAGACCATGAGCATCTACGAGAAGGACACCGGCCGTCAGGTTACCGTGCGCATCGAAGAGTTCCCCTATGTTGTGATTTGGAGCAAGCCCGGCACCGACACCATCAAGTTCTTCTGCATTGAGCCTTGGCAGAACCTGCAGGATTCTAAGGATGCTACCGGCAACTGGAACGATAAGGCCTGCGCAGCAGTTCTTGCTCCGGGCGAAGAGTACAGCACCGCTCTGGACGTGACCTTTGACCGCTGATATTTTTGTATTAAGGGAGCAAACCAATGGCCGAGATCACCGCTTTTGAGAGCCGCACCGCTCAGGTATTGGGCGTGGACGGCGTGGAAAAATTAAAGAATGCCCATGTGATCCTCTTCGGTTTGGGCGGAGTGGGCGGTTATGCCGCCGAAGCTCTGGCCCGGGCAGGAGTGGGAAAGCTGACACTGGTGGATGGAGACACGGTGGCGGATTCAAACCGCAACCGCCAGATCCTTGCTCTGGTGGACACGGTAGGCCGCTGCAAGGCCGAAGTGGCCGCCGAGCGGGTGCGGGCCATCAACCCGAACTGCGAGGTTCGGGCGGTGGAACTGTTCTATATGCCGGAAAATGCCGATCAGCTGCCCTTTGAAGGGGCCGATTATGTGCTGGATGCGGTGGATACCGTGACCGCCAAGCTGGAAATCATCGCACGGGCCAAAGCGGCCGGGGTGCCGGTCATCAGCTGCATGGGAACCGGCAATAAGCTGCATCCCGAGCTTTTGCGTCTGGCCCCCATCGAAAAATCCGAAGGGTGTCCTCTGGCACGGGGCATGCGTCGGGAATGCCGTTTGCGCGGCTTTAAAAATGTGCAGGTGGTGTATTCACCGGAGCCGCCCGCACCGCCCAAAATGCAGGGCGAAGCCGGAAAAAACGGCAGCCGCACGGTGCCGGGCAGCCTGAGCTTTGTGCCGGGTGCCGCCGGGCTCATCATGGCAGGCGAAGCCATCCGAAAGATTTCGGGCATTGAATAAACCATAAAATAAAAACCGCTGTCCTCTGAACTGCCCCCAAAAAGTTAGACAATATTTTCAGGTAAATACTGTTCAAGCTACCGAAAGGG
>JAHHRU010000022.1 GCA_020025635.1 Allofournierella sp.
GATTTGAACCTACGACCTTCGGGTTATGAGCCCGACGAGCTACCGAGCTGCTCCACTCCGCGATATTTGTGCGCTCATCTGAGTGCTTATATATAATACCACGGAGGATAGCCAATGTCAATACTTTTTTTTTAAAATGTGAAAAACCCGGATGGAAGAGGGCCGATCCCCTTTCCATCTGGGCTTTTTGCGCTGTTTTAAAAATCAGGGACGGTCAAACGTCCAGCGGATGCAGTGATGCTGCGCTTTGCCGGGGCTCAGCAGGCCGGCGGCAAAATCCGGGCAGTTGAGAAAGTCCGGATAATACTGCGGCTCCATTGCAACACCTTCGCCTTCGCCAACCGAAACACCGCCCCGTGCGTTTTCAACATTCAGGAAATTTCCGGTGTAAATCTGAATGCCGGGCAGGGTGGTATCCAGCGACATCTGAATGCCGCTCACCGGGCTGTACAGCTTTGCGGCGGGGCGCAGGGTATCGGCACTGCCATTTACAGCAAAGTTGTGGTCGTAGCCGTTTGCCAGCTTGAGCTGAGCATCCTCAGCGCCGATATCCCGGCCGATGGTTTTGGCGGTACGGAAATCGAAGGGGGTCCCTTCCACCGGCAGCGGATGGCCCAGAGGGTCCATGTGCTCATCGATGGGGGTGTAGCTGTCGGCGAAAAGGGTCAGCTCATGGTCATGGACAGTGCCCTTGCCGGACAGGTTCCAATAAGCATGGCAGGTGGGGGCGAAGGGGGTGAGCTTGTCGGAAGAAGCGGTCCACGAAAGGGTAAAGCCGCCATCCACAAGTGCATACTCCACCGCCAGCTCCACCCGGCCGGGGAAGCCTTCCTCACCGTCCGGGCTTTCAAGGCCCAGGCGGAAGGAGGTTTCGGTGTGGTCCAGCAGGCGGAAGATCCGCTTATCGTAGCCGATCCTGCCGCCGTGCAGGGTATTGGGACCATCGTTTTTGTAAAGATCGTACCGGGTGCCGTCCAGCGTAAAGCCGCCGGTGCTGATGCGGTTGGCCACCCGGCCAACAAAGGCTCCCAGATAGCAGGTCTGCCCTTCATAGGAAGGCATATCATCGCAGCCAACGGTCACATCCACCGGACCGTTTTTGCCGGGGACCACAACGCTTTGCAGGGTGGCACCCCAGGTGAGCACAGAAATGGTGCAGTCCGGGCCGGTGAGGGTGCAGCGGTCAACAGGCTGGCCATCCTGGGTCTGTCCGAAAGGAGAAATGGAAAAAGCCATGGTCCGCACTCTCCTTTAGCCCAGAGTTTTGATGAAACGATCGAAGGCAGCCTGGCCCTCGGCGTTCCGCTTATAAACACCGGCGTGCTCCAGAACGGTGGCAAAGACCTTGCCTACCTCTTCCTGAACGATGGAGGTCACGTTGTCCGCATTCATTTCAGGATGCTCTGCCTTGATCCGCAGGGCCCATTCCGCATGAGAAGCGGTGAGAGGATCGGCGGAAAGGTCGCTGCCGTCTGCCAGATGAGCGGCAACGGCTTCCAGTTCGCCCTTCAGGCGGGCGGGCAGAACCGCCAGGCCCATCACTTCGATCAGGCCGATGTTTTCCTTCTTGATGTGGTGCAGCTCCTGGTGAGGATGGAAAACACCCAGAGGATACTCCTCGGTGGTCAGGTTGTTGCGCAGCACCAGATCCAGCTCGTAGTCAGAGCCGCGGCGGCGGGCAATGGGGGTGATGGTGTTGTGGGGCTCACCGTCGGTTTCGGCAAAGATGCCGGCGGCTTCATCGGTGTAAGCACGCCATGCGGTGAGGATCTTATCGGCCAGCTCGGCCAAAGGAGCAGCCTCGGCGCAGCGCAGGCGCAGAACGCTCATGGGCCACTTCACAACGCCTGCGGTGACCTGCTCAAAGCCGGGCACGGTGAAGGTGCGCTCCACCGGAGCGGTTTCCATTGCGAAGGTGTGGCGGCCGCCCTGGAAATGCTCATGGCTCAAAATGGAGCCGCCCACAATGGGCAGGTCGGCGTTGGAGCCGACAAAGTAGTGGGGGAAGTGCTCCACAATGGCCAGCAGCTTCTGGAAAGCGGATTTGTCGATCTTCATGGGCTGGTGGCAGCGGTTCAGGAAGATGCAGTGCTCGTTGTAATAAACATAAGGGGAATACTGCATGCCCCAGGGCTGGCCCAGGATATTCAGCACCAGCAGGCGGTGGTTCTGACGGGCGGGATGGTTCATCCGGCCGGCATAGCCTTCGTTCTCTTCGCACAGCAGGCACTTGGGATAGCCGGCGGGCGCTGCGTTGCGGGCGGCCGCGATGGCGCGAGGGTCCTTTTCGGGCTTGGAGAGGTTGATGGTGATCTCCATGGTGCCGTAATCGGTTTCGGCCAGCCATTTCTGGTCCTTCTTGATGCGGTCACGGCGGATGTAGTTGGTTGCCTGGCTCAGGTCATAGTACCAGTCGGTGGCTTTTTCCGGATTCTCTGCATAAAGCGCATCGAACTTGCGGTTCACTTCGCTGGGACGGGGAGTGAGCAGACCCATGAGCTTGGTGTCAAAGAGATCGCGGCTGGTGATGCCGTCCTCAATGATGCCCTGCTCCACGGCGTAGTTGCACAGGTCGGAAAGGATCTCGGAAAGCTCACGGGGCTCCACCTTGCCTGGGCCCTCAAAAGAGTCCAGCTTCAGGGCCTCCAGCAGGGCGTTCACGGCGAACCAGTGGTCCTGTGCTTCGATCAGGCCGGCGTTCTGCGCATAGGTGCACAGCTCGGCGATAAGATGGTTGATCATAACAAAAACCTCCTAATGGTTAGTTTGCTTCGGTGAGACGCACGCCGCCGACCGGGCGCACAGAGATGATGTGGCACATCCCCTCGCCCAGAAGCGCCTCCATGCCGGTGCAAAAGGAATCAAGGCGTGCAAAGGGAACATAGGCTTGAATGGTGCCGGCAAAGCCGCCGCCGTGCACCCGGAAAGCACCCTCGCCGCCCAGCAGATGCTGAGCCAGGGCCAGGGCCAGGGCCACCGGCTGCTCGGAAACCTTGTGGCTGCGGCAGATAACGTTCTGTAAGTATTCGTAGGAGGAAGCGCCGCTCTCCTTGACCAGCTCCAGGAAACGGGGCATATCGCCGGCCTTGATGGCCTGGGCCTGTGCGGGAGCACGGTCGTTTTCGGCAAAGAAGTGGATGGCGCGCAGAAGTGCACGGTCACCCAGTTCGCTGCGCAGACGGGGCATTGCGGCAAAGAATTCAGCCGGGTCCACTTCCCGCAGAACGGTTTTGCCGAAGGCACGGGCAACCGAGCCCATTTCGGCGGGGATAGCGGCATATTCATCGGTGAGGCCGGCATGATCTGCGCCGGTGTCCACGATGCACAGGGCATAGCCTGCGGCGGCAAGATCCAGCTGGATGGGCTCTACCACCGGCTGTTTTTTGTCAGCAAAGTCGATGGAGACCACACCGCCGGTGGCACAGGCCATCTGATCCAGCAGGCCGCTGGGCTTCATGAAGTATTCGTTTTCAGCGTACTGACCGATCTGAGCGATGGTCATGGAGGTTTCGGCACCGCCGGCAAAGAACTCGTTCACGATCACGCCGATCATCACCTCGAAGGCTGCGGAAGAGGACAGGCCGCTTCCCTTGAGCACGTTGGAGGTGGAGTAAAGGTCAAAACCGGCAACAGGCCAGCCGCGCTTGGTGAATGCGGCGCAGACACCGCGGATGAGGGCGGAGAACTGGCCGGCTTCCTCATTGGAGGCTTCCAGGTTGGAAAGGTCCACTTCGGTGGGCTCAAAGCCCTCGGACAAAATGCGCACACGGCCCAGATCGTTTTTGGCTGCCAGAGCGATCACATCCAGATTGACGCTGCCTGCCAGCACACGGCCCTGCTGATGGTCGGTGTGGTTGCCGCCCAGCTCGGTGCGGCCGGGGGCGGAGAAGAAAGCGTATTCACGCTCACCTGCGCCGAAGGTCTTTTCAAAACCCTCCACCAGGTGTTTATAACGGGCACGGCAATCCTCCGGGCGGGTGCCGGCACAGCCGTAAAGGGTGTTGAAAGAGGCGTCGAAACGGCCCGCGTCCAGTGCGAGCGACAGTTGATCCAGACTTTGCATCGAAATTCCTCCATTTGTAATATTGTTTCATGTCAGAAGTCATGATTGCTTTTATTATACCATGAAGTGGCCGGAAGAAAATATGTTTTTGTTGCGTGTTTTGGGAGAAATGATACATTATGGCCCGCTTGGGAAATCGGAAGCGGATTTTGAGCAGCCGAAAAAGGACACCGGGCAGGAAATTTAAAATCGGCTTTGAAACGCGCAAGCCTTATGCGGCTTTTGGAACCATGGACAGAAAGCGGCACGGAAGAACAAAAAATTGAAAAAATTTTACCATGAGAACGCAGGAAAGTGTTTTGTTTGTTAAAAAATTTATGGTATCATAAAAGAAAAGGGCTCGCCGAAAAGAGGCAGCCCGGTCGTGCTTGAAACAAAAGGATGCGCCCAAAGGGGGATGTGCAATGAACAAGGGGCTCGTACTGGCGGGCGGAGGGGCCCGCGGAAGCTATCAGGTAGGCGTTTATGAAGCACTCTGCGAACTGGAATGGAAGCCGGGAGTGATCACCGGGACCTCGGTGGGCTGTTTGAACGGGGCCTTGTTTGCAATGGAGAAGCCGGAGCTTGCAAAGGCAATGTGGCTTTCCATTGAGGATGAGCAGATCGTGAAAAAGCCCAAGGACCTGGCGGGAGCGGAATTTGCCGAATTTCTGCAGGGGGTCATCCGCCGGGGCGGCATGGATGTGAGCCCGCTGGAGGAAACCATCCGCCGGGTGCTGGATGAACAGGCCCTGCGGAAGGGCTCGGTCGGCTACGGCCTTGTTACCGTGAACAAGCGCACGCTCCGGCCGCTGCAGCTCACGCTTGAAGAGATTCCAAAAGGCCGGCTGGCCGACTATATGCTGGCCTCGGCTGCCTGTTTCCCCGCATTTGCCAGCCGCAGCATCGACGGAGAAGAGTTCATCGACGGCGGCTATAACGACAATATGCCGCTTGCGCTGGCGGCCCGCATGGGGGCGCAGGAGCTGCTTGCGGTGGATGTGGACGGTGTCGGCATTACAAGGCCCAACCTGACCGGCCTGCCGACCACATATATTAAATGTCAGTGGGATCTGGGCGGCATCCTGGAGTTCGACCCCAGGATCGCCCGGCGCAACATAGCCCTGGGTTATCAGGATTGCTACCGGGCGTTCGGCAGGCTGCAAGGCACCATTTATGCCCTGCGGGCAGACAGCGAGAATGCGCTGAACGAGGGCTTCCTTGTTCCCTACGCACGCATCATGCGACGTCTGATCGAGCAAAAACCCGCCTTGGCCCTTGCGGAAAAGGCTGCGCTTCTGCCGCTGGAAGGGGTCTTTCCCACCGAGTCACAGCGGCGGCTGGCTCCTCTTGAGCAGGCCTGCAGGCTGGCGGGTGTGGACCCTGCAAGGGTCTATTCCGCAAAAGAGCTGTTTGAGGCGTTTTTGGAAAACTGCCCGCAAGAAGCCGGGCGATTCGATCCGCTGTTCCAGCCGGATGCAGGGCCGGGCATCAAAGAGACGGCCATGGCAGCCGGTTCCCCCGGCGGCTTTTTGCAGGCGGCGGTCCGGGCGGCACTGACAGAGCACAAATGAGCGATTCATAAAAGGCAGGTGTACAGGTATGCAGGTCTATCAGGGTTTGAGCGCGTCTCCGGGTCTTGTTATGGGGCCGATTTACCGCATCGATCATGGAAACGCAGGCCTTGGCCGGGTGGTGGAGCTTCCAGTGCGGGAGCAGGCACTGTTTGACGCGGCTGTCATTCTGGCAAAGGGCGAACTGCATCAGATGGAGGAAATTGCCGAAGGAGATGAAAAAGAGATCCTGATGTTCCAGAGGGTCATGCTGGATGACCCTGGGTTCAATCGGGAGATCAGGGAATACATTGCGGCCGGTGCGGGCAGCGCCGCGGCGGTGGAGAGGGCGGCAGCCATTTATGCCCAGCGCATTGCGGAGGTGCCGGACGAGTATATCAGCCAGCGGGGCACCGATGTGCTGGATGCCTGCCGCCGGGTGGTGGATATCCTGGACGGAAGGCCCCGCACCCCGGTGCGGCCGGAGACCCCCAGCATCCTGGTGGGCGAGTGCATCTATCCCAGCGATATCATTGCGGTGGGCAAAGGCATGATCCTGGGGCTTGCGGCCGCAGAGGGAAGCGTGCAGAGCCATGCCGCCATCATTGCAAGAACCATGGGGCTGCCCACGGTGGTCCATCTGGGCAGCCAGTTTTTGAACGAAGGGCCGATCCGTCAGGGCATTTTGGATGCGGACAACAGCTGTCTGATCCTGGACCCGGACCGGCAGGCCATCCAGCAGGCGCAGCGGCGGATCGTGAGCGGGGCCATGCTGAAAAAAAGGCTGGCGGCTTTGTCCGACAAACCCTGCATCACCTGTGACGGAACGGCTGTGGGCCTTTGGGCCAACTGCTCCACCCCGGAGGATATCGAGCTGGCCATCAAAAATGGGGCCGATGGTGTGGGCCTTTTGCGCAGCGAGTTCATGATCGTGGACGGGCACATCCCCGGAGAAGAGCAGCAGTACTATTTTTATGTAAGTTGCCTTCGGGCAGCCCAGGGCCGGCGGGTCACGGTGCGCACCTTTGATATCGGTGCCGACAAAAGCGTTCAGGGCATCAGCGAGGATTCGCCCAACCCGGCTTTGGGCATGCGAGGGATCCGCCAGTGCCTTGTGACCACGCAGATCTTTCTCGATCAGCTGTGTGCGCTTCTGCGGGCGGCTGTGAAAGGCAGGATGCGGGTGATGTTCCCCATGATCACCTGCACCTACGACTGGGACCTGGCCATGGAGATGGTGGAAAAGGCAAAGACCCTTCTGAGGGAGCGCGGAGTGCCTTTTGCGGAAGATCTGGAATTCGGCAGTATGGTGGAGGTGCCGTCGGCAGCGCTGCTGGCGGATGAGATCCTGGACAGCGGCTGCAAATTCTTCAGCATCGGAACCAATGATCTGACCCAGTATACTTATGCCGCCGACCGGATGGACGGCCGGTTTACCGGCTATTTTACCGGAACATCGGATGCAGTGCACAAACTCATCGACCTGACGGTGGCTGCGGCCCGGCGGCACAACGCAGAGGTCTGCATCTGCGGCCTTTCGGCCGAAGACCCTGAACGGGCTGTGCGCTATGCGCGGCAGGGTGTGCAAAATCTTTCCATGACACCGGCCAGCCTCCTGACTGTAAAAGCACGGCTGCTGGAAGCGGACCTTGACGAAAAAGCAGATGATGAAAGAATGGAGCGGGATTTTTAATTTTTATGAAGCGGAAACAAAATCAACCGAAGGAAAAGCAGGAAGCGCACCGAAGAAGGGGCGAGGCACGCAAACGCATGACCTCGTCCGAAAAAGATGAAGAACGGATCCTTTGGATCTCACTTTTGGCCGGCGCCGCATTTGCGGTGGCCGAGTTCATCAACGCAATGTTCACCCATTCCCAGTCGGTATTGATGGATGCGGCCTATGACTCCTCGGAGCTGGTGGTCATCATTCTGACCCTTTTCCTGACCCCGCTGTTCCACCGGCCCATCTCGGAAAAACGGCCCTACGGATTTTTGCAGGCGGAATCGGTGTTTGTGATCATCAAAAACTTTATGCTGCTTTCGGTTTCGCTGGGGCTGATGGCAAACAGCCTGACCCTGGCGCTTTCCGGCGGCAAGCGGGTGGATGGAAACAGCATCGCACTGTTCCAGATCGTTCTGGGCATTGCTTCGCTGGTGGTTTATCTCATCATGGCCGGCCTCAACCGCTCCCTTTCTTCGCCAACGGTGAAAGCGGAGCTGTTTGGCTGGAAGCTGGATATTCGATACAGCATGGGCATGGCGTGCGCCTTCTTTGGCTCCACCTTTCTGGACCGCACACCGCTTGCCTTCCTGAGCCCGTATTTTGACCAGATCGTGGCAATTGCGATCGTGATCGGGATGCTGCCTGAGAATATCAAGATGCTCTGGGCATCCATTCAGGATGTATTCCTGTTCGCACCCGGCGAGGAGCTGGTGGAAAAGGTAAAAGAGATCTGTGAGCCCCAGCTGCAGCAGTTCGGCTTTGAATCGCTTTTTTATGATATCACCCGCACCGGGCGTAAAATATGGATCTCGGTCTATTTTAAAATTGAAGAAGAAAACCTGCCGGTCCGGCGGCTGGAAAAGGCATCCGAAACGGTGCAGGCAGCGCTGGAAGAACAGATCCCGGACAGTGTGAGTGAACTGATCCTGATGCCGGATGAATCCGGCCTGCCCAAAGAAGTTGGCTGTCCACTTTAAAAACGCAAAGCCACCTGGCTCCATTTTGGAACCAGGTGGCTTTTTTCGTGCAAATATGTTATAATAAAGAGTACTGAAAATTTAGCCGAATTTTGCACACTGCCTGCAAAAATGGGCTTTTGGGGAATGAAAAGAGCGAAACCCCGATGGAAAGAAGGTGCCTGAGGTGATCAAAAAAAATCAGAACTGGATCAACATGCTCAATATGCTGTCGGACGGAGCCCTGATTTTCTTTTCGTATTTTGCAGCCGCGTTTGTGCGGTTTGAAGTGATGGGCGGCATTATCGATCTGGAAGTGCTGACCAGCCGGCAGTTCTTAGGGGTTGCAGCCATTTACAGCGCAGTCATCGTATTGGTGTATGATGTGATGCGCATGTATGGGTCTTACCGGTTCCGAAAGGAAACGCAGGAGATCTTGTATATCCTGGCCATCAACGGCAGCGGTGTTGTGATGCTGATGGCGCTGCTTTATGTGGTCCGGGTGGATTTTTCCCGTTTGGCCATGGGCATTTTCTGGCTGCTGTCCAGCGTTCTGGTCACCTTGAAAAGGGTTGCGGTGCGGGCCTTGCTGCGCTATTTCCGCACCCGGGGCTACAACCAGAAGCATATCGTGATCATTGGCTCCGGCAGGCTTGCCCGGGAATATGCCGAGGCAATTCGCCAGCGCCCTTATACAGGCGTGAATATCCAGGGCTATATCAGCAACCATGAAGACCCGGAACTTGGGGCGCGGCTGTGCGGCTTTGATGATATGGGTGCCTGCCTTGCCCGCATTCAGCCGGATGAGCTGATCGCGGCCCTGGATATCCAGGAAATCGGGGAAATGCCCCGGGCGCTGGCGGCGGCCGATAAGGAGGGCATCCACATCAGCTGCATCCCGGTATTCAACGACTATATCCCGCCCCACCCGACCATTGAGGTGGTGGGAAACTCGAAGCTGATCAATATGCGTTCGACACCTTTGGACAACATCGGCTGGGCAGTGGTCAAGCGGGCAATGGATATCGTGGGCAGCCTGGTCCTGATCGTGCTGACCAGCCCCCTCATGCTGCTGACTGCGATCGGTGTCAAGCTCAGCAGCCCCGGCCCCGTTCTGTTCAAGCAGGAGCGGATCGGGAAAAATAAAAAGCCATTCATGATGCTGAAATTCCGCAGCATGCGTGTAACCGATACCGAAATGACCGGCTGGAGCACAAACAGTGATCCGCGCAAGACCCGTTTCGGCAGCTTTATCCGCAAATGCAGCATTGATGAGCTGCCGCAGTTTTTCAATGTGCTCACCGGAAAAATGAGCCTGATCGGGCCCCGGCCGGAAGTACCGTTTCATGTGGAGCATTTCAAAGAGGAGATCCCCCTTTATCTGGTGCGCCAGCAGGTGCGGCCCGGCATTACCGGCTGGGCGCAGGTGAATGGCCTGCGGGGAGACACCAGCATTGAGGAGCGGGTCCGGTATGATATCTGGTATATCGAAAACTGGAGCCTCTGGCTGGATATCAAGATCCTGTTCAAAACCGTGTTCGGCGGGATGATCAACAGCGAAAAGGTAAATTGAAAATGGACAGGGCACAGGAGCCGCCCTGAAACAAGAGATGAAAAAACAGCGGTCACTTTCAATGTGACCGCTGTTTTTTCGGTGAAAGCAATGTTTTTGCGGAAAATCAAAATCAGTCAAGCTTTGCCATTGCTTTTTTGAATTCAAATGCAAACAAAATGGCGGTGAAGGTAACAGCCAGAAAATCAGCGATGGGTTCAGCCAGATAAACAGCCATGGTTTTGTTTTGGGGCATGAGCATCGGCATAAGGTAGATCAAGGGAATCAGCAGAACGAATTTGCGCACAACGGCAACCACAATGGAAGCGGCCGCATTGCCAAGAGAGGTGAAGGTCATCTGGCAGGCCATTTGGATGCCAAACATGAACATCACGGCCAGATAAACGCGCATGGAGGTTCGGGTAAAGTCCAGCAGCACCGGGTTCGAGGTAAACATGCCGGCAAAAAGCTGGGGGAAGAGCATTACCAGAATCCAAAGGCCGGTGGCATAGACAATGTCGGTGATGAACAAAAGCCGGAAGGCTTTCTGCACCCGCTCTTTATTGCGTGCGCCGAAGTTATAGCTGATAATAGGCTGCGCACCCTGGCCGATGCCCATCAAAGGAAGCATGGCGAACTGGATAACGCTGGACAGGATGGTCATGCTGCCCACCGCAGTATCGCCGCCATAGCGCTGAAGTGAGGAATTCATGCAGACGGCAAGGATGCTTTCGCTGGACTGCATGATAAAGGTGGCAAGACCCAGAGCCAGGCTGGGCAGGAACACCTTGGGGGAAAGCTTCATGTTGCGCACCCGGATGCGCAGGCGGGTCTTTTTGCCGCAGAGGAAGGAAACGACCCAGATGCAGGAAACCAGCTGCGAAATCACAGTTGCAAGAGCGGCACCCCGAACACCCATGTTGAACATAAAGATGAAAATGGGGTCCAGAAGGATGTTCAGCACTGCGCCGATCAGCACCGACAGCATGCCGGTTTTGGCAAAGCCCTGTGCGGTGATGAAAGCGTTCATGCCAAGGGTGAGCTGCACGAACAGGGTGCCGATGGCGTAGATGTTCATATAGCTGGCAGCGTACTCGATGGTGTCAGGGCTGGCGCCAAAGGCAAGCAGCATGGGGCGGTTGAACAAAAGCAGGACCACTGTGATCACAGCCGACAGGATCAGCTGAAGGGCAAAGCAGTTGCCCAGTGTGCGCTCGGCAAAATCCACATCGCCCTTGCCCATGAAGATGGAGGCACGGGGGGCACCGCCGCTGCTTACAAGAGCGGCAAAGGCCGCAACGATCATAATGAGCGGCAGACACACCCCCACGCCGGTGAGAGCAAGGGTGCCAACCACAGGAATGTGGCCGATGTAGATGCGGTCCACGATGTTATAAAGCATATTGATGAGCTGAGCGGCCAGAGTGGGCAGGGCAAGCTTCAGCAGAAGTCTGCCTACCGGTTCTGTTCCAAGAAACGAGTCGGTGTTTTTCAAGTGAATTTCGCTCCTTCCTTTTGATTTTCTCAAAATCAAAATGGCATATTCTTACATTTTTGCAAACAGAACCCATTATATCATGCAGGCAGGGCCTGTCAATGAAGGAAAGGGCGGATTCCCTTCCTTTTTCACAGTTTTCCGAAAAAATGTGAAAAAATCCCCCGGCAAAGTGAACAGGTCCAGTAAAAACGGACAATGACAAAACGCCCCCTGTTGTAGGATA
>JAHHRU010000023.1 GCA_020025635.1 Allofournierella sp.
AGCCGAAGGCAAACCGCAGCCCCCAGCCGGCCCAGCCGCAGAAAAGCGCACAGGCGGCCCAGCAGCCAGCGGCCCGTCAGCGGCCCCAAAAGCAGGCTCAGCCGGCGCGCCGTGCCCCGGCGGCAAAGCGTGCTGCGGTAAATGATGATCCGGGCCTGCCGCTCATCAGCCGCCGTCCGCCGGCCCAGAAGTTCGCAAGCTTTGAAGAATTCCTCAAAAGCCGCGGCCTGGGTGATCCGGTGATCGAAGAAAACAGCGAAGAATAAAAGAAACCGTCTCGTTCGGCTCAGACCGAACGAGACGGTTTTTGCATTTTTGCAGGCAGTCAGCAGAGCGAAAGGGACACCGGGTCCAAAAGGCCTTGGGGTCCCTGTTTTGTTTTCAGCCTGTTTCTTTCTGCCGGCAGTCTCCTTTTACAGATCGTCCGCATCCTGCACGGGAACGGCCAAAGGGTCATCGGCATCAACGCCGGTGTAGCTGCCCAAAGGGTCGGTATCCGATGAGCGGCCGGCCTCGATCACCTGCTGCACCTGCCGGGCGATCTGCTTTTTTCTGGCGGTAACAGCGGGGGATTCAAAAAAATCTCGGCTCAAAGGGTGAAGCCTCCTTTCCTTTTTTGTATATACCATGCGCCGAAGGACCATGCTATATGCGCGCCAATTTGAAAAAAGGAAGGAAGGGATCCCTTTTATGTCCAATGCGCCCAAACGGCCGGGCAATCCGGCACTTTTCTGGGTTTCGATGCTGCTGACCCTGGCGGTCCTCCTGCCGCTTTTGGGCAGCTTTGTGCTTTATTCCGGCTGGAGAGAAGAAAACCGGGTGCTGGCCGCCGAAAAAAAGCAGAGCGGCGTTCCCATCGACCGCCCCGGCCCCGAGACCGATCTGACCATGCTGGTGACGGTGGCCCGGGAGCGGCCGGGCTTCCTGCTGCTGCGGCTGGGCGCCCCGGAAGCAGTGCTTCAGATCTGTGCGCTGCCGGGTGAAAGCGTGATGCGCTCGCCCTCCGGCCCGGTGGAACTGCAGGAAAGCTACCGCTCGGCAGGCCCCGGCCGGGCGGCAGAGCTGGTGAGCGAAACGCTGGATGTTGCCATTGACCGGTATCTGGCCATCACCCCGGAGAGCCTTCAGCGAGTATGGGGCCAGCTGGAACCGCCGAGGGTGAACTTGTCCAGCATTCTGAGCAGCCAGGAGCTGGGCAGCCTTGGCATCAAGGATGACCCGGTGATCTCGCTGCGGCCCCAGGATGCCGGCGAACTGCTGGAGCGGCTAGACCCCGGCCCTGCCCGCCGTGCCCGGCTGGAAGGCGCTGTGTGGGAGGCGGCCCTGCGCCAGCAGCTGGACAAGCTTTCCGAAACGCTGCCCGCCGGCCTTCGGGCCGAAAGCGGCTCTCTTTTGGGAAATGTGACTGCGGCGGATATGTTCACCCTGGAAAAGAGCCTGGAATGGCTGGCAAAGCAGGAGACCCGGGTGGAGGCAGAGCCGGTTCCCGGCCATTATGACCGGCGCACCGGCCGGTATGAATTCGAACCGGAAAGCCTTGCCTTTATTCGGGAGCGGTTTGCAAAGCCTTTGGAACGCAGTCGTCCGCAGCCGCCTCAGAGCACCACGCCTGATGAAGAGTGAGCGCCAGCGGCTCGATCTGCTGGTTTGAAAGGCCGCCGTAGCCAATGACCACGGTGCTGTCCGGGATGGCGGCAGCCCCCATGGCATATTCCGAAAGGCCCGAAAGGCGCACCCCGGCTGCCCGGGCCAGCCGGACCATGGCTTCTTCACCGGGGCCGTCTTTCAGCCGAAGCAAAAGATGCAGGCCGGTGTGCTGGCCAAAAAAGGTGAGCCTGCCGGGGCCGAAGGCCCGGTCCAGCGCAGCGGTGAGCTGCTGCATCCGGGCCTGATAGCGGCTGCGGGAGCGGGCCAGATGGCGCAGATAATGGCCGTCCTGCAAAAAGACCCGCAGGGTCTGCTGCTCGAACCGGCTCACGGTGGAGGAATAGCTGCCGAAGGTGGCCTTGAAAACACGCATCAGCCAGTGGGGCAGAACCATGTACGCAATGCGGATGCTGGGCGCAAGGCTGCGGGAAAAGGTGGCAAGATAGATGACCCGCCCGTTTTGCCCGGCCATGCCCTGAAGGCTGGGCAGGGGCTTCATGCGGAAGCGGAATTCCGAGTCGTAATCATCCTCAATGATGACCCGGCCCGGCTTTTCCACGGCCCAGCGCAGAAGCTCGGCCCGGCGGCCCACCGGCATCACCGCACCGGTGGGGAATTGGTGGCTGGGCGTTACATAAACGATCGAAGCGCCGCTGGCCGAAAGCTGCTGCGGGATCAGGCCCTGCTCATCCACCGGCACCGGCACACAGCGGATGCCGCTGTTTTGCAGAATGATGCGGGGCCGGGCGTAGCCGGGGTCTTCCAAAGCAGCCTCGGCACCGCCCAGAAGCCGGCCCAGAAGCCCCAGAAGGTACTCCACGCCGGCCCCCACCACCAGCTGGTCGGGGGTGCAGTCCACCCCGCGATAGGTGAGCAGATAATCCGCAATGGTCGCCCGAAGCTCCGGGTCGCCCTGCGGGTGGCCGCGGGCCAGAAGATCGGGTTGGTTGTAAAGCAGGTCCCGCTGGATGCGCCCCCAGCTGTGAAAAGGAAAAAAGCCGGTGTCCACCGCGCCGGTGGAAAGATCGAACCGAAAGGAAACAGGCGGCGGGACTTTTTCTGCCTGGCTGCGGGCAGGCGGGGCCTTGCGCAGCGGCTGGTCATACTGCATGGCGTAAAAGCCGGAGCGGGGCTGGGCCTTGAGCCAGCCTTCGGCTGCCAGCTGCTGATAGGCAGCGTCCACCGTGTTGACGCTCACGCCAAGCGAAGCGGCAAGGCTGCGCTTGCCGGGCATCTTTTCGCCGGGAGCGATGCGGCCTGCCGCGATCTGCCCGCTGATGGCCTGATACAGCTGCTCGTAAAGCGGCGGCGCGCTCGGCCCATCGGCCCGGATGAATGAAAGCTTGGTCATAAACAGCCTCCTTTTGCCCAAAACAAAACTGACCCCATAAAAAAGAACGGTTCTGGATATTTAAACGGGGTCAGAAACCCTTATAATGAGAAGCATAACGAGGTGCATAAGAAAAGTCAAGCCCTCGCCTGAGGAGGAGAAAGCAATGAACAGCACAAGCAGCAAGAAGATCCAGCGCATGGCCATCATCGGCATGCTGGCCGCACTGGTATTCGTATTTACCTTTATCGGCATCGATATCCCCAGCCCTCTGGGCAAAACCAAGCTCCATTTCGGCAATGTGATGTGCCTTTTGGCCGGCATCCTGTTCGGCGGCCTGCCGGGCGGCCTTGCAGCCGGCATCGGTTCCGCCCTGTTTGACCTGATGGATCCGCTTTGGGCCCCGGAATTCTGGATCACCTTCATCAACAAATTCGTGATGGGCTTTGTGGCCGGCATCCTGATGAAAAAGCTGCCCATTGCCAACCTGAACGTGCGGCAGGCCGTTGCGGCGCTGTGCGGCTCGCTTTCGTACAGCCTGCTGTATGTGATCAAAAACGTGCTGAAAGGGGTCCTGGTCAAGGGCTTTGCCTGGGGTGTTGCCATTGGCGAAACCGTTACCGTGAAGCTGCCGGTCACCCTGGTGAACGGCCTGATCGCAGTGGTCTGCTCGGTGATTTTGGCGGCGGCGCTGCGCCCGGCACTGAAAAAGGCGGGGCTTTTCCGGGAAAATCTGACATGAGCTTTTGAATGAAAGGCCGGGTATCTGGTAAAACAGATGCCCGGCCTTTTTTGGATGAAAAGGCGGAAAACTGTGAAAAAAGAGGGGAAAAACACGCGAAGGTTTGCACTGGAATAAAAAAAGGTGTAAAATATTTTGAGCGTGTGCAAATCTGCGCACTTTTATAAAAGAGTTCATTCAAATGTAATTCCAGGAAAATTACAGATCCCGGACCTGGCGGGAAATAAAACAGAAGGGTGAAGATTCGTGTCAAAGAAACAAAATTTTGCGCAGAACTGGCAAACGATGCTCAGGGAATTTTCGAAAAGCAAAAGCTTCCTTCCCACAGTGATCGGCCTTGCAGCCGTTCTGATTTTGGTGATCGCACTGGTGGTGGGCGCCGTAACAGGCGGCCATGACGTGCCCGCCGCAGCAGACGATGAGAGCAAAGAATGGTCTGAACCGGCAGAGGATGGCAGCTATGATGCCAGCGGCAACAAGGTGGATGAAACCGCACTGAAGTTTACCGTTTTGCCGGAAACAGAGGATGCCGGCCAGGAATATCTGGACGAGACCCTCTTTTTGGGCGATTCGAACACACAGCGCTATATGTATTATGGCCCCGACAGCGATTCAAAGCAGCACTACACAACGACAGACAACAACATCGGTGTGGTGAGCATGGGCGTTTCGGCCATCACCAGCCTGAAATGGGAGCAGTTTGTGGGCAAAACCGTTACGATGCCGCAAGCGGTGCAGATCATGCAGCCCCGCCGCATCATCATTGGCTTCGGCACCAACAATCTGACCATGAAAACCGAAACCTTCATTGAAAATTACAAAAAGGGCCTCAAGGCCATCCATGAGGCGTACCCCTATGCGGACATCATTGTGAACGCCATCCCCCCGCTGGACAAACAGCGGGAAAACACCCGCCTTACCATGACCGATGTGGACCGGCTGAACTCTGCCATTGCCAAAATGTGCGAGGAGGAAGGCTACAAGTATCTGGATTCCAGCAAGGCGCTGGAAGACCCGGAAACCGGCTGGGCAAAGAAGGATTACACCATCGGTGACGGCGTGCACCTGAGCCGCAACGGTGTGAAAGCTTTCTTCGATTATGTGCGCACCCATGCCCACATCACCGAGGATACCCGCCCCATGCCTCTGAAAAAGATCCCCAAGATCAAGGGCGTTACCCCGGGCCTGATCTCGCAGGACCCCATTGCCGTGCGCGGCGCAAGGGTCCCGGTGGAGATCATTGCCGGCGAAGGCGGCCGCATTGAAGGCAAGACCAAGCAGGCCGTTAAAAAAGGCCAGCAGACCGAGATCGTGCGGGCAGTTGCAAACGAGGGCTGGACCTTCAAGGGCTGGACCGCTTCCATCGGCTCTGTGGAGCAGAAGGAGAGCATCCGCTTCACCGTTCCCGGAAACGCGGATGCCAACGGCGTGGTGCTGACCGCGCAGTTTACCCGTGTGGAACCGGAAGAAACGGAAGAGCCGGAGCCGACCCCGGAACCCACCAAGGAGCCTGCAAAGAAGATCTCGGTGAGCTTCTCTGCCGGTGAGGGCGGCACTGTGAAGGGCACTGTAAGCCAGCCCCTGGCTGCGGGCGAGACTGCTTCCCCGGTTGAAGCGGTGGCAGATCCGGGCTGGGTGTTCGAGCATTGGGTCGTTTCTGCGGGCAACGGCTCAAAGGATGCAAGGCTCAGCTACACCGTCCCTGCCGACTGGACCGGCGGTGATATCCAGCTGACTGCCAAGTTCCGCAAGGCGGAAACCACAACTCCGACCCCGCCGGCCGATACTCCGGCACCCCCGCCGGCCAATACCCCCGCACCCCCGGCGGACACCCCGGCACCTCCGGCGGATACCCCGGTGCCGGCCTGCAGCATCTGCGGCCAGCAGGGCCACACGGCAGACGGCTGCCCCAATAAGTGCCCCGAATGCGGCGGCAACAAGCTGGACGGCCACACACACCAGCCTGCCCCTGCAGAGCCGCAGCCTCCCGTAGAGCCGCAGCCTCCCGCAGAACCGCAGGCACCCGCAGAGCCGCAGACACCCGCTGAGCCGGCCCCGGCCCCCGAGGCCAATGCCCCGGCAGCAGGGGGCGAGGCGGCTGCCTGAACCTGAAATTTAAAATGCGTTTGCCGGAGAGGGCACTGTGTCCTCTCCGGCTTTTTGAACGAAGGAGGAAGTTATGGAGAAAACCAGCAAACGAAGCTTGTTCCATCGGTTTTGGCCGTATCTGAAAAAATACCGTGCCATTCTGATCTTTGACCTGTTCTGTGCGGCGCTCACCACCATCTGTGATATGGTGCTGCCGCTCATCATGCGCTTTTTGACCAATACCGCCATCACCGATGCTTCCATGCTCACCGTCAGTGCGGTGCTGAAGCTGGGCGGCGTTTATCTGGTGCTGCGGGTGATCGATGCGGCCGCAAACTACTATATGGCCAGCAGGGGCCACATCATGGGCGTCTATGTGGAAACCGATATGCGCAGGGATGCCTTTGCCCACCTGCAGAAGCTGGGCTATACCTATTATTCCAACACCAAGGTGGGCCAGATCATGGGCCGCATCACCAACGACCTGTTCGATGTGACCGAGTTTGCCCACCACTGCCCGGAAGAATTCTTCATTGCGGCAATCAAGATCACCGCCAGCTTCATCATTTTGTGTCAGTCCAGCGTGGCGCTCACCCTGGTTTTGTTCACCTGTGTGCCGCTGATGGCGCTGGTGTCCGGCAGGCTCAACCTGAAGCTGCGTGCGGCATTCCGCCGCCAGCGCTCCATGATCGGCGAGCTGAACGCCCGCATTGAAGACAGCCTTCTGGGCGAACGGGTGGTCAAGGCTTTTGCAAATGAGCGGCTGGAAAACGAAAAGTTCCAAGACGACAATGAAAAATTCCGGGCCATCAAAAAGAAAAGCTATCAGTACATGGCGGCTTTCCAGGCCGGCACCCGCATTTTTGACGGCCTGATGTACTTAATTGTGATTGTGGCCGGCGGCCTGTTCCTCATTTGGGGGCAGATCGACCCGGGCGATCTGGTTGCCTATATGCTGTATGTGACCACCCTGATCGCCACCATCCGCCGAATCGTGGAGTTTGCCGAGCAGTTCCAGCGCGGAATGACCGGCATCGAGCGGTTCTGCGAGATCATGGATGCACCGGTGGAGATCGAGGATGCGCCGGATGCTGCGCCTTTGAAGGTGGAAAACGGCGGCATCCAGCTTGAAAATGTCTGCTTTGAATATCCCGATGACCACAACCAGGTGCTGCACAATGTGGATCTCACCATCCGGCCCGGCGAAAAGCTGGCGCTGGTGGGCCCCTCCGGCGGCGGCAAAACCACTTTGTGCAACCTGATCCCCCGTTTTTACGATGTGACCGGCGGGCGCATTTCCATCGACGGGCAGGATGTGCGGAAGGTGACCCTTTCCAGCCTGCGGGGTGCCATTGGCGTGGTGCAGCAGGATGTGTATCTTTTCAGCGGAACGGTGTATGAAAACATCGCCTACGGCCGGCCCGGCGCAAGCCGGGAAGAGGTGGAGCAGGCGGCCAAAATGGCCGGGGCCCACGAGTTCATCCTGGACCTTGCGGACGGCTACGACAGCTATGTGGGCGAACGGGGCGTGAAGCTTTCCGGCGGCCAGAAGCAGCGCATCAGCATTGCCCGCGTGTTCCTGAAAAATCCCCGCATCCTGATTTTGGATGAAGCCACCAGCGCGCTGGACAACGAGAGCGAGGTGCTGGTGAACCAGAGCCTGGACCGGCTGGCCGAGGGCCGCACCACCCTGACCATTGCGCACCGGCTCACCACCATCAAAAATGCCGACCGCATCCTGGTTCTGGGCAAAGAAGGCATTGAAGAGAGCGGCACCCACGAAGAGCTGCTGGCAAAGCAGGGGACCTACTACCGGCTTTGGAACGGCCTTGCGGGGGAAATGAACTGACAAGGTGTTTTGAGCAGAGCAAAATGTAGAAAAAAGGGTCGATACAGCTGGTTAAAAGGCAGAAAAGACGGGCCTTGATTGACTTTTCTTTTGGAGAGCGTTAAAATGTTAACCAGGGCAGATGCAAAGTGAGAAGTGTGTCTGCCAAGTGGATATGTAGGGCCGGGAAGACCCTATAATATAGACAAAATGTGAGGAGAAAACAATTATGTCTAAGATCGAATCCCGTCGTGAATTCCTGAAAAAAACCACTATGCTGATCGGCGGCGCTGCTGTTCTGGGCGGCGCATCCATGCTGGCCGGCTGCGGCGCAGAGCCTGCTGCCGCACCCGCAGACCCCACTGCAGAGCCTGCTCCGGCAGCTCCTGCGGCTCCCGCTGAGCCCGAGGCACCGGCACATCCCTTTGCTTACAAAGAGATCGACCCCGCTGCCTGCGAAGAGACTGCCTACAAGGCATTCTTTGATGACATCGGCGGCTGCTGCTACGGCACTGCTCACGGCATGCTGGAAGAGCTGCGCAAGAAAGTGGGCTATCCGTTCACTCAGATCCCCGATGCAATGTTTGCAAACGGTGCAGGCGGCTACGGCCAGCAGTCTCTGTGCGGCTCTCTGGGCGGCGCGATCGCTGTGATCGGCATGGTTTGCGAGCCCAAGACCGCAAAGAAGGTAACCGCTGAGCTGTGCGATTGGTACAAGAACGCAGCCCTGCCCCAGTATCATCCCGAGGCAGAGTTTGAAAAGTACACCGTTTGCTCCAGCGTGAACTGCAAGGATTCCGTGGGCCTGTTCATGAAGGAAAACGGCATCAAGGAGATGTCTGAGCTGCCCCGCAAGCAGCGCTGCGCCGGCGTTTGCGCCGACACTGCCCGCAAGGCTGCTGAGCTTCTGAACGTGGAGTTCGGCTTTGCTGAGCCTGCTCCCGCAGAGTCCGCTCCCGCAGAGGAGCTGGCTGCCAATGAGTACATCGGCGTGGGCCACAACGGCTTCGGCGGCGACGTTAAGGTGAAGGTCACCATGGACGGCGACAAGATCAAGACCATCGACGTTCTGGAAAGCAAAGAGACCCTGACTCAGGAGATCAACACCCTGATCGGCAATATCGTTGAGAAGAACAGCGCTGAAGTAGACGCTGTTTCCGGCGCTACCATGAGCAGCAATGCCATTATGGAAGCTGTTGCTGACGCTCTGAGCCAGATTTCCAAGTAATCAAAGATCCGTCTTTGAAAGCGTCCGCCTAAAAGCCGGCGGACGCTTTTTCTGGCTTTGACCAGCACCGACAACTGAAATTTTTTTAAACAACAAGGAGAGGTAATTATGTTTGGAAGAATGGGTATGGGCGAACTGCTTCTGATTTTGGGTATCGTTCTGCTGATTTTTGGACCCACCAAGCTGCCGGCACTGGCCAAGAGCATGGGTCAGGCCGTGCGTGAGTTCCGCAAGGGCACCAAGGAGATCACCGATGAACTGGATGCCCTGGCAAAGGATGAGGACGGCGAAAAGAAGGGCGACAACACCGCCAAGGCCGAAACCGCCAAGACCGAGCCTGCCGCCAAAACCGCAGATAAGGAATGAGCAGGATTTGCGGCAAAAAGTGTTTAACGGGAGGCAGACAGCTTGAGCAAGAATGATGAAATGTCCCTGATGGGGCATTTGACGGAACTCAGGAGACGGCTGACCGTTGTGATCTTGGCAAACCTTGTGGGCGCAATGCTGCTGTTCAACGCGGCGCAGCGGCTCATGAGCTATCTGCTGGCGCTGAAGCCCGAAACCATGCAGCTGGTCTACATCGGCCCTTCGGAGCTTTTGCTGGTTTACATCAAGCTGGCGTTCCTCATGGCGCTGGTGCTGTGTTCGCCGATCACGCTTTATGAGATCTGGGCTTTTTTGGAAAAAGGCCTTTATAAGCACGAAAAAGTCTGCATCCTCACCGCACTGTTCTTTGGCCTGATCTGCTTTGTGATCGGGGCGGCATTCTGCTATTATTCGGTGCTGCCCATCACCCTGAACTTCTTTGTGCGCATCGCCATTGAAGAAGTATCGGCCATGATCTCGGTGAAGGAATATGCTTCCTTTGTGAATTCGATGCTGCTGGCCTTTGGCGTGATCTTTGAAATGCCGGTGCTGGTGTTTTTGCTTTCCCGGCTGGAGATCATCAAGCCCGAAATGCTGCGCAAAAACCGGAACATCGCCATTGTTCTGATCTTTGTGGTGGCCGCTTTGCTGACTCCGCCGGATGTGGTGTCGCAGACCATGCTGGCACTGCCCATGCTGCTGCTTTTGGAAATTTCCATTGCTGTAAGCAGCGCAGTGGATAAGCGCAACAAAAAGCGCCATGCAAAGCAAGAGGCAAAAGCGGAAAAAGCCGCAAAGAAAGCAGCCCAAAAAGGCGAGCCGGATGCAGCGGTATCTGCCGGCACAGACTGAAAACGCCGGGGCGCAAAGGCCAAAGCAAAAAAGAAAATCAAATTCGGATAAGCCCTGAAACGAAAAAAAGAGCGCATTGAATTTTCAATGCGCTCCTTTTTGGATAAAGAAAACCACTCGCTAGGCGAGTGGTTCAAAAGAAGCCTTAT
>JAHHRU010000024.1 GCA_020025635.1 Allofournierella sp.
ATATTATCCTTCCACAGGGCTTTTTTGTGCTGTCCGTACAAATTGGAGCAGTTCAAAGGGATCCCGGCCCTTTTTCTTTGAAACCGTGACAGGTTATGAAAGAAAACAAAACCCAAGGCAAAATAAAAGAAAAGGGCCTGCCGCCTGTGCAGCACAGACAGCAGGCCCTTGCGATGATGCGGGAACCTTTTCCAAAACGTTTTTTGGGCTTTATCCAATTTCGCAGGCAGTCTGCGGCAGAGCTGCCGTCTGTGAAGTGTGAGGGCGCAGGGTGCGGCTTGCGTTCAAAACCGCCAGCAGCATAACGCCCACATCCGCAAAAATAGCAGCTTCCATGCCGGCAAGGCCCAAAGCGCCCAAAATAAGGCAGACAGCCTTTATTACCAGAATGAACACGATGTTCTGCCGCACAATGGAAAGGCAGCGGCGGGAAATGGCAATGGCATCCACGATTTTTGCCGGGTCGTCATCCATCAGCACGATATCGGCCGCTTCAATGGCGGCATCAGACCCAAGGGCACCCATGGCGATGCCCACATCGGCCCGGGAAAGCACCGGCGCATCGTTGATGCCGTCACCCACAAAGGCCAGGGTGGAGCCGGCGGGCTTCTCTGCAAGAAGGGCCTCCAGCTTATCCATCTTGTCACCGGGCAAAAGCTGGCTGTATACTTCGGCGATGCCCAGCTGACGGCCCACACGCTGAGCGGTTTCGGCCTGGTCACCGGTAAGCATCACAGTGCGGACGTTTCGGCTGTTCAGCGCCTGAATGGCCGGCGCCGAGGTAGGCTTGCACTGGTCGTTCACCAAAATGCAGCCAAGGAAACGGCCGTCCAGAGCAACGTATACCCGGGTGCCGGGCTCGGTGCAGGGAACGTAATCGATGCCAAGCTCTTCCATCAGCCGGTGGCTGCCGGCGGCAGCGGGCCGGCCATCCACCAAGGCGGTAACGCCCCGGCCTGCGGTTTCCTTCACATCGGCCACCCGGCCGGAATCGGCTTTTGCGGGCAGGGCTTCCTGCAAGCTGCGGCTGATGGGGTGGTTTGACCAGCTTTCGGTCAAAGCGGCGGTTTCCAGCAGCTCTTTTTCGGTTACGCCCTCGGCCGGGAAGAGGCTGCTTACCCGGAACACGCCCTGGGTGAGGGTGCCGGTTTTGTCAAACACCACCGTGCGCACGCTGGCAAGGGCTTCCAGATAATTGCCGCCCTTGACAAGGATGCCCGCACGGCCGGCGCCGCCGATGCAGCCGAAAAAGGAGAGCGGAACACTGATGACCAGCGCACAGGGGCAGCTGATAACAAGGAAGGTGAGGGCACGGCTCAGCCAAACGGCCCAGCCGCCCACAAACACAGGGGGCAGAACGGCCAGCGCCAGAGCTGCCGCGCAGACCAGCGGGGTATACCAGCGGGCAAATTTGGCAATGAAATTCTCCGCTTTTGCCTTTTTCAGGCTGGAATTTTCCACCAATTCCAAAATGCGGTTCACGGTGGAATCCTCAAACGGCTTTGTAACCTCCACCCGGAGAAGCCCGCTGTCGTTCACACAGCCGCTGATAACGGTATCCCCTGGGCTGACAGAGCGGGGCAGGCTTTCGCCGGTAAGTGCGCTGGTGTTCAGGGTCGAGCTGCCTTCCACCACTTTGCCGTCCAGCGGGACCCGCTCACCGGGGCGCACCAGGATGAAATCGCCCACGGCCACCTCTTCCGGGTCCACCTGCTCCACCTCGCCGTCCTTCCAAAGGTTGGCCCAGTCGGGGCGGATGTCCATCAAAGCGGAAATGCTGCGGCGGCTGCGCCCGACCGCAAGGCCCTGAAGCAGCTCGCCGGCCTGATAAAACAGCATAACGGCAACGGCTTCACCGTATTCGCCCAGCGCGACCGCACCCACAGTGGCAACGGCCATCAGAAAGTTTTCGTCCAGCAGCTCGCCGTGCAGGATGCCCGCAGCGGCCCGGCGCAATACGTCATGGCCGATGAGAAGATACGGGATCATATACAGCGCAAACGCGGCAAACCCCGGCACAGGCACCAGCGAAAGGAAAAGCCGGACCGCCAAAAACAGGCCGGCGGCCAGAAGGATGCGGGTGAGCATCCGTTTTTGCTTTTTGGTCATGTTCCGTCACTCCGTTCAAAAAATGGGGTTACAGTTCGATCTCAAAATCCGAATCCACCTTTTTGCAGACCCGGACCACTTCAGCAAGGGTCTCATCAAAGCGGGCATCGTCGATGTCCACAGCCAGCTTCTGGGTCATGAAGCTTACCGAAACAGAGTTCACGCCCTCGACCTTCTGGGCGGCGGCTTCCATCTTTGCGGCGCAGTTTGCGCAGTCTACTTCGATTTTGAATTTCTTTTTCATAGTGGGAAACTCCTCTCAAAATTTGTTTATTCAGAAATATGCTCAAGACCCAGGCTGATGATGGAACGCACATGGTCATCATCCAGGGCATAGTAGACGGTGCGGCCCTCCCGGCGGAACTTGATCAGCTTGGCGGCCTTTAAAAGCCGCAGCTGATGGCTCACGGCAGAGGGGGTCATGTCCAGGCACTGGGCAATGCTGTTGACACACAGTTCACTTTCAAATAAAACATACAGAATGCGCATGCGGGTGGAATCACCGAACATCTTAAAAAGCTCGGCCAGATCATACAGGATCTCATCATCTGGAAGCTGATCCCGAATGGAGCCTGGCGGCGGGCAGTGGCATTCCGGCGTGCAGGGGGTCTGCTGCATAAGGTTCCTCCTCTCATAAAACAAATATATGAACATTTGTTCATATATCATATTATATACATGGTGAAGGGGCCCGTCAAGTGAAAAAAACAAGAACTGGACACTTGCCTGAAAATGTATAAAAAGTCTGCCGAAAACAGGCGGCAAAAGAAAACATATTATAAAGAATCCCCGGCGAAGGTTCCTTTTTGCGGCAAAATCAGCTATGCTTAATAAGAATACCTTTATTGAATAAAAATAAAGAAAGGAACGGTTTTTCCGAAAATGAAGGTCTGGAAGAACATCCAAGGAATCCTAAAGGTTCTGCTGATCGCATATCTGGTGATTTTTGCTGCAGAGGTGCTGCTGCCTTCGCTTGAACACAAAAAGGTGAGTGAAGAGTTTGCTGCTGCGGCCGGCCAGCTGAAAGAACCTGCCGCTGCAGCCGGTGAGCGGGTGCTGAACATTGAAGAAAACGAAGATGCGCTTTTGTGGCGGCTGCGGCTGATCGAAAATGCAAAAGAGGAGATCGTTCTTTCCAGCTTCGATTTTGACAGCGACCAGAGCGGCACCGATATTCAGGCGGCACTGCAGGCGGCAGCACGCCGGGGCGTGAAGGTGCGCATCCTTGTGGATGGCATCAACGGCACTCTCAGCTGGTATACCGGCGCGCCGCTGCGGGCCCTTTCGGCTCAGCCGAATGTGGAGCTGAAACTTTACAACCCCATCGATCTGCTGCGGCCGGACCGACTGTGCTACCGGCTGCATGACAAATACCTGATGGTGGATGATACGGCCCTGATTTTGGGCGGGCGCAACACCAACGACCTTTTCCTGGGACAAACCACCGAAAAATCCAACCATGACCGGGATATTTTGGTGTGGAACCCGGATGGGCACGGCGGCGTGCAGCAGGAGCTCAAGGCCTATTTCCAAAAGGTCTGGGAGCTGCCGGTGAGCCGGGTGCGGCAGCCCAGGCTGAAAAACAGCACCGAAAAGCAGGCGCAGCTGCTGGAAAAGCGATATGAGACCCTGAAGGGAAAATATCCCGAAGCCTTTCAGCCGATGGAGCTTGAAAAGGAGACCTTCCCGGTGAACAGCATTTCGCTGTGGACAAATCCCATTCAGCCCAAATCCAAGGAGCCGCAGCTGTGGCACCTGCTTCAAAGCCGGATGATGGAGGGAAGCTCTGTGCGCATCCAGACCCCGTACATTGTGTGCGACAGCCGGATGTATGAAGCGCTGGATGAACTGGCAGCCCCCGGCCGGCGGGTGGAGATCATCACCAACGCAGTGGAAAACGGCGCAAATCCCTTTGGGTGTTCCGATTACCTCAACAGCAAAAAGAAGATCCTCGGCACCGGCGTGGAAATTTATGAGCAGCACAGCGACCAGTCGGCCCACACCAAAACCTTCCTGGTGGATGACCGATGGAGCATGGTGGGGTCGTTCAATCTGGATATGCGCAGTACTTACCTGAACAGCGAATTGATGCTGGCCATCGACAGCCCTCAGCTGAATGCCCGTTTGCAAAAGGCTTTTGATGAAGGGGCGCGCAGCAGCGTGCATGTGCTGGCGGACGGCACCGAAACGCCGGGCGAAGAATGTGAACTCAGAACAATGGCGATCGCAAAAAAACTGCTGTATACGGTGATGCGGCTGCTGACACTGCCGGTGCGGCACCTTTTATAAAAAGGAGAGGATAAAATGGTAACAGGAGTGGGAACCGACCTTGTGGAGATCCGGCGAATGGAAAAAAGCCTGGAAAGCCCGGCTTTCTGGCAGCGGGTGTTCGGCCCGCAGGAACAGCAATGGCTGAAAACCCTTGCGCCCGGGCATCGGGCACAGTCTGCGGCGGCCTGCTTTGCGGCAAAGGAAGCTTTTTTGAAAGCCTGCGGCCGGGGCCTGGGCGGATTTGCGCTCTGCGAGATCCAAACCCTGCGAAAGGAAAGCGGGGAACCCTATTATCATTTGACAGGGCAGGCCGGGGAATTCCTCAAACAAAAGGAAATTTCGGCCCTGGTGTCGCTCTCACATGAGAATGGGTTTGCGCTGGCCTTTGCACTTTTGCAAAAGGAATGATATGATGGAACAGCTGGAAAGGGCAAAGCAGAGGTCTTGCACACAGCCTTGCCTTAAAATTTTTGAAAAGATTTTTCAAAGGCGCAATAAACAGCGCCCTTCAAACATTACACAGATGACAGGAGCGAATGGAAGTGATATGGATGCAGACCACCGCGACACAAATTTCAGCGCAGCAGGAGGCAGAACGCCTGGATGAACTCCTTTCCGGCATTGCCGCCGGAAACCGAGATTCTCTTGCCCAGCTGTATGACCGTACCCGGGCGGCCGTATACGGGCTGGCGTTGTCTTACATGAAAAACAAAAGCGATGCTGAAGATGTGGCACAGGATACCTACGTTCAGATCTGGAACTGCGCGAAGAGTTTTCGGCCGCAGGGGCGTCCCATGGCATGGCTGATGACCGTTACCCGCAACATGGCTTTGCAGCAGCTGCGCCGCAAGGGCAGAGAGCAAACCATGGAACCGGAAGAATGGGATCAGCTGCCGGCCCCCCAAAGCACAGGAAGAACAGAAGACCAGGAGCTGATCCATCAGCTGCTGAGCCTTCTGACTGCCGAAGAAAGCAGGATCATCACGCTGCACGCGGTTGCCGGCCTTAAACACCGGGAAATTGCGCAGCTGGCGGATTTACCGCTGGCAACCGAGCTTTCCAAGTATCACCGCGCCCTGAAAAAACTGAAAAACGTAATGGAAGGAGAGGACACACAGTGACAAATCAGGAACTGGAAGCGAGGCTGAAAAAGGCCCTCGAAGCCCAGGCACCCAATGACCTGGAAGCTGTTCTTTCCCGCTGTGGACAACAGGAAGGAAGCGTTGTTACCATGAAAAAAAGAAACAATCGTATTTTTGCAGCAGCTGCGGCAGCCGCCGCCTGCCTGGCACTTGCGCTGGGAGTGGGGTATTCTGTAAACAACAAGGTAGCCTCACTGGTTTCGCTGGATGTGAACCCCAGCATTCAGCTGGATCTGAATAAAAAAGACCGTGTGGTCAAGGCCGATGCTCTGAATGCGGATGCAAAGGCTGTGATGGACGGAATGGACCTGAAGGGCGTACCCGCCGAGGTGGCGGTGAACGCACTGATCGGCTCCATGGTGAAAAACGGCTATGTGAGCCAGGATGCAAACTCGATTTTGATTTCGGTGCAGAACAAAGACCCCGAGGCCGCTGCCGCCCTGCGGGAGCGCCTGGATGCGGCGGCCAGCCAGTCGATGCAGCAGGACGATGTGCAGGGTGCGGTGATCAGCCAGGTGGTGAACGGCAGCGAAGAGCTGACCAAAAAAGCCAGCGAATACGGCATCTCGGCCGGCCGTGTGCAGTTCATTGAAGAACTGACCAAGGAAAACGAAACTTTGGATTTTGAGCAGCTGGCAGCCCGGCCGGTGAATGACCTGACCCTGCTTGCTTCCAGCAGCAAAAACGCCACCGCCCATACCAGCGGAACTGTCAGTGAAGGCAAATATGTGGGCCGGGATACGGCTCAGAATGCGGCTTTGCAGCACGCCGGCGTGAGCGCCGCAAACGCTTCCATGGTCAGCACCGAATTCGACATGGAAGACGGCAAAATGGTCTACGAAGTGGAATTCTACGAAGGCAATGTGAAGTTTGAGTGCGATGTGGATGCCATCACCGGCAAGGTGCTGAAGATGGAAAAGAAAGCTGCCGGCGCAGATGTATCCAAGCTGATCGGCGAGAACAAGGCTCAGGATGCAGCCATTGCCCACGCAGGCGTCACCCCGGATGCGGGCACCTTGAAG
>JAHHRU010000025.1 GCA_020025635.1 Allofournierella sp.
TACCCCCGCAGTCCGTGTTTCTCCCCCGGCCCCCCTCCGCTCCGAAACACCCGGACCCGTGTTATCCCCGGAGCCTGCCCTGCTGGCCCTTTATTCCTCCCACTTCGGCCCGCCCGGCCCCTTTGCCGCCGCCGGCCTTCTGAAAGCCCAGCAGCAGCTGGGCCTGCCGCTCACACGGGCCATCCTGGAGCGCTCCATCGCCAATGGGGCCCGCCAGTGGGCGTACCTGCAAACCGCCTTTGATGCCGCCCGCCGCCAGGGCCTGTGCACCGTGGAAGACTATCAGCTCTCCCGTATGCGGCACAGCGGCCAAATGGTGGACCGCCCTGTAAAAAGCGGCAAAAACCTGCTCAGCCGCGCGGCGCAGCCCTTGGGCGCGCGGCTGGGCCTTGCGTAAAAAAGAAAGGAGTTTTTCATGACCCACCTGGAACAAGCCCAGCAGGAGCTGGAAACCTACCGCCTTCTCTGGCGGGAAAACGAAGACCGGCTGGACCATCTGGCCCTTCTGCACCGCCTGATGACCGAGGACCGGCCCGACCCCCGTTTCTGGCTGGATGCCATGGAAGGGCAGGGCGCCACCTTTGCCGCCTCTCAGACGGCCGAGCGGGGCTGTCATGGGGTGTCGTCGGCGGGTGCGGTGCTGCATGCGGCAGGCCGGGGAACCGGCATCCCGGACCCGGAAGCCGCCTACACCACCCCCCGGCGCAAGCGCCGCGCCGCCGAGGAATATAAGATGTATCAAAAGCGCATCGCCCCCCAGCTGGCCGAAAACCGCCGCCGCATGACGGCCCTGGAAACCACGGTGGACCGCCTTTCCGACCCCCTGTGCCGTGAGGTGCTGCGCCTGCGTTATTTCGACGGCGGGTTCGTGCGGCTCACCCCCTGGCGGCTGGTGGCGCTGCGGCTGTATGGTGACGATGACCCCGCCGCCCTGCAGTACATCCGCCGCCTGCATGCCCAGGCGCTGGAAGCCTATTCCCGCCAGCGCCGGGCGGTGTAAGCCCCCCTTTTCGCATCCATGCGCCGGAACAAGGGCCGAAAAGCGCCTTTGCCCCAAAAAGAAAAACGCACATCCCGTCCGGGATGTGCGCCATGCAGCTGCTAAAAAAGCTCCGCCCTGTGCAGAAATGCCCCGCTCTTTATCCGAAGCCACAAAAGGCAGGCAGGCTTCAAATTTCAATGGACAAAACCCTGAGTTTGTGCTATCGTTATTGCCGCATACGCCACAGCGGCGGCAGCTTGAACACTGCTGTGCAGGGCTTGCGGCAAGAGCGGCACCGATGTGCCGGAACAAAATGAAGCGGAAACATGGGTTTCCACCCAAAGCGAACCCGCCAAAACACCGACCGAACCCGAAAAGCCTGCTTCTGCGGGTTCGGTCACTCTGGAAGCGGTCATGGAGCACCCGGTGACTCCCGCAGAGGATTTTGAGTACGAAGAGGATGAGGAAACCGGCGGCATCGGCATCTATGGCTACAATGGCAACGACGAAATCGTTGTATTGCCGGACACCATCGATGACAAGCCTGTAACACTGGTCGAAAAAATGACTTTTGCAATGGGCTCTAATGTGAAAGGCGTCCGTGTTTCCGACAGTGTTAAGCGGCTGGAAGAAACTACATTTACCATGAATGAAAATTTGCAGGTTGTAGTCTGCGGTTCCGGTCTGACTAAAATTGGCGGAGCAGCATTCCAGGATTGCACCAATCTGCATACACTGATTCTGAATGACGGCTTGACTTCCATTGAGAATATGGCTTTCTCTGGCTGCCATGCGCTGAAAGAACTGGAAGTCCCTGACAGTGTAACAGAAATGATTTCCAGCCCCTTCTTTGGTCTGGGCGAAGATTTTACGGTGATCGGCAAGGCCGGTTCCGCAGCCGAAGAGACTGCAAAGAGCAATAAAGTCTCCTTCCGGGCAAACTGATTTCGTTTAAAAAGTCTGTGTCCGGCAGCAAAGTCTGCCCCCTTTGTGATAGACGAAAAAAACACCAAACGCAAACCGCCGTGCATGGTTTTCGCCATGCACGGCGGTTTTTGTCAAAGCGGCCCCTTTGGGCCAAAGCACTTTTTCCGTTTTGAAAAATGCCCCGCCTTCTGAACCCCTTCTTTCCCCGCTTCCTGCCGGCTCACAGCAAACCCATCCCGAAATTTTTGAATATTCACCGGGAAAGCCGCCGCAAAGGCCGGAGTAGTCCCTCAGAAACGATGCCCCTGCCCTTTGGTGCTGTTCAGCAACGGGTCTTTCGGCGTAAAATGGAGCGGCGCTTGCGCTGTATGGGCCTTCGCATCGGCCAGGTCTGCGCCCTCACCCTCCCAAAAATCGTTCCCTCACGGGCACACGGTCAGAAGGAGTATACGCTGAAACGCCGCAGGACAGACCACAAAAAACCGGCCCTCCGGCAAAAAAAAGCCGCACAGCGGCCTTCTGCGGCACACTGGCAGCGATCCTGAAGGAAGTCAAGCTCCGAACAACGCAAAACCCGCCGGCGCCGCCGGCTGGGCTGCCGCAAAAAAAGCAGCCGAAAAAGAGGTTGCTTGCCCTGCGGCCTGCCGTCTGCCCCGTTTGTGCTTTCTGCGGGAGCCGCCGGCGTTTCAAAAGCCTTTTGCCGTCAAGCAGAGCCTTTTCCCCGGCCCCCGCAAAGGGCAAGATCCGGCACTTCCAAAGGCCGGGCCAAACAGATCCTGTGCTTTCCCTGTGTTTTTCAAAGAGTGCCCTTGCTTCGGCGTCCCGGCAAAAGGCCGCCGCCCAAGGCGCTCGGGGTGCGAAAGGGTCCCGTGCTCATTCTTCGGTGTCTGCGTTCTTTTCTGCCCGATGCAGCCGCACGGCGGTGATGCCCGCCCCCAGCATCAGCATCCCCAACGCCAGAAGCCCCGAATGCCGGTAGCCAAAAAAGCGCAGCAGCCCGTAAGAAACCAGCGTGGAAACGCCCATCGCCGCAGCCAGCACCCAGGCAAGATTTTTCTTCACCAGTGCCTTTGCCCCCTGGGCAAGCTCCCGGTCCCGGTCCCGGCCCTGTCTTTCCAGCTTTCTGCCCTCCAGCCAAACGCACAGGATCAGCAGCCCCGCCGCAGCACCCTTTCCGCTCAGCACCTTTGCCAGCCAAATTCCCAAAATTCCCAATAACCGCATCTGTTTTCTCCTTTTTGCATTCTGTTCTGCCGCCATCGCAGCCCGCTGCCCCCGCCCAGGGCTTCCCCCTGCGCTTTTCGCAGTGCCATCCTCCGGCCTTCTCCGACCTTCTCTGGGCCTCTCCGGCCTTTCTCCGGTCCTCTCCGGACTTTCTTCGGGCCCTTCTCGGCTTTCTTTGGGCCTCTCCGAACTTTTCCGGGCTTTTCTCCGGGCTTTCTCCCGGCTTCTCTGGGCCCTTCTCTCAGCCGTTCCCTCCACGGATGCACCTTTGCGGTCTTTCTTGTTTTTTATTTTAGCCGTTTTCACATTTCAACGCAATTCTTTTTTGTCTCCTGCCCGCCAAAGCCCCCTCGCCATCGCCCCCGCTTTGCACCTCGCCTCCACCTTCCATCCCCCACCGTCCTGTGCACCCGGTGCTCCCGCCTCTGCATTCGCCCTTCACCACACACAATATAGAAGGCCTCCCTCTCTCCATTGCCCCCAAAAGCTGTACTCCCGAAAGCCGCACCCCGGCAGCTGGAAAGCTCCAACTTCCGCCCCCAAAACTCTCCCCAATTTTCAGCACGATGCACCCCCTCTCCATCGCCCAAAAGCCGTGCTCCTAAAAACTTCTATCCCTGGCAGGCGCATCCCTGCAACCGAGAAGCTCCGAATTCCAGCCCCCAGAACACCCAAAAAATCCCGCCAAAGCCCGCACTGAACCCTTGCTCTCCCTTCCTCCCCCCATCCCTTGCAGTATTTTCTCCCCCCAGCGCCTTTTCCCTATGCACAAAGCGCACCGTCCGTTCCACGCCCCTGCGTTACGCCTTGCCTCCACCTTCCATCCCCCTCCGTCCTGCGCCCCCGGTGCTCCCGCCTCTGCTTTCAGCACGATACAAAAAGTCCCTCTTTCCATCACCCAAAAGCCGTACTCCCGAAAGCCGCACCCCGGCAGCCAAAAAGCCCCGAATTCCAGCCCCCAGAACTCCCCAAAAATCCCGCCAAAACCAGCTCTGAACCCCTGCTCTGTGTCCTCTCCTTTCCCTAGCCCCAGCTTTGCCGCAACTGTTTTGTTTCGCTCCCGGCACACTCGCAAATCATGTGCGCAAAAGAGAACGGACCTCCCCATCCAGACCCCCTGATCCGGCCGCCATTCTCCGTTCGCGCTCTCCCTCTTTTTTCGCAGACTTCCCAAAGGAGCCACTCCCGCCCCGGCTCAAAGCGCTGACGCTCCATAAAACAAAAAGACCCAAGGGGAACTCCCCTCAGGTCAAATAAGGCGAGCAGTGCCTTCCGCCTCTCCGTCTTTTTTCCACTCCGCTCAGCCCGTGCGCTTTTGAACCCCCCGGCACTCTCCACCCAGCCCATGCGCTTCTCCAAGCTCCGGCACTCCCGGCCCACAGGGTTCCCCGCCCCGGCTTAAATCCCAATTGAACAAATCAAAACCACCCGTTGAACGGGTGGTTTGCACAAGCCCCGGAAGGGTATATCACCGCCAGCACCTTAAAGGTCACTGAAAAAGTTCACCGGCCGCATTAACATCATAGAGCGCCGTTAAAGCGGCCGATTTTTACGCCTTGGAATTTTCATTGCCTGTATCGGTTAAAGCCGCTGGTTTTCTGTGCTGAAGCCAATCAAAAAAAGACCTAAGGCCCCCCTCAGATCAAATGGCAAACCGATAAACCCCGTCCCGTGAACCCTCAAGACAAAGCCCCTTGTTAAAACAAAAAGCGAAGCGCCTTCTTGCAGCACAAAAATCCTTGCCCGCCCTCAGAAACAAGAGCTCCATTCCCAGCAGAAAACCCATCCGCCTTGCACAATCAAAAGCTGAAAATGCCCGCTTTGCAAATCAGCAAATCAACAGCTCCTTCCCGTGCATACACGCAAAGCCCCACAAAAAAAGGCCCGAAAGAAGCCCTTTCCGGCCAAATGGCAAAAGACTGAGCCCCAAATCTTTCCCCCTTACAAAACCACATCTGAAATCCCGCAAGCATCTGCGCTTCGGCTGATTCTGTCCCGCAAACAAAAGTCACGGGTTTTCCCGTCCTGCAAAAAGTCGAGATCTCCCCCGCCTCACAGCTCAAAAGGAGAAGGCTCCCCGGCCCTCAAATCTTTAAAAAAGAATTCCTCTTGCTCTGCACCTCTCCCGCACAATCAAAAGCTGAAAATTCCCCATCCCGCTAAACTCCCAAAGCAGAGCCCTCCCTGTCTTTGTATGCAAGTAAAGAATCCCATCCTCAGATCCTGACATACACACATAGCCACGCAATCCCCAAGCCCCAGGCTTAAATAAAACCCCTGTAAAACGAAAAAAGACCCAAGGGGAAAACCCCTCAGGTCAAAAAAAGAAGC
>JAHHRU010000026.1 GCA_020025635.1 Allofournierella sp.
ATTATCCTTCCACAGGGCTTTTTTGTGCTGTCCGTACAAATTGGAGCAGTTCATTTTGTTTTGTGTTTTGGGGCGTTTCTTTTGCCGGACCGGCAAAGGGCTCAAAATTCCCGCTTTTCTTTGTTTTGTTCCGAAAGCAGGGGGCCTTTTGGCTCGATCACAGCTTCATGGCCACATCCCAGGCGCCCCAGATAACGGTGCGCAGATTGCCGATCTTTTTGCAGTCGCCCACAAGCGGGATCTTCCTATCGTTCACCAGCGGCGCGGGGATATAGCCCACCGACATGATCACGCTGTCCGCCTGGATGGCTTCTTTGGTGCCGTCCTTGCGCTTTACGGTCACACCGTCCTCGGTGATGGCATCCACGCTGGTTTCCAGATACACAGGCACCTTATGCAGTTTGAAGAAATCACGCAGGTAAGAGCTGTTTGCAAGGCAGATGCCGGGAATGGCGATCAGATCGTTTTTCATTTCCACAATGATGGGGTTCTTGCCTTGCAGGAACAGATCATAGGCGATTTCGCAGCCGGTCAGGCCGCCGCCCACGACGACCACGTTCTGGCCCACTTCCTTTTCTTTCAGCAGATATTCGCAGGCTTCGATGCTCCGTTCAATGCCGGGCAGCTTATTGAAGTGGCGGGCCACAGAACCGGTTGCAACCACGATCTCATCCGCCTGGATCTTGGAAACATCCTTCACCTCGGTGTTCAGCTTCACCTCAATGTTCAGCTTCACCATCTCCCGGCGGTACCACTCGATCAGGTCCCGGTCTTTTTCCTTGAAGCTGGGGGCTGCCGCCGCAACAAAGATGCCGCCCAGCCGGTCGGACTTTTCATAGATGGTGGCGGTGTGGCCGCGCATTGCGCAAACCCTTGCCACCTCCATGCCGCCGATGCCGCCGCCGATGATGGCAACGTGCTTTTTCTTTTTGGCGGGAACGATCTTGTACTTTTTGCTCTGCATGGTTTCCGGGTTGATGGCGCATCTTGCCATGTGGATGGCATCCATCGGGTCCTGATCGTTGGCGGCCCCCTCATAGTGGGCCATGGTAAAGCAGCCGTTGTGGCAGCAGATGCAGGGCCGGATGTCCTCCTCCCGGTCATTCATCAGCTTGGTGACCCACTCGGTATCCGCCAGGAACTGTCTGGCCACACCCACACCGTCGATCAGGCCGTCGGCAACGGCCTTTGCGCCCACATAGGGGTCCATGCGGCCGGCGGCAACCACCGGGATATCCACAAACTTTTTGATGTGTGCCACATCGGCCAGGTTGCAGTTCTGAGGCATGTACATGGGCGGGTGGCTCCAGTACCAGGCATCATAGGTGCCGTTATCGCAGTTGAGCATATCATAACCGGCATCCTGCAGATATTTGGCTGCCCTTTCGCTTTCGGCCATATCCCGGCCCGCCTCGACGTATTCCTCGCCGGGCAGAGCGCCTTCCCGGAAGCCCTTGGTGTAGGAAACCACCGAATACCGCAGGGACACGGGATAATCCTGGCCGCACAGCTTCTTGATCGCTTTCACGATCTCCACCGGGAAGCGATAGCGGTTCTCAAAGGAGCCGCCGTACTCATCGGTTCGCTGGTTGGTGTACTTCATGGTGAACTGATCCAGCAGATAGCCCTCATGCACCGCATGGATCTCCACGCCGTCCACGCCGGCCTCCTTGCACATTTTGGCGGTTTTGGCAAAGCCGATCACCAGCTCATGGATCTCCTCCACCGTGAGCGGGCGGGTGGGCACACAGTCGCTCCAGCGGTTGGGTGCGGGCGAAGCGCCTGCGCACAGCCGTTCCACGTCAAAAATGGGCTTGCTGAGCACCTTGAGCACCGGATTGTTGACCATCTTTTCCATCGGTCCGCTCACCGAAAAGGAGCGGCCGAAGCCTGCGGTGAGCTGCACAAACATCTTTGCGCCGGTCTTGTGCAGTTCATCCATGAAAACCTTCAGCTTTTTAAAGGTGTGGTCGGCGTTGTAAAGCCAGCCGCCGCCCAGCATATTGCGCACCGGCGCAATGCCGGGCAGAATGAGGCCCACATTGTTCTCGGCCTTTTCCATCAGAAATTTGGCCGCTTCCTTATCAAAATGATGGGGTTCCATCCATCCAAAAATCGAAGTTCCGCCCATGGAAGTGATCACAATGCGATTTTTGATCTCGCAGCTGCCGATCTTCCAGGGAGTAAACAAACTCTCCAGTTCCTTGTCCATTCCAATCTCCTTTTTATTGTTTTCACTTTTTATCGTTCACAGAAAAATGCAGTTCCCGCAAAGCCTCGATCTCTTCGCAGATGGTTTTTAAGGGGCACACGTCACAGTCCAAAATCACGTTTTTCAGGATATGATCGAAGGCGTTTGTCACCTCATTGACCTTTTGGGAAACCTGAATCAGGTCTTTTACAAAATCCTGATCGCCCACAATAAAGAAAATCTGCACATTGTTGACACCCGCCATCTGCTTGTAATGCTGGATGTAAAGGTTTCCCAGCAGCTCAAAGGTGAGCCCCTTTTTGACAGCCTTTTTGCTGACACGCACATTTTCTTTGTTTTCAAAGCTGGACGACAGCACCATATAGCCTTCGGGAATGATCTTATACCGCTCATAGCCCAGCCTGCGCACACCGATATAGGCTTTGTTGGGGTCCGGGATATCGTCGATGTTGAAAAGGGTGACCCGGGAAAAATTGGTGTCTGCCTTGATGTTTTGCAGATCGTTTCCGATCAGGAAGATCTTGTCCTCCCCCACAAGGGTTTTATCGCTGGTGGGCACATGATAGACCACACTTTCCTTGAACCGGTCGCCCAGCTCAAAGCGGACCTCTTTGCCCATCAGAAATTCGTTTGCGGTCAGCATGTTCCAATCGCATTTTCGCACCTTCAGCTGGGTGAAATCCTGCTTTTTCAGGATATCCTGCGTCTCTTTTATCAGATTGTCGTATACATTCATGGTTAAATCTTGATTTCCTTATCCTTGTTGTCATGATATTTTGACAGCATATCATAGGTTTTCTCGATCATTTTGCCATCGCCGTTGGTGATAAAGCAGAGGAAAAGCAGCGCAAACAGGCAGGCGATCACAATCAGCACGATCCAATACCAGGCCATATCAATTCTCCTTATCCAAGCCCTTGATGCGGGCATACTCGGCCGCGCCCAGCGCACCCATCAGCTGAGGGTCGATGTCCAGATCGATCACCTTGATGCGCAGCACCTTTTCGATGGCCTTTTTCAGGCCCTGGTTTTTGGCACAGCCGCCGGTGAGGGTGATGGCATCGGCTGCACCGGCCTTTTTGGCCATAACAAAGCAGCGCTTTGCCACCGCCTGCTGGATGCCCGCGGCGATCTCGTCCCGGGGCTTGCCCTCACCCACCAGCGTGATCACCTCGCTCTCGGCAAAAACGGTGCACTGAGAGGTGATGGGAATCACGTTTTTGGCTGAAAGCGACAGGTTGGAGAACTCTTCCAGCGAAATTTCAAAGGCTCTTGCCATGGACTCGAAAAAACGGCCGGTGCCGGCAGCGCATTTATCGTTCATGGCAAAGGTCTTTACCGTGCCATCGGTATCCACCGCAATGCCCTTCACATCCTGCCCGCCGATATCGATGATGGCCTTGACATCGGGGTTCGTCACATGAACACCCATGGCATGGCAGGAAATTTCCGAAATGTTTTCCTGGGCCTGCGGCACCTTGTTGCGGCCGTAGCCGGTGCCGATCAGATAGTCAAGATCTCCGATCTCGTTCAGCTCCGGCACATGCGCAATGGCTTTTTCCAGGGCCTCCTTTGCGCTTTCGTTTGCAACGATCCGGGAGCGCACGATGGTGTTTGCCACCATCTTTCCCTCTTCATTCAGGATCACGCATTTTGTGTAGGTAGAACCCACATCACATCCACCAAAATATTTCATGTCAACCTCTCCATTACCAAGTTAAATCATCCACAAAATCCACCAGCGTGGGGTCCAGGGGCTCTTCACGGAACACATTGATCATGTATTTGTTGAAGGCCTCCCGCATTTCCCGTTTGGAAACGGTGCGGGCATCCATCAGGTCATGGGGGATCCAGATCAGGTGAATGCCCCGCTCTCTTGCCTGATCCTCGAACATGCCATGCAGGCCGCCCACGTTTTTGCAGGAAACATGGTCATACATGATCACGATTTTTGCGTTGAACTTTTCGCACATCCGCCAGCATTCGTCCAGCGAGTTCACATAGCCGCCGTTTGTGTGGGAACGCATCATCATCTTTTCATAAAGCTCGGCAAGATCCACCATGGCGGCCTCTTTGTCACCGATATGGATGAAATGGTGGGCCAGCATGCACTCCATATCCACCATAGCCTTCACGCCCCAGCAGTGGGTGGTCCAGTAAGAGAACTGGGTGTAATAGTGTG
>JAHHRU010000027.1 GCA_020025635.1 Allofournierella sp.
AAATAGGGTTTTGCGGCGGGGGCCGGGGCCGGCGGGGGGAATTTCGGGTTTCCTCCTGTCGCAGTCTCCGCTAAAAAAACTGCCAGCCGGCGGGGGGAATTTCAGGCTTCCATTTGTCGCAGTCTCCGCCAAAAAAAGCCGGCACCCTGTTTTTGGGGGTGCCGGCTTTTCTCTTGAAAAAACTTTGAGCCTTTTCAGCTTTGGGCGTTTGCGGCCTTGAGGGCTTCACATTCGCTTTGGGCAAGCTCTGCCCACTGGCTGTTCCGAAACAGGAAATCATACCGGTACAGCGCCCAGCCGTCCGCAAGGCCGCGGCTGGCCGTTACCTGGTCGGCAAGGGCATGGCCGGTCTGCCAGCGGGCCGGGTTCTGGGCGTCCCAGCCGCCGTCCCCCTCGCCGATGCGGTAGGCCCCCAGGCCGAAATACAGCTGCACGCTGGGTGCCCGCTCCAGGGCCGCCCACTCGGCTGTGATGTTCTCATAGGCCCAGCGGGTATTCCCGCTTTTGGTGGCGTAGCCCGGGCCCCAGTAGATCTGGGGCATCACATAATCCACATAGCCGGGGGTTTTCAGCCAAAGGCCCACGTCACTATACTGTCCGTTATAATTGTTCTCAATATTCCCCTGCGGACTTACGCCGAAGCCGCAGCCGGGGCGCACGTCCTTCACCGCCGCATAGCACATGCGCATCAGGTCATTTACGTTCTGGCGGCGCCAGTCCTCCAGCGAGCCCTTGGCCGGGTCGTAATCGCTTTGGTCAAAGGAAGGGTCGGTGGTGGGGTAAAAATAATCGTCAAAGTGGATGCCGTCCACCTCATAGTTCTGCACGATCTCGGCAACGCCCGAGGCCACATACCGGCGCACCTCTTCGCTTGCCGGGTCCAGGTAGACCCCTTCGGCCACCTGCTTTGCCCATTCCGGGTGCCGGTTCACCGGGTTTTCGGGGGCCAGCTCCCCCGCCGGGCGGCCTGCGTTCAGCCGGATGCGGTAGGGGTTCACCCAGGCTTCCAGCCGAAGGCCGTGGGCGTGGGCGCTTTCCACCAGATTTTTCAGCGGATCAAAGCCCGGGTCCTGCCCCTGGGTGCCGGTGCACAGGTGGCTCCAGGGGAAATAGGCGCTTTTGTAAAGGGCGTCGCCGAAGGGCCGCACCTGGGCAATGACGGTGTCAAGGCCCAGCGATGCACAGTTTTCCATCATTTCGTCTGCCCCGGCACGGAATGCCCCCTCGGAGGAAAAATCGAAGTTTTCCCATTCAAGATAGCTCACCCACATGGCCCGGTATTCGGTTTTTTCGCCGGGCTCTGCCGGGGGCTGTTGGGGCTTTGAAGCAGCCGGCTGCCCGGGCGCCTGTGCGGCCGAGGACGTTTGCTCGGGCGTCTGTGCGGCCGAGGACGTTTGTTCGGGCGCCTGTGCGGCCGAGGACGTTTGTTCGGGCGCCTGTGCGGCCGAGGGCGCCTGCGGGGCCGGGCCGGGCGTTTTGCCTGCCCCGCAGCCCGCCATGCCCAGCGCAAACACCGCCGCCAGCAAAAAACAGATGGTTTTTTTCATGTTGCTTTCTCCTTATCATCCGGAGCCGGGCGTTCAGCGCTCGTCCCGCTCCCGCTTATACAGCTTCACGCACAGCAAAAGCCGTACCGCCGCCGCAAAGATGCCCGCCAGGTTGGAGGGCCAGGCCAGCACCTTCACCTCGCCCAGCTCGGCCAGCACCCGCAGGCCCATCCACAGAAATTCGGCAGCGTACACCAGCCGGCAGATGGGGGCAAGGCGCTCGTCCCGGTGTTTTTCAAAGGCCGCAAAGGCCGGCCACACCAGGCCCATCAGCACAATCTGCAACAGGGGCACATTGAAAAACACGCTGGCAATGAGCAGCAAAAAGCAGCCGAACAGGCTGCGTTTGTCCTGCATGGGGGTGCCTTTCACGCTGGCCAGGAACAACAGCATCAGCCCCACGCAGCCAAAGGCCAGGCTGTCCAGCATGGCAAAGCTCATGCCCGCCACGGCCGCCACCGCCCGCACCAGTGTGAGCGCTCCGGCCAGGATGCCCAGCGTGTAATAGGTTTTTTTGCTCAGTTTGAGTTTCATTTTCTGCTCTCCCGGAAAGGGCCGGGGGGCTTTTCCCCCGCCCGCTTTCGTGTTATAATCGGTGTTATACGGAAATGGGCCGGCCAGCGGCCTTTTGGGGCCCTTTTCCGGCTTTGTGTTTTATTGTAGCACATCGCCCCTTTGCCAGCAAGCGGCGGGGCCGCGGGAGCCGGGCTTTTTTTGCAAAGGCACGGGCCCTTTGGCTGGCAGAACAGCCTTTGAAGGAGTGATCGTTCCATGACCCCGATTTTTTCCATCCTTGCCATCCTTGCGGCGGGCGGCTGCATCATGGCCATTTTGAAAAAGCAGGCCCAGCGCCGCCAGCAAAAGTCCGGAGAGGGCGGCTTTCTGGAATACCGCACCGCCCTTGCCTTTGACGAATGCCTGGACAAGCTGGATGCCCCCGCCCCTTCGGACGAATTCCAGTACACCTGCCGGCGGCAGGCGGACGGCGGCTTTCTTTTGAACCTGACCTTGCACCAGCCCACAAACCAGCCCATGGACACCCTGTTTTCGCTGCGGATGGATGCGGGAAAGGAAACCGTCGTTACCCTGTGCTTTGTCCGGGAGGCCTTTGGCTACGACCGGCCGGTGTTTCCCCAGGAAATGCTGGACCGGTTTTTGCAGCAAAAGCTCTCGGCCCGGCGCACCCGGTAAAGCTTCGGCAAAACTTTTCGCCGGTTTCCCACTTCCCTTTTTTGCGGGCGTATGATATAATGATGTGTACGTTCCCCCAAAGGGGGATATGCGGGCCATTAGCACAATTGGTTAGTGCTCTCGGCTCATAACCGAGTCTATCAGGGTTCGAGCCCCTGGTGGCCCACCAAGCAAAAGGCAGAGCTCCCCCAAAAGGAGCCTGCCTTTTTTCTGTTTTCCCCCCGCCGGGCCGAAGGGTGAATATCCATAGGGACACGAGGTGAACCTAGGGTAATTGCCGATGCGGAAAACTAAAAGACCAGTCAGAACCGAAATTCGGTTCTGGCTGGTCTTTTTCGTGTTGCTTTAACTGAAAATATGGAATATATCCGCCTGGAAAGCGATGAAGAGGATATTTCTATCAAGCTGAACATATGTAATTCCCGGCTTAAAACGGTATTGGAAAACAGTCATGTCTTTCTGTCTGGATTGCCGAAGATACAAAAATGCGCGACAA
>JAHHRU010000028.1 GCA_020025635.1 Allofournierella sp.
TGGGGGCGGAATATGAGGATTTTCTGGCATCCTACGACAGACCCCGGAACGTGGGCCTGCGGCTGAACCCACTGAAAACCGAAACGCCCCCCGAGCTGTCCCAGTTTGGCCTGTCCCCGATTCCCTGGGCCGAAAACGGCTATTATTATGACCCCAATACCAGACCGGGCCTGTCTGCCTACCACGAAGCCGGGTTATACTACCTGCAGGAGGCCAGTGCCATGGCTCCGGCGGGTCTTTTGGACGTGCATCCCGGCATGAAGGTCCTGGACCTGTGCGCGGCACCCGGCGGCAAGACCACCCAGCTGGCAGCCGCGCTCCGGGGCGAGGGCCTGCTGGTCTGCAATGAGATCAACCCCAAGCGGGCCAAGATTCTCTCCCGCAACATTGAGCGTCTGGCCGTTGCCAATGCTCTGGTGCTCAATGAGCACCCCAAAAAGCTGGAGGAGCGGTTCCCCTGCTTCTTTGACCGGGTGCTGGTGGATGCCCCCTGCTCCGGCGAGGGCATGTTCCGCAAGGAGGAGGCCGCCATCACCGATTGGAGCCCGGAGACCGTGGAGATGTGCGCCAGACGGCAGCAGGAGATTCTCCATTCCGCGGCACAGATGCTCCGTCCCGGCGGCCGTCTGGTCTATTCCACCTGTACCTTTGCCCCGTCGGAAAACGAGGGCAGTATCTCCGCTTTTCTCCACGACCACCCGGACTTCTCCGTGGTGACCGTGGATGCCCCCTGGTTTGAACCGGGACGCCCCGACTGGGTGGAGAACCCGGCACCGGGTCTGGAACACACCTTCCGCCTCTGGCCCCACCATCTGCGGGGCGAGGGCCACTATGCCGCCGTGCTGGAAAAGTCCCCGGATGCACCCATGACGGAGTCTGCCCCCGCCGGAAAACCGGGCAAGGGAAGAGACAGCAGAAAGCCGCAGGGCCCGTCCCCCGAAAAGCTGGTGGAGGAATTCTGCCGGACTGCCGGGGTCACGCACCCGGACGGTACGCTTTTGACCTTCGGCCAGAGCCTGTTTCTGGTGCCGAAGGAGATGCCGGAGCTGCATGGCCTGAAAGTCCTCCGGCCGGGTCTGGAGCTGGGCGAGATGCTGAAAAACCGCTTTGAACCGGCCCACGCCTGGGCCTTGTGGCTGAAAACCGCCGATTCCGTGGCAGATTTCCCGGCAGAAAGTGCGGAAATTGCCGCCTATCTCCGGGGCGAAGCCATCCCCGGTCCCCAGAACGGCTGGACCCTGGTGCAGGCCGACGGCCTGAGCCTGGGCTGGGTCAAGGGCAGCGGCGGCACCCTCAAAAATCATTTTCCCAAAGCATTGCGCCATCTGGCGTAAATATAAAAACTGTGGTAAAATACAGGGTACAACCTGTGGCAGAACCACGGTTTATCCATTGGAAGATGCGGACAGGTATCGTATGTCTGCAAAAATAGCCCATGCCTGAGACTTGGGTTTCAGGCAGCGACGTAAAGGAGTGACACCATGAATTGTAAAAAATGTGGCGCAGAGCTGGATGATAACGCTCGTTTCTGCCCCCAGTGCGGCGCATTGCAGCCGCTGATCTGCCCGGAGTGCGGCGCAGAATCCCGACCCGGCTCCCGCGTGTGCAGCAGCTGCGGAAAGAAGCTGCCGGTGGCTGTCCATGACGAGCCGCTGGTGGACTATCCCAAGAGAAAAAAGTACACAACCAATAAAGTTGCCATTACCGCCATTGCCGTTGGCGCTGTGCTCCTGCTTGCCGGTGCGGTGCTGTTTCTGACCAAGACCCTGGGCGGCATCGACGAGAAGCCCAATCAGCCCATCGATCCTCCCTCTCAGACCGAGCCGAAGGACCCCCAGAAGTTCGAGCCCATCCCGGAGCCGAAGCCCGAGCCCAAGCCCGGTGAAGAGGATAAGAAGCCCGGCGAGGAAGACAAGAAGCCCGGCGAAGACGACAAAACGCCCACCGAGGACGAGAAGAAGCCCGTCGAGGATGATAAGAAGCCGGACACCAAGCCCGAAGAGCCCCCCAAGACCGAGCAGAAGCCCGATAACAGCGAGTGGATTTTCCCCGACAGCAGCGAACGCCGTCTGACAGACGCGGACATTGCCGGCATGAGCAAGGCACAGCTCCGTCTGGCCAGAAATGAGATCTATGCCCGCCACGGCAGAATCTTCAGAGCGCAGGATTTGAAGGACTATTTCAACAGCCGCACCTGGTACAATGGCACTGTGGCCCCCAACAACTTCAAGGAGGACACCCTCAACGAGGTGGAGCGTGCCAACGTCAATTTCCTGAAGGCGGCAGAATAAACAAAGAGAGGCAGATTATGGGTAAAACCGTCTTGATTGTCGAAGATGAAAAAACCATCGTAGACATTTTGAAATTCAACCTGATGCGGGAGGGCTATGACACGCTGGAAGCCCTGGATGGCCTGACCGGTCTGGAGCTGGGCAGAACCAAGGACCCGGATCTCATCCTGCTGGATGTGATGCTGCCGGGAATGAACGGCTTTGATGTCTGCGCTGCCCTGCGGGATGGAGGCTCCACGGTGCCCATCATTATGCTGACAGCCCGCGAGGAAGAGAGCGACAAGGTCTTCGGCCTGGAAGCGGGTGCCGATGACTATATCACAAAGCCCTTCTCCATGCGGGAGCTTCTGGCCAGAGTCAAGGCCAATATCCGCCGCCGCAGTCTGGATGCAGGCATGCGGGGCGCGGGTGAAAACAGTTTGAAGCTGGGCGACCTGGTGTTGGATTTGAACGCCGTGTCTTTGCAGAAGGCAGGCCGGACCATCGAAGTGAGCCAGAAGGAATTTGACCTGCTGACCTGCTTTGCCAAGGAACCCGGCCGGGTCTTTTCCAGAGAGGAACTCATGGAAAAGGTCTGGAACTACGACTATTTCGGCGATGTCCGCACGGTGGACGTCACCATCCGCCGTCTCCGTGAGAAGGTGGAGGACGACCCCGGCACTCCCCGCTACATCAAAACAAAACGCGGCGCCGGCTACTACGGCGGCGAATAACGGAGAACGAGAGGCACCCCGGCGGTGCGCTATTCTCGTGCCCCCTCTTTCAGGGGCCGCAAGGGAGCGCTGCCGGTGGCAGAGCTAGCGACCGCGGCGGCTGGGCAGCCACTTGGTTTTGCACAAGCAAAGCGAAGTGCAAAGCCTTAGTGGCAACCCGGAGCTG
>JAHHRU010000003.1 GCA_020025635.1 Allofournierella sp.
GGGTGCCTGATTATATTACCACACCGGGATGCATAAGTCAACACCTTTTTTCAAATTTCCTGCAAAAATCTCATTTTCCGATTTGGATGTCTTTTCTCTTATCCTTCTTGATGCAATGCAAAAGAGAGCAGCCATCTCACAGACGACTGCTCTCTTTGTATATTACTCTATCAGATATGCTTATTCAGCATGGCGGCCAGAGCGCCCTGAGGCTTTACGCCAACGCTCTTCTCTACGATCTCACCGCCCTTGAATACCAGCAGGGTGGGAATGGTCATGATGCCAAAGCGTGCAGCCAGCTCCTGCTGCTCGTCCACATTGATCTTGCCAACCTTGACTTTGCCTTCAAACTCTTCAGCCAGCTTGTCCACAACGGGGCTCAGCATACGGCAGGGACCGCACCAGGTAGCCCAAAAGTCTACCAGGACAGGTTCTGTGGCAGACATTACTTCTGCTTCAAAATTCTCATTGGTAATGGTAATAACGCTCATTTGTATATACCCCTTTCTATCGCTGCCGGGCACTTGGCACCGGTCTGTGTTCGTTGTTGTGCCTTTACTATAACATCAGTCTGCCCTTTATCGCAGTGATAAAGTCACAGGAAGACGATTTTCAGCGTAAGCTTTCATTCCCAATGCGTTCCAGCTCATCCACATCTTTCAATACGACCTTGCCTCTTCCCAGCTCCACCATGCCTTCATTGGCAAAGTATTTGAGCATACGGGTCACAACTTCACGGGCACTGCCCAAATGATGCGCGATCTCCTCATGAGTCAGGTTCAGGGTATTTTCTCCGTTCAGGCGGGCCTCGCTCACCAGGAAGCCTGCGATCCGGCTGTCAAGATGCTTATACAGAATCTGATCCAGCAGCCACATCACATCCGAAAGGCGGCTTGCAATCAGTTCGGTAGTGTAATTCGCCATTGGCGCCGACTGTTCCATTACACTTTTATAAATGTTCGGGGGGATCCTCCAAAACACGCTGTCTTTTTCCGCTGCCACTGTGATGTCAAACTGCAGGCTGTTCAGCATGCAGTAGGCTGAAAGCACACACACATCTCGTTCAAACAAGCGGTAAAGGGTGACCTCCCGCCCTTCTGATGAAAGCGAATATCCCCGCAGCTGGCCTGTTTGCAGCACCAGAATACCGACACAGTCCTCGGTACCATTATGGATGATCTGGCCCTTGCTTACATGATTCAGGACCGTGCTTTGTTCCAGCAGACACTGCTGCTCTTTGGAAAGGCTGCCCCAGAAAGGCAGGCACTGGGATAACTCCATCAAGAAACCGCTCCTTTGCGTTTATGCATTTATTATGCCACACCCTTGGATAAAGAGCAAGGGCCAGGAACGTTTTTCACTGTTCCCGGCCCCTTTATCAGGCAGTTTTTCGATTGTTATAAACAAAATTTGCAGCTGCTGCACACAAAATCACGCCATACCCCAGCCAGCTGAGCAGATCCGGCAGCTGACCGAACACCACAAAGCCCATAATGGCCGAGAAAATGATCTGTGAATAATCGAACACCGATATCTCCCGCGAAGGCGCGTGACAATAAGCCGCTGTTACCGAGAACTGAGCAAACGACGCCGAAAGGCCTGCCATCAGCAGGAAAAACAGCTGCTGCGCAGACATGGGTTCAAAATTCAGCAGCATGGGCAGCCCAAGAGCAGCGCAGGAGAACGCAGAGAAGAAGAACACGATAAACGGTCCCGGCACGCCCCGCTTTCCCAGATAGCGCACCATCGTGTACGCTGTACCTGCCATGATGCCGCCAACCAGCCCCACAAGGGCCGGCATTGCCAAAAGACTGCTGCCGGGCTTAATCACCATCAATGCACCGCCGAAGGCACAGCACACCACCGCAACATGAACAGCTTTCAGCTTTTCGCCCAGGATCAGTGCCCCCATCAGCACAGCCGCAAAGGGCGCGGTTTTATTCAGGATGCTGGCATCCGCCAACATCAGATGATCCACCGCATAATAGTTGCACAATATGCCGATAGTTCCGAAAACCGAACGGATAATGAGTCCCGTCCAGTCTCTCTTTTTCAGGCAGATCTTGGGTTTTTGCCGCAGCAGAACAGCAGCAGCAAATATCATTGCGATCAGGTTTCGAAAAAAACTTTTCTGCATCACTGGCAGGTCACCTGCCAGACGAACAAACAGGCTCATCAGTGCAAAGAAGAACGCTGACAAAACAATAAAAATAATTCCTTTGTTCTTATCGTTCAATCCAGAGAATTTCATTCCAGACAGTTTGCTCCCTTCCATGTTTTAGGCATGATGCTTTTCACCCCACCGAGATCTTGCCCTCCGGCAGAACATCGAAGCGATCCTGATGTTTGGATGCCGCCAGGCTGATCGCCAGCGAAACAGGGCCTACACGGCCAATGAACATGGTTACGATCGTGATGAAGCGTGCCAAAGGCTCCATGTTTGCGGTAACGCCCACCGACAGGCCTACGGTAGCAAACGCGCTGACCGCCTCAAACAGACTGTTCAGCGGATCGAACACATTGCTTGTGTTAAAGAAGATAAACAGTGTGGCCAAAATAACAGCCAGAGAACTGAGCATCGAAATGGCCAGTGCACGGTACACGGTTTTTTTATCGATGCGGCGATGGAACAGAACCGCATCGTCACGTCCGGTCACAACGCTGGCTACCGTAACCAGAATCACACTGAAAGTGGTCACCTTGATACCGCCGCCGGTGCCGCCGGGTGCTGCACCAATAAACATCAGCAGGCACATCATGCACTTTGTAATGGTCTGCATCCCTGCAAGATCCACCGTATTGAAGCCTGCTGTACGGGCACTGACGGATTGGAACATGCTGTTGACGATTTTATCTCCCGCACCCATAGTTCCCAAAGTCACCGGGTTGCTCCATTCCAGAAAAGCAAACCCCATCGTTCCGCCTACGATCAGAATCGCTGTGCAGAACAGCACTACCTTTGTGTGCAGGGTCAGCTTGCGGCGTTTGCGCCACTCGCCCAGGTCATGCCAAACAAGGAAGCCCAGGCCGCCGGCGATGATCAGGAACATGATGATCGCCTGCACATACCAGTTGCCCGCATACTCTGTCAAACTGGCATAGGGGGTCTGCGTGCCCAGCAGATCGAAACCAGCATTGCAGAAAGCAGAAATTGCAATAAAAATCGATACAAAAACGCCCTGTGCGCCAAAACGAGGCACAAATACCGGCATCAAAAGCAGTGCGCCTGCACCTTCGAACAAAGCAGCCAGCTTCATGACCACCATCAGCAGATGGCGGGACTGTGCCACATCCGATGTATTGATCGATTCGCTGGCCAGGCGCATAGAGTGAAAGCTTGCACGCTGCCGCAGCGCCAGTGTAAAGAAGCTGGTCAAGGTAACCAGGCCCAAACCGCCGATTTGAATCAGGGCAATGATCACGACCTGTCCAAATGCCGTGAAGCCCTGGTAGGTATCCCGAACCACAAGGCCGGTCACGCAGGTTGCACTGGTTGCAGTGAACAGGGCATCCAGGGGTGTGATGCCGTTTGGGGTGGCCCAGGGCAGCATCAGCAGCAGCGTTCCTGCCAAAATCACTGCGATAAAACTGACCACAATTATCCTTGTAGCCGAGCGCGGCTTCGGTTTCCGCTTGCGCTCCACATCCGCAAGAAGCCTGGCAAGCTGATTGGCGTTTCCGTTTTCCAATGTATATTTCCTCCTTACAAAACGGGGTCTCCCCGCCCTGCTGTGACTGATACCTCTATACTATACCACCGTTTACAGCCTAATTTCAACTTGATTTCTCAGAGAAAAGCAGTTATAATAAAAAAGCTGTTCGGGCAGCTGTTTCAAGGCAAATGTCTTTTGGCTGCCCCGGTTTACAGATTTAAATGTCTCCGTAGCTCAGGTGGATAGAGCACTTGCCTCCTAAGCAAGGGGCCGCGCGTTCGAGTCGCGCCGGGGACACCATTTTCCAAACGCCGGAAAGCCTTCTTTGCATGGCTTTCCGGCGTTTTTGTTTTCGGGCATGGATGCTATACTGTCTTGATGGAGCGCCAGCGGCCCTTTTTCCATCGGAACACAAAAATCACCGCACGCAGGTTTTCGTCCAGCATAAAGGCGATCCAGATCCCCACAAGGCCAAGGCCGCCCCAAACGCCCAGAAGATAGGCAGCACCCACACCAATGAGCCATTGGCTGCAAATCCCGACTGCCACAGGGAACGCCACATCCCCCACTGCCTGCAGGTTGCGCACCAGAACGATGTTGAAGCAGCGGCCCAGCTCCAAAAGGACATCCACCCACATCACCTGCCGGCCCAATGCGATCACCTGCGGGTCGCTGCTGAAAATTCCAAACAAAGGCTCGGCAAACAGCGCCAGCAGAACTGCAAGAATCATAGAAACAGGGGTAAAGTTTTTCAGCACCCGCCAGTTCTGCCTGTCCGCCTGATCAAATTCCTTCGCACCGATGCAGTAGCCGATCACGATCGCCGCCGACTGGCTCACCGCATTGATGAGCATATAGCAGACCTGAGCAAACATGCCCACATACATACGGGTCGTTACCGCATAGGTTCCCATCATATTCACGAAAATCAGGCTGATGGACTGGGACAGATTGTAAGACAGTCCTTCTCCGCCGGAGGGCAGGCCGATGTACAGAAAGCGGCGGAATACCTCTTTGGGGAATGGGCGCAGGTGTGCAAGACTGATTTTCGCCCCCGGCACCGTGCGGAAGAAAGCCATCATCAGCAGGAACATTCCGGCCGTGCGGCAGATGCTTGTGGAAACCGCAGCACCCGCGGCACCCAGCCTTGGAAAGGGCCCTATCCCGTAAATGAACGCCACATTTCCAACGATGTTCACCAGATTGATGAGGCCCGTGCTGCACATGATCACAAGCATCCGTGCGTGTGCACGCAAAAAAGCGCTGAAGGTAAGCATCAGGGCCTGGCAGGGCAGGCTCAGGGTGGTGATCACAAGGTAGCTTTTGGCCTCGGCACGTGCCTCAAGGGGAACCTGCATCAGGCCGAACAAAGCATCTGCACTTACCAGCAGCACTGCCGAAAGCACCAAGCTGATCACCAGGTTCAGGCCCACGGCCAGGGTGTAGATCTGCTCCACCTTTTTTGTTTCCTGTGCTCCCAGATACTGGCTCAGCATAATGGTCGCCGCAAGGCTGATCACATTGAAACTCAAAATCAGGGTCGTAATGATCTGGTTTGCATTTCCCACTGCTGCAACCGCAGTATCATTGTACTGGCTGAGCATGATCTGATCGATATTGCCCACCAGCATCTGCAAAAGCAATTCAATAAAAACCGGCCATGTCATCTGAAACAGTGAAAACTGCCGGCCGGCTGCTGTGATGCGATTATTCAAGAGCTTCCTCCTCTGCCATCTGCGGATAATCTTTCAAATGCTCATGCATTATAACACCAAAGCCGGCCCAAAACAACAAAAACAGAGCAGTTTTTCAAATCATTTTGAGGCTGCACAGCACAAATGCACTCGTCACAAGCTGTATGGGTGCCTTTGCTTCGGAACACCTCAGCTTTGCGAAATTTTTATTTCATGGTATACTGGTTAACAGAACGAACATCGGGCCCAAAACACGGGCGATTTGAGATAATCGGAGGAACGATCTATGAAAAAACTGAAACTCGGAATTCTTGGCAGCGGATATCTGGGCCGAATCATTGCCGGCGCCTGGAAAAACGGACTTCTGGATGAATATGAACTCATCGGCATCGCAGGCCGCAACCCCGAAACCACGCAGGCCCTGGCCGCCGAAATGGGCTGCAAAGCCTGCCTTTCCGGCGATGAGCTTCTGGCCCTGAAACCCGATTACATTGCCGAAGCCGCTTCCGGCGCAGCAGTTCGGGAAATCGCTGTAAAAGCGCTTTCTGCCGGCAGCAGCCTGATCGTGCTTTCCATCGGCGCCTTTTCCGATGCCGCCTTTTACCAGGAAGTCCGCAAGGCTGCGGCCGAGCACGGCACACGGGTATACATTGCATCCGGTGCCGTTGGCGGCTTTGATGTGCTGCGTACCATCTCGCTGATGGGCCGCGCTCAGGCCGGCATCCACACCCACAAAGGCCCTGCCTCGCTCAAGGGCACCCCTCTGTTTGAGGAGAAGCTGATGACCGATGCCGAAGAAACCGAAGTTTTTGCAGGCAACGCCAAGGATGCCATTGCCCTTCTGCCCACCAAGGTGAATGTGGCAGTTGCCACCTCTCTTGCCACCACCGGCCCCGAAAACACCCGTGTGAACATCACCAGTGTTCCCGGCTTTGTGGGGGATGACCACTGCATCACCTCCGAGATCGACGGTGTAAAGGCGGTCGTGGACATTTATTCCAGCACCAGCGCCATTGCCGGCTGGAGCGTGGTCGCCGTTCTGCAGAACATCGTATCCCCCATCGTATTTTAAAAAGGAGGCCGCCCATGTTTAAAAAGCTTGTTGCCATTGAACCGGTCAGCCTTGTGCCCCAGGCCGAGGAAGAGCTGCACCGGTACGCAGAAGAAGTGGTCCTGTTTGAGGATGTACCGGCCGACAATGCCGAGATCATCCGCCGGATCAAAGATGCAGATGCGGTTCTTGTAAGCTACACCTCCCGCATCGAAAAAGAAGTGTTTGAAGCCTGCCCGAACATTCGCTATGTGGGCATGTGCTGCAGCCTGTATTCCAAAGAAAGTGCGAATGTGGACATCGCCTGGGCCGAAGAGCACGGCATCACCGTAAAAGGCATCCGTGATTACGGCGACCGGGGCGTGGTGGAGTTCGTCCTTTGTGAGCTGGTCCGTTTTCTCCATGGCTATGGCCGCCCCATGTGGCAGGATATGCCTGTGGAGATCACCAATCTAAAGGTCGGCATTGTGGGGCTGGGCGTTTCCGGCGGCCTGATCGCCGACGCCATGCAGTTTATGGGCGCCGACGTTTCCTATTTCAGCCGGACCCGCAAGCCGGAAAAAGAAGCGGCCGGCTTTGCTTTCAAGCCGCTGCACGACCTTCTGCGTGAAAGCGATGTGGTATTCGCCTGCCTCAACAAAAACGTGATCCTGCTGCATGAAGAGGAATTTAAGGCTCTGGGTCAGCACAAGCTGCTGTTCAACACCTCCATCGGCCCCGCTTTTGAGCCGCAGGCCCTGAAAGCCTGGCTGGACAGCGGCGACAATTACTTTATCTGCGACACCAAGGGTGCCATTGGGGATACCGAAGGCATTCTGGAAGGCCATCCTCATGTGGTGTGTGCCAACTGTTCCGCCGGACGCACCCGTCAGGCCTTCGGCCTTCTGAGCCAGAAGGTGCTTGCAAACATCCGGGAATTTCTGAACGCATAAAACCAAATGCGCCTCTCCTTTTCAAAAGGCTGAAAAGGAGAGGCGCATTTTTTGAAACATTATGGAAATACGTTTTGATTCCTGCTTGATAAGCCGGGAACCGATTGCAATGCTTTTTGCTGCCGATCAGTGGGTAAGGAAGAAGGTCAGAGCAAACAGGATGCCGATGATCCAGGTTGCAGGCTTTACTTCCTTTGCCTTGCCGCTGAACACTGCAATGATAGTGTAGGAAATCAGACCAAACGCAATGCCAAAGGAAATGCTGTAAGTGAACGGCATCATGGCAACGGTCAGGAAGGCCGGAACTGCAACTTCCACAGAGCTCCAGTTGATCTCCTTTACGCAGGCCATCATTAGAACACCCACATAGATCAGGGCGGCAGCGGTTGCGCAGCCGGGAATCAGCTGGGCAATGGGCGAAAGGAACATTGCCACGATAAAGAAGAATGCGGTGGAAAGAGCGGTCAGGCCGGTACGTCCGCCCTCGCCTACGCCGGCAGAGCTTTCCACAAAGGTGGTAACGGTGGAAGTGCCGCAAACAGCACCCGCCGCAGTTGCCACTGCATCCGCCAGCATGGCACGGTCCATGTTGGGGACCTCGCCCTTTTCGTTCAGCAGGTTGCCGCGGGCGCAAGCGCCGTACAGAGTGCCCAGGGTATCGAACATATCCACCATGCAGAATGCAAGCGCGGTGGTAATGAACATCACCACGAAGGCGCCCATGCCATGCTCTTCAATAAAGGGAGTGAAATTGAAGCCCTCGGTGAACACCTTGCCAAAAGCCTGGGTGCCAAACTCGCCAAAAGCAGTGAAGGGGTTGAAGGAAAGCTTTTCTGCAAATCCGTCATAGAAGCCGGGGATGGTAAAGCCCAAAGCGTAATAGCCGACTGCACCGCCCACAATGCCATACAGAATGCTGCCCTTAACACCGCGGCTGCTCATTGCAGCAATGGCCAAAACCGCAAAAAAGGCTACCAGCATCGGCATGATGGTGGGCCACTGCACGCCGCCAGAATAAATATTCAAAGAAGCCATGCCAACCAGGGTTGCCTCATTGTTCACCACAATGCCGCTGTTCTGCAGGCCCAGGAAAGCAATGAACAGACCGATACCGGCGGGAATTGCCATACGGACCGGTGCGGGGATCGCATCAAAGATCTTCTTGCGCAGGCCGGTAACGGTGAGCAGGATAAACACCAGGCCGTCGATCAGCACCAGCACCAGTGCATTGGCGTAGCTCAGGCCCAGACCAAAGCAGACGGTGTACACAAAATAAGCGTTGAGGCCCATGCCGGAAGCCTGAGCCAGCGGCAGGTTTGCCAGCATACCGATCAGCACAGTGCCAAACACAGCTGAAATGGCCGTGGCAATGTAAACCGCGTTATAGCTTACGGTTCCCAGCTCCGAGAACATTCCCGCGTTGACCATCAGGATATAGGCCATCGCCATAAAGGTGGTGAAGCCTGCCATGATTTCGGTGCGCACCGTGGTGCCGCGTTCTTTCAAATGAAAGAAATTTTCCATGATACTTCCTCTTTCCTTTCTGTTGTGACTTTTCCCCTCGGAAAAAGTCGTTTCTAAAACACACCTCTCTACTATAAGATCTTTTGAAACAAAAAGCAAGAACGAATGCCTGAAAAGTCCTACTTTGTAAGATTTTAAGTGTTTTTTACCGATCAAATATCTGTTTTGAGCAGTGCACCCCAAAAACAAAAGCAAAAAATCCCCTGCCTGGCTCAAAGGGCTCATCCGCCAGGCAGGGGATTTTCTTCTGCTGTCAGTTTCATTGATGGGCAGGTTCTCCACCTGTTTCCTTTTCCAGCTTTTTAAATTCCGGAACATACAGGCAAAGGGTGGCCAGCATGACCGCCATCAAAACGGCAATCAGCCCGTTGACTGCTGCAAGCGGCATATCATACCAGGCGAACATCACCAAAAGGCCTGCAAAAAGGCAGGCAGTGCAAACCTTGCCAAACCACATGGCACCGTTCAGCATCCTGCCCTTTCTCAGGAACTTGATTCCCATTAATCCCATGTAGCCTTCTTTTACCACCATCAAAGCGATCAGTGCCCACATAAAGTGGTGGCGCATCGCAAGGCAGATGGCCAGCGCCGCATGGGTCAGCTTGTCCGCCACCGGGTCCAGGATTTTCCCAAGGTCGGTCACCTGGTTGAACCTTCGGGCGATCCTGCCATCGAACAGGTCGGTCAGGCTGGAAAACAGCACGATTCCCGTGGCGGTCCAGTACTGCGCTGGGGTCCCGGCTGTAAGATGCACCCAGCAAATCACCGGAACCAGCAGGATGCGCAGATACCCGATCATATTGGGTATGGTGAAGATTTCTTTTCGGGTCGGTTTTTTCATGGTCTTATTTCCTTTCGTCCGCTGCGGCGGGCCCCTCCCACTGCCTTCGGCTGTTTTGAGTCGTATTTTGTTTTAGGATAACTCTTAATATTGAACGGACGGTGAACAACCTTCTATTCCGCCACACTTTGCGGCTGAAAATGCAAATCTGTGTCAAACTACTGTGCAAACGTCCGCTTCTCTGCTCCATTTTCCGTTTTGGTTATGCGTTGTCCCTCCCGGCAGTTTATGCTATAATGATGCTGTTTTAAGGCCCGGCGCATGTGCGCCCATCATCTGAAATGAGGTGTTCATCATCGAAACCGTTTCCATTTCCCCCATTGCCCGCATCGAAAACGATTTCACCAGCAAATTCGGAATTCCCCGGCAAAGCGGCCTCGTAAACGGCCTTGTAAGCCGCATTGTGTTTGAGCCGGAATTCCGCAGCCCGGATGCACTGCGGGGCATTGAGGAGTTCTCCCACCTCTGGCTGATTTGGCAGTTTTCCGAAAACGTGGAAAAAGGCTGGACCCCCACCGTCCGTCCGCCCCGCCTGGGCGGCAATCAGCGAAAGGGTGTTTTTGCCACCCGCTCCCCGTTCCGGCCCAACGCACTGGGGCTTTCCTGCGTGGAGCTGGTCTCGGTGGAACAGGACCCGGCCCTTGGCCCGGTGCTTGTGGTCAAGGGGGCCGATTTGATGAGCGGGACCCCCATTTTCGATGTGAAGCCCTATGTTCCTTTTTCTGACAGCCGCCCGGATGCTTTGGGCGGTTTTGCCGACAAAGCCTATTCCTATGCGCTGAAGGTGGATTTCCCGCCCCATCTGGCAGAACGGGTGCCGGCGGGCAAACTGGAAGCCCTCATCGGCATCCTGGCGCAGGACCCCCGCCCCCGCTATCAGCATAACCCTGAGCGGGTCTATGGTTTCCCCTTTGCCGGTTTGGAGATCAAATTCCGGGTAGACGAAAACCGCCTCACCGTCTGCGATGTTCTGCCCGCCCGGTAAAGCCGCTGCTTTTGCGGCGCCCTAAAACAGCCGGCCCCCCATCAGCAAAAAAGCTGAGCATTCGAACCGCCGGTACTGTGCGAATGCTTGCCAAAATGTAAGGTTTCCGGCTTGCTTTTAAGCTTCACGTTCCAAATATCAAAAGAGAGCGGCAGGTTTTTCCCCTGCCGCTCTCTTTTTTGTTGAAAACCTTGATTGAAAAAAATGCGTTTTACCGTTCCATCTTCCAGTACTGCACCGAATACGGGGGCAGCACACTGCCGCCGCCAAAATCATGCGTCTTGCCGGTGATCAATTCCAGCGCAGTTCCGCAGCCGGCATCAAAGTGGGCGGTATATTCTTCATGGCAGGCATTCACTGCCACCAGCACCCGCTCCCCTTCCACCGCGCGCTCAAAGATGATCTGCTTATTGGTCAGCACCACATTCCGGTAACTTCCAAAGCAGAGGGCACGGCTTTCTTTCCGGGCTTTTGCAAGTGTGCGGATCCAGTCGGTGAGCTCATTGTCCACCGGTGTTTCCACCTCCGGGCGCAGGGCCGCATCCCCGTCCTGCTTGCGGCCCTCTATGCCCCATTCACTGCCGTAGTAAACCGCCGGGGTTCCCGGCATGCCAAACAAAAGGCCCCAGGCCGGGTAAAGCTGGTTTTTGTCGTTCAAAATGCTGGCAATGCGCTCCACATCGTGATTGTCCAGAAAAGCCAGCAAATGCGCCCCTTTGTAAAGGGTCCAGGGCTCCGGGCCGTACTGCCGTGCCAGGCTGTGCCCGATCTCGAACATATTCATGCTGTTAAAGCTGGAATGCAATCCCTTATAGCATTCATAATTGGTAACCGCATGGCAGGCATTCTGGTTCATCCAGCGATTGTAATCCCCGTGAAGGGTCTCCCCCACGAGCACGAAATCCGGTTTCAGGCTTTCGGTAAAGCGGCGCAGCTTTTCCAAAAAATCTCCGGGCAGGCAGTACGCCACATCCAGCCGCAGGCCGTCAATGTCATAAAGCTCTGCCCAGCTTCGAATGGCGCTGAACAGATGCTCCACCACCTGCGGGTTCTGCAGGTTCAGCTTGACCAGCTCGTTGTGCCCCTCCCAGCCTTCGTACCAAAAACCGTCGTTGTATTCGGTATTTCCATCAAAGCTCAAATGGAACCAATCTTTATAGGCACTGTCCCACTTTTTCTCCTGTACATCCCGAAAAGCCCAAAAGCCCCGGCCCACATGATTGAACACACCGTCCAGCATCACTTTGAGGCCTGCCTTGTGCAGCTTTTGGCACAGGTCCGCAAACTCTTCATTGGTCCCAAGTCTCTGGTCCACCTTGTAATAATCCCGGGTATCGTATCCGTGCTTATCGCTTTCAAACAACGGGTTGAACAGCACCGCATCCATATTGAGGGCCTGGATATGCGGGATCCAGCCCTCGATCCGACTCAGCCGGTGAGCCTGGCCCTCTTCATGATTATATTCAGGGGCGCCGCACAGCCCCAAAGGATAGATCTGATAAACACTGGCAGTTTCAAACCACATGATGAATCTCCTTCCCCGGCGGCTTTTTGTGCACCGCTCGGCTTTTTTATTTTACCCCAGTTTCCTTGGGCCAGTCAATTCACCGAATAACACAAAAGCCAGCCGATTTTTTGACATGTCCGCTTTCTGCGCACATCTGTATATTTTTTCATGCTTTAATGTATTTTATTTCATTTCATCCGATTTTATTCCATTATTTGCTTGCAGTCCTTCTGCAAATCCTGTATAATTTAGCACAGTATCAAGGCAAATCGGCCCTGGTGCTTTGAACTGAGTGGGAAAAGGAGTAATTTGTATGGAACCTATTTATGTGGGCGTGCTTTCAGTTCTGCCGCCCCTCATCGCCATTGTACTGGCACTGATCACCAAAGAAGTCATCAGCTCGCTGCTGATGGGCATTCTTTCCGGTACTTTGATCTATTCCATCGCATCCGGGCTCAATCCGGTGGTGGGTACGGTAGACACCGCCTTCCGCGTGATGGTAACCAAGATCGATGTGAACATCATCCTCTTTCTGGCGCTGCTGGGTGCGCTGGTTGCGGTCATGGCCAAAGCAGACGGCACCCGTGCTTATGGTCAGTGGGCCGCCAAAAAGCTTCGTTCCAAGCGCAGCAGCCTGCTGGCAACCGCCGCTTTGGGCGCAGTCATTTTCATCGATGACTATTTCAACTGCCTCACCGTGGGCACCGTCATGAAGCCGGTTTCCGACAAAAACAAGGTAAGCCGTGAAAAGCTTGCCTATGTGATCGATGCCACTGCCGCCCCCATCTGCATCATCGCCCCCATCTCCAGCTGGGCGGTGGCCGTTGGCAGCAACCTGCAGGTCACCGGCATTTTCGACAGCACCCTTTCGGCCTTTGTTGCCACCATTCCCTATAACCTGTATTCTCTGCTGAGCATCATTCTGGTGGTTTTTCTTTGTGTTACCGGCTGGGATTTCGGCCCCATGCGCACCGCAGAAGTCCGTGCGGATAAGGGGTTTTTGAACACCACTGCCGATGATGCCCCCGCCGAGCCGGACCCGGAAGCCAAACACCGCGGCACCGTTCTGGACATGGTCATCCCGGTGCTTTCGCTGATCATCTTTTCGGTGCTTTCCATGCTGAACAACGGCGGCTACTGGGGCGACGACCCCGCCTATCACAGCATTGCGGCCGCTTTCGGCAACTGTACCGCTTCCGAGGCGCTGGTAGTCAGCAGCTTCGGTGCGCTGGTGGTTGCGTTCGCGCTTTATCTGCCCCGCCGGGTGGTCACCTTCCGCGGATTTATGGATGCCGTTACCGATGGTGTCAAGAGCATGGTCCCCGCCAACCTGGTCCTGGTCCTGGCCTGGACCATCAGCGGTGTCTGCCGTGAACTGCTTTCCACCGGCGTTTATGTGCAGGATCTTGTGGTTTCCTCGGGCATCCCGGTGGGTCTGCTGCCTTCCATGATCTTCATTGTGGCAGCCTTCCTGAGCTTTGCCACCGGCACCGCATGGGGAACCTTCAGCATCCTGATCCCCATTGTGGTCCCTCTGATGAGCGAAGCCTCCCCCACCCTGCTGATCGTCAGCCTGTCTGCCGTTTTGGCCGGCAGCGTTTTCGGCGACCATTGCAGCCCCATTTCCGATACCACCATTCTTTCTTCCACCGGCGCGGGGGTTCCGCACCTTGCCCATGTAAGCACGCAGGCTTACTACGCTTTGCTGGTAGCCGTCTGCTGTGCTCTTGGCTATCTGGTGGGCGGTCTTGCCGGCGGCAGTCTGCTGGTCATGTGGTGCGTGGCCCTGCCCTGCATGCTGGGTGCAGTTTTTGTGCTCCACCTGCGCAGAGAAGCCGACGAACAGTAATTTTCATGAAAACAAAAAAGCCGGACATTGCCGCTGCAAGGTCCGGCTTTTTTGTTTTCATTGCCCTTTTTCAAAAAGACTGTTATAATGTAAAAAAGGAAAATTTGATTGGATAATATGGGAGGTTTCCGTATGGGTACGATTGTTTTGGGTGTGGCCGGAGGCACCGGCAGCGGTAAAACGACCCTGACACGCACGTTAAAAGACCGTTTCGGTGATAAGATCAGCGTTATCAGTCACGACAATTACTATAAGCGGCAGGACGATTTAAGCTACGAAGAGCGCTGCAAAACCAATTATGATCACCCGGATGCCTTCGATACCGACCTGATGGTCGAGCATCTGCGGGACCTCAAGGCGGGCAAGCCCGTGCTCTGCCCGGTTTATGATTTTTCCCAGCACAACCGTTCCGGCGAGCTGCTTCAAGTCCAGCCTGCGCCGGTCATTCTTGTGGAGGGCATCCTGATTTTTGCAAGCCCCGAACTGTGTGACCTGATGGACATCAAGGTGTTCGTTGACACCGATGCCGATGTGCGCATCCTGCGGCGGATCGTGCGGGATGTGAAAAAGCGCGGCCGCACGCTGGACAGTGTCATTACCCAATACCTCACCACCGTAAAACCAATGCACGAACAGTTTGTAGAACCCAGCAAGCGCCGGGCAGATCTGATCATTCCCGAAGGCGGCAAGAATGCTGTTGCTGTGGAAATGCTCATTCACCGGCTGGAAAACCACCTGAACACCGAAGAGGGCTGATGCTTCGCTTGAAACCAGCCTGTTTCATACAGAATCAAAAAGCACCGATGTGAAGGCCTCGCATCGGTGCTTTTGCTTTTTTCAGTTTTCCGCAGCGCCCACAGCATCCGCTGCAAGCCGGCCCAGTTCCTGCATCATCCGGGTGCCCTCTTCCGGGAAATTCACATCCTTGTTTCCCCAGTCGGTGAACACCGAGAGGATATAAGGCTTTTCTCCGTATACCAGCACCATATCATGCAGTGCTTTGTCCCAGCTGCCATATTTTTTTGCAGCCGGGCCGGGGGTCCACAGCAGGTCATGGTCTGCATCCAGAAAAGCCTGCTCCAGCTGCTTTGCGTTTTCGGTCCCGGTTTCAAAATAGGCCGCCAGCGCTTCCATTGCCCTGCCACCGTCCTGTGCATCTACCCAGCCGTGAATTCCCTCCCCGATCACCTCGCAGCCATCCGGGCTTACAAATCCGATGGCGCGCAGGTATTCGGTAAAGCCGTGCTCCGCATCTCCGGGCCAGCGTTCGCCCAGCAGGCGGGCAGCCCCGTTGGAGCTTTGCGAAATCATCCGGTGGATCTGATCCCAGCCGGTGGTTTTTCCCATAGGTTCATTCAGGTCCAGCTCGCCATTCTCTGCCCGCTGGCACAGCCAAAGGGCAAAGGGTGCTTTCAGGGTGCTGGCACAGTAATAGCCGCCGTCACTATGGCTGTAAACTTCACCCGATTCAAGATCCTTGAGCCATACGGAAACCCGTCCCGGCTGCGCCTGTACAAAATCATCCAGCTTTTTCAATGCTTCGCTGTCAAAACCCGCCGGCACAGGGGTGGGCTCCGGCGTGGGTTCGGGTGTCGGCTCCGGGGTGGTCTGGGGGATCGGCTCCGCTTCATTTGCCGGCTTTGCTGTAACGACCAGTTTTGCACCGGCCGAAGCGGGCTTGCCAAACCCCAGCTCCTGTTTGAACAGCAGCACAATGCTGGCTGCCATTAAAATGATTGCAAAAAAAAGCAGGCCCGTTTTTTTCTTTTCTTGGCTGAGCCCGCGTTTTTTATGTCGACTTTTCTGGCTTGTATGTTCCATTCGTGCCTTTCCAACTTTCTATTTTCCATCATTTTCAAATAGGCATGTTTTTTATTATACGTTTCCCGCAGAAAAAATCAACTCTTCTTACACATTTCCTTTCCATTTCCGGGATATTCACCCCGTTCCCCACACAAAAAGAGAGCCGCTTATCAAAAGCGGCTCTCTTTTTATATGCTGGCATATTCAGGCAATATTCCAAAAATCCTTAACGCGTTCTGTGAAAGTAGGCTTATAGATCCCCAGCTGCTTGTGATAAGCGATTTCCGCGGCTCTCATTGCCTTGGCTGCTCTCTTTTCTTCCGGTGAAAAAAAGATCATACCTCCCGAATTCACCTCGATATTGCGCTCGGCTTCCTGCGGCTCGGCATGGGCTGCCATAAAAAACATAAAACGCACATCTCCTTTCCAAAAAACGACCTGATATTCCAGCAGCGTTCCCAAACTTCTGAGACTGTTTCAGCCAAAAGCTTTTGTTTGTTGCCTTTTAACAAAGCTGTTCATTTTCGGAAAAATGCACAGGCTCAAAACAGCCTGCAGAGAGTTTTGTTTTTACCAAAGATTCATGACCTGCTCATACATATCCATGTAAGAGCGTGCAGAAGTGTTCCAGCTGAAGTCACACTGCATGGCACGCTTTACCAGAACAGGCCAGCCTTCCTTCTGCCAATAGCCTTCCTTGGCGCGCCAGCATGCCTCATACAGGTCATGGGCCGTGTAGCGCATAAAGGTAAAGCCGTTGCCCTTACCGTCGCCGGAATCATGGATGGAGTCCTTGAGGCCGCCGGTTTCCCGAATTACCGGGATGGTGCCGTAGCGGCAGGCAACCATCTGTGCCAGGCCGCAGGGCTCCGACTTGGAAGGCATCAGGAAAATGTCCGCACCGGCGTAAACCTTGCGTGCAAGCGGCGGCACAAAGCCGATGTAAACACCCACACGGCCGGGGTGGCGGGCAGCCAGATCGCTGAAAAACGCCTCATACGCATGCTCGCCGTTTCCCAGGATCACCAGCTGAATGCCCTGCTCCACCAGGCCCTCTGCAACACTGCGCACCAGGTCCACACCCTTGTGGCCTACCAGGCGGGTGACCATCGCCATGACCGGGCTGCCATCCTGTGCAAGGCCGAACTGTTCACGCAGCTGGCGCTTGCATTCGGCTTTGCCCTCCTGGAAGTTGTCCACATTGTAGTGAGCCGCAATATTGGGGTCGGTTTCAGGGTTATAGGAATCCACATCGATGCCGTTCAGGATACCGCAAAGCTTATACTGCTTTTCACGCAGCAGCCCATCCAGGCCATGGCTGAACCAGGGGTCCAGGATCTCACCTGCATAGGTGGGGCTCACGGTGCTCACCCGGTCTGCACATTCGATTGCACCCTTCATAAAGTTTGCGCAGCCGTCATATTCCACCACATGGGCATCTGCACGGCCGATGCCGCAGGTGTCCTCCAGGATGTCCAGGCCGTATTTGCCCTGATACTGGATGTTGTGGATGGTGAAAACGGTTTTGATGCGGCTGAACTTATCCAGATGGCGGTAATACAAATTCAGATACACCGGCACCAAAGCGGTCTGCCAGTCATTGGCGTTGATCACATCCGGCACAAAGTCGGTGTAGAACAGCATCTCCAGAACTGCGCGGCTGAAGAACGCAAAGCGTTCGCCGTCATCATAAAAGCCATACAGCCCGCCGCGCTTGAAATAATATTCGTTATCCAAAAAATAGAAGGTCACGCCGTTCAGCTGGTAGGTGAACAGGCCGCAGTACTGGCTGCGCCAGCCCACAGGAACACTGAAATTGGTCACATAGGTCAGCTGATCCCGGAACTTCAGATCTCCGTACAGGGGCATGACCACACGGCAGTCAACGCCGTTTTTCACAAGGGCCTTCGGCAGGCTTCCGGCCACATCACCCAAGCCGCCGGACGCAGCAAAGGGATTCGCCTCGCTTGCGCAAAACAAAACTTTCATAAACATCCTCCTTCATGCAAATCAGGGGAGAGGGCGGGGCCCCCTTTTCGGGGACCCCGCCCCGGGGAGAGAGTAAGGGCCTTTTGAGCCCTTTGGGCGATTTTATACGGTGTGGTTCTTTCCCACATACACCGGGAAGCTGTCGGTACCGGCCAGCTTCTTGTCGGTGGTGATCTTTGCGTTCTTGTCGGTAACAAGATACGCAATTTCCGCACCGGATTCGACCACGGTGTTCTGCATGAGCACGCAGTTTTTCACCTTTGCGCCCTTCTTGATCTTCACACCGCGGAACAGGATGCTGTTCTCCACTTCGCCTTCAATGATGCATCCGTCTGCCACCACACTGTTGCGAACAGTGGAGTCCATTGCATAACGGGTGGGTGCATTATCATGCACCTTGGTGAACACTGGCAGCTCCTTGGGGAACAGCGCATCCAGGTTTTCAGGGTCAAGCAGCCGCATATTCTCATCAAAATAGGTCTTGCGGTCTGCAATGCGGGCGGTATAGCCGGTATACTGATAGCCGCGGACATTGAGCAGCTCCAGATTGCGGGCCAGGATATCCCGTTCAAAGTAAACAAGGCCCCGGATGCTTGCATCCTTCACCAGGGTGATCAGTGCTTCACGCTGCATCACATACACGCTCATGGACAGGTTCTGCTCACCCGGACGGTAATCGTTGGTGAGCAATTCGGTCACACGGCCATCCTGCAAACGCAGGGTGTAGTTGTCATCCTTCAGGCTTTCCGGAATGGTGCGCCGCTCATACATAACGGTCACATCTGCGCCGCTTTCCACATGGGTCTGGATCAGCTTGCGGAAATCAAAGTTGAAAACGATGTTGGCATCCACCATGACAACATATTCTTCCTTCTGGGCCTCCAAAAACTCCACGATGGAGGCCAGGGCCTCTACCCGGCCGCGATACATCTTGACACCGGCCTCAGCATAGGGCGGCACCAGGTTCAGGCCGCCGTACTTGCGGGCCAGATCCCATTCACGGCCATTGCCCAGATGATCCATCAGGGAATGGTAGTTCTTTTTCACCATGATTGAAATGTTGCTGATGCCGGAATTCGTAAAGCTGGACAGAATGAAATCGATCAGCCGGTAACGGCCGCCAAAGGGAATGGAGGCCATTGTACGGGTCGTGCTCATCTCAGGGATGAGATTGTCATAAGTATTCGGAAAAATGATGCCCAGGGCATCCATGTTGGATTTTACCATTGCTCCTCACCGTCCTTTACATCTTTGACCACCATTGCTTTGGGGCCGACCTTGGCATTGCTGCCGATCGTAACGCCCTCACCCACAACGGCCACGCCCCACTTGCTGATATCCTCAGTATCTTCGGGGCGCTCACCCACTACCGCACCGCTCTTGATAACGGTATTCTCGGCAATGATGGAGTATTGAACGGTGGCACCCGGCTCGATCACCGCACCGGGCATGATGATGGAGGACTCGACCAAGGCGCCTTCGCCCACCTGAACACCGGCGAACAATACGCTCTGAACCAGCTTGCCCTGTACACGGCAGCCCTCGGTGATCATGGAGTTGTCCACTTGGGCTTTTTCGCCGATCCACTGGCCGGGCAGGCCGGAGTTTCGGGAATAGATCTTCCAATCATCGCTCCAGATATCCAGGGGCTTGTTGGGGTCCAGCAGATCCATGTTCGCATCCCACAGGCTGTTGATGGTTCCAACATCCTTCCAGTAGCTGTCAAAATGATAGGCGACCATCTTTTCGCCTGCCCCCAGCATATTGGGAATGATGTTCTTTCCAAAGTCGTTGTCCGAATTGGGATTGGCTTCATCCTCGATCAGGAACCTGCGCAGTTTTTCCCAGGTGAAGATGTAGATGCCCATGGAAGCCAGGTTGCTGGTGGGCTCCTTGGGCTTCTCTTCAAATTTCACGATGGTATCCTCTGCATCGGCGGTCATAATGCCGAAGCGGCTGGCCTCTTCCCAGGGCACCTCCATAACGGCAATGGTGCAGTCAGCGTTCTTTTCCTTGTGGTAATCCAGCATTTTGCTGTAATCCATCTTATAGATGTGGTCACCGGACAGAACAGCCACATACTGGGGCTCATACCGGTCGATGAAATTGATATTCTGATAAATTGCATTGGCGGTGCCGCGGTACCAGTCCGAACCGGTCGCCGTCTGATAGGGCGGAAGGATATGCACACCGCCGTACTGGCGGTCCAGATCCCAGGGCTGACCATTTCCGATATACTCATTCAGCACCAGGGGCTGGTACTGGGTGAGGATACCAACGGTATCAATGCCCGAATTCACACAGTTGGACAGCGGAAAATCGATGATGCGATACTTTCCGCCAAAAGGCACTGCCGGCTTTGCCAGCCGCTGGGTCAGCGCATAAAGGCGTGAGCCTTGTCCGCCGGCCAGCAGCATTGCAATACATTCTTTCATGTTCATTCTCCCCTTTTCGGCTTTCCTTTCGGTCAGCCGTTTATGCTTGTTATGTTCTCTCTTTACGGCTGCCGCTCAAGAGAGATCCCATCCCTCATTCTGCCGCTTTGTCTGCGGTCTTTTTTGCAGCGGCCTTTTTGACGGCTGTCTTTTTGGCCGCCGGCTTTTTTGCTGCCGGTTTTTTGGCCGCTGTTTTTTTCTCGGTGGTCTTTTTTGCTTCTCCCTTGGGCTTTTCTGCCTTTTTCTTTGCGGGCTTGGGCACCGAAAAGTAAACCGTGCTCATGGCCGGCAGAGTGACTGTGATGCTCTGCTCAAAGCCGTGCAGCGGCTCCTTGTGGCTGCGGACCGTCTTGTTGTGAACGCCGCTGCCGCCAAAGCGCTCGTCATCGCTGGAAAGCAGTTCCTTATAGCTGCCCGCAGCCGGAACACCCATCTGGTAGCTGTCACGCTGGACGGGGTTGAAGTTGCACACCACCAGGATCATTTCTCCCGCCGCATTGCGCCGCAGGAACGCGATCACCGACTGCGTGCTGTCATCCGGAACGACCCACTGGAAGCCCTCCCAGCTGTAATCCACCTCCCAGAATTCAGAATTTTCCTGATAGAAGTGGTTGAGCTGCTTCACATATTCCCGCAGCTGCTGATGCTTCTCATAATCCAGAAGCATCCAGTCCAGCGGCTTTGCCTCGTTCCATTCGGTGAACTGGCCGAACTCCTGGCCCATGAACAAAAGCTTTTTGCCGGGATGTGCCATCATGTAGCCGTAGAAGGTGCGCAGGTTTGCAAACTTTGCCTCATATTCGCCCGGCATTTTATTGATCAGGCTGCATTTTCCGTGAACCACCTCATCGTGGCTGAGCGGAAGCACGAAATTTTCGCTGAACGCATAGAAGAAGCTGAAGGTGACCTTGTTGTGGTTGCCTGCGCGGAACAAAGGGTCTGTGCTCATATAGCTGACCATATCGTTCATCCAGCCCATGTTCCACTTGAAGTTGAAGCCAAGGCCGCCGTCTTCGGCAGGCTTGGACACCATCGGCCACGCGGTGGACTCCTCCGCGATCATCATCTTGTGGGGATGGCGGCCCAAAATCGTGCTGTTGAGCTTGCGCAGGAACGCAATGGCTTCCAGATTTTCCTTTCCGCCGTTTATGTTCTTTTCCCATTCGCCGTCCCGGCGGTTATAATCCAGATACAGCATGCTGGCAACCGCGTCTACACGCAGGCCGTCCACATGGTACTGTTCGATCCAGAACAGCGCACTGGACACCAGGAACGACTCCACCTCCGGCATACCGTAGTTGAAAACCATGGTGCCCCATTCTTTGTGCTCGCCCCGGCGGGGGTTGGGGTCTTCATAACAGGGTGCGCCGTCATACATGTACAGCCCAAAGGCATCCTTGGGGAAATGGGCCGGCACCCAGTCCAGAATGACGCCGATGCCGCCCTGATGGCACTTATCCACAAAGTTCATAAAGTCCTTCGGGGTGCCAAAGCGGCTGGTGGGGGCAAAATACCCGGTTACCTGATAGCCCCAGCTGCCGTCCAGGGGATGCTCGGTAATGGGCAGCAGCTCCACATGGGTGTAGCCCATTTCCTGTAAGTACGGGACCAGGATATCTGCAAGCTTAGAATAATTATATGGGTCACCGTTCTCTTTCATGCGCCAGCTTCCGGCGTGCAGCTCATAAATGGACATGGCCGCATTGACAGGATCATTCTTCTTCTGATTTTCCAGCCATTTTTTGTCGGCCCATTCGTAGCCTTCCAGATCGTAGACCTTGCTTCCGTTGGACGGCCGGGTCTCGGCGTGGAAAGCGTAAGGATCTGCTTTGAAGAGCAGATCATCGTTTTCAGTGGTAATGCAGTATTTGTACACCTCATATTCCTCAAGGCCGGGAACAAAGGCCTCCCAGATCCCATCGGCCAGCTGCTCCATGGGGTGGCATCCGGGCAACCAGCTGTTAAAATCACCCACGATGCTGATGCTCTTTGCATGCGGGGCCCAGGTGCGGAATACAACGCCTTTTTCCCCGGTCCGCTGTTCAAAGTGCGCGCCAAAAAACCTGTATGCTTCAAAATTTGTGCCCTGTTTAAACAGATAAATGGGCAGATCTGCAGGTTTTTGTTGTTTCTTCAAACTGACTCCCTCCCTAGGGCGTAAACGCCCCAACTCATTACCTATATCTTACTAATTTTCCAAAAACTTTTCAAGGGCTTTCTGTAACATTCTGCTAAAAAAGAAAAAGGTCTTCCTGAGCTTTTATGCGATATTTACATATATTTGTCGGTTTATTTGGGCATCTTTCTTTCTTCTTGCAAATTCGACCGTTTTCTTTGTATTTTCTCTTCTTTTCTTTTCCGGCTTTGTCTTTGCGGCCTTTTTGCCGAACCCTTTTCAACGCAGACAAAGAATGTCCTTTCGCATCCCGGGCATAAAAAGCAGCGGGGCCAAAGCATCCGCTTCGGCCCCGCCGTTTTATTCATCCGCCCTTTGAACAGGCGCCTTTTTCATTGGTCATTTTGCCTGATTGATGCAGTCCCGGTTCTCCCACAGATAGATGATGCCGGAGATCAAAGTAACTGCCGCCACGGCCCAGCAAAGCACCTGGCTGATGTACTGGCCGATGTAGGCGCTGGCCGCGCTTTCACTGCCGCGCAGCCACAGCTCCACAGGCATTTCGAAATAGAACACCAGCACCGTGACCATCTGCAGCACCGTTTTGACCTTGCCCCACATATTGGCAGCGATCACCCGGTTTTTGGAAGCAGCCACCATGCGCATGCCGCTGACCGCAAACTCCCGGGCCAAAATCACCACGATCACCACCGGATCACAGGCATTCAGCTGCATCATGTACAGAAACGCAGTGGTGGTAAGCAGCTTGTCGGCCAAGGGGTCGGCAAACTTGCCGAAATCGGTCACAAGGCCCTTTTTGCGGGCGAGATAACCATCCAGATAATCGGTAAAGCTGGCACCGGCAAACACAATACCGGCAGCCAGCATCCAGCCGGCATTGTAACCCTGGCTGGCGCAGATCATAAACACTGGCACCAGCAGGATCCGGGCAATGGTGAGCTTATTTGGCAAATTCATACGATGCTCCTCCTGTTCACATTCAAACTGGCTGCTGCTTTTTACAGAGCCTCTTCCACATAGGCGAACAGGTCATACATATCGCTGTCCTCCACCTTGACACGATAAAATGCACCCGGATAAAGCGGCTCTTCGCTGCGCACGCAGACACAGCCGTCAATTTCAGGGGCATCCCCTGCGGAGCGGCACAGATACAGACCACTCTCTTCATCGATGCCGTCGCACAGAACAACCAGGCTGCGGCCCACCTTTTCAGCCATCTTGCGGGCGCTGATGTTAGCCTGCACCTGCATCACGATATCGGCACGGCGCTTTTTCTCCTCTTCCTCGATCTGATCGGGCAGAGTGGCAGCCACCGTGTTTTCCTCGGCGCTGTAAGCAAAGCAGCCCAGGCGGTCAAAGCCCACGTCCTTGACGAACTGGCACAGCTCCTCAAACTCTTCCTCGGTCTCGCCGGGATAGCCTGCGATCAAGGTGGTGCGCAGGGTGATATCCGGCATGGCGGCACGCAGGCGTGCAATGGCATCCTCAATGGTGTGACGGTCTCCCCGGCGGTTCATGGCCTTGAGCACACGGCTGCTGCAATGCTGAATGGGCAGATCCAGATACGGCACTACCTTTTCATTGCGCTGCATGGCGGCAATGAAAGCATCGGTGATGCGCTCAGGATAGGCGTACATCACCCGGATCCAGCGGATGCCCTCCACCTTGTTCAGCTCATCCAGCAGCTGGCAGATGCTGTTTTTGCCCCAGTCGCTGCCGTAAGCGGTGGGGTCCTGCGCCACAACGATCAGCTCCTCCACACCTTCGGAAGCCAGCCACCGGGCCTCGGCCAGGCAGTCTTCCAGCGGGCGGCTGCGCAGCGGGCCGCGGATAAGCGGGATGGCGCAGTAATGGCAGCGGTTGTTGCAGCCCTCGGCAATTTTCAAATAGGCATAGTGTGCCGGGGTGCTGATGACCCGGGCGCCTCCCAGAGGCAGGTCGGTTTTGGGGCCGTAGCATTCCTGGGGCGGGGGATTTTTTCCGGAAAGCCGCTCCAGAATGGCCGGCAGAGCTTTGTTGGAGCCAATGCCCACCACAGCATCCACCTCCGGGATCTCTTCCCGGATCTGTTTTTGGTAGCGCTCGGCCAGGCAGCCGGTGACCACCACTTTCAGGTTCGGATTCTGTGCCTTGTAAGAGCAGGCATCCAGAATGTTCTCGATCGCCTCTGTCTTTGCGCTTTCGATAAAGCCGCAGGTGTTCACAATGATGATATCTGCAGCTTCAAGGTCCGCAGTGGTGGTGTGACCGGCTGAGATGAGCGCGTGGCACATCACATCGGCATCTACCTGATTTTTGGGGCAGCCAAGCGAAATAATTGCAATATTCAAGGTTTTAATTCCCTTCCATTTTCTCAAAATAAAACAACGGACAAAAACCCGTTTCCGGGCTTTTATCCGTCGTTTATTGTATCATACACAAATCCCAAAAGTCAAATGAGATTGATCGTTTCATCCCCATTCGACCGGATTTTCCTGCTGCTGCCAAAGCTCCACTGCTTCACGGGCGACCGAAAGTGAAAAACCTCTCCGGCTCAGGGCCGCCAGCACGTTTTCCCGCTTTCCGGCCCGCAGCTTTGCAGCATAGCTTTTGCACACCAGCCGCAGCGCCGCATCCACTTCCGGGTCCGGTCCGTCCCCTTCCGGCTGATACAGTTCTTCCATCACCTGCTCAATGGTGAGCCGGTCGATGCCTTTTTCTGCCAGATGGCGGCGCACCTGGCTGCGGGACTTATTGCGGGCCATCAGGTACTTTGCCCGATGGCGGGCAAAGACTTCATCATCCAAAAGGCCCAGCTCCATCATGGCGGCAACCGCTGCGGCCGCAGTCTCATCCTCAAACTTGAGCCGAAGCTTATCATAAAGCTCGCCGGAGGCATGATCCCTCAAAGAAAGATACTGAAGGGCCTTATCCTTTGCACGGCGCAGCTCGGTGCGTCTGCGCAGCTCTTCCAGCCGGTCTGCGGATAAGGTATCCCCCACCCCGATATTCTCGGCAAAGTAGGTTTCCATATCCACACTGAACAGAAATTCCTCACCGCAAAACAGGGCCATGCGGCCCTGTTTCGTCTGTTCTACCCGGTCGATTCGGATCTCGTTCACGATCAGTCTTCCACCATGATGTCCAGATCGTCATCGGCTTTGGCTGCCTTGGCCGCATTTTCGGCCGCAGCGGGGGCCGCAGCGGTGGGAACGGTCACAATGCCGCCCTTCACCGGCTTTTTGCCCGCAGCCAGCAGCTTGTCCGCATTGGCGCGCACGATGGCTTCGATCTCATCCATCAAAGCAGGATTTTCCCGCAGGAAGTTCTTTGCGTTGTCACGGCCCTGGCCCAGGCGGGTCTCGCCGTAGTTGAACCAGGCACCGCTCTTCTGCACAATGCCCAGCTTTACGCCCAGATCCAGGATCTCGCCCACCTTGCTGATGCCCTCGCCGAACATGATATCAAACTCCGCCTCACGGAAGGGCGGGGCCACCTTGTTTTTAACCACCTTGGCACGGGTGCGGTTGCCGATGAACTGGCCGGCAGAATCCTTCAGTCCCTCAATGCGGCGCACATCAATGCGGACGCTGGAATAGTATTTCAGTGCACGGCCGCCGGCAGTCACCTCGGGGTTTCCGTACACCACACCAACCTTTTCACGCAGCTGGTTGATGAAAATGGCCACCGTGTTGGTTTTGCCGATCACGCCGGTCAGCTTGCGCAGGGCCTGGCTCATCAAACGAGCCTGCAGGCCCACATGGGAATCGCCCATTTCGCCTTCGATTTCGGCACGGGGCACCATAGCGGCCACCGAGTCGATGACAATGGCGTCAATGGCGCCGCTTCGCACCAGGGCTTCGCAGATTTCCAGCGCCTGCTCGCCGGTATCCGGCTGGCTCACCAGAAGGCTGTCGATATCCACGCCCAGGGCCCGGGCATACACCGGGTCCAGAGCGTGCTCAACGTCGATGAAAGCGACCTCGCCGCCAGCCTTCTGCGCTTCTGCCAGAACATGCAGGGCCAGGGTGGTTTTACCGCTGGATTCCGGGCCGTACACCTCAACCACACGGCCGCGGGGCACACCGCCCACACCCAGGGCAATATCCAGCGACAGACTGCCGGTGCTGATCGCATCCACCTGCATGTCCACGTTGGCACCCAGCTTCATGACCGCACCTTTGCCGAACTGCTTTTCGATCTGAGCAAGGGCGGTCTCCAGGGCCGCCTTTTTGTCGCCGGCCGCTTTCCGCTCCGGCGAAGCCATGGTCTTCTTTTCTGCCATATCCTGCACTTCTCCTTATCGTTCAGGCGGCTTTTCCGGCGCATTTGTGCCGGCTGCCTTTCCTGTATTCATCAGTTTTTATTATACACGATGTTTCGCATTTTTACAACCATTAGTTGTAAAAATCTTGGATCATTTTTCTTTACGGTTTTTTCGCCCACACGGCCCGGTCATTGCCGCCCAGGTCTTTGCAGCCGCCGACCTCAGTCCAGCCGGTCCCGCGCAGGATGCTTTCCACAGCGCTGCGCTGCTGCCAGCCGATTTCAAACACCAGCCAGCCGCCGGAGCAAAGAGCCCTTTGATACTGCCCTGCAATGTGGCGGTAAAAATCCAGGCCGTCGCTTCCGCCATCCAGCGCCATGGCCGGCTCAAAAGCCACCTCCGGCTGGAGCTGCTGCATTTCTTCCCCGGTGAGATAGGGTGGATTGGATACGATCAGATCGAAGGCATCCTCTTCCAGCGTTTTCTGGTACTGAAAAACATCCCCCAGCACCGGCTGCACTGCCTTATTGAGCGCACAGTTGCGGGTGAGATACCGATACGCCTCCGGGCTTTTTTCCACGCAGATCACCTGGGCTTTGGGCAGCATCCGGCCGAGCCCCAGGCCCAGCGCACCGCTTCCGGCACAAAGATCCAGAATTTTTGGGGCTGGTTTTCCGCTCATCCTTTGGGCCGCCGCTTCGCATACGATCTCGGTATCGGCACGGGGCACCAGAACGCCGGGGCCTACTTCCAGCTCCAAATCCAGAAACGGCCACCGGCCCGCAATATACTGAATGGGCCGATGCTCCATCCGCTGGCGGGTCCATTCCGAAAGCAGTTCCTGTTCCGTTTGAGAAAGGGGGTCATCTCTCCAGCGCCAGCCGTTTCCTGCTGCAAGTTCCATCAGCAGGTTCGCATCCGCCCGGGCATCTTCGGTGCCTGCCTTTTGCAGGGCATCCCAAATCTGCTTCCAGGCTTCCCGGCAGGTCACCATTGGGCATCCTCCGGTTTTTCCGGCAGCACCGGCTTCACGGCGGCAATGGCCACCTCGATCATGGAATCATCCGGCTCAAAGGTGGTCAGGCGCTGCATCCACAGGCCGGGTGCGCTGATGATGCGGGTGAGCCAGTTGTCATACCGGCCGGCCAGCTTGATCAGCTCGTAGCTGATGCCCATCAATACCGGCAGCATCAAAATTTTAAGCAGCACCCGCAGGCCGGTGTTGTGCCAGGGCAGAACACTGAACAGCACGATGCTGATGATCAGCACCAAAATCAAAAAGCTGGTGCCGCAGCGGGGATGGAACCGCTTGTGATGGCGCACGTTCTCCACCGTCAGTTCTTCACCGGCTTCATAGCAGGCGATGGTCTTATGTTCCGCACCGTGGTACTCAAATACCCGGTGCACATCCTTGACCCGGGTGCAAAGGAACAGATAGCCGATGAAAAGCCCCAGCTTCACAAGGCCTTCCAGCACCACCTTGAAGCCGCCCAGCGGCAGGAACTTGTCCACAATGCCCACAAGGGCAGTGGGCAGAATCATAAACAGCACCAGTGCCAAAAGGCCGCCGCAGACCGCCGCCAGGCTGAACATCAGGCTCTGCATTTTTGGGCTCATGTGATCTTCGATCCATTTGTCCACCTTGGATTCGGAATCGACAAAATCCTCCCCCATGCTCACTTCGGCGGCATGCATCAGATAGCGGTAGCCCTGGATCAGGCTTTCGATCATATTGCAGGCTCCCCGCACAAAGGGTACCTTCTGCCACCAGTGGTGCTCCACCTTTTCCTCGGTAAGGTCGATGGAGCCATCCGGCTTGCGCACGGCCACGCAGATCTTTTCGGGGCCGCGCATCATGATGCCTTCGATCAGAGCCTGTCCGCCCACGCTTGTTTTGAAACATTCGCTGCTTTTCTTCATTCAGTGTTCTCCTTAAGGTTGCATTTTATCCATTTGCTCCGGCTGGCTGCCGCTTTCCGGCTCAAGGCCGGCCGCCGGATGTTGTGTATAAAGAGGCAGGCAGAGGGTCACTGTGGTTCCCTTGCCCAGCTCACTGTCAATGTCCACCCATCCGTTCAGGGCGGTCATGATCTCATCCACCACCGCAAGGCCGATGCCGCTGCCGCGCACCGCGCCACGGCCCTTGAAGAATTTGAGCTTCACGTTTTCCAGATCTTCCGGAGCAATGCCCTGGCCCTGATCTGAAATTTTCACATAAACATTTTCGCCGCCCTGCAAAAGATCGATGCTGATCACCCCGCCGGCGGGCGAATATTTGATGGCGTTGTCCAGCACATTCACAAACACCTGGCGCAGCCGGCCGGGGTCGGCCCACACGGGCAGGAGCACCTCCGGCTCCTCATAGTCCGCCTTTATCTGCTCCTGCTTCATCCGTGCTTCCATAAACAGCACCACATCGGTAAGTTCCGCCACAAGGTCCAGCTGGGCGCATTCCAGCGGCACGCCGCTTTGCAGCCGGGAAAAACTCAAAAGCTCTTCCACCATGCCATACAGGCGGTCGGCCTCCTGGCCGATGATCGCAAGGCCCTTGCGGTAGTTTTCATCCTCCGGGTCCCGCAGCTGGGCAATGGTTTCCACCCAGCCGCTGATGCTGGTAAGCGGTGTTCGCAGCTCATGACTCACCGAACTGATGAACTCGTTCTGAAGCTTCTCGGTTTTGGAAAGCTCTTCAGCCATCTGGTTGATGGTGTTGCACAGCCGGCCGATCTCATCGTCGTAGGGCGCTTCGGGAAGCCGTGTTTTCAGGTTTCCCCGGGCGATGGCGGTGGCCGCCTCCTCGATCTGGCTCACCGGCTTCACGATGGAGCGCACAAAAAACAGTCCGCTCCAGATGCTGATGAGCAGAACGCACACCCCAACCCCCACTGCCAAAAGTGCCCGCTGCGCTATGGCCTTATCGATCAGGGTCAAGCTTGTCAGCATCCGCATGGCCGCCACATCTTCACTGGCATCCGGCACCAGCACTGTTACCGCCATGATGTGCTCCTGTTCGGCCGAAGTGAAAATGCCAGAAGCATAGCCGAAAGCGCTTTCCAGCGCATCCTTAAAATCCTCAGGCGGCTGTTCATAGCTCAGCCTGGCGCCGGAAGAGGTGGCCAGCGGCTGGCCAGCCGCATCCAGAAGCATCAGCTCGAATTTATCCTTTGCGTCAAACTGTTCCACTACCCGGAACAAAAGCCGGGAGCGGTTTGCCGCAGTCTGGCTTGGGTTCTGGCCGCCGGTCAGATTCAGCTGGCCGCTGATGCTGGACAGCCGGTTGAGCATTGCCTGCTGGGCACCTGTATAAAAGCCGGAACGACTCGAGTAAATAAACACACCCACCACCGAAGCCACCAGGATGAATGTGATCAGCAGGCTGCCCCGCAGCCAGCGCTTTGTGATGCTGTTCACAGGGGGCAGCCCTCCTTTTTCTTTGCAGTTTTCCGTATCAGCCGTTCCAGCGGTAGCCGTAGCCCCACACGGTCAGGATATGCTTCGGGCTGGACGGTTCATCCTCGATCTTCATGCGAAGGCGGCGGATGTTCACATCCACGATCTTCACATCACCGTAGTAGTTGTCACCCCAGACCCCTTCCAGGATCTTTTCACGCACCAGAGCAGTGCCGGGGTTCTGGAAAAACAGCTCCATGATCTGGAACTCCACCTGGGTCAGATCGATGCTCTCTCCGTTTTTATAAAGCACACGGCTTTTCTGGTCCAGCACAAACTGGCCGCTGACAAGCCTGCTTTCCTCCACGGGCTTTTCCTGCCCGGCAGCGCGTCCCACACGGCGGCAGAGCGCATTCACCCGGGCCAGCAGCTCGGAAACGCTGAAAGGCTTTGTCATATAGTCATCCGCACCGATGGACAGCCCCCGGATCTTATCCTGTTCCATGCTTTTTGCGCTCAGGATAATGATGCCGATGTCATTGTCATCCCGGCGAATGGTTTCGCAAAGCGAAAAGCCATTCATGCCCGGCAGCATCAGGTCCAGAATTGCCGCATCACAGCCGCTGCTCTGATCCAGCAGCTCAAGGCCCTTTTCTGCGGAACCTGCTGCCAGCACCTCATAACCGGCCATGCGCAGATTGAGCGCGATCAGGTCGCGAATGCTGTCTTCGTCTTCTACAACAAGGACTCTTCTCATTGGTGATCCTCCCCTGAAAAAAATTTTTACAGAACATAGAAACCGCCCACCAGCTCATTGGCCGTAACGCCTGAACCGGGTGCCACACGGGCCTGCACCTTCTGTGCGCCGATGTTTCCAAGCCGCACATAAGAGCTGCCCTGAACATGCGGTGCCACCACCCGAACGGTGATATACAGTTTTTCACCATCCAGGCTGCGCACCTGCCAGCTGTCCGGCTCATCGCCGCTCACGATCAGGATATTGCCCTTCATCTCACTGGGAAGCGCCAGGAAATAGCCGTATTCCAGATCGGCCACGCCAAACCGCTTTTCCTGCTCCTGCCTGCTTGTGAAATCCATCCAGGAGACGATGGTGAGCTTGTTCACCGTGAGGGCACCAACCCCCTCCGCTTCAGTCTGACAAGGGATCTCCACCCGACCGTCTCCGTCCAGATCGGCACTGTGCAGAATGGGCGAAAAGCGCTGTGTTGCGCTGAAAAGATCCGTCTCAGCAGGGGGCGTAAAATTTTCCAGCTGCTGCTGGCTGCTGTCATAACGCAAAACCAGGCTGGCAAGGCCGGTTGCCGTCTGCCCGTCCAAAACAAGGAAGCGGCTGCCGTCCTCTCCCTTACTGGGATAAAGGCCGCTGCATTTTACAAATTCTTCCCGCAATGTGAGCTGCTGGGCAACATCGAACCGCCCCTCATGGGCAGTGAGCAGCTGCAGCTGCAAGGGAGCCGGCTGCTCTGGGCCGATCACGACCAGATCGCTCGATTTTGTACCGGACAGCGGATGCAGCTGATACTGGGAGTAGGGCTGTGTGAGCACCTCGGAAAGGGTGCTGTCGTCATAGGCATACACAGCAAGATATTTTTCCCCAGAGCTTCCCGCATAGCCAACGATCAGCTGCCGGCCTTCTCCCTGCTGAAGCTCCGCCGTGGAAACGCTTTCCACAGCAGGCGCAAGCCCTTCCTTTTCCTGTGTGACAAACCACTCACCGGTGCTTTTCTGTTCCAGAATGGCCATGTGCACATTCTGGCCCTTGGCCGCGCTCACATAGAACACCGCCGCATCCTGCCTGCCGTCCCCGTTAAAATCTTCCATGCGGAAAGGTGACACCGCTTCACCGTCGATGGAGCGATTGGGATATTTCAGCTGGGGCGCTTCCCCCAGATAAGAAGTCAGGGCCTTCTGGACCTTCTGCAGCGAACCGCCGAACTGGGGGGCACGCAGCAGATCATCCACACCTGTGGGCTGATTGGAGCATCCGGCAAGCAGGCAGGCCGCCAAGGCTGCCGAAACGATCCTTTTGAATTTCAAATGCCCACCTTCTTTCTTACCCGCTTAATAAGTTATTATAGCATAGCCGCTTTCCAATTCCAAGCATAACGGCCTGCAAAATGCGCCTGCACGCAAAAGTGCCGCAGCCTCTCAAAAAAGAGGCTGCGGCACTGAAAGCACAGAATATTTGGTTTTCTCCATCAATATCCTTCGCCGGGAAGGCCGTTTATCAGTTTGACTGCACGGCTGGTGCCCAGGCGGTCGGCACCCAGCTCCACAAACTTTTCAATGTCTTCCACGGTGGAAATGCCGCCGGCTGCCTTGATCTTGCAGCGGCCGCGGCAGCAGCGGTTGAACAGCTCGATGTCCGCAAAGGTGGCACCTGCGGTGGAAAAGCCTGTGCTGGTTTTGATGAAGTCGGCACCCGCCTCACAAACCACATCGCACATGGTTTCCTTCTCCGCATCGGTCAGCAGGCAGGTCTCGATGATGACCTTGAGCACATGATCGCCGATGGCCTTTTTGATCTGCACGATCTCGTCCCGCACAAAGTCCACATCGCCGCTCTTCAGCCGGCCGATGTTGATGACCATATCGATCTCCTCTGCGCCGTTCGCAATGGCAGTGCTTGCCTCGAACACCTTGGTTGCGGTATCGGTAGCACCCAAGGGGAAGCCGATCACGGTGCACACCGGAATGGCCCCCTTCATGTATTCAGCAGCCTGCTTCACAAAGCAGGGATTGATGCAGACAGAAGCCGTGTGGTTTTCCATTGCCTCGTCGCAGATCTTCTTGATATCGTTCCAGGTAGACTGCGGCTTCAGAAGCGTGTGGTCTACCTTGGCCATGATCTCAGCTTTGTTCATTTTTTTGCTTTACCTCCCAGCATACAGGTCTTGCACTGGCGGGACCGATGAAGACCAACAGCGCTGAAAACGATCGCGGTTACAGAAACAACTGTTCCCACAATTCCCAGGATAAGCCCGGTCAGACGAAATGCAAATCCTCTCATTGCAATTACCTCCCGATTTTTTAAAATCCAAACATTTGCGCAGAGCGCTTTTGTTTTATAAGTATACCATACTCCGGCCTGCTGTGCACATTTTTTAATAAAAAAGCCGCACGAAAAGCTTCCTTCTCGTGCGGCTTTCAGAAAAGCTTAATTACTCTTCGTCGCCTTCAGCGGTCTCATTCAGCAGAGCCTTCATGGACAGGCTGATGCGCTTCTTGTCGAAGTCTACATCCAGCAGCTTCACGTTGACTTCATCGCCAACCTTCAGCACATCGCTTACCTTCTCAACGCGCTCGTTGCTGATCTCACTGATGTGAACCAGGCCGTCAACGCCGGGCAGGATGCGAACAAAAGCACCAAACTTGGTGATGCTGACTACGGGAGCGGTGAACACGCTGCCAGCGGGATACTCGTTGCGCAGCTTCTCCCAGGGATTGTCCTCAGCCTTCTTGAAGCCCAGAGAAACCTTCTGGTTCTCGGGGTCCAGAGCCTTGACATAAACCTCGATGGTATCGCCAACGCTCACAACCTCGCTGGGGTGCTTGATGCGGTTCCAGCTCAGCTCGCTGATGTGGCACAGGCCGTCAACGCCGCCCACGTCCACAAAAGCGCCATAAGAGGTCAGGCTCTTTACAACGCCGGTGTAGGTCTTGCCCACTTCAACGTCAGACCAGAAAGCCTCACGCTTTGCAGCGTTTGCCTCAGCGGTGACCTTGTTGATGGAGCCGATGATCTTGCGGCCGGCGCACTCGGTGATAACCAGCTTTACGTTCTGGCCAACCAGAGCATTGATGTCCTCATCGCGGCGCATGGTAGCCTGGCTGCGGGGAACAAAGACCTTAACGCCCTTGACCTTGGCGATCACGCCGCCCTTGTTGGTCTCGGTGATGACACCTTCCATAACGGTGCCTTCTTCAGCGGCCTTGGCAACCTCTTCCATACCCTTGCGGGCTTCGAGCTTCTTGCGAGACAGGTAGGCAACGCCTTCCTGATCGTTGACCTTCTCGACGACGAGGTCCAGCTTGTCGCCAACCTTTACCAGATCTGCCGCGTTCACAGAAGAATCATCGGTCAGCTCGGACAGCTTTACAAAGCCGGTGTGCTTGGTTCCGATATCAACCTGAACCTCATTGGGCGTAATGCTGGTAACAGTGCCCTCCACTACTTTGCCTGCAAATACAGGCTTAAGGTTTGCTTCGCTCTCAGCAAAAAGCTCAGCAAAGCTCTGCTCTTCACGGATTTCTTCGCTCATACTGTTAAGTACCTCCTCAATTATAGACGATGGCGTGGAAGCCCCTGCTGTGACGCCTACCGTTTTCACTCCCCGGAACCATTCGGGTTGTAGCTCTGCAGCTGTTTCAACCGTAACTGCTCCGGTGTGTTTTTCGGCGACCCTGACCAGCTTCTGGGTATTGGAAGAATGATGACCACCGATTACGACCATAAGATCGCATCGCCGGCTGAGGTCTTCCGCCTCCTGTTGCCTCGCCCACGTCGCATTACATATTGTATCAAAAATCTGGGCGTTTGTATAGTCTTTTTTTATAAAGTCTGTGCATTCCAACCATTTTGTCACTTGAAATGTCGTTTGAGCCACCACATATATTTCATTTTGACCATTTTTAGGCCCATTCCACGCTTTTAATTCGTTTAAATCTCCAAAAATGAAGCATTCTCCTTCGGTGTGTCCGGCAATGCCTTTCACCTCGGGGTGGGTCCGGTCGCCGGCAATCAGCAAAACGGCCCCTGCATCGCTTGCTTTCTTTGCGATCCGATGGATCTTGGCCACAAAGGGGCAGGTGGCGTCGTGATATACAAGGCCCCGCTTTTCCAGCTCCCTGTACACCGCAGCCGGCACTCCGTGGCTGCGGATCACCACCTCATAGCCTTCTGGCACCTGGTCCAGGTTTTCGGCTGTGATGACCCCTTTGGATTCAAGATCCGCCACGCACTGGGGGTTGTGGATCAGCGGCCCCAGCGTGGCAACTTTGTGACCTTCTTTTACAAGATCGTAGGTCAGCTTCACTGCCCGGTCCACACCAAAGCAGAAGCCGGCTGTTTTGGCCTTGATGATCTCCATCCAAAAGCCTCCTTAAAATTTATTTTCCTCATACAGCTCTTCCCAGGCATCCAGCAGCATCTGCTTGCATTCGCGCAGCTTTGCAGCCGAGCGGTTTTCGCCCAGATACAGCTTTTCGGCCGGGATGGGTTTGCCAAAGCAGACACGCACCCGGCTGAACAACCGCATGGTCTTGTGGCTGTAAATGATGCGGCAGGGGATCATATCCACCCCGGCGGCGCTGGCCGCAACAAAGGCGCCGCTTTTCAGCTTGCCCGGTTCCCCGGTTTTGGAGCGGGTCCCCTCGGGGAAGATCAGCATCCCACGGCCGCCGCGCACCTCATCGATGGCATTTTCCAGCACATCGGTCTGGCCTTTTCCGCGGGCGATGCTCACCACGCCCACCTTTTTGAAGAACCAGGTCAGCGGCGGGGCGATCTGCATCAGCTCCTCCTTTGCAAGCACCACCATTTTTCTGCCAAAGAAGCGGGCGGTGATCACAAATACCGGGTCCATGCCGGAAATGTGGTTTGAGGCCAGCACAAAGCCGCCCTCCCTGGGCAGGTTCTCTCTGCCGATGACCTTGATGCCGAACATCAAATGCCAGATCAGCCAGGCGCCCGCCACAACAAATGCGTAAAACATGGCTTACGCCTCCTTCACCCGGTCCAGAATGACCTTTTTCAGAGCTTCGAAGCTCTCATCAAAGCTGAGCTCGCTGGTATCCACCAGCACTGCATCCTCTGCCTGCCGCAGGGGGGCGGTCTCCCGGTGCATATCCTGCCAGTCACGCTGTTCGATGTCTGCCAGAACGGTGTCGAAATCCGCCTTCACACCCTTTTCCAGCAGTTCCTTCTGCCGGCGCTGGGCGCGGGACCTGCTGCTGGCGGTGAGATAGATCTTCACCGTTGCATCCGGCAGCACCACGGTGCCGATATCCCGGCCGTCCATCAGCACGTTCTGAGTTTTCGCCATATCCCGCTGGGTATCCAGCAGAAAAGAGCGGACCGCAGGATAAGCTGAAATACAGCTGGCGGCCATGCCCACCTCTTCGGCCCGGATGGCCTTGCTCACGTCTTTTTCTCCCAGCAGGATATGCTGGGTGCCGTTTTCGTAGCACAGCCGGATCTTTACGCCCGGCAGCATTGCGGATACCTGTGCTTCATTTTTCAGCTCGCCGCCGTTTTCCATCACATACAGCCCAATGGAGCGGTACATCGCCCCGGTATCCACATACACATAGCCCAGCTCCCCGGCCAGCCGCCGGGCAAGGGTCGATTTTCCGGCCCCGGAAGGCCCGTCGATCGCAACAGAGATCATAGTTACTCCTCCTCAAAATGTGCTGCGGCCGCCTGAGCCGTGCTCCAGGCGATCTGCAGATTGTATCCGCCGGTGTAGGCATCCACATCCAGCACCTCTCCGGCAAAATAAAGGCCGGGGCAAAGCTTGGACTGCATGGTGCGCGGGTCCACCTCACGCACATTGACTCCGCCTGCGGTGATCACCGCATGTTCCAGGTCTCCCCGCTTGGAAATGGGCACCCTCCAGTGCTTGATGAACTCCACCAGGCGGCGCTTTTCCTCCCGGGTCACCTGGTTTGCCCGGGTGGCCGGGTCAACGCCCCAGCGCTCCACCATCACCGGCTGCATGCTTGCAGGCAGCAGCTTTGCCAGCGCCCCCTGCACGCTTTTGCCGGAAAGCAGGGCAAAATCATTGGTGATGCGCTTATACAGCTTTTCTTCATCAAGAGCCGGCTTCAAATCGATCTCAGCCACCCACTCGTGCCCCTTCATCTCTTTGATATAGCTGGAAGCCGAAAGGGTCAGCGGGCCGGAAATTCCGAAGTGGGTGAACAGCATCTCGCCCAGCTCGCTGTAAACGGCCTTTTTGTCCCGGTAAAGGGTCAATGTCACATTTTTGAGGGCAAGGCCCATCATTTTGCGGCAGTCCGCATCCGGGCTGCACAGGCTGCACAGGCTGGCCACCGGCTGCACGATGCTGTGGCCGGCCTGCTTTGCCAGCTTGTAGCCGTCACCGGTGGAGCCGGTGCCCGGATAGGACACACCGCCGGTGGTAATGAGCACCGCATCGGCCCGGAAGGTGCTGCCTTCCCGGGTCTTTACGCCCCGGCAGCAGCCGTCTTCCAAAATAAGCGAAGCGGCTTCTTCATAAATGATATCCGCATCTTTCGCATATCGTTCCAGCGCCCGGCGGATGTCCTCGGCCCGGTCGCTCTGGGGAAACACCCGGCGGCCCCGCTCGGTTTTCAGGGGCACCCCCAGCCGGATGAACAGCTCCATGGCCTTTTGGGGCGGGAACGCATAAAGCGAAGAATACAGAAAGCGGGGATTTGTGCGCACGTTCTGCAAAAAGGTCTGCTCGTCGCACTCATTGGTCACATTGCAGCGGCCCTTGCCGGTGACCAAAATCTTTTTGCCGGGCAGCTCGCTGTGTTCAAGCAGGGTCACACGGCAGCCGTTTTCCAGGGCGGCCCCCGCCGCCATCAGTCCGGCAGCGCCTGCGCCCACGATCAAAATATGCATTCATTTACTCCTTTGGATGCCGGGCAGTTTCCGGCAAAGTCAAAATTCCCACAGCCGAATAGAGCAGCAGCAGCGGGTGCACCGTGGCAAGGTACATGGTATAGGTGCCGATGTTGAAGCTGGCCACCTCCACAAAGGCCACCATGAAGCAGCGCAGCAGCGCCATGCCCAACAGGCCGGCGATCAGGGTCCACAGCAGGGCATCCCCGGGGCGGATGCCGCCCTCTCTGCGCTGTTTGAGCAGCGCAAGGCCCTGGCGGATCTGAAGCCATGCAGCCAGCAGGAACAATATCGGCAGACCGATCATATAAACGAACCGAACCGCCTGCAAAATGCCGAAGGCCAGCTTCTGCAGGGGGCTGTAATAGGGCAGCGCCGTGCCCGCCTGGGCGGCGCTGTTGGTGCGGCAGCCCAGATACTCCTCCCACACTGCCAGGTCTTCCGGCAGGCCGACGGACATGTTCTGCGCATCATAGGGGGCGCAGTCCAGAAACAGAAGGGTGTGCGCAAAGCTTTTCAGTCCCTCTGCCAGAACCGGGGCCACATATTCTGCCCGAACCGGCGGGGTGGTGCCCACCCGGCGGGGGCCGGAAGAAGGCAGCCGGCCCTCATCGCATAGCCGGTTGATGGCCTCGCCCACCTCTTTCCAGTAGGCATCCGCACCGGGGGCGGTGTCATAAATGCCCTCATACCAGGCCGCCTTGCGGATCGCCCAGTAAAAGCTTCCCGCCTGATAGTCCCCAAGCTCCGGGTTCCGGTAGCTGTTTTGCAGGTCTTCGTCCTCTTCCAGCCACTTTTCCAGCGGGGCCAGCTCGGGGACCGCATCATACAGCATTTCCCGTGTCTTCTGCGGCACAGTAACAAGCCTTGTATATTCCCCCGGGTCCACCCGGTTCATGGCGCCCATGGCCTGGGCAAAGCCGCCGCCGGAAAAATCGCTCACGGCCGCAAGGCCATAATGGAGCTGGTTCATGGCGCAGAAAGCGCCGATGCCGCCGGCCAAAACCAAAAACGGCACAAGCAAAACCCCGCACCGGGCAATTTTTTGGCCCAGGGGCTGCCGCTCACGCAGTGCGGTGATGACAAGGATCACGCTGCCCGCCAGTGCAAACGGCAGCAGCCACATGCCGTCTTCCCGGGTGAGCCAGGCCGCGGCAAGCCCCAGGCCGGAAAGCAAAAGCCAGGGCAGCCCTTTTTTGAAGGGCCGGCGGCAGCGCAGTGCATAGCCGCAAAGGCCCGCAAAAAACAGCATGCACAGCGCCGGGAAGATATTGTCCCGGTAAAAGCGCAGAGTGAACTGGGCGCTCACCGCCGGGTTAAAGGCCAGCAGCAGAAACACCGCCAGCCGGCTTTTCCAGCGTTTCAATACCGGGGCAAAGGCAAACGCCGCACTGAGCGCCGCCCCCGAAGCCAGCAGCTGGCCCGCCGCAAGATACGGGATATGCAGCGCATGGCACAGGGCCGCCCACACAGGAAAGAACATATGCTTTGAAAGGGTGAGCCAGTCATACTCCCCCAGCCACCGGCCGGCAGTGATGCTTTGGGCCGCCCGGAACATCAGCTCGTCATCAATGGGCGCACCATCGATCCAGGTGTAGACCATCTGAAACCGGCTCAAAATCACCTTTGCCAGCACCGCCAGCACCACCAGCAGCCAGAAGGTCCGTTTGCTGATGTCTTTCTGCCAGCTTTTTTTGAGTTTCTGCAAGGTTCCCAGGTCCTCCGTTTCGTTACTTCTGAATTTTTTCAATGCTCTCGATCAGGTAGTTCTGCTTTTTGAACACCAGCCGGACCAGCAGGTTGAGATATTTCACCGCAACGGTCAAAATGAAGAACAGGCCCGACATTCCCGCCGAGAGCACCAGCATGGTGGTGGTCCAGCCCTGAATGGGGTCACCAGTGACCCAGATCACGATGGTGTACACCAGAGCCACCAGCGTGAGCGCCAGCATTGCGCAGCTCACAAACAGGCTCAGCTTATAGCCCGCATCGGTATAAAGGGCCAGGCTGTCCATGGCCTTGTCCAGTCGCGCCTCTTCTCCGGAAGGGGCCCTGCCCTCAAAGCGGATGGTGGCGCAGGCAAGGCCGCTTGCCGCATAGGCCGCCTTGCGGTAGGCCAGATCCTCGCTGATGGCGTGCACCCGGTTGATGGCTCTGCGGCTCACCAGCCGGAACACATCGGTGGTGAGCGGATAGGCGCTGTTGCTGAACCGGTTGAAAAGCTGATAGAACATCCGGCTGGTCGTTCTTGCCTTGGAGGGGCACACCGTGACCACATCGAAACCGGTCAGAGCCTTCTGATAGGCCTGCCAGATAAGTTCCGGGGCATAGCCGCCCTCCATGCCGTCAAATTCATACACAAAATCGCCGATGGCCGCATCCAGGCCTGCGTTCATGGCGGGCTCCACCCCCTGCCGCAGGCTCATGTTCAGCACAGTGAGCGGCGCGTTCAGCTGGCTGGCGGCCCAGCTTTTCAGCCGATCCACCGTTTCATCGGTGCAGCCGTCGTTCACGGCGATCAGCTCATAATGTTCAAAATGTTCGGCCAGCTGCCGGTCCAGATCCTCAAAAAAGCCCTGGACACGCTCCTGCTGATTCTGCAGGTAGACCACAGCCGAAACAAAGTTTTTTTCTTTATTCTCTGCCATTGCGAAGCACCTCGTCCAAATCATAAACCGTGTTGATCTTACCGGAAAGCACGCTCACAAAGGCCGGGTCTGAGGCGTACTGCCGAATGACCGTGGGACGGGAATCATCGATCTCGCTGGCCTTTAAAATGGGTTTCATGCTGAACAGGCTTTCCTTGTACTCAAACCCGTATTCCGGCTTCAGATACTTGCGGGCCAGCTGGCTCATCATGGGCCAGGCGGATCGGGGTTTTGCCGGGCAGCTGTTGCAGTTGTACAGGTCCCCCGGCCGGCAAAGGCCCTGGCTGTGCTGCTGGCATTCAAAGGCGGGCAGCGGATCATAGCTGGTAACGTGCGGGGTAAAGGTCACGCTGGTCAGGCTGTGAAGGCCGGTGCGGCCGAAGGGCATGATGGAGAAGAAGGGCCCGTCCATCACCGTGATGCCGGTATCCTTCAGCTTTTCATCCACCGTGCACAGAATGATCTCGCACAGCTCATATTTGATTTTAAACGGCTCAAAGCCCATCATCTGGTGCAGCTCGTTCACCCCCGCATAGGTGGCGTTGAGCAGAAACGGCGCCTCGGCCGTTACATCGCCGGCCTTCACCCGCCATACGCTGCCGGCACGCTCGATGACCTGCGGCTTGTGGTTATAGCGGATCTCCACTGTGGGCAGGGCCGTAACCTCCCGCAGGAAGTGATCCTTCAAAATCTGCGCATCGTAGGTATACTCGGTGGTGAGGAACGCTCCGTCACACTGGCCGTCGTTGAAATATTTGCCCGGGGCCACATCGTCACAGCGGATATTTGCCGCTTTGCAGAACCGTCGGAATTCCTCGGCATTTGTCCAGGAAAAATGGGCGCTGGTGGCATAGACCTGATCGAACTCCTTCAAAAGGCAGAAGGAATAATCCTTGCAGAACCGTTCAAAATAGCCTGCGCTTTTGATGGCAGTGGAATAGCTGCGGGGGTAATGGTAGCCCATGTGCACCCGTGCCTGATTGATGTAGGTGGCCCGCATAAAGGGGCTGGGGTCCTTTTCCAGCACCAGCACCTTTTCGCCCCGTTTGCCGCACTGATGTGCGGAATACAGGCCGTAAAGCCCGGCACCGATGATGATCTTGTCATAGATCATGGGGATTTTCCCCCTTTCCGTTGTGATTAAGGGTTGTATTTGCCCGCAAGGGCCGCAAACAGGATCTTCAAAAGGTTGGAATTTCCCTGAAAGCCCTTGATCTTGGTGGGCGTGGGCTCCGATTTGGGGTAAGCCCGCTCCACAGGCACCTCACAGGCCCTGAGGCCCAGCTGGGTCGCCCGCACCGAAAGGTAGGCAAGCAGCTCATACCCGGTAAAGATATCCCGAAGCGGCTGCACCAGCGGGTGGGTCAGATAAGCCCGGCTGTAACCCCGGTAGGCGTTGGTGGTATCGGTAAACCACTGCCGCGCCCCCAGGCTGATGAGCGGGGCGTGAATGAACCGCACCGCCAGCCAGCGGGAAACCGGCGTGTTCACCGCTTTGCCGCCCCGGATGAACCGGCTGCCCTGGATGAAGTCATAGCCTTCCTCCAGCTTTTCTATGAAGAGTGGCACGCTCTCGATGGAGTCTTTGTTGTTGCCGTCAATGGTGAGGATGTTGTCGTACCCCTTTGCCAGCGCATAATGGATGCCCATGCGCAGCTGTGCCCCCTGTTTGCCGGGCCCGGTTTTGGTGAGCAGGGTGTTCACCTTCCTCGCCCGCAGTCCGGCAAGCTCCATGCTGCCGTCGGTGCTGCCGCCGTCACACAGGATGATGTCCGCCTGCTCAGGGATATCTGCCTTCACCGCCCGGTCCAGCTCGGCCAAGATCCGCTTGCCCTCGTTGATAATCGGGATCAGGATGCAGCTTTTGCCGGTCTTTTTGGCCAGGCGCTCAATGGTATAGGAGGGCACGCCCGCCATGCCTTCAAACACTTCGCTCATCCAAATACCTCCGCCACATATTCCAGGCAGTTTTTCAATGTGTCCCTATCCGCAGCCTTCATTTCCACCGAAACAAAGCCCTGATAGCCCACTGCATTCAGCAGCATGGCCAGCTCTTTGTGAAGCGGCCGCTTCTCAATGGGCGCAAGGCCCGGCTCGCTGATGTGCACATGGCTCACATGCTGCAATTTTGCCGCAAAATCCCGGGGCTGCTCGCCGTTTGCGATCATGGTGCCCACATCCAAATTCACCGCAAGGCCCGGGCTTTTGAGCCGTTCCACCAGTGCGAACGCATCGGTGGTGGTGTTGAGAAAATTGGTGTTGTACATGGGCGGGTTCGCTTCCAGAGCGATCACCGCATCCCGGCGCTGGGCAAGGTAGCCGATCTCTTCAAAAAAGCCGTCTGCCTGGGCAGCCCAGCAGCCTTCCGGGATATTCCGGTTTCGGGGGCATCCGAAAACAAGGCTGGGGCAGTGGCAGGCGTAGGCAAACTCCAATGCCTCGCCGGTATATTCGGCAAGGGCCTTTGCGCCTTCCTCATCAAAAATATTTTCCGAGCGGCCGTACCAGATGCTCTGCATGCTGGGGATGGAAAGGCCGTATTTCTGGAACATCACCCCGGTGAACAGTGCCGCGCCGGGCAGATTGTCATAAGGGTATTCCGGGAACACCCGGGTGGGGGCGATTTCCAGGCCCTGATAGCCCAGATTTTTCAAAAGCTCCCATACGGCCGGATCCTCCTGCTGGGTCCAGCCGATGTTGGATGCAGACAGTTTCATGCCTCTTCCTCCCATTTTTTCATAAACCGGCAGATGTCCGAAAGCTCCTCTTCCCGGCTGCACAGATAGCCGTCCGCACCGCCCAAAAGATGGGCATAACGGGTGCGCAGATCGTAATCAAAGGGGGTGCCCCCGGTTTCGTTCACAAAAGGCCGGCCGGTCACCGCCTTGTGCACCTGTGCCGCACTCACCGGCGGGGTGGCCAGGTTCAAAATGCGCAGATCGTTTTCAAGGGCTGTCCGGATATCCTGCCAGAGCCGGCCCAGATCATAAAACTGATACACCGAGCGGCTGTCGGTAAAATTGAGGGCGTTCCAATCGTTTTGGGCAAACCACTGCCGCAGAAGAGCCGGGTCGGTTTTGCCGTTCAGCTTGTAAAAGCCGTTTCCCCCATCGGAATAGCTCTCCTTCACAAGGGGGCTTTTCCCGCACAGCTGCTCATATTTTTCGGTTTTCAGCATGGCAGGGGTGACGGTGTGCAGATCAAACAGAAAGTTCTTTTTTAAGCCCGCACCGTAAAGGGCCGGCAGACGAACGATCAGCGCATCGGGAAAATCCTGCCGCACCCAGTGCTCCAGCAGCAGGCGGTTTGCGCCGTAGGGGGCAAGGCCCTCCTCATCCGGCTCGTCCGCTTCGCTTTTTCCCCGGCTGTCGGCATAAACCGCAATGGAGGAGATCAGCACCAGCTTTTGGGGCTTCATCCTGCGCATATTCTCCTGGGCAGCCTCCATCACGGCAAGGTCTGCCTTCGGGTCCTGGTTCGCAAGGAACATGGCAGCCGGAACGCCCGAATAGACCACCAGCCCGTTTTCTCTGGAAAAGGCCTTTTCGATGTTGGAAGAATGATACTGTGCATCAAAGCGGTGGCTTTTTTTCAGGTTCCCGCCCACAAAGCCGGTGGAGCCCACCAGAACCGTTCGATCCATGGATTTTCCCTCCTGTTTTCTGCAAAAAGTCATAACAATTCAATTTACATTATACACAAATCCCGACCCACCCACAAGGAAAACCACAAAAAAAGCCGAAACACACGCGGGATGCGTGCCCTTCGGCTCAAAGTTTATTCGAAATAATGTTCCGGGTCTTTGGGTGCGCCGCCTTCCAGCACCTCCAGGTGCAGATGCGGGCCGTCGGCCACCTCGGCCATTGCCTCACCAAGCTTTGCAAGAGGGCTGCCGGCCTTTACTTCATCGCCCACCTTTACCGAAACAGAAGCTGGGTCAAGGCCGGCATACCGCCAAACCCGCTCGCCTGCTTCCACTTCCACCACCTGGCCCCACATGCCGTCCTCATAAAGGTTGCACACCTTGCCGGCTGCTGCGCTTCGCACGGTCTCTCCCGGTTTGGCGGCAAGGTCCACACCGTTGTGGGTCCGCCAGTCGCCCAGGGTCTTGTTATATACCAGGTCTTCTCCGCTGAAGCTGTTTGTGATCTCGCCTTCTACCGGCCGCACAAAGGAAGGCTCGGCCAAAGCGGCAGATTCTTGCGGCACGGTATCCGCCGGCTGCTGTTCGGATAATCCACCCTGCGAAGACGGCCGCTGTGAGGGCGCGGCCGAGGGCTTGGGCACGTCGTTCACTTTTTCTTCCACCTGCATATGCGGCATCTGCCATGGGGTACCTCCCTTTTGTTCAACGGACGGTTTTTCCGTCTCCTGCATACTGCTGATCACATTGTGCACCGCCCACACGCTGGACCCCACCGCCGCAAGCACACAGGCCGCAATGGCCAGGTAAAAGCCTTTGTCTTTAAAAAATGAAATCATCCTGTTCATGCTACCGCTCCTTTATCTTGGTTGCTGCCCGGCCGGGCCTTACAAACCAGCCCAATTCCCGAACGGCTTCTTTTGCCTTAGTTTGCCGTGTTTTGAGGCCGTTTATACATCCAGCTTGTAATTGATCCAGAGCCATAGTAAAATAAAGAAAAGCAGCAGGGCCTTCATGGGCCCTCTTATTCATTTCAGAAATAAAAAGGAGCAGTACGATGAATTTGCATCGCTATCTGGACATTGCCACCGAAGTGCGCTCTGCCGTTGAATCAGGCAAACCGGTGGTTGCTTTGGAAAGCACCATCCTTTCCCAGTGCATCCCATACCCGCAAAACCTGGCCTTTTCGGCCGAGGTGGAGCAGATCGTGCGTTCCATGGGCGCGGTGCCCGCCACCATTGCCATTATTGACGGCCGCATGAAGATCGGCCTTTCCGCCGGCGAGCGGGAGCTGATCTGCAAGGGCGGGAAGGTGCGTTCGGTGAGCCGGCGTGACCTGCCCATCATTTTGGCCGAGGGCGGCACCGGCTCCACCTCGGTGGCCTCCACCATGATTCTTGCAAGCCTTGCAGGCATCCGGGTCTTCTCTTCGGTCGGTCTTGGCGGCGTTCACCGGGGCGCTGACCGCACCCTGGATATCAGCGCCGACCTGCAGGAGCTGGCCCACACCCCGATGGTTGTTGTCTGTGCCGGTGCCCGGACCTTTTTGGACATCGGCGCAACGCTGGAATACCTGGAAACCATGGGGGTCCCGGTGCTGGGCTACAAAACCGAAAAATTTCCCGCATTTTACTGCCGCAACAGCGGCCGTGGTGTGGACCGCTGCGTGGAAAGCGCTGCCGAGGCCGCCCGCATTGCTCGCATCAAATGGGATCTTGGCCTTCAGGGCGGCGTTCTGATCGGCAACCCGGTCCCGGAGCAGTATGCCCTGGACCCGGAGGAAACCCAGAATGCGGTAGACACCGCGCTTGCCAATGCCAGCAAAAACGGCATTCACGGGGCAGACCTTACCCCCTACCTTCTGGCGCAGCTGGACGAACTGACCGAGCACCGCAGCATGACTGCCAACATTCAGCTTGCTTACAACAATGCCCGGGTCGCATCGGCCCTGGCCATTGAACTGAGCCGGCGCGCATAATTCTGTTAAAGAAAGGCCCTCCTGCACCAAACCGGTACCGGAGGACCTTTTTCAGCTTTTATCGGTCAGATTTTTTGGAAATATGGGCCGGCTTTTTCAGCGGGACCGACATAACCAGGGCAATGCCCATGGCCAGAGCCACCGCAATTTTCAGGGTCTCGGTTCCCTTGGTGGAAAAACCCGCACTGTCGCCGGTGATGAAACTGTAAGCGGTATAATAGATGCCCGCACCGGGCACCAGGGGAAAGATGCCCGGAATCAGGAAAATCGTGACCGGAGCCTTTCGAATGACTGCGGCAATGCGGGTGACCAGCGCCAGCGGGATCACTGCCACAAGGCTTGCCACGACCGCACTGCTCTGATACTGCATCATGCCCCAGTACACCAGCCACCCCAGCATCCCGGTGACGCCGCAGCACCACAGATGCCTGCGCGGAACGTGAAAAAGCAAAGCAAAGCACACCGTACTCACAAAGCTTGCCGCCAGGTTCACAATCAGTTCTGTCACAGGGGCATCACCCCCGCCGAGATCCATGCAGCCAAAAGCAGCACAAGGCCCGCTCCGCAGGCAATACAGGCCGCCGTGAGCAAAGCATCCAGCATACGGATCACCCCGGAAAGGAAATCGCCGTCAATCAGGTCCCGGATGCCCAGTGTGAGCGCCATGCCCGGCACAAGCGGCATCAAAGCACCGATGATGGCTTTGTCTGTATTGATCCCCATGCCGGTTCGAAACAGAACAAGGGTCATGCCCACCACAAAAATGGCACCCCAGAACCGGGTCAGCAGCCGGGCAACGCCCCATTCGCTCATTTTCAAAAGCAGGATCTGCAAAAGAAAGCCCACAAACAGGGCGATCACGCCATCCTGCCAGACACCGCCGAAAAGGATGGAAAATGCAGCACTGCCCACACCGCAGCACAAGATCTGCTGAGAGGCCGGCACATACGGGATATTTTTGATTTTTTCCAGCTCCTGAAAGGCACTGTCCAGGTTCACGGCCCCGCCGGCAATGCGGCGGGAAAGATCGTTCACCGCCTCCACCCGGCCCAGATGAACGGTGCTTTGAGGAACGCTTCGGATCTGTGCAGGGCATTCCTCATCGCTCCCCACGCTGGTGAAAAGGCCGTTGGTGAGCACATAGCCGTGAAAGCCGTCCACCCCAAAGCTTTTGGCCATGATCTCCATGGTCTGCTGGGTGCGGCTCACCTCGGCCCCGTTCTGCAGCATGGTTTCCCCCGCAGCTGTCACAAAATCCAGCACCTTTTTCCGGTCGTTCATGGATCATTCTCCCCTTTTACTTCCGGATCGCATCCCGAACCTGTGCAAAGGCAGGGAGATTGGCGTAAAGGTGTGCACCGATCACTTCCATCAGCTTGAAATCCTCTTCACTGTCGATATCCAAAATGCCGGTATCCATCATCTGGCTCACATGGATCTTTGCATCCCAGATGATGCCGGTGGTGTTTTCCCGCAAAAAGTCCCGCTTGTAAACATAGATGCTGGCGTTCACATCGTAAAAAACAGGGGCCATCTGGCGGGCGGTGCACACTGCCTCGCCCTCCTTCTGCTCAATGCCCTTTTCGATGTGATCGCCGCAGTCACGCACCATGTTGAAATAGGGGTTGCGGCGGGATTCGGTCACACTGAACACCAGGTCCAGATCCTGGCGGGAGGCTTTCAGGTCATACGCATTGCGGATGTCCTGCGCGGTGCGCAGGGGGCTTGTGATATCCAGATCCATCACATAATCGTACTGCCCGCCCTTTTTTTCTTCCATACGGCGCAGGCTGTCCTGGATGACCGCCATCTTGGGGGCACGGTCGCCGCTCAGCTCTTCATTGCGGGGCAGGAACACCACTTCCGGGTATTTTTCGGCCACCAGCTTTGCAAGATCCTGGCTGTCGGTGTTCAGGCAGATATCCATCTGCACATCCGGCTTTTCCTTCGCAAACAGCTCGGCCGCCGCCAGGCTGTAATAGACCAGCGGCTTTTCGCAGAACACCTTCAGATTTTTGTTTTTAAAACCCTTGCTGCCTGCACGGCCGCAAATGGTAACCAGCAGTTTTTCCACAGTCAGACACTCCTCTTTTGCTTCAAACACATTATTCGCCCAGGGTCAGGCGCAGAACGTCCAGCGCCATGGCCGGGCTGTTCACGCTCTCACCGGTGCCGCTTTGAACATAGTCCAGAAAATATTCCATCTCCCGGATGTACCGCTCATTCACCGGCTCTTCGTAATGCTCCACCGTTCCATCCTCCAGTGTCAGGGTGCCCGCACCGAAATCGGCGGTCACTGTGCCGTTTTTGCAGAACAGCTCGATGCTGCGCCGGTACTGGCGGCCGAAATAGTCCAGGTGGATCTCAGCCAGCATGGAGGGATACCGGGCAATGTAAACCGAAAGGTCATCGGAATCGATTTCCAAATCGGAGTAAGTCCCCTTGAAGTTATAGCATTCCAGCGGGGTCCCGAACAGGTCCACCATGTAATCCCACTCGTGGATCAGGTCGATGGTAACGCCGCCACCCATTTCCTTGTGGGCAGAATACACCTTGCGGTAATCCACACCCGGCCGCCATTCCGGCAGATAGGAAGAGCAGATGACCCTTGCCGAATAGGGTTTGAGCTTTGGCATTTTATCCTTCAGCGCAAGGAAGGTGCCGCACCAGCGCATGGGTGCTGCCACATAAGCCTTTTGATATTCCCCAAGGCCCAGGGCTTCCAGATCATATCCGGTCGCCTCAAAGATGGGCTTTTCGATAAAGAAACAGTCCACCCGCCCCGAAAGCTCTGCCATGGTATGTGCGTGCAGATGGGTGGGGTTTGTGATGAAGGCGGCATCATAATGGCCCAGCTGATCAAAGGTGGTATACTGATTTCGCAGAAGCCGGGCAGTCTCCTGCGGCAGAGGGCGCAGGCTGGAACGCAGCGCATCGGCATGCAGCTCCATGCCCCGCTTCTCTGCAATTTCATGCAGGTTTTTGAGGTGTCGTGTGCCAATGGATCCAATGCCGACAAACAATACTTCCATGGAAACTCAATCCTCCTCTGGGCCGTACGCATACCGGCCCTCGTCTTCATCCTCTTCCGGGTCCTGGGGCGGCGCCACAGAAGGCCGGCCGGGGGTCACAATAAAGCCGGTGAAGTCCGGCAGCTCCCGCAGGTCCGCTTCCAGGCAGCCGGCGCCGCTGGCGAGCTTCTCCTGCATTTCGTCGGTATAAACCGGCACCACCACATACAAAAGCACCTTTTTGCTCACCTTGATGGGCACCGGGTGCACGGTTTTGGGGCCGTTTTTTTCAGCGGGCAGATACAGCACCGCACCGCTGAATTCGGTGTTGGGGGCAAGCGGCCGGGCCGGGTCTCCGTTGGGGATGGAATGGCCGCTGCCCAGCCAGGTGTGCTGCTTTTGCGGCATGCAGGCAAGATGATACAGCATCCGCAGCGGCCAGCAGGTTTCCGGGTCCGGGTCCTGCTGAGCCGGTTTTGCCAAAAGGCCTGCCATGGGCCAGCTTGCGGGCAGATACATCATCAGTTCCGCCGTGCGCAGATAGGCATACTGCCGGTTGTGGGCCATGTTGTCCAGTTCCATCAGATTGGCGCTCATGCCCACCGTATAAGCCACATAGTAGGGCTCCTGCTCGGTGGGTGCCATCAGGCGGATGCGCATGCCGTCCTTATCCGTCCATTCAATGGTGGTCCGGCCGGGAAAATTCTCTTCAAAATGGGTGATGATATTTTCCGCATAAGGGGTGTTGTAAAGGGGGCCCTCATGGGCCGGTTCTTCCGGCTCAGGGCCGCCGAACAGTCTGCTCAGAAACGACATTTGGGTCAGGCCTCCTCGATGCGCTGGATCAGCGCGATGGTTTCCCGGTCCTTTTCAAAACTGTAACGGGCCTCTTCCTTTCCGGCCAGAACGCCGAAGAAGTTCTGCAGCTCGTCCACATAGGCATTCTCCACGATATTGTCCGAATACCGGGGATCATGCTCAAAGCTTGCATAGGTATTCACCGGCTGCTTTTCGCCGGTTTCATGATCAAATTTGTACAGTGCGCGGGGGTTGCCCTCCCAGAAAAGATGCAGGCCCTCGCCGAAGCATTCAAAATTGCGCACGGCCTTGGGGCTCACCACGTCCACGGCCAGCAGGCCCTTGGTGCCGTTTTTGTGGCGCAGGGTCACAAAATAGCTGTCCGGGTAGTCGATTTCCAGCTGGCTGATCTTATCCTTTTCCACATGGACCTTTTCCACCGGGCCGAAGGTGTCCAGCAGCCAGGGCAGATCCACACCGAAAATTTCCCGCACGCCGCCGGTGCGCTTGTCCCCCACAAAGAAATTCTTATAGCTTTCCCAGGGGTGCCAGTCGGGCAGGTACTGGCCGATGTGATAGATGTAGTTGACCGGTTTTGCAAAGGCATCCACCTGCCCCTTGATATACTGGGTCTCACCCCGGTACAGCATGGTGGAGGAAAGGAAGAGCACAAGGCCCTTTTCCTTTGCCTTGCGGATGTTTTCGGTGTAGCCGTCATCCACCAGGTTGAGCTCAGTGAACACCGAAAGCCCTGCATCCAAAAGCTGTGAGATGATGCCGGAATGGGTGATGGGTGCCGTGCACACCAGTGCCCCGTCAAAGCTTTCGGCCTTTACAGCCTGTTCGATGCTTTCAAAGGCACGGATGCCCAGCTTTTCCACTTCCTGCCGGCGCTCGGCGCTGGTATCCACACCGCACACTACCGCTTCAGGGTCAATGCCCCGGATGAGCCGTGCCCGGCGCTTGCCCATGCTTCCAAGACCCACGATCAACAGTTTCATTTCAATACACCTCGTATTTTTCAAAAGCTTTATTCCCCGTCGTAAAACTCTTTTGGGCTTCCGAACCCGGTACAGAAAAGCTTTTCTTCCAAAATATCCACAATGCGGCGGCTGGTTTCCCCGCCGTTGTAAGGGCTCACCGTGCGGCGGGCCTGCAAAACAAACTCCGGCTCCAGCGCCTTTTCCAGCGCAGCCTGGATCTGTGCTTTGTCCGCCGGGCAGCCGATCACGTTCTGGCAGAGGATGCGCCCCTTCTGCCGGTCGCCGATGTTCACGGTGGGAACGCCCATGGTCGGGGTTTCCACAACCCCGGAAGAGGAGTTGCCAGCCACCAAAGCCGCAAGGCTCATGGCCGAAAGATAGCGCACCACACCAAGGCTGGTGTATGCTGCCGCCGTGTCCCGGTTTGCCCCGGCCCATTCGTCGATCATTCTGTTCAGATCCAGGCCGCCGGCATCCGCATTGGATTTGGTGATAAGCCAGCGAAGCCCCGTTTTTTCGGTCACAGCGCTCATGGCTTTCAGCAGTGCTTCCATCTGGGCTTTGGGGTCTTTCCCGCCGGCAGTTTCCGGGTGGAAGGTCACAAGGCCGAAGGGCCGGGTCAAATCAAAACCCAGGCTTTCGGAAAGCTCTTGGGCATTCATTTTGGGCATGGTGCGCAGGTTTTCGTCCCCAAGGCCGCCCACATTGAACACCGTCTTCGGCGCTTCGCCCATGCGGATGACCCGCCGGGCATATTCCTCACAGCTGGGGAAATGCAGATGGGCGATTTTGGTGATGCAGTGGCGGTACCAATCGTCCGCGGCACCCAGTGTCACATCGCCGCCGCTGATGTGCACCACCGGCACCCCGGCATAGGCGGCCGCCTGCGCCGCGGCAAAAATTTCATAGCGGTCGCCCAAAACCAGGGCCGCATCCGGCTTTGCCTGCAAAAACCAGCGGGTGAATTCCCGGATGGTATAGGCTACCGTATCGGCGGTGGCTTCTCTGCCCTGGCCGAATTTCAGGATGGGGATGCGGGCCGCAATGGGCATGCCGTCCCTTTCGATCTCCGAAACGGTGTTTCCGTAGGCCTCTTCCAGATGGGCGCCGGTCACGATCAGTGCGGGGGTGATTTTTTCCGATCGCAGCAGCTTTTCAAGCACCGGGCGCAGCAGGCCGTATTCGGCCCGGGTGCCGGTGACAACTGCCAGTGTCTTTTTTTCCATAAAAGCTGCCCCGCTCATCACTCCAGCAGAACGATGGGCTCGTCCTCGCTGAAGGCCTTGCAGGCGCGCTTGCCCAGCACATCATACCAGCGCATGGGGCTGATGCCGGTGCCGGGGCGCTTGGTGGTCAGGTTTTCCTCGGTGAACACCTCACCGATCTTGATATCCCGGGCCGCCACGATGCTTTTGCGGGCGATGGGCTTGTTTTTGGCCTCAGAGTCGGTCACAGCCTTGTGGCCGGTGCCCAGAGCCTTTTCCACATTGCGCACAGCCTTTATCATTGCGGCCAGCTCCTGCGGTTCCAGGCTGGCCTTGTGGTCCGGGCCTTCCATATTTTTATCCAAAGTAAAGTGCTTTTCGATCACCACCGCACCCAGGGCCGCTGCGGCCGCGTCGCACTCCCAGCCAGGGGTATGGTCCGACAGGCCCACCGGAACGCCGAACTGTTCCGACAGGTCCAGCATGGCCAGAAGGTTTGCATCCTCGTAAGGGGTGGGGTATTCGGTATTGCAGTGCAGCAGTGTCACATACGGGCAGCCGCCGTTTTCAAGAACGCTCAAAGCATCCTCGATCTCCGAAAGGGTGCTCATGCCAGTGGAAAGGATGACCGGCTTTTTTGCCGCCGCCACCGCTTCCAGATAGGGCAGATTGGTAATCTCGCCGCTGGGAACTTTGAAATAGGGCAGATCCAGGCCCGCCAAAAACTGAACGCTGGGCACATCGAAGGGAGCCGACAGATACTGGATGCCGATGTGATCGCAGTATTCCTTCAGCTGACGGTGGCCGTCAAAATCAAAATGCAGCCTGCGGATCATTTCCAGCTGGCTCTCACCGTCGCCGGTCTGCTTTTTCTGGTATTCAGCCTTTTCGGCAAATTTGCTCACCACCAGCTCGGGCACGGCGGTCTGGTATTTCACCACATCCGCTCCGGCTTCCTTGGCGGCAAGGGCCATCTTTTTGGCAAGCTCCAGGCTGCCGTTGTGGTTCACGCCGGCTTCTGCAATTATCAAAACGCTCATTGGTTTTCCTCCAGTTTTCTGCGCATCTTGTCCAGTTCTTCCATCTGGCCCATATCCATCCAGCTTTGTTCGCTTACCGGGTAGACCCCGACCTTTTCGCCCAGGGCCCGGTAATGTTCAATGATATCGGTGAAGCCCTGGCACTTGCCGTCCTCCAGCTCTTCGATCACCCGGGGCTCCACCGCATAAATGCCGGTATTGGTCCAGAAGTTCATCTCCGGCTTTTCCTGCATGGACTGGATCGCACCGTTTTCACCCAGCTGGATGACCCCATAAGGCACAGTGAAGTGCTTTGCGGCGCACACCATGGTGATCACGTTGCCCTGCTTTTTGTGATATTCGGCAAGGTCGGCAAAATCCGCATCCAGCAAAATGTCACAGTTGGAAAGGAAGAAGGTCTTTTGGATCTGGCCCTTCAAAAGGCACAGGCCGCCTCCGGTGCCCATGGGGATATCCTCATCCACATAGCTCACCTGATAGGGCGGGTCAAGATCGTTGAAATAGCTTTTGATCATGCCCTTTTTGTAGTTCACCACCAGCCGGAAATCGGTGCAGCCGAAATCCCGGAACTTGTCGATGATGTGCTCCAGAATGGGCTTTTCCCCCACCGGGATGAGGGGCTTTGGCAGGATCTTGGTATAAGGATACAGGCGGGTGCCAAGGCCCCCCGCCATGATGACCACCGGGATCTCGGCACAGCTGCGGTTGTTCACATCCACGCCGCTGGTGAAGATGATATCCACGATACGCCCCTTTGCATCCAGCAAAGGCAGTGCATCAATGGAATGCTGTTCGATATAGCTGCGGGCCAGGCCGCGCTGCCCCACCGGCAGGCTGAACGGATGCCGGTTTGCCGCATCGGCCGCAAGGCCCTCCAAAGAGCCGCCCCGCAGGATGTATTTCCGAATATCCCCGTCGGTCAAAGCGCCCTTCAAAACCCCGTCCGGGGCCAAAAACAGGATGCGCTCGCCGGTTTCATCCAGGCGCTGCATCGCGCCCAGCACAGTCATTTCTTCGTTTATCAGAAACTGTTCGATTTGGAGCATGGCTTTCGCCTCGCCTTCTTAAAAAATAGATTTTTTCTTACAGCGACAGCAGCGTATCGATCACCCGCTGGCAGTCCTGCTCGGTCAGATGGGTGGAGCAGGGAATGTTCAGGATGCGCCGGCGGTATTCCCGGGCTTTTTCCATGTGGTATGCCTCGTTGCGGGGATAATCGCACTGCTCGTTGATGAGCGCCCACACCGGGCGGGTCTGGATCTTGTTTTCAGTCAGGGCATCGATCACCGCATCCCGGTCCAGCCGCTCCGGCAGCTCCAGGCAGTAGAACCAGTGGTTCGAGCGGGTGCCCTCCCGGAATGGCAGGATCTTAAAGCCGTTCACCCCGTCCAGCGCAGCTTTATACTGCTCATACCGCTCCATCTTGTGCTGGATGAAGCCTTCCAGAAGTTCCATCTGGGCAAGGCCCAAGCAGGCATCCAGGTTGGTCATGCGGTAGTTGTAGCCCGGCTCGTCGTGATAGAACTGCACCACATCGGTTTTGGCCTGGGTGGACAGGTGGCGTGCATGGTTTGCCCAGTCCTCATGGTTGGAAACCAGGATGCCGCCGGTGCCGGTGGTGATGATCTTATTGCCGTTGAAGCTGTAAACGCCCACATCGCCGATGGTGCCGGCAAATTTTCCGGCCAGAGGGCCCTCGGTGTAGAGGGTGCCCAGCGCCTCGGCCGCATCCTCAATGAGGATGAGCTTATATTTCTCTGCAATTTCCAAAAAACGGGGCATGTCGGCCAGATTACCGAACACATGAACCACCACAATGGCGCTCACATGGGCGCCGGTGTTTTTGTTGTAAAGGCCGTCTTCCTTCAAAGTGCAGTGGTTTTGGCAGAAGTCCTCCACCGCATCCGGGTCCAGGCAGCAGCTCTCATCACAGCCGATGAACACCGGCTCCGCACCCACATAACGGGTGGTGGGGTTCACCGAAGCAATGAAGGTAAGCGCCGGAACGATCACCTCGTCGCCCCGCTGAATGCCGGACACCAGAGCAGCCAGATGCAGGCCGGAAGAGCCGGAAGAGCAGGCCACTGCCTGGGGCATGCCCACATAATCGGCAACCACCTTTTCAAACTCGCCCACCTTTGCGCCGCTGGTGGAAACCCAGGCGCCTTCCAGCGCCTCATCCACATATTTTTTCTCGTTTCCGCAAAAATTCGGTACCGACAGAGGAATAAAATCTGCCATGATAAAAACCTCTTTTCCCTTTTTCAAAACATGTATTTCAGAGCCTGCAGCCGCCTGAAGGGGCCCGGCCGTTATTTCTTCCTCTTAGATTTATACCACACATACGCCTCCTGAGCAAGTGACAGGGCCGCTGCCGCCAGCGCCGGATAGAGGAGCATCCGGAAAAAGCCGTACCAGCCGGGGGCAAAATACATCCAGAAGGCCACCGGCTCGTTCACCTTGAAATCGCCGAACCGCATTTCCACGGTTTTTTCTTCATCCGGGCTGCAGGGGTCCAGCCGAAGGGCAGCGATATTGCCTGCCGGCAGGGTGTAAAGATAGGTGCCGTCGTTTTTCTGCTGCGCAAACACCCGCTTGTTCACCCCAAAGGGCTCATCGGGTTTGTTTGTGTAGTAAAGGCACATCTCCCGGGGGCTGTGTGAAAACTCGGCTTCCATGCGCAGAGTGCGCAGAGTGATGCCGTCGGTATTCTGCCAGATCATCTGGGGGTCGCTGTTCTCGTTCACATACGGCCCTTCCGGGGCTTTGTGCATATTCACAAGCTCAAAATCCTGCGCCTGCATGGAAAATTCATAAAGGCTGCCGGTGCTTTTGGTGATCATATCCCGCCCAAAGGACCAGATGCCGCCAATAAGCCACACCAGCACACACACCGCATAGCACAAAGCCGGAATGGAGAGCTTTTCTTTCCATTTATTCTGTTTCAATTGGGCACCTCCATGGCCACCGGGGCAAACAGGCCGTCCTCCACCTTATAAAGCAGGGTCTCATGGTTTTCAGCCGCCGAAAGGCCGTCTTCAAACAAGGCTCCGTAGGCCGCCGCAAAGCCGGGGTCCAGCTTTTCCACAAACACATAGCGGCTGCCGCTTTCCCGGATGGCTTTTTCCAGCTCCTCTGGGGTGTAGGAGTGGTAATAGATGGCACCAGGCTGCTCGGGGTCGGGGGTATTTTCCGGCAGGCCGAAGGTCCCGCCGCCGGCACCCCAGCGGCCGGTTTCCTTATCCTGCTCCCAGCCGCTGTAATCCAGCACATTGGGCTGCAGATAGCAGCCGTAGGTGAACCATTTCAGGCCGTTGTCGCCCTGGGTAACAAGGAACACCCGGCTGTCGTCCCCCATGGCGGTTTTCACCGCTTCGGCCTTCTGCTGCATCAGCTTCTGGTCGGCAAATTCCGCATCCGAAAAGCCCAGAACGCTGAACTGGGGCAGCACCAGCATATTCACCCGCAGCAGCATCAGCACGCTGAAGGCCAAAAGGCCGGTGTTCAAAAGCAGGCGGCATTTTCCGGTCTGGATCACCCAGGCCAGCACCGCCGCCGCCATCAAAAACCAGCCGATGTAATAGGTGGTCATATAGCGGTTGTAGTCTTCCAGGCGCTCTGCCTGGAACTCTTTAAAGATAAAGCCGTAGCACAGGGTGAGCACATAATTGTAGGCGGCAAAGCCCAAAGTGCTGCCCACCATCCACATGGCCGCCCGCAGCCGGTCCCGGGCATTTTTCGCAAACAGCACCGCCGCCAAAAAGATGCACAAAATCAGCACCGCGACCACCACCCCCTGGCCGACGGCCGAAAGGGCTTTGTCCGGGCTGTAAAATTCCGCTTTCATCCGGCGGGCAACGTCAAAGAACCGCTCTGCCCGCACCTGGTAATATTCCGGCACCGGCAGGCCCAGCAAAAGCCGGGTGCCGTTGATGGCAACGCTGATGGTGTCCTCGCTGGTGGCGCCCATGCCGCCGGCCTCGCTGTTTGCGATCACCAGCCGTGCAATGTAGGAGCCCCAGATCTTGTAAAGCACCAGCGGCGATGCCATGCACAGGGCCGAAAAGCCCAGCCGCTTTGCCCAGCCAGTGCGCCATTTTTCTTCATAGCCGAAAAGGAAATAGTCAGCTGCGATCAAGGCCGCCGTGATGAGCGCCAGCGGGAAGGTATTGTCCTTGATGTTGGCAAGGAACGCCAGCACCGGCAGGATGGTCCAGAGAGGGCCGCCTTTTTTGCGCAGGGCAAACCAAAGCGCCGCCGCACCGCCAATGAGCATGCCGGCGGGGATATCGCCGTAAGCGCTCATGTAGACCTTGCTCACAAAAATGGTGCGGTTGTAGGTGGTGAGGAACCAGGGGGTCAGCCAGCCGATCACCGCAAGCGGCACCGCCAGCTTATAGTTTTTCATTTCCACCACGCCCACCAGCGCCGCAATGCAGGCAAACAGCATCAGGTCATAACCCAGGTAGACCTTGAAATGGGCAAACCGGCCGAAGAACTGGGCGAAATAGCCCAGCATCACAAGGCCCGGGTTCTGGCTGGGCAGCCAGGGGGTGCCGTATTCCCCCACCGTGTACAGCCGGTCGGTGGTTTTGGTCATCTGGGCAGCGGTGCCCCAAAAGCTGAATTCATCGAATTCGCTGAACATGGGCTGGCGCACCGAAAAGTAAACCGCAAAAAACACGGCCAGCACCCAAAACACCATCGCACCGGGGCTTATCAGCTGTTTCCAGCGGGCTTTTTCTCTGCACCCCCAAAAGGCCCAGATGCCAAGCCCCAGGCACACAAGATACAGCACCCAGCCGGCGGGCTTCAAAAGGTCTGCCACACCGGCAACCGCAAACCAGCTGGAAATGCAGCTGAGCGAAACCAGCGGAGCCAGCGCACTGTGCAGCCCTGCTTTGAGGGTGAAGAAAGCACAGAGCAGGAACAGGGCCCCAAGGCTCAATACCAAATCAAAATAAAGCAATTTCGTTCTCCTTTGTTTCTGCCTCTTTTTGAAAGGCAGATCAGGCTTCTTTTTTGAACAGCGCTTTTGCTTCCAGCCAGAAGGCCGCGGCAAAAAGCGGCAGCACCAGCAGCATCAAAAGCTGCTTTGCCCCAAAGCGGAAGGCCGTTTTGAAGGGGCTTTCGGGGTTCAGGGCAAAGCCGTCCATGCGGGTGATCACGCCACCGGCGCTGTCCGGGTCGATGCGAAGCTCGCTGACACGTTTTCCGCCCAGATCGAACTCAAAGCAGCCGGGCTCGGTTTCCTTTCCATAAACCGACTGCGCCTGGGAAAAATCGGCCTGGCCGGGCTCTTTCCAGTAAAGCACCGCCGCAAAGCCCTCCTGCTTTTGAAAAAGCCGCAGCCGGGCGCTGTCCAGATACAGTTCTCTTTTCAGGTGAAGCTGCGGGTCCTCATCGGTGGAAACATACCATTCTCCCGGCTCATCGGTTTCCAGCGGCTTCACGCTGATGGTTTCAAAGCTTGCAAGGCCCAGGGTTTCCTCTGCCCGAAGCCCCTTGCTTTCATAATAAACACCCCGCCCCAGGCGAAGAATGCCCGCAAACAGAAAAATCAAAGCTCCTGCAAGATAGGCCGCCGCCAAAAGGCGGGCAGTGGGACGCATTTTTCCGTTTTTCATCTTCCGTCCCCTCCGTTCACAAGGCTCCAGCCCACGGAATCGCCGGTGTACTCGATCTTCACCAGATAATCCCGGTCGGTCCGCTCCAAAGGCAGGCCCTCAAGCCCAAAGGCCGGCGCAAGCTCCTTTGAAAAATATTCATCCGGCGTATCCACCAGCAGGTAGTCATAGCGCTTGTCCAACAAAAAGAGCTTCAGATCCTCCACATCGCACACCGTCTGGTAGGGGTACACCTCGGGGACATCCTCCCCTGCCGCATCCGGGCTCACGATGTTCATGTGGGTGGTGGGCCAGGTGTAATCGTCCGGGTGGCCGTAGCCAAAGCCGCCAAAGCCCCCCGAAAGGGTAGCATTCAGGGCATAGCCGTAATAGTTCCAGCCGGTGCCCCGCTCCCCCTGCTTGATGAGCAGCACCTTATCTCCCCAGGAAAGCTCCGGATTCACCTGCTGTGCTCGCCGGTCGATCTCTTCCCGCTCGGAGTAAAGGCTTCTGGGATAATCCAGAAAACCTGCCGCCGGGGTCCCTCTCAGGGCGATCAGCGCCCCAAAGGCAAGGGGCAGGCCCAGCAGCACAAGACGGCTGAGCCGGGGCAGATTTCCTTCTTCCCGGCTTTTTGAAAGAAAGCCCAGTGCCAACAGGAAAAAGCCCAGATAATAAGGCCCGATGTATCGGCTGTAATCTTTGAGCACCAGCGCCTCCTGCTCTGCAAACATGAAGGCATAAAGGAAAAAGTGGAAAACAAGAAAAGCCAAAAGCCCCAGTGTGAGCACGGCCGCCATCAGGATGGGCTGGTGCTTTTCTCCCTTGGGCAGGCAGAGGGCCGAAACGCCCATCACCGCAAAGATCAGCGCCAGGGCCAGCACACCGGCGCCCAAAAGGCAGACCGGGATATTGAAGGGCGAAGCCAGCATCCGGTCCCGCACTGCGGCCACCCGCTCGGTGGGCTCTTCCAGCCCCAGCAGCTGCCGGGTTCCGGTTACGACCATATCCACCGGGCTCAGCTGCTTTTCCCAGTTGCCCAAAGTGCCCTTGTCCAGCCCGGAAACCGAAGCCACATAGCGGCTCCACAAAAGATACACCACCGGCACCGGCACCGCCAGCCCAAGGCCGGCAGCCACGGTTTTTCCAAAGCGGCGCAGGGTGGGCTTTCCTGCCGCAAACAGATGATCCAGGCAGATGGTGCCCGCCGCGATCAGCGCATAGGCAAGGCCCATATCTTTGATAAGGGTCAAAAAGCACAGCGAAACGCCGGTGAGCACAAAACCCGGGGTTTTGCCCCCGGAGTGCAGGTAGATGCACAGGCTGGCACCGAACACACTGCCCAAAAACAAATCGCCCATTGCGGTGACATACACATTGGAAACGCCGCCCAGAGCCGGCTGCGCAAAAAAGAACGGAACCAAAAGCCCGGTGCACAAAAGCAGCACCGAGGCCGGCCAGTTCTTTTTGCCAAGTGCAGCCGCCACAGCAGCCAAAGCCGCCGCAAACAGGCTGTCCAGCGCAAAATAAACGCTCCACTCAGAAAACCCGGAGCCGAAAAACTGGAAGAAATACGCAAGCACCGGCAGACCCGGGTTGTATCCCCTTGCCAGCAGCATCCCCTCGGCCGCAGGGTGCAGCACGTTCTGAAGCTTTGTCAGCCGGCAGGCCGTGCCCCAGAAGGTGAATTCATCCCAGCTGATGAACATGGGCTTTGTGATGCAAAACAGCCCAAGAAAAAAAAGCGACGTGCCGGCAAAGAACAAAACGCCGGGCACCAGCAGCTTTTTGGCCGCTTCTGCCAGTTCCTTTTTGTAAATGAGCCAGCCCAGCGAAAGCGCCGCCAGCGCCCAAACCAGAGCGCCGCCCAGCCAAAGAAAGCCGAAAATGCCCCAAAGCCAGATCCACAGGGCAATGCCCCCCATGACCGGCAGCACCAGCAGTGCCGCATCCAGATCGAACCTTCGGGCCAAAAAGCCGCAGAAAACAAGTATCGCGGCAAGTGCCAGCAGCCCGTTCAAAACAGCCATCTGCTGCACCTCCTTTGCAATCGGATTTGAAAGGGCCCCGTCACCGGATGGTGAACACCGGGCCGATGAAATAATGCTGGAACAAGAGCACGGCACCCACCGCGCCAAAGGCCGCCGAGGTGCCCAGGGCCAGCGTGTGGGCTTTTTTCTGCCCCTGCTCCAGGCGGGGCTCCAGCACATGGCTCAAAAGCGCCGCCAGCAAAACAAACAGCATGAGGAAGGCCGGCAGGAAATACCGGGCCTGCAGCCCGATGATGCGGATCATGCCCACCGGGGTGCTGGTGATATACATGGCCGTGGCCGCACCCGCAATGTAAACAATGCTCAGCGCTCCAAGCCCCAGGGCAGGCCGCAGCCGCAGGCTGCTTTTTTCGTGCACCGAAAGGGCCGCCGCAAACAGCAGCACCAGCGGGCTCATCCAGCTGATGAACCCCACTTCCAGATCCAGCGCGCCGAACAGCCCCAGCTGCCCGATGAAGAAATCGTTTTCATAAAAGCTGCCCAGCAGCACCGAAACGTAACGGAAGGGGTTCTGCAAAATGCCCAAAAGCTGAGGCACCTCGGCCGCACCGGCGATCTGCCGGCCCACATAGGGGTAGTTGTAGCGGAACACCGTTCCGTACCAGTCAAAAAACTTGCCCAGGGCAAACCCGCCCACAAGGCACACCGCTGCCAGCTGCCACTTTTTCCACCGGGTCTTCCAGGCGGTTTTGGGCAGCACCAGCGGCAGAGCGATCCACAACAGGTTGATATAGGGTTTTGCCAGGTTCATCATCACAAAGGCAAAAATGAACCAGCCGATGTCGCTGTCGGTGATCTCATCCTTGCAGTAGAAGCTGGCCACCAGGTAGTAAAAGCCCAGAAGGGTGGCATCATAGCTCACCGATGCCGCCATGTAAAGGCTCAGGGGCAGCAGCATGAATGCAAGGAACACCGGCTTATACCGCCGGCAGTTTTTAAGGGCCAGCCAGCAAAGCGCCGTGTATGCGGCAAGGTTTGCCAGCCTTGCGGCATACATGCAGCCAAGGGCGCCAAAGCCCAGCAGCCGGGCCGCCAGAATACCCAAAGCTTGGGGCAGCATGGAAACGGTCATAAAGAAATAGGGCTCGCCCAGCTGTTTTTCAGCGGGCACTCCGTTTCGGTAAGCGGAAAATCCATCCAAAATGCCTTCCACCCGGCCGTTTTCGCCCCGCTGTTTCAGGGCATAGCCTGCCGTGGTGTAGCTTTTGGGGTTGCCGTCCCCATCCATGCCCATGCCCTGACTGGTGTGGGAGGCCACATACGCCCCGGGGAAGCTTTCCACCAGCTTTGCCACATCCTGCGGATAAATGCGCTGGGCATCAAAATCGAAATGCCCGCAGCTCAAGGACCAGCTGCGCAGAAAATGGTTGGTTTCATCCGGGGTCTGCAGCGGCGGGTTTGCAAAGCAGAACAAGGCGCCGCACAAAAAAATGGCCGCGGCGGCTTTGGCGTCCAACGTGGGGATAAAGCGGTGGCACAGGTACACCGCCAATACACAAAGCAAAGCGAGGCCTGCCGCCGCCCCATACAAAGGCAGCGGGGCCACGCCCCGGGCATCCAGATAATAAAATACCCGCCAGTAATAAACCAGGGCCGCTGCCCCGGCCGCGGCGGCCAAGGCCCCCAGCAGCCAGCCCGCTGCCGGCAGGAAGCGCCCCGCCTTTTTGTTTTTCAGAGCTTTCATAGATCCTCTCGATCACAATCTTTTTACAGGCAGGAACCCGCCCCAAAATGCCGCAAAACCGGGCCGGCTTTAAAAAAAGTCAGCCCGGCTGTTTTGCTGGCAGGGCCCTGCGCTTTTTCGCAGAGCTTACAGGTTGTACACTTCCGGCTTGTACTGATCCAGATTTGCACGCAGGAATTTGATGGTTTCGGCAAGACCCTCCTCAAAGGTATAGGCCGGCTTCCAGTCGGTGAGCGACCGGATCTTGTCGGCGCAGCCCAAAAGGCGGTTTACTTCGCTCTTTTCCGGGCGCAGGCGCTGTTCATCACAGATGATGCGTGCTTCGGGGTTGATCTGGCGGATCAGCTCGTTTGCCAGATCTCCGATGGAGTGCTCAACGCCGGTGGCAATGTTCACTTCCTGGCCGATGGCCTTCTCGCAGCCGGCAAGGGCCATGAAGCCCGCAGCGGTGTCCTTCACATAGTTGAAGTCACGGGTGGGCGTCAGGCTGCCGAGCTTGATCTCGGTCTGGCCGCTGAGCAGCTGGGTGATGATGGTGGGAATGACCGCACGGGCACTCTGACGGGGGCCATAGGTGTTGAAGGGCCGCACGATGGTGACCGGCAGATCGAAGCTGCGGTAAAAGCTTTCAGCCAGGCGGTCGGCACCGATCTTGGTTGCCGAATAGGGGCTCTGGCCCTGGTAGGGGTGCTTTTCATCAATGGGAACATACTGGGCGGTGCCGTAAACCTCGCTGGTGGAGGTCACCAGCAGGCGCTTGGTGCCCACCTGGCGGGCAGCATTCAGCACATTGAGGGTGCCCTTGATGTTGGTGTCCACATAGCTGTCCGGGCTGTGATAGCTGAACGGGATTGCAATGAGGGCAGCCAGATGATACACGATGTCCTGCCCTTCCATGGCATGGCGCACACCGTTGGGGTCACGGATATCGCCCATAAACACTTCGATCTCGTTTTTGATCTCAGAAGGCAGAGAATCCAGCCAGCCCCAGCTGCCAAAGGAATTGTAATAGCAAAAAGCCTTGACCTTCTCGCCCTTGCGTACCAGTTCTTCTGTCAGGTGGCTGCCGATAAAGCCGTCAGCACCGGTTACCATTACCGTATTTGCCATAATGATATCTCCTTCACCCAGTGAATCGGGTTGTTGTTTTGTTATTAGCAGCTTTAAGTATAATATAAATCCCCCCCGATTTCAAGAAAAACACACCTCTTTACAGTAAAGCGGCCAGCCTGTATAATAAATGGTTGAGAACTTATTCAATAAGAAAGGAGCTCCCGGCCCTTGAGTTTTCAGAGTCTTTCCTATTTTGCCTTTCTGCCGCTGGCAGCCTTCGTTTATCTGAAGCTTTCCCCAAAAGGCTGGCAGAACGGTGTTCTGCTGGCTGCAAGCCTTTTGTTTTACTGGTGGAACCGGCCTTCTGGAAGTGCATTTTCCGGCATTTGGCCGTTTGTACCGGCGGCTTTGCTTATTTTGTGCAGTCTTTTCATCTGGAGGCTGGCGCTTTCCATCGAAAAGGCCCCGGCAAACCGCCGCAGGCGTTTGATCGGCCTTGGCATTGCCGTTCTGCTGGCGGTTCTGGCCCTTTTCAAATATTACAACCTGGTTTTGCCGATGCTGCCCATTGCGCCGGGTATGCTTCACCGGCTGCCCTTTCCCTTAGGCATCAGCTTTTACAGCTTTGCCGCCATCAGCTATCTGGTGGACGTGAGCCGAAAGGATATGCCCGCCCAGCGGGATTTTGTTTCCCTTGCTGCCTTCCTGTGCTTTTTCGGCTGCATCACCGCCGGTCCCATCTGCCGGGCCCGCCTGGTGCTGCCCCAGCTTGAGCAGGAGCACCGCTTCGATGCACAGCGCACCGTTCGGGCCATGCGGCTGTTTGGGCTGGGCCTGTTTAAAAAGGTAGCGGTTGCGGATGTGCTGATGGTTTATGTTTCCCAGGTTTTCGGGGATATTCCCGGCCACGGGGGGCCTGCCCTTCTGCTTGCCACTGTTTTTTACACCCTTTACCTTTATTTTGACTTTCTGGGCTATTCCGAAATGGCTCGTGCCAGCGCCCTTCTGCTGGGCCTTGAAATTCCGGAAAACTTCAAAACGCCCTTTTTTGCCACCAACTTCTCCGGCTTTTGGAGCCGCTGGCACATCAGCCTTTCCGGCTGGCTTCAGGATTATCTGTTCACCCCCCTTGTTTGGGCCGATGTTTCCAAGGTCCCGCTTTTGGGCCGCAGGGTGAGCCGCTTTTCGCCGGTGTTCTGCGTATTCACCGTGTTTTTTGTTTCCGGCTTTTGGCATGGCAGCACCCTGCCTTTTGTTGTGTGGGGCCTTTTGCAGGGCCTTTACCGGGCCGGTGAAGAGATCGCCCACCAAAAGCTGGGCAAGCCCCGGCGCAAGACTCCCGGCCGGGTGCTGTGGGCAAAGCGGGCCGGGGTGTTCTGCCTGTGGAGCTTTGGCATGGTGTTTTTTGCCATGGGCTCAAACGTGGGCGCAGCCGCAGGCGAAAGCCGGGGCATCCGGGATGCCTTTGCCATTCTGGCCGGCTGGTTCAAAGGCTGGTCTTTTCCCCGCTTTGTTTCGGAGAGCCGGCAGGCCGTTCTGGACGGTTTCTATGCCCAGCCCCTGATGGCCGCCGCCTTTGTGCTGTTCCTGGCGGTTTCGCTCATCCTTGCCGTTTGGCTGGATGTAAAACGGAATTTCAGCTTTAAAAACAAGGATGAAGAGCAGGTGCTGGCTGCACAGAAGCCGGTTCTGCGCTGGGTGCTTTACTATGCACTGGTGCTTCTTTCCTTTGCCGGTCTGGTGATGCAGAACGGCGGTTTTGCCGGGGGCAGCTTTGCCTACGGCGGTTTCTAAACGACAAACAAACGGAAAGGAGTGCTCTGCATGGGCCGCATCCTGAAAAAAACCGCGCTGCTTTTGCTGCCGGTGGCACTTTACTTCTGCCTTTTTGCAGCCTTTGAGCCCAACAATTATTTCGGGCTGCGCTCTGCCGGCGGCGGCGAGGCCCCCATTGCCCGGCTGAAAAGCTTTGAACAGCAGCCGGGCAGCCGCATCATCATCGGCGATTCCCGCCTTGCCCATTTCGATATGCAGCAGGTGGAAGCGGTAAGCGGCCGCCCCTGGCAGAACCTGGCGTTCGGCGGGGCTTCTCTGCGGGAAGGGGTGGACGTGCTGAACTGGGCCTTAGACCACAACCCGGAGCTTTCGGAAGTGGTGTTCGGGCTTTCGTTCTACACCCTCACCACCACCTATGATGCCGACCGGATGACCAGCCTGCAGAAAACGCTGGACAACCCCTTCGCTTACTTTTTCAACCTGGAATACAACGTGAATATGCTCACCCGGCTTTCCTCCTGGGTGCAGTGGATGATTTCCACCTCCGGCGGCAAAACCGGCCTCAGCTGGGCCCAGGCTCAAATGGAAAACGAAACCGGCGACTGGGTATCGCCAAAGGATTACACCGGCCCGGACGGCACGGTGTACCCGCTGCACACAAAGCTTGCCCTTTACCCCGGCGCACTGAAAGCCCGCTGCGAGGGCTGGACCCTCAACCGCCAGCAGCTGGACCGCTTTTACGCCGCCGCCCGCCGCTGTCAGGAGCAGGGCGTCCGGCTCACGGTGGTGCTGCCGCCCATGGCGGATATCGTGCTGACCGAAAGCTGCACCCCTTACGGCATCGACCTGGCCATGGAAAACGAGGTGCTGCCGGAGCTTCGGGCAAAAGCCGATGAGCTGGGCTTTTCGGTGCTGGACTATGAATGGCACAACCGCCCAAAATACGATGATGACCGCCAGTTCTTTGACGGTTTCCACCTGGATATGAAATACGGCCTGCCGGACTGGACAGCCCAGCTGTTCACCGATCTGGGCTGAGGGAGGCATTTTCACTGTGGGTCTTGATTTTCTGATTTTATACGAACACACCGTTCGGGAATACGAAAGCGATCTGCTTTTAAAGCTGGAGCTGGAGCGCCGGGGCTACACCGCCGAGATCCGCCAGCTGCTGGACCGCAAAAAGCTGAAATACTTCACCTGGAAAAAGCCCCGGGTGCTGGTTTCCAGCTGCATGTATGACAACGAAGCCATCAACAGCCATGTTTACAACAACGTGGGAAGGCTTGACAAGATCGTGAACCTCCACTGGGAGCAGATGCTTTCGGACGATCAGGAGGAAGGCGACTGGTTCAACATGAGCGGCAACGCCAAAAAATGCGTGCAGACCTGCTGGGGCAGCCGCACCGCCGACCGCCTGGTGAGCCACGGCATGGAGCGTAAAAACTGCCCGGTGACCGGTGCGGTGATGATGGATTTTCTGCGGCCGGAATTCAAGGGCTATTATGCAGACAAACAGCAGCTCTGCCAGGAATTCGGCCTTGACCCCAAAAAGGAGCTGCACCTTTACATTTCCAGCTTCGGCTATGCCAGCATGACCGAGCAGGAGGTAAAGGAGCTGAGCGAAATGGCCGGCACCGATTTCACCGGCTTTGCCGCCACCAACCGCATCAGCATGAAAGAAACGCTGGACTGGTTCGACCGGTATCTGGAAAGCCACCCGGAGGTGGAGCTTGTCTACCGGCGCCACCCCAGCGAGTGGAACAGCCCCGCTCTTTCCCAGCTGAGCAAAAAACGGCCCAACTTCCATGTGATCTTTGAGCGCAGTGTGAAAGACTGGATCGTTGCGGCAGACTCCATCTCCATCTGGATGAGCACCGCCATTGCCGAGGTTTACATGGCCGGCAAAAGCTGCCACATCCTGCGCCCGGTGCCCATTGAGCACGAATATGACCCGGTCATTTACAAAGATGCCCGCTATATCACCAGCTACGAAGAATTCGCTTGTGCCATGGCCGAAAAGGACCCGCCCTTCCCCATCGCAAAGGATGTGATCGAGGGCTATTTTGACCCAAGCGATGCGCCCGCCTACAAGCGCATGGCCGATCTTTTGGAAGAGGTGCTCAAAAATCCCCCCCGGGCAAAGCCCATGGGTGAGGGCTTCACCCCTCATTTCAACTGGCTCAAGTTCTTTGCGCTCTGGGGCGTTCACATCCTGTTTTTCTTCCATCTCAAGCCCCAAAAGGTGTTTTTCTTCCACAAGGGCCTTGCCGATTTTGCACAGCGCATCTACGGCTATGTGGAAAAAGCCTGGGTGCCCGGGGATAAGGCCAAAGCCATGGAAGACCGCATCCGTCCCTATGTAAAATAAGGAGGCTTCATGGAAAAACAGCTTCGGAAGAATTTGCTCTTCAACACCGCCGGCAGCCTGCTGTTCTATGTGTGCCAGGCCTCCATGAACCTGCTGGTCACCGCCTTTGCGGGCATTGCCGCAAACGGGATGCTGGCCACCGCAATGACCATTGCCAATGTTTGTTTGAGCGTTGCCGCGTTTGGCATGCGCACCTTTCAGGTTTCGGATCTTGACGCAAAATACACCGACCGCACCTACCTTTTGAGCCGCTATGCCACCCTTGCCCTGGCCTTTGCCGGGTGCATGGGCTTTGCCTTTATCAATGCCTATTCTGCCCGGCAGCGGTGGGTGATCCTGCTGTACACCGGCTACCGGCTGGTGGAAAGCTGGAGCGATGTGTGGCACGGCTATTTGCAAAGGGCCGAGCGGATGGACATTGTGGGCATCAGCTTTGGGGTGCGCGGCCTTGTGACCGCCGTCACCGTGACCCTGGGCCTTGTGTTCACCAAAGATCTGGTCCTCACACTGGGCGCTTTGTTTGTACTCAACGCGGTCTATGTGCTTTTTGCGGACATCCCCCTTGCAAAAAAGCAGGCCGATTTTTCCCAAAAAGGCGGTCCCGGTGTGGGTGCCCTTTTGCTGGAATGCGCACCGCTTGCGGTTTACGCCAGCCTCAACACCTCCATTCCATCGGTCCCCCGCTATTTCTGTGAGCGGATCGCCGGTGAGGTGCAGCTGAGCTATTTTGCCAACGTGTTCCTACCGGTTATGATTTTGCAGGTGGCGGTCATCTACCTGTTCGTTCCCTTCATCACCACCTTTGCCCGCCTGTGGAACGGGCGTGACCGAACCGGTTACTACAAGGGCCTTGCCCTGCTGGGCGGTGCGCTGCTGGTCATCTGGGCAGCCGGTGCCGCCGGCTGTGCGCTGCTGGGCCGCTGGGGGCTTTCCATCCTGTACCCCACCACCCCGGAGATCCTGGACTATGCGGGCCTCCTGCAGCCGCTGGTTGCGGCCACCGTGCTTACCATTGCCGCCACCGTGCTGTGCAACCTGCTCACCATCGCCCGGGCCATGACAGGCCTGATCGTGAGCTGCCTTGCGGGCCTTCTGGCCGCGCTTGCGGCCAGCCCCCTTTTCATCCGGGCCGGCGGCGTTTGGGGCACAGCCTTTGCCACCATCGCGGGCATCGGCACCCAAAGCCTGTTCTTACTTGTTTTTCTGCTGGTGCGCTGCAAAAAGCAGTTTGCCGAATAATCAAAAGCAGCCGATCCCCTTTTGACCTTTTTTCGCAAAAAGGCTGGTATGGGGGTCGGCTTTTGTGTTATACTGAATACATCAGCGGGCATATCGCCCGCGTTTTCTCTTGAAAAACAGATTTTCAATGAAGAAAGGAATCTGCGTTATGAAATACTGCAAGAAATGCACCATGCCGGACACCCGTCCCGGAATCACCTTTGACGAAGAGGGCGTTTGCAGCGCCTGCCGCCATTATGAGCACCGCAAAGAAGTGGACTGGGCCGCCCGCTGGAAGGAATTCGAAGCCCTTTGTGACAAATACCGCGGCTGCAACGGCCCCGGCGGCTATGACTGTGCCGTGGCTGCAAGCGGCGGCAAGGACAGCCACTTCCAGGTCTACATCCTGAAGGAAGTCATGCACATGAACCCCATCCTGTTCTGTGCCGAGGACAACTTCCCCATGACCGAAGCCGGCAAGCACAACCTGAAAAACATCTCGGAGGCCTTCGGCTGCCCCATCATCAGCTGCAAGCCCAACATCAAGGCCCAGAAGATCCTGATGCGTGCCTTCTTTGAAAAGTACGGCAAGCCCACCTGGTATATCGACCGTCTGATCTACACCTTTCCTTTGCACATGGCCCTCAAGTTCAACACCCCGCTTCTGTGCTACGGCGAGAACGTGAGCTTTGAATACGGCGGAAACGCAGACGAAGAGACTTACAGCGCCCGGGGCCAGATCGAAAACGGCGTGGCCGTCGGCTTCCCGGATGATGAGCTGGTCAGCTACGGCGTTTCGCTCAACGACCTTGCCCTGACCAAGGCCCCCACCCCAGAAGAGCTGCAGCGGCTGGACCCCTTCTACATGAGCTACTTTTTGCCCTGGAACAGCTACAAGAACTATATGATTGCCAAGGAGCACGGCTTCCACGATCTGACCCACGAGTGGGACCGCACCCATCACGCCGAAAACTTCGACCAGATCGACAGCCCGGCTTATCTGGTGCACTCCTGGCTCAAGTACCCCAAATTCGGCCATGCTGCCGCCACCGATTACACCGCCCGCTACATCCGCTACGGCATGATGACCCGGGAAGAAGCCATTCCCATCATCAAAGAGCGGGACGGCAGCCTGGACCCCCGCTGTGTGCGTGAGTTCTGCGAGTTCTGCGGCTACACCGAGAAGGAATTCTGGGCCATCATTGACAAATTCTACAACCGCGACCTCTTCTACAAAGATGAATTCGGCCGCTGGATGCTGAAAGAACCCATCTGGAACGAAAACAAGTGATTTGAAAGAAAACCTGCTTTCCCTTCAAACGGGAGGCAGGTTTTTTTATCCGGCTTTGCGGCTTTCAGAAGAATTTGTCTTTTTGTGCGGATATTCGTCCAAATCTGCCGGTTTTATACATCCGCATAAAATTGACTCTGTTTTTTTTGCGGGGTTTCTTTTATAATAACTGTAACATCACAAAACACGGAAAGGAGCGCACCATGAACATTCTGATCATGTCCTGCAATACCGGCGGAGGCCACAACGCAGCAGCCCAGGCGGTTGCTCAGGCCCTGCGCCGCCGCGGCCACACCTGCAAGGTGGTGGACTTTCTGGCCCTTGCCAGCGACTTTGTTTCCAAAGAAGTCTGCGGGGCTTATGTTGCGGTGGTGAACCGGGCTCCCAAAATGTTCAACCTGCTTTATAAGGCAGGTGCGGCAGTGTCCACCCCCCATCACAAATCCCCCATCTACTATATCAACAAATGCTTTGTCCGCCGTCTGCGGCAGGAATTTGCCGCAAACCACTATGATGCGGTTGTTGTGAGCCATATTTTTGCGGCACAGGCGCTCACTGCCCTGCGCAAAAAGGGCGAGCTGGACATTCCCTTTATTTCCATCACCACCGACTACACCTGCAGCCCCTTCTGGGAGGAAGTCCTCTGCGACTGCATGACCATTCCCCACCCGGATCTGATCGAAGAATTCGTTCAGCACGGGGTAGACCCCAGCCTGCTGCTGCCCTGCGGCATTCCGGTGAGCGAGGAGTGCTCACAGGAGCTGACCCAGCAGCAGGCCCGGGAGATGCTGGACCTGCCGCAGGAGCGCCCGGTGGTGCTGCTTGCCGGCGGCAGCATGGGCCACGGCAACCAGAAGGACCTGATCGACGCCTTGCTTTCCCGCCAGCGCTTTGAGCCGTACATTGTTGTGGTCTGCGGCTCCAACAAAGCCGAAAAGGAGTCTTTGGAAAAGCGCTATGCAAAACGGGACGATGTCCAGATCCGTGGCTATGAGCGCCGCCTGCCTTTGCTCATGCGGGCAGCGGATGTGACCTTCACCAAGCCCGGCGGCCTTTCCAGCACCGAGGCAGCTGTGGTGGGCACCCCGCTGATTTTCCGAAATGCCATTCCCGGGTGTGAAACCTACAATCAAAACTTTTTTGTGAGCCGCGGCATGGCCTATGCGCCCGACAGCGCCCGCACCCAAAGCAAGGCTGCCCGCCTTCTCTGCACCGGCCCCGAGCACCGGGATGCCATGCTCACCGCCCAAAAGGGCATTCCAAACCGGGCGGCAGACGCCGTGTGCGACAAGCTGGAACAGCTTTGGGCCGAAAGGGGGAACCAGCCGTGATCGTTCTGTTTGCGGTCCTTGGTTTTTTAAGCGGCAGCATTTTGTACAGTGCCTTTCTGCCCCTTGTGCTGAAAGGGGTGGATGTGCGCACCGAGGCTGCGGATCACAACCCCGGTGCAGCCAACGCCTTCAAATACGGCGGCAGGGCCGTGGGCATCCTGTCGCTTTTCTGCGATCTCGCCAAAGGGTATCTGCCGGTCTGGCTTGCGCTGAATTATGTAACAGCGGACACTCCCGGCTTTTCGCTGGTGATCGCCGCGCCGGTTCTGGGCCACGCTTTTTCGCCCTTTGCGCATTTCAAGGGCGGCAAGGCCATTGCCGCTTCGTTTGGCGCTTTGCTGGCTCTTCTGCCGCAGGATGCGGTGGTGCTGCATCTGGCATTCTGGTATATTTTCTTTTCTGTGCTGGTCGTGGTGCGCCCGCACGCCGTGCGCACCATCCTCGCCTTCGCTCTCACGGCTTTGTGGGCTCTCAAGGCTTCGGTGGCGCCCATTGCGTTCGGCGTGTTCCTTGTCTTTTGCACCACCGGCTGGCGGCATCTTCCGTCTGTGCACCAAGCTCCATTCAGCATCCGGCTGATCGGGTTCAAAAGCCTGCCCCGGTTCAGTGCCGGTTCCCAATGAGCCCTTCCCGGAAAGGAGCGCTTTGCGTGCCCTTTTTCGGGATTTTTGTTTTTCACCCACAAAACTCTTTCCCTCTGTGTTACAATAGAACTATCCTGATCATAAGCGAGGTGCTTTTTATGAACAATGAACTCCTGACCGAAACCGCCGCACAGGCGGCCCGGGAACTTTTGGAGGCCGCCCGGCTGAAAGCCGGTGACATCCTGGTGGTGGGCTGCTCTTCCAGTGAGATCGTCGGCGAGCAGATCGGCCACGGCTCCAGCATGGAGGCCGCCCAGGCCGTTTTCAACGGCATCTATCCGGTTTTGAAGCAGGCGGGGGTGTATCTTGCCGCCCAGTGCTGTGAGCACCTGAACCGGGCCATCATTCTGGAAGAAAAGGCCCTTCCCTATGGGGTCCGGCCGGTCAATGTGGTGCCTCAGCCCAAGGCAGGCGGCAGCTTTGCCACCACCTGCTGGCAGAATTTTGAAAACCCGGTGGCCCTGGAAGCCATTCAGGCGGATGCCGGCATGGATATCGGCGACACCCTCATCGGTATGCACCTGAAGCCGGTGGCGGTGCCGGTCCGGCTTTCCATGCGCAAACTGGGCCAGGCAAATCTGGTATGCGCCCGCACCCGGCTCAAATTTATCGGCGGCAGCCGGGCAGCTTACCAGCCGGAGGTGTAACACCATGACGGAACTGGAACAGCTGCAAACCCGGGTGGAAAAAGTCCGCCGGCGGATGAACGCAGCCTGTGCCCGGGCCGGCCGGGACCCTTCCTCGGTTTTATTGTGCGCCGCCAGCAAGACCCAGACCCCTGCCACGGTGGCGCTGGCCGCCGGCCTTCCCATCGATCTTTTCGGCGAAAACCGGGTGCAGGAGCTGGTGGAAAAAAGCAGTGCCGGCGCCTACGGCAGCACTCCTTTGCATTTCATCGGCCACCTGCAAACCAACAAGGTGCGCCAGGTGGTGGGCACCGCAAGCCTTCTGCACTCCATCGACTCGGAAAAGCTTCTGCGGGCCGTGGAAAAAGAGGCCGCCCGAAAGGGCATCGTGCAGGATGTTCTTTTGGAAGTGAACCTTGCCGGCGAAGAAAGCAAAAGCGGCGTTCTGCCAAAGGATCTTCCCGCACTTGCCGCTTTGAGCGAAGATTTTCTGCATCTGCGGGTGCTGGGGCTCATGTGTGTGCCGCCCCGCACCTGTGATGTATCCGCCCAGCACAGAGCCTTTGAAACCATGCGCCGACTTTCGGCCCAGATTTCCGGGCTGGGGCTTTCCAGGGCTCGGATGCAGCATCTCAGCATGGGCATGAGCGGCGATTTTGAAGCCGCCATCGAAGAGGGGGCCACCATCATCCGGGTGGGCACCTCGATTTTCGGCCCGCGCAGTTACCCCACCGTTTGAGTTTTCACCAATTTTCCAAAGATGGCGGGAATTTTGGCCGTGCATTGTGCCAAACCTTCGTTTCCCCCTTGAAAAGCGGTTGGCGGTATGTGTATTATTATAGAAATAAGGTTTACCGTTTGACGATCTCAAACTGTATGCACCCACCAATTCCTTTGAGATTTTGTCCGCAACAGCGGCAGGCCCCTGCGCCTGCCGCTGTTGCCTGTATTACCGCCCGCTTTACCAGACCAAATCGAGGTACATCATGAAGCACAGTACATTTTCTCACCAACTGAAAAACCTGCTGCTGGTCCTTTCCGGCAATGCTCTGTATGCGCTGGCTGTGAGCATGTTCATCCTTCCAGCCGGGCTCATCACCGGCGGCACCACCGGCCTTGCCCTGCTGGCGCAGTATTATCTGCATATCCCGGTGCCTGTTTTTGTCATGTTCTCCAATGTGATCATGTTCCTGCTGGGCGCTTTGGTCATGGGCCGGTGGTTTGCCTTCAACACCGCCATTTCCACCTTCTGCTATCCGCTTCTGCTGGAGCTGTTCTGCTCGATCCCCGGCATCGATCAAGTAACCGATGACCGGCTGCTTGCCACCATCTTCGGCGGTCTGATGGTGGGTGTGGCCATCGGCATGGTGATCGGTGCGGGCGCTTCCAGCGGCGGCATGGACATCCCTCCCATCATCCTGAACAAATTCTTCGGCATCCCCATTTCGGCCTCCATGTACACCATAGACTTTCTCATCCTGCTGGGCCAGATGTTCTTTGCCGATAAGGACCAGATCCTTTACGGCGTTCTGCTGGTGCTGCTGTACACCCTGGTTCTGGAAAAAGTGGTGCTGATGGGCCACTCCAAAATTCAGGTGAAGATCCTCAGCGATAAAAGCGAGGATATCCGCAAGCTGGTGCTCACCGTTCTGGACCGGGGCTGCACCCTGCTTCATGCCAAAACCGGCTTTGCCCAGGAAGAGCGGGACATGCTGCTCACCGTTGTGACCAACCGGGAGCTGGCAAAGCTCAACCATCTGGTCCTTGAGATCGACCCGCAGGCCTTTATCATCACCAGCTCCGTGAACGAGGTGCACGGCCGGGGCTTTACCATGTGCAAAATTTACAAGTAACCGAGGCTTTTTTATGAAAATGGAAAACGATCTGGGCCGTGACCCCATTCCCCGTCTGGTTTTGCGTGTGGCACTGCCCAGTATGCTGGCGCAATTCGTAAGCGTTCTTTACAGCATTGTGGACCGTATGTACATCGGCAACATCCCCCAGGTCGGCAAGCTGGCCCTGGCCGGTGCCGGTGTGTGCGGCCCCATTGTGACCATGGTCGGCGCTTTTGCCTTTCTGGTGGGCATCGGCGGCTCGCCTATGATGAGCATCCGCATGGGCAGCGGCGACAATGAAGGTGCCAGGCGCATCCTTTCCAACTGCTTTCTGCTTTTGTGCGGCCTTTCGGTGGTGCTCATGGGCGGCGCTTACCTTACCCGCAAGCCGGTCCTGATGATGTTCGGTGCCAGCGAGGCCACCCTGCCGTTTGCTTTGCGGTACTACACGGTTTATCTCAGCGGCACCCTGTTTGCCCTGCTGGCAACAGGCCTCAACCAGTTCATCATCTGCCAGGGCTACTCCCAGAAGGGCATGAAATCGGTGCTGCTGGGCGCTGTTCTGAACATTGTTCTGGACCCCCTCTTTATTTTTGTTTTTAAAATGGGTGTTTCCGGTGCGGCTGTGGCAACGGTGCTCAGCCAACTGGCCAGCTGCATCTATGTGCTGCACTTTCTGTTCGGCCCCACCCCGCCGGTGCGCATCACCTTCGGCGGCTATGATATCCGGCTGATGGGCCGGGTGATTGCACTGGGCTTTACCCCCTTTGCCATTGTGGTAATGGACAACCTGATGTTCATCGGCCTCAACACCCTTTTGCAGAAATACGGCGGCCCGGCCGAGGGGGACCTGCTCATTGCGGCCGCCACCGTTGCCCAAAGCTTCATGCTGGTGGTGAACATGCCCATGTCCGGCATCACCGGCGGCACCGGCTCCATTTTGGGCTATAACTACGGTGCCGGCAACCCGCAGCGCATCCTGCAGGCGCAGAAATGGATCCTGGGCCTGTGCCTGATCTACACCAGCCTTTTGACCCTTGCCGGGCAGCTGATTCCCGGGCCGTTCGTTTCCATCTTTACCAGCGACCCCGCGGTGGCCCAGCGGGCGGTGTCTGCCATCCGCATCTGCGCCTTGGGGCTCATCCCCCTTTCCATTCAGTTCACCGTTGTGGACGGCTTTACCGGCATGGGCATGATGCGCTATGCGCTGCCCCTTTCGCTGTGCCGCAAGCTCATCTATTTCGTTCCGCTTTTCATTCTCCCCGCTCATTTCGGGGCCATGTCCATCTTCTATGCAGAGCCTATTTCGGATTTTCTCGCCCCTATGATCGGCCTTGCCGTTTATCTGTGGCGCATCCGCTATGTGATCGGCATGAAGCCCAAGGATCCCGACTGAACCAAAAAACACCCTCTGGAACAGATCGCTCCAGAGGGTGTTTTTCCTGTTCAGCTGTTCTCTGCCGGGGTCTCTGTCCGGGCTGGCTGCCCATGGAGTTCCCCGCCGGTAAAAACAAATTTTTCCTTTACTTCCTTTGGCAGCACATCGCTTGCCGCTGCGGCGGCCTGCAGATAACCGGCCGGCTGCAAAAGACTCCCGTCCTTCAGCACCTCCAGGTGCAGGTGGCTGCCGGTGCTATTGCCGGTATGCCCCACCGTGGCGATCACATCTCCCGCTTTCACGGCATCGCCCTCCTTCACCTTCAGCTCTTTGCAGTGGGCGTACAGGGTGGAAAAGCCATCCGCACCTTCCAGCTCCACCCGGTTGCCATAGCTGTAATGGAAGCCGGCCGTTTTCACCGTTCCGTCCTGCATTGCCCGGATGGCCGTTTCCTCCGGGGCTTTGATATCGATTCCTTTGTGGTAGTTTTCCATCTTCCGGGATACTTCGCAGTCGCTCTCCGTTTCATCCAGCGGCCACACAAAGGCGGTTTCCGGCTGGGGCAGCTCTGCGTTCCCGGCCGGCAGTTCCAAAACTTCCGGCTGGGCTTTGCCTGCATCTTCTTTGCCTTCCGCCGGCTCTTCGGGCTGGTTTTCCGGTTCTTTTTGCGGTCTGCTTTCCGCTTCGCTTTCGGCATCCTTGGAGGTGCTCTCCACAAAAGCAGGCACAGCGGAAGATGTTTCAGCAAAAGTTTCCGGTTTGGGCGCACCGCAGCTTACCAGGATGCTGCCGGCGGCCACCAGAGCGGCCAAAGCGGCCAGCAGTGGGAGTCCCTTGCTCTTTTTGTTCAGTTCAAACATTTCCTGAAACCTCCTTTTCAGGTCTTTCCCAGCAGAAAATCCGGTGGAAAGGGTCAGCGCCCGCTCACGGCGCACCGTTTTAAGGCCGGCAAGCACCGCACTGCCATAGGCCTGCCTATACGAAAGATCCCGCCCGGCCAGCACCGCTTCGTCGCAGCTCCGCTCCATATCCTGCCGGGCGGCCCGGGCCATCCAGTGCACCATCGGATCAAACCAGTGCACCGCCTGGGCGGTCATCATCAAAAACTGGGCCGGAACATCCAGCCGCCGGGCATGGCAGGCCTCATGGGCCAGCACATAGGGCAGGTTTTCAGCACGCACACCCCCTTCGGGCAGGTACACCGCCGGGCGGCCCAGCCCCACCAGCATGGGGCTTTGGATGCCGCTTACCCGGTACACCCGCACCGGCCAGCCGAACTGCTGCTCTGCGGCCGCCTGCGTCTGCCTGTCTGCCAGCCGCCGCTTTTTCGCAAGGCGGATGCAGAACGCCCCATAGGCTGCAAGCCGCAGGCTCAAAAAACCGGCAGCACCGGCCAGCCACAAAACAGGCAGCCAGTTCCGGTGTACCTCTGCCGGGGCAGGCATGGTGGCCGGCACGGGCCGCGGCTGTTCCTCTGCCTGCGGCAGCTTTTGTTCCAGCCGCATTTCGGGCATCGCCGGCGGGGCCTTTTCCAGCTCCTGCTGCACCAGCGTGGGCATGGGTGCCTTTACCGGCGCCTTGGGAAGGCTGAAATCAAAGGGCAGCGCCAGCCGCAGGGCCATCAGCAAAAATGCCAGCTGAAAAAAGCGGGGCGAAAGCCGTTTCCTGCCCGCCCTGCGCAGCCACAGAAGCGCCCCGATGAGCACCACTGCCCAGGGGGTGACTGCCAGCACCGCCGCAAACATCCCATTTAAGATGTGTTCCATTTTACTTCCTCCCGGCGTTTCGAATGATCTCCTCCAGCTCGGCCAGGTCGGCACCGGTGAGGTTTTCCTCGTTCACCAGCGCCGCCACCATGCTTTTCACGGAGTTTTTGTAATACCGGCGCAGCAGGCCTTTGGTTTCGGTGCGCCGGTATTCCTCTTCGCTCACCAGCGCTTTGTAAAGGGTGAAGCGCCCCTTGCGGCTCACCTCTGCAAACCCTTTTTCGGCAAGGCGTGTGAGCAGCGCCTTCACGGTGGAAAGGGTCCACTCCCGGTCGATTTCGGCCAGCACCTGTGCGGTGCGAATGGGCTCTTTGTGCTGCCACAGAACCAGCATCACCTCAAGCTCTGAATCCGGCAGCTTTGTTTTGGAAAGATCGTTCATGATATCAGCTCGCTTTCATTGACATTTGTCATTGTAATCAGGATACCAATTTCATTTATATTTGTCAATGAACATTCTGTGAAACTTCTCGTTTGCGTTCGTTTGCCGCAAAAGCCTTTTCGGTGTCCGCTGTCTTTACAACTTCCCGCTTTCTCCTTATAATAAGAATGATCTGTCTTTACGAAAGGAGAATTTGACCGATGAAATTTTCTGAGATGAAATATGTCCGCCCGGACACCGACGCCCTGATCCAGAGCTACGGGCGCCTGACCGAGGCTGCCCAAAAGGCCGAAAACGGCCAGACCCTGCTGGATCTGTTTGCCGAGCACCGCACCTTGAATGACGACTACGAGTGCAACTCCTGCCTTGCCAACATCCGCCACACCCTGGACACCCGTGACGAGTTCTATGACACCGAGAACAACTTCTTCGACCGTGTGGGCCCCAGCGTTGGAAACGCCCAGCTGAATTTCTACCGTGCCCTGCTGGCCAGCCCCCACAAGGAGGCCCTTGCCCAGAAGTACGGCCAGATCCTGCTGGACAAGATGCAGATTTCCGTGAGCTCCGCCAGCGAGGAAGTTCTGGAGCTGATGCAGGAAGAAAACGAGCTGGTAAGCCGTTATCAGAAGCTGTACGCCACCTGCACCGTGGAATTTGACGGCAAGACCCTGGCCATTCCCGAAATGGGCCCCTATAAGGAAAGCCTGGACCGCAATGTGCGCAAGGCTGCTTTTGAGGCCGAGGGCAAAGCTTTCGACAGCATCCGCAATGAGCTGGACGAGATCTACACCCGCATGATCGAAAACCGCAACGAGCAGGCCCGCCGCCTGGGCTTTGAAAACTATGTTCCCCTTTCCTACCTGCGCATGGGCCGCCTGGGCTATGATGCCAAGGACGTGAAGAGCTTCCGCGATCAGGTTGCCCGGGACGTTACCCCTCTTGCCAACAAGGCCATGCAGGCCCAGTTCAAGCGTGTGGGCCTTTCCGATGCCAAGTTCTATGACTGCACCGTTGGCTTTGCCGATGGCAACGCCGCCCCGGTGGGCACTGCCGAAGAGCTGCTTGCCTTTGCAAAGCAGATGTACACCGAGCTTTCTCCCGAAACCGCTGAGTTCATCCAGATGATGACCGAGTCGGATCTGTTCGATTTGAAGAGCCGCACCGGCAAGGCCCCCGGCGGCTACGAGTGTCCCATCCCGGTATTCAATGTGCCGTTCATCTTCTCCAACTTCAACGGCACCTCCGGCGATGTGGACGTTCTCACCCATGAGGCCGGCCACGCCTTCCAGGCCTGGGTCGCTTTTGGCCAGGATCTGTGCCAGGAGCTGGCAAGCCCCGGTCTTGAAAGCTGTGAGATCCACTCCATGAGCATGGAGTTCCTCACCGAGCCCTGGCACCACCTGTTCTTCGGCAATGATGCCCGCAAAACCGCCAAGTACGCCCTGGCCCACGCTCAGGAGGCCCTGACCTTCCTGCCCTACGGCTGCATGGTGGATGAATTCCAGCACATCGTATACGCAAAGCCGGAGCTTACCCCCGATGAGCGCAATGCGGTATGGATGGAGCTTGAGCACAAGTACCGCCCCTGGAACGATTTCGAGGATCTGCCCTTCTACGGCCGCGGCGCCGGCTGGCAGCGTCAGCTGCACGTTTACCAGCACCCCTTCTATTACATTGATTACTGCCTGGCCCAGATGGTAGCCCTGCAGTTCTTTGCTGCCGAGCTCAAGGACCCCAAGGACGCCTGGCAGCGCTACATGACCCTGGTAAAGCTGGGCGGCACCGAGACCTATGCAGGTCTTGTCCGTTCTGCCGGCTTTGCGGTGCCCTTCGAGCCGGGCGCCATCCAGCCGGTGGTGGAGCAGGTCGCCCAGTGGGTGGAAAGCAAAAATCAGCAGCTGTGATCGTTTATCTTTTCACAGAATGCGCAAACTCTGTATCCCACACACGCACAAAATGACATTCTCATACGGAAAGGCATCCGCTTTCAAAGCGGGTGCCTTTTCTGCTTTTTCCCGGTTTAAGGGGGCTGTGCGCCTTTTCTGCGTTCTTTTTGGGCTTTTTCGCCCCCTTCGGCCGGGCCGGAAAAAATTTCCCACAGAAATTTCAAAGAAAATTTTGTATTTCCTTGACAAACCATTTCACCGCCCTTATAATACTTTAGTATAGTAAGGTGTTATGTAGCTCGTGCACCTTGCTGAGGGGAAAACGGTCATTGTTTCTGGGCCGTTTCCGTCAAGTATAAAGGAGGAAAGTACACATGAAACAGTTTCTTGCACTGCTGCTGGCGTTCACCATGGGCCTGTCCCTGGTTGCATGCGGCGGCGAAAAGGCTCCCGAGCAGGCTTCCAGCCAGTCCGGCGCTGCAACTTCCGAAGTTGTTCTGGAAGAAGATGAGCAGCCCGGTGCGGATGCTCCCATCGCAGAGCTGAAGACCCTGAACGGCAAGGTATACGGCGAAGATTACACCGCCCTGTACCAGCAGTTCGGTAAGGACGTCACCATTGCTGACGTTATCGAGGATGAAGAGACCGGCACCGCTTACATCGTTCGCGACGGCAAGCGCCACACCCTGGGCCTGGACTTCCTGTCCCGCGCTATGGTTTACAACACCACTGTTCCCGAGGGCGGCGAGTGGGCCGACGAGAACGACGTCTACGCCGACTGGTGGAGACTGTACATCACCCGCTGGAACCAGATGCTGCCCGAAATCCCCCTGTACACCAACGAGTACTATGATCTGTACAACGCACAGATCAAGGGCGTTACCGAGTTCCCCACCAACCCCTACTGGACTCCCGCTCAGGCCCTGATCGACTGGACCAGCGAGAAGAAGGAAAAGAACATCATCCTGGGTGCCTCCACCGAGCTGTCCGGCAAGTTCCGCTTTGCTGCTTTCGGTGCTACCAGCCCCGGAAGCTCTGACCACGATGTTCAGAAGCTGATCACCGGCCTTGGCACCATTGCACAGACCGTTGACGGCAACTACGTTTGGAACGACACCGTTGTTGCTGAGCACAAGGAAGTCACCAACGAAGACGGCAGCCTGACCTATACCATCAAGCTGCACGATGACCTGAAGTTCTCCGATGGTTCCCCCATCACCGCCAAGAACTACCTGGCCGAGACCCTGGTCTTCTCCACTCCTGTTGGCGCTCAGGCCGCTTCCAAGGATCACATGGCCGGCATGAAGTATGTTGGCTTTGAGGAGTTCAACGTTTACACCGGCGCCGGCAGCCCCGCTGAGATGCCCCTGAAGGATGCTGACGGCAACGAAGTGAAGGATGCCGACGGCAACGTCAAGACCATTAAGACCAGCAAGGTCTTCTCCGGCCTGCGTCTGCTCGATGATCTGACCTTCTCCGCCACCATCGATGCTGAATATCTGCCCTACTTCTATGCTCTCACCTATGCCGACTTCCAGCCCCAGCCCCTGGGCCTGTACCTGGACAAGGCTGACATCAAGGATGACGGCGAAGGCGTTTACCTCACCGATGACTTCTATGCTATGAACGGCGATAAGTACGCTCTGGCAAGCCATATCTTTGACGGCGCCTGGAACACCAACAACGACTATCCCTACTCCGGCATGTACACCGTTGAGAGATGGAACAACAGCGACAAGTCTGTTGTTCTGGCTCTGAACCCCGAGTTCAAGGGCGACTACCGCGGCCACAAGCCCACCATCGAGAAGGTCGTTTACAAGCGCACCGTTCTGCAGACCCAGCTGGAGGACTTCAAGTCCGGCGGCATTGACGTTCTGATGGGCGTTACCGGCGGCGATTCCACCAACGAGGCGATCGCTCTGGCTGACAGCGCTCCCGACAAGTACGTTTACACCAGCTACTCCCGCGCAGGCTACGGCAAGCTCGCTTTCCGTGCCGACTTCGGCCCTGTTCAGTTCCCCGAAGTCCGTCAGGCCATTGCCTACTGCATGGACCGTGCAAAGTTCGCTAAGGACTTCACCGGCGGCTACGGCGGCGTTGTGGACGGCCCCTACTACTCCGGTTCCTGGATGTACAAGGAAGCTGTGAAGGACGGCATGATGCTGAACGCTTATGCTACTTCTGCTGACACTGCCATCAAGGTTCTGGAAGAAGGCGGCTGGGTCTACAACGAGAAGGGCGAAGCTTACACCAGCGGCATCCGCTACAAGAAGATCCCTGCTGCCGAGATGGACGAGCGTGATATCACCTTCCAGTCCAAGGACGGCTCTTACAAGACCACCAAGGTCGGCGATGACTACTACATGCCTCTGTGCCTGAACTGGTACGGCACCCAGGACAACGACTTCTCTGACCTGCTGATGACCGGCTTCCTGAAGAACGACAACCTGTCTACCGCAGGCTTCAACGTTCAGTACACTCTGGGCGACTTCAACCCGATGATTGATGAGCTGTCTCAGGCTGCTATCTACGGTTTCTATCAGGGCACTCCTCTGTACACCTGCTTCAACCTGGCAACCGGCTACAACAGCGCAGTTTATGACTACTCCTACAATCTGACCATTGATCCGGATGAGTTCGACAACTACAGCCTGTTCTACATCAAGGATGAGGCCGACGCTTACTGGTTCGAGTAAGATTTCTGCAACATTTCGTTCAGAATACGCTTTTTCTGATGGCCCGGGGCTCTTGCTCCGGGCCATCAAAATATTAAGTCTTGAGTGCACGCGCGATTTATGGTAAAATAAGTCTTGCGTGTATGAAGTTTGCAATATCATCGTGCTTCACAGGCGCCTTTCCAGGAGGCGTCTTCTTCCTGTATATCGTTGGAAACCTGTTTTATCGTTCCAAACGGTGTTCTTTGCGGAACGGGTTCCCAATGATATACAGGATGTCGCGCAGCGCCGCTGGTCGGGAAAGCGGCGGCGAACCACCCATCCTGCAAGAAACGAGGAATGAAAATGACAAAATACACCTTAAAGCGAATCGGGTATATGATGATCGTTCTGGTGATCCTTTCCTTCATCATGTTCATGATCTACAGCCTTGTACCCGCCAACCGGGCTTACACCGACGCCAAAGCTGAGGTGCAGGCCATGAAAAACACCATTCCCAAGGGTCAGATGAATCAATACTTTGATGATCTTTACCTGAAATATCAGCGTATGTACGGCACCGATACCGAAAACAAGGTGGTGCGCTATCTGCGCTGGGTAGGCCTTGCCCCTCTTTACGACGGCAGCTACAACGGCCTGCTTCAGGGCAACCTTGGCTGGTCTTATGAAAAGAAGCTCCCGGTTCTGGACGTGATCAAGGCGCCCATGCTCAACACTATCAAGATCAATATCATCGCCACGATCCTTGCGCTTGGCATCACCCTGCCTTTGGGCATTCATTGTGCCGTTAAACGCGGTTCCAAAAGCGACCAGATCGTTCAGGTCTTTACCATTGTTGGTTACAGCCTGCCAAACTTCCTGATCGCGATCCTGTTTATCTGGATCTTCTGCTCCAAGCTGGGCTGGTTCCCCCCCAGCGGCATGCAGACCCCCGGTTCCCACTATGTGGGCATGCGCAAGTTCCTGGATGAGCTTTATTATCTTGCGCTGCCCCTGATCACCATGACCTTCTGCTCCTTGGGCGGCATGACCCGTTATGTGCGTGCCTCCATGATCGAAGCGCTGAGCATGGACTGCATCAAAACTGCCCGTGCAAAAGGTCTGCGTGAGCGCGCCGTTATCTATTCTCATGCCTGGCGCAACGCTCTGATTCCCATTGTCACCCTGGTTGTGGGCTGGTTCCTGGGCATTTTTGCCGGCTCTCTTGTGATTGAGGAAATGTTCGCTCTGAACGGCATGGGCCGTTTGATGATCTCTTCTCTGCGCGCTGCTGACTATGACGTTGTGCTTTTGATGCAGATGTTCTATGTGTTCATGTCTCTGGTCGGCACCCTGGTCATTGACATCATCTACGGTCTGGTTGACCCCCGTGTTCGTGTTAACAAGTAATATAAGAGGAGGAACCCTTTGTGAGCAAAAAGAATAACAGCAAGACCTCCTCCAACAAGGGAGTCTTTGTCACCCTCGGCGGCTGGCTGCGCCGCCTGTGGCGCGGTGGCTCGAACGATCTTGCCATGCAGATGGAAGGCCGCACTGCAGCGGCTGCTGCCGATGTGGAAGAGATCGTAAGCCCCGGCCGGCAGATCCTGAACAATTTCATGGAGCGCAAACTGGCTGTCGGCGCTCTCATCACCCTGATCCTCATGTTCGTCGTCATGTTCGTGGGCCCCTTGATGATGCCCAAGTACTATGATGCCTATACCGAAGTTACCCAGAAGAGCATCCCTCCCACGATGTCCATGCTGAGCGTTCCCAGCCAGCTGAAAAAGGAAGGCATCAAGGAGATCGACGGCTTTGGCTCCTTCACGGTCGGCCTTTCCAATGAGGGCAACGTGTTTGTTTGGGGCTCCACCAAGATCGGCACCACCGGTATCGATGTGGGTGATATCCCCGAAGAAGTGAAAAACAGCAAGATCGAAATGGTTGCGGCCGGCATCGACCACATTGTTGCCATCACCGAAGAAGGCAAGGTCATCTGCTGGGGCAACAACAAGCTGGGCCAGTACGGCACCGAGACCGAAGCCCGCGAGCGCGGCGAGGACCCCAACCCCAACATTGCTTACGAGCCTGAGATCCTGGTAACCGGCATCGATGTTACCCGTGTCAAAAAGCTCACCGCCGGCTATCAGTGCAGCGCCATCATCCTGGATGACGGCACCCTGTACCTGTGGGGCAACAAAAACGCCTACGCCAACATGGATCTGTTCCTTTCTCTGGGCAACATCTATGACATGGACTTTACCCTGAACTACATTGTTGGTGTCAACGGCAAGCGCAACACCATTTACACCGGTTCCCGCGGCCTGTATGATGTGGTCCGCCCGAATGTGGACGGTGAAGCCTACCCCGCCAAGAAATACATCGGCAAGCGTAAGGTGGAAGAGATCGTTGCCACCTCCACCAGCATGGCCCTTCTGCTGAATGACGGTTCTGTCTGCTTTGCAGGTGACTTCCCTGCCGGTATGCAGCCTGCCCCGAATCTTCCCGAAGGCGAAAAATTCGTGGATATCGTGGGCGGTTCCTACCATTACAGCGGCCTGACCGATCAGGGCAATGTTTATTCCTGGGGCAGCAATCAGCTGAACCAGACCGCTGTTCCCAAGAAGCTTTCCAATGTGAGCGAGATTTACAGCGGTTCCTTCCAGACCTATGCGGTCGATGAAGAAGGCGGCCTGCTGGGCAAATGGGGCCTCAAGGGCTACCTCTTCGGCACCGATACCCATGGCGCTGACATCTTCCAGCGCATCATCAACGGCGGCCGTATGACCATGACCATCGGTGCTGTTGCCGTTATCATCTCCTCTCTCATCGGTATCGTGATCGGCTGCCTGTCCGGCTACTTCGGCGGCAAGCTGGATATCTTCCTCATGCGTGTGGCCGAGATCTTCTCCGCCATCCCCTTCCTGCCTTTTGCCATGATCCTTTCTGCTGTTATGGGCCGTTCGACCCTCACAGAAACCATGCGCATCTTCATCATCATGTGCATCCTGGGCGTTCTGACCTGGCCCGGCCTTGCCCGCCTTGTCCGCGGTCAGGTGCTGGTTGCCCGTGAAAGCGAGTACGTCACCGCCGCAAAGGCCATGGGCGTTAAGGAAAGCTCCATCGCCTTCAAGCACATCCTTCCCAACGTAATGTCTGTCATTCTGGTTACCCTGATGCTGGACTTCGGCACCTGCATGCTCACCGAGTCTTCTCTGAGCTACCTGGGCTTCGGCGTGGCTTATCCCCGTCCCACCTGGGGCAATATGCTGAACGGCGCCAACAACGCCACCATCATCAACACCTACTGGTGGCAGTGGCTGTTCACTGCGATCTTCCTGGCCGTTACCACGATCTGCATCAACATCGTCGGCGACGCCCTGCGTGACGTGATGGACCCCAAGTCCAGTGTTGAAAAGTAAGGAGGGTACGACATGCCATTACTGGAAATCAAAAACCTGCGCACATTCTTCAAAACCAAAAAGGGCATCGTCAAGGCCGTCAACGACGTGTCTTATTCCCTGGAGCCCGGCAAGACCATCGGCATCGTCGGTGAGTCCGGTTCCGGCAAGTCCGTTTCTGCAATGAGCATCCTGCGTCTTCTGGACGATAACGGATACATTGACTCGGGCGAGATCTATTTCGAGGGCCGTGAGCTGACAAAGCTTCCCATGGATGAGCTTTATTCCATCCGCGGCAACGCCATCTCTGTTATCTTCCAGGAGCCCATGACCAGCCTGAACCCGGTGTTCAGCATCGAGCGCCAGCTGTGCGAGCCTTTCATCATTCATCAGCACATGAAGAAGAAGGAAGCCCGCGAACAGGCCCTCAAGATGCTTTATGACGTGCAGATCCCCAACCCGGAAGCCGTTATGAAGCAGTATCCCCACCAGCTTTCCGGCGGTATGCGCCAGCGTGTCATGATCGCCATGGCCCTGGCCTGCCGGCCCAAGATCCTGATTGCTGACGAGCCCACCACCGCTCTGGACGTTACCATCCAGGCCCAGATCCTGCGCCTGATGAACGACCTGCAGAAGGAAAAGGGCACCTCCATCATCTTCATCACCCATGACCTGGGCGTTATCAACGAGATGGCGGACGATGTGGCCGTTATGTACTGCGGCCAGGTGGTGGAAAAGGCTTCTGCCCGCACCATCTTCAGCAACTGCACCATGAGCCACCCCTATACCGAAGGCCTCATGTACTCCATTCCCCGCATTGAAAACGTGGGCGCAAAGATCGAGCCCATCCCCGGCGTGGTGCCGCACCCCCTGGCTCTGCCCAAGGGCTGCAAGTTCGCCCCCCGCTGCAAATACTGCACCAAGAAATGCTTGGAAGAAGAGCCCACTCTTACCGATGTGGGCAATGGCCAGCAGATCCGGTGTTTCTATCCTGAAAAGGAGGTAAGACAGAGTGAAGAGCACAAAAAAATTACTGTCAATCACTAATTTAAAGAAATATTTCCCTGTCGCCAAATCCTCCATGTTCCAGAAAGAGCAGCTGTATGTCCGTGCCAACGAGGATATCTCTCTGGATATCTACGAAGGCGAGACCCTGGGCATCGTAGGTGAGTCCGGCTGCGGCAAATCCACTCTGGGACGTGTGCTGCTTCAGCTCTATCCCCAGACTGCCGGTACCACCATGTATTACGGTGTCACCCTGGAGGACATGCCCCCGAAGTATGTTCCCAAGACCCTGAAAAACCTGGACAAATACAAGGCAGAACTGAAAAAGGCCCACGATAAGGCCGAAGAGCTGGCCAAAAAGGTCGAAGCAGCCGGCGGCGAAGATGCAGCAGACTTCTATCTGCTGCAGGAAGCAAACATTGCCCGCTGTGAAGAGCAGACCCAGCTGAGCCACCTGGCAAAGCTTTTGGGCGGTTTCTTTGCCGTGGATGAAGGCGGCAAGGGCTGCGGCCTTCTGCTGGAGCTGTATGAGCAGAACTGCAAGCGTGCTGCTGCCCGCAAAAAGCTCACTGCGGCCCAGACCGAGCGGAACCATCTGGCTCAGATTTCCGATGAAAAGAAGGCTGCCAAGAATGCCGAGAAGCTGGCCAAGCTGGATGCCGAGATCAAGAGCCTGAACGAAGAAGTATCGGCCGAGACCAAGGCTTCCGCTGACCTGAACGCCCGTTTGGACGAGCTGCGCAGCCAGTATAAGGACAACGCAGAGTTCCAGAAATACGAGGCAATGCGGGATGACGGCATCGACCTTTCCCGTTTGGATTACGATGAAATGCGCCTGCTGCGTCAGGATCTGCAGATCATCTTCCAGGATCCTTACTCCTCTTTGAACCCCCGGTTCACCATCGGCCAGATCATTGAGGAAGGTGTTGCTACCCACGGCCTGTACAAGCCTGGTTCTCCCGCTATGCGCCAGCATATCGTGGACACTATGGTCAAGTGCGGCCTGCAGGAATACATGCTGCACCGCTATCCCCACCAGTTCTCCGGCGGCCAGCGTCAGCGTGTGGCCATTGCCCGTGCACTGGCTGTTGGCCCCAAGTTCATTGTGTGTGACGAATGCGTTTCCGCTCTGGACGTTTCCATCCAGTCTCAGATCATCAACCTGCTGCAGGAGCTGAAGGAAAAAGAGAACCTGACCTACATGTTCATTTCTCATGACCTGTCGGTCGTCCGCTACATTTCCGACCGCATCTGCGTGATGTATCTGGGCAACGTGGTGGAGCTGGCCGATGCCGCAACCATCTTTGATGATCCCCGCCACCCCTACACCGTGGCCCTGCTCTCTTCCATCCCCACCACCAATGTGGATGTGGCAAAGAAAGAGCGCATCATTCTGGAGGGCAACATTCCCAGCCCCATCAAGCCGCCGGCAGGATGCAAATTCCACACCCGCTGCTACATGGCCTGCGAGAAATGTGCCCGCGTGACCCCCGAACTGCGTGAGATCGAGCCCGGCCACTTCCTGGCCTGCCACTTCCCTGAGCGCAAGATCGATGCTGACGGCAAATACCTCTTCGAGCTTCCCAAGATGGCCCCCTCTGCAAAGGACAACTGATCCGGGTGGCTTAAATGAAGTTCTGGAATTCTGACCGGATGCCCGATCTGCCCACAGCAGAAGAAACCAAAAAGCGTGAGGAAGAACTTTCCAAGATAAAAATCAGTCTGTCGGACCGTTTTGTGATGGTGGGCACTGCATTTGTCTGCCTGTTTCTCCCCGCTGTTCTGATCCTGCTTGGGATCGTTTTCGTGGTAATGCTTGTCTTTGGTCTGTTTTGACCCGCAAACAGCATTTCAGCCGCCTTACTGCCCCGTGTGCAGTAAGGCGGCTTTTGATTTTCATCCATAAAAAAGTGCGCTGGAAGACTAGCATCTTCCAGCGCACTTTTACTTTTTGAGTTTGTCGGAATCTTGGGTCAATTCGAAATCAGCCGTTTAATTCAGGTAGTGAATCTGATCCTTATATTTCTCCATAAGCTCTGCGTTGTAAGCGTTGGCACCATCAACGTTGCCGCTCTTGAAGATGGGCGGCTGCACACCGGCAGCCAGCATCTTCTCGGCTACCTTGATGACCAGAGAGTTCACCACATAGGCACCGCCAACCGTCGAAGTGGGAGCAGCCTTATAGCCCAGGCCTTCAATGGGAACACAGGCATCCCCCAGCTCTGCACAGTCATCGATCACGATTTCGCAGTGCTCCATCATCATAGTGCCCGACGGATCCAAAGAGGTTACCTTGCTGGCAAAGTCCTTGCTCACAATGCCGATCACATGGATGCCCTTCTCCTTTGCCTTCATGGCCATCTCGATCACGATGGGAATTCGTGCAGAAACCGAGTGGATGATCAGGCAGTCGCCGGGTTTAATGCCGGAACGCTCCAGGGTGATGGTTGCCAGACCGGGCAGACGTTCGATCTGGGTGGTCATTGCGTACGGGCGCACATTGGGCATCAGGTTCGGAACATGAATCGGGCTGATCAGGGCCAGTCCGCCTCCGCGGTAAACCATCTCCTCAACCATCATGCCTGCATGAGAGGGGCCAAAAGCATAAATGCTCTTGCCAGCCATTGCAGTGTCAGCCATCAGCTGAGCTGCCTTGTCGATCTCTTCTTCCTGAGTCTCATAAATCTCATTCAGGATGCTGATCAGCTTGTCTTTGTACCATTCGATGTAGTTCATAATAAACGATCCTTTCTTTTCATTTTCCTGCAAATGGCAGGAAGTTTTTTTATTTTGATTTTAAAATGCCAAAACAAGATATCTTTGTTGTTTTGGCTGCCATTCAATTTCCGAAACACGCTCAAACTCTGTCACTTCGACGCTAGTATAACACGGTCGATATTTTATTTCAATATGAAATTAATAAATAATTTCAGTTTGGAATTAAATCAGCGTTCCTGACAAAAAAAGTATTTCTTTTTGTCGTTTTTGCCATTATAATCTGTGATTTTTTACAACTTCTATTCATTTTTGTCAGCATTTTCACGATTGACAGTGCAAATCATTCCTGATATATTTGTAATCAGAAACAAACTTGTCACTTTACACCCAATGCACTTTTTTAAACGCACTCAGGTCTGCACGATTCGTATACAACACATATCTAGAGCCCTTTTCCCTCTCAGAAAGATCGATTTTTGGCTCTCAAATTCAGGAGGTTTAAAATCATTATGAAAAAAAGAACATTCTTAAAGAAAGCGGCTGCCGGCGTTGCTCTGTTGTCTTTGATGCTGAACTTGGCAGCTTGCGGCTCTGGCGAACCGGTGGCCAACGATCCCGCACAGCAGCCGGAAAAGGTCGAAATGCCCTGGCCCGATGTAAAACCGCTGGAAACGCCGGTCACTCTGAATGTTGCGCTGCTTGCCAACACCACACCTCACCTTCCCACTTACATTGCACAGCAGAAGGGTTGGCTGTCCGCAGTGGGCATTGAGGTAAATCCCGTTGTGTTCAAGAACGGTCCCTCCATGACCGAGGCCATGGGCTCCGGCGCCTGGGATTGCGGTTCCACCGGCATCGGCGGTGTCATCACCGGCGTTCTCAATCAGGATATGAAGGTCCTGGCTGTTGCCGCCCGCGACGAAGGCGGTTTCCAGGCTTTCTTTGCACGTCCTGATAACCCGATCGTAAAGGCCGGCAAGGGCAACGGAAAAGTTCCCGAACTGTATGGCACTGCCGACACCTGGCGCGGCCAGGAAATTCTTTGCGCTGTGGGCACCACAAACCAGTTCCTGCTTTATAAAACTTTGGACAATTTCGGTTTGACCTTGGATGATGTCAACGTGGTCAATATGGACTCTTCTGCCGCAAACACCGCATTCCTCTCCGGCCAGGGTGATGTGGGCGGCGTTTCCGGCCCCATCGTATTTTCCGATGACAAGAAAGATTTTGTGATGGTTTCTTCGGATGCATGGGCAAAAACCGGCATCGTTACCAGCTTTGTTGCTTCTCCGAAATCCTGGAGCGAAAAGCAGGAAGCGATCACCAAGTGGCTGGAAGTGATCGTTATGACCAATGAATGGATCGAACAGAACCGTGAAGAAGCCGCAAAGTATCTCACCAAGATGTATGAAGAAGACGGTTATCCTTCTACCGATGAGGCCAATCTGGATCTGATCACCAACAACCCCTTCAGCGGGCTGGATTATCAGAAAGACATCATCAGCAGCAACGAAGAAGGCACCATGAAGATGAAGCAGCAGACTTTGGATGCACTTAAGGGCTATGTGGCCATGGGCAACTACACCCAGGAGCAGTACGACTCGGTTGCCGCATCCACCTCCAACTTCCTGCCGGATGCAATTGAGCAGATCGCTGCAAACCACAGCAAATAAACGATCCGGATTTCCGGCCAAGACTGCCGCTAAAACCGCCTGCTTGGCCGGAAATCTCGATGTTTTACTTGTTTAAGCACTGTATCCGTAATATTATATAATTGTATTCAACTTATGTAGGCATTATGGATATAAAGACTTGAAAGGCGGTCATTCCTGATGGAAGTAAACACCCCCGAAATCAAAACAGCTTCTCTGAGAGAAAACAACGTTAAAACTGTCATGCGCTGCCTGCGGAAATGCGGTCCGCTCTCCAGAAGTGAGATTTGCGACAAAACGCAGATTTCAAAGCCGACCGCTACGCGGGTGATCAATGCGCTGATTTCCGATGGATGGCTGGAAGAGCTCAACAGCATCAAAACCGCCAGAGGACGTCACCCCATTGAACTGGACATCCGCCCTGATGCCGCATACAGCTTCGGCGTTAATATTTCCAAAACACACCTGAGCATCGCACTTGTGGATCTGAAGCTGAACATTGTAGATACCTTCAAGGCTTCCATCCGGAACCTGGAACATGTGGACCAGTTTTTGAAACTGATCGCAGATACGATTTTGGATATGCAGCAGCGCAATCATATCCCGAATGAAAAAATTCTCGGAATCGGAGTCGGAGCTCCCGGCCTGATCGACACGCAGAATGGGGTCATGAAGGATTTTGCCCTTTGGGGCAAACTGCGCAACATTCCAATTTCCAGCTTTCTCAGTGAACACACCGCCTTTAAAACCAAGGTGGACAACAACTGCAATACCTGGCTTGCCGGTGAAATGTGGAACGGATATGCACAAGGCTGCAGCAATGCTTTGTTTATTTTAAACAGCGAAGGTATTGGCTGCGGCATTGCTGTGGACAATCTCATCCATAACATTTCGGGCGGTCTTGGCCATCTTTCGGTCAATTTTCGCGGCGACCTGTGTTACTGCGGCAGCCGCGGCTGCATCGAGACCTATTGCTCCACTGACAACATTGAACGCAAAGCAGAAGAAAAAATCAACGCTCTGTGCCGTACCGGAGGTTCCTGCCTCTATTCACTTCCCATTGATTTTAAAACGGTATGCCAGAGCATCGATAACGGCGATATGCTTTTTGCCAATATCCTGCTGGAAGCAGCTTCTGCCCTTGCCTGCGGAATCGTCAGTCTGATCAAAATATTCCATCCGCAGATCATCATTCTTTCCGGCGCACTTTTTGAGGCAAGCGATTTTTATTACAACAATGTTGTGATGGAAATTCAAAGCCAGCTTTCCTTTAATGTCAGTTCTCCGCAAATCGTGCGGCGCAATGTAAGTGATGCTCTTTTTGAAATCGGTGCAGCAACTTTGATCCTGAAGGAACTTTTTTAAAACATTCTCTCTTACAAAACGGAGTTGCACAATGAAAAAAGAAAATGCTTTGTATAAATACCGTTTTCTGATCGCGTCCGTATTAACCGTTCTTCTTTTCATTGCATTATGGGCGTTTGTCGTAGAATCCGGTCTTGTATCAACGAAATATCTTCCTGCCCCCCGGCAGATCCTGAGCACGTTTGTCCAAAAGCTCACGGACCCAAAGCCTGAAGGCTCGACCCTGATCACCAACATCCTTTCCAGCATCAAAGTGGCAACGGTAGGCTTTCTGATCGCCGTTGTGCTGGGAATCACACTCGGCCTGTTTATGGGCTGGTACACTCCTGTTGAAAAATTTGTAAAACCTGTTTTCGAGATCATCCGCCCCATTCCGCCGGTAGCCTGGATCCCGATCACGATCATGCTGTTCGGCATCGGCTTCAAAGCCAAGGCCTTTATCATTTTCTTCGGCGGATTCATTCCGTGCGTCATCAACGCATACACCGGCATTCAGCTCACGAACCGCACCCTGATCAACGTTGCAAAAACATATGGTGCCAGCAGCTGGAAAATTTTCTGGTCTGTGGGCCTTCCTTCTTCTGTGCAGATGATTTTTGCCGGTATCCGGATCGCGCTGGGTGTTTCCTGGATGACACTGGTTGCAGCAGAAATGCTGGCAGCTGATTCGGGCCTGGGGTACATGATTTTGATGGGCAGACAGTTCGCTCGCCCGGATGTTATTGTTCTGGGCATGCTGATCATTGGCGGCATCGGAGCACTTCTCTCGTTTATCCTGACCCGCCTGGAGCACAAATTTGAACACTGGAGGGAGAAAAGATGACTGAAAATATCGAAAAAAGAACTCCCGCAAAGAAAGCATTCTATTTTCTTCTTTCCGTTCTTTCAATCGTACTTCTCATTGCCGGCTGGGCGCTGCTTGCCAAGGCAAAGCCCTATCTTTTCCCCAGCCCGGCGCGTGTATGGGACCGCTTTATCCTGATTCTTGAAAAGCCCACCGGACGATATCCCCTGTATATCCATATTCTGGACAGCCTTAAGCGTGTTGGCATTGCCGTTGGCCTTGCCAGTGTTTTGGGCATCATGCTGGGTGTGCTTCTCGGCTGGAGCAAATGGTTCTCTGCAACGATCGGTGTTATTTTTGAGATTCTGCGCCCCATCCCCCCGCTTGCCTGGATCCCTCTGATCACGATCTGGTTCGGCATCGGTGAATTCCCGAAAATCCTGATCGTGTTTATCGGCACCTTCTTCAACGTCGTTGTGAACACTTCCACCGGCGTTAAAATGGTGGATAAGCTTCAGCTCGATGTGGGACGCATTTTCCAGGCCAACCAGTTTCAGCTTTTGAAGGAGATCGTTCTGCCCGCTTCGCTGCCTGCCATCTTTGCAGGCATCCGCGTTGCGCTTGGCGCCGGCTGGGCGGTCGTTCTTGCCGCTGAAATGCTTGGCTCTCAAACCGGTGTCGGTTATTTGATCACCCTCGGCAACGATATTGGTGATACTGCGCTGATTTTCGTCAGCATGATTATTATCGGCGTGATCGGAGCTCTGCTCTCTTCTCTTGCCACTTTTATTGAAAGGAGGCTTTGCCCATGGATGGCCGGACAGCAAAGCTGACACTGAAACACATTTCCAAAACCTTTTATGATCACAAAAAAGCTCTTCCCACCATTTCCGATGTGAGCTTTGAAGTATACAACAATGAGTTTCTTGTAATTCTCGGCCCTGGCCTTTGCGGCAAAACAGTCCTTCTGAACACCGTTTCCGGTCTTGAAGAACCGACTTCCGGCCAGATTTTCCTTGACGGGCGGGAAATTCACGGTACAGATCCCAGCATTGGCATGGTATTTCAGAAAAAAGCGATCCTGCCTTGGAAAACCGTTATGCAGAATGTTGAATTCGGCCCTAAAATGCGCGGTGTTCCCAAAGCCGAGCGTCGGGCCGCTGCTCAGAAATTCATCGACCTGGTCGGCCTTCAGGGCTTCGAAAATTCCTTTCCGCATGAACTTTCCGGCGGCATGAAGCAGCGTGTGGGCATTGCGCGTGCCTACGCCAACGACCCGGAAATCCTTATTCTGGATGAGCCCTTCGGCGCTTTGGATGCGCAGACCCGCTATTCCATGCAGGACGAGATCATCCGCGTTTGGAAAAGCGAAAAGAAAACCATTATTTTCGTCACCAATAACATCGAAGAGGCTCTCTATTTGGGCGATCGCATTGTCCTGCTTTCCAAGCAGCCTGCGACAGTCAAGGAAATTTACAACATTGATCTTCCTCGCCCCCGAGATATGTTGTCCCATGAATTCCTGGAACTTCGTGAGAAGATTTCCTCAAACATGGATATCACCGTGTAATGGAGGTGTGAACTGTGGAAGAAAATGTTAAAATCAAGGTTGAAAATCTCACCAAAAAATACGGAGATCTTTTGGTTCTGGACGACCTTTCCTTCAATATCAAAAAAGGTGAGTTTGTCTGCGTTGTGGGCCCGACCGGCTGTGGCAAAACCACCTTTCTGAACCTGCTTTCCTGCCTGATCGAACCCACTCAGGGCCAGATCCTGATCGACGGGGTCCCTGCAGATCCCAAAAAGCATGATATTGCATTCGTTTTTCAGGAGCCGTCTTCGTTCCCCTGGCTCAATGTGAAAGACAACATTGAGTTCGGCATGAAAATGAAAGAATGGCCCAAAGAGAAGCGGGAGAAGCGCGCAGATGAGATCCTGAAGCTGATGGGCCTTGAGGATTTTGCCAACGCCTATCCCAGCCAGCTGTCTGTCAGCACAGAGCAGCGCATGGTCATCGGCCGTGCCTTTGCAATGAATCCGGATTTGCTGCTTATGGATGAGCCCTACGGCCAGATGGACATTAAGATGCGTTTTTATCTTGAGGACGAAGTCATCCGTCTCTGGAAGGAAACCGGCACCACTGTTATCTTCATCACCCACAACATCGAGGAAGCCGTTTATCTGGCACAGAAGATTTTGATCCTCACCAACAAACCCGCTAAGATCAAAGAAGAACTGCCGATCGATCTGCCGCATCCGCGCAATGTCAGCGATGATGAATTCATCCGGCTGCGCAAGTATGTAACCGACCAGATCAAGTGGTGGTAACCCTTGCGGCGCTGTCAGGCAGAGATTTTTTCTCTGCACTTGCGCCTTTCAGAAGATTTCTTCGCATTTTCTTATTTGAATTCTGATCGTATAAAGGAGGCTCATCTCTCGTGAACAAGCAATTCATCCTCATCATGGCAGATACCGTCCGCACCGATATGCTGGGCTGCTATGGCAACAAGGCCATGAAGACCCCCAACATCGACAAGCTCTGTGAGGAAGGCATCCGCTATGACACCGCATACAGCTGCCAGCCGGTGTGCGGCCCTGCCCGCAGCGCCATCTTCACCGGTGTATTCCCCCACTCCAACGGCATGGTGGCGAATTCTCTGCCGCTGGGTGACAACGTGAAGACCATCGGCCAGCGGCTCACCGATAACGGCATCCACTGCGGTTATGTGGGCAAATGGCATCTGGACGGCGGCGACTACTTTGGAAACGGCCGCTGCCCGGAAGGCTTTGACGAAAAATACTGGTACGATATGCGCTGCTATCTGGAGGAGCTTTCTGAGGAAGACCGGCTGCGCAGCCGCCAGAGCAAGACCGCTTTTGACGAAGACTGGACCGAGGACATGACCTATGCCCACCGCTGCAGCGACCGCGCCCTGCAGTTTTTGGCCGACAATAAAGACACCGACTTCTTCCTCACCGTCTCTTACGATGAGCCTCACGGCCCCTGCCTGTGCCCCGCGCCCTTCAACACCATGTACGACGGCGTGACGATGCCGGACAGCAAAAACTATGCCGATGATCTGAGCCAGAAGCCCTTCATGCAGACCCTTTGGGCCGGCAGGGATGCTTCCGCCGATCCGGATGACCTGCACATTGCCAGCACCGGCCTGAGCCTGTTCCTGGGCTGCAACAGCTTCATGGACTATGAAATGGGCCGTGTGATGGAGGTGATCAACCGGGATTTCCCCGATGCCATCGTGGTGTTCACCTCTGACCACGGCGATATGCTGGGCAACCACCGGGTGCAGATGAAGAACTCCTCCATGTACAAGGAGATCGCCAACATCCCCATGATCATCCGCGGCGGTGCAAAGGGCAAGGTGGTCACCGCCCCCGCTTCTCACATCGACCTGGTGCCCACCATCATGGATTACATGGGCCTGCCCATTCCCCGCATCCTGGAAGGCAAAAGCATGCTTCGGCAGATCTATGACCCGGAAGTTCGTGTGAACGATTATGTTCATACCGAGTTCACCCGCTATGAGGTGGACCATGACGGCTTCGGCGGCCTGCAAATGATGCGCGGCGTCACCGACGGCCGCTACAAGCTGGTGATCCACCTGTGCGACACCGACGAGTTCTACGATCTGGAAAAGGACCCTGATGAGGTGGAAAACCAGATCGACAGCGAAGCGTATGCCGCCGAGCGCAACCGCCTGCATGAGGCCCTTTTGGATCACATGAACGCCACCCGGGATGTATACCGGGGCTATCAGTGGGCCTGCCGGCCCTGGCGCCCCGACAAAAAGGCCATGTGGGAAAACGATGCCTACACCCGCCAGCGTGAAAACGAGGAATATGAGCCCCGTCAGCTGGACTACGACACCGGCTTGCCCATGAAAGAGGCAGTCCGCAGCAAAAAGCTTTACGACGCAAAGAAATAACATTCATCTCCCCGCCGGGGCCCTTCAAATGGGGGCCTCGGTTTTTTTGTCCCATTTTTATTGATAAACGATAAAAAATTCTTGATTTTCAGAAATTATCAGACTATAATAAGGGCAAATCCAACATTCGGGAGGTCTTTTCATGAAAAGCTCTGAGCCTGAATACAGCATCCGAATTGCCAAAGGCTGTATTTTTCTATTTGCCGCAGGGCTGGTGGTGCTGTGTGTGGGCGCACCCTGGTTCTTTGCTGCTTTTGTAAAACTGCGCAGCCCGTTTCTGGACGGAAAGCTGCCCTTGCTGCTTTTAACGACCTACACGGCGGCAGTACCGGCCGCCTGCGCCCTTTATTACCTGTACTGGCTGCTTTGCTCCATTGCGGCAAAACAGGTTTTCACCGGGCAGAATGCGGCCATTCTGGGCCGGCTCTCCGCCTGCTGCGCTTTGGCCTCGCTCATCTGCCTTGCCAGCACCTTCTATTATCTTTCCTTTGCGGTTCCGGCTGCCGCCGGGGCCTTCCTTGCACTGATCCTGTATGTGCTGCAAAGTGTGTTCCGGCAGGCAGTTGCCATAAAAAACGAAAACGACTACACCATTTGAGAAAGGACGTGTTCCCTTGCCCATTGTTGTGAACATCGATGTAATGATGGCAAAGCGGAAGATGAGTGCGGGCGAACTGGCCGAGCGCATCGGCATTACCCCCGCAAACCTGTCGATCCTGAAAAACAACAAGGCCAAGGCCATCCGCTTCACCACGCTGGAAGCCCTGTGCAAAGCGCTGGACTGCAAGCCCGGTGATATCCTGGATTTTGAAGAGGACTGAGCTTGTGACCATATTACTCCGCTGCTTGAGTGATTTCATCCCGGGCGGCACGCCTGCCGCCTTCCAAAACAGAAAGGCAGTTCCCCATGAAAAAAACAAAAATCAGTCTTTTTTCTTTGCATCTCCCTGGCCGTTCTTTTGGCGTTTTTCGGCTTTTTCATCCGGCAGCAGCCTCGGTGGATTTTTCGGCAAAACAAGGCTGCTCTGGAGGCTGTGATTGCCGAATATGAGCAAACCGGCACCTTTTCCGTGCCGGAGCTTCCGGGCATCAAGACCGCAAATGTGTGGGGCACTGACCCCTTCATTGTGGAATTTTGCACAGGCGGGTTCGGCCTTGCCCCCGCCTCGGTTTACAGAGGTTTTTACTACTCGCAGAACGGCAAGCCCGCCGCTTTCCAAAACGGCCCTCAGACCCTTGTGCCCACAGAGGACGGCTGGGAATGGTCCGGCCCCGGTGACAACGGCGGCACCACACGGCATCTGGAAGGCAGCTGGTTTCTTTTCGAAGCGCATTTCTGAAAAAAGGAGGAATATTTTATGAGTTTTATGTTTTATCTGAATGCTGCCCTGGGCATTGGTTTTTCCGCCTGGGCTTTGGGTATTTTCGCGATCCTTTTAAAAAAAGAGGCATCTTCCCGTTTGGTTTCTGTTTTCAGCTTTGCCCTTTGCATGGGGGCTTTGCTCTGCCCCCTGCTGGGCCTTCAACAGCTGGAAAAGCTGGATGCCTTTTCACAGCTTTATGACCTCACCACCGGCCTTGTTTTCGGGGCAGCGGTGCTGATTTTGGTTACGCTGGCGCTCAACTGCTTTGCCCTTTTCCGCCGCAGGAAACACTGATTTTTTCCGTTTCAGGCCTTGAAAAAAACGATATTTTTTCGTTTTTTTGGTATATTCTTGAAAAATTCCCTCTTGACAAACCCTTTTTGCAGGTTTATTATATGTGCATATTCGAAAGACATTGAAGAGAAGAGTAAGCTTCTGGCATCGTTTCTTCTTAGAGAGCCCGGTCAGGTGAAAGCGGGTAAGGAACAGGAAGCTGAACATGGCCTCTGAGTCGTGCGGATGAATGGCAAGAGCTTTGAATCCGCAACGGGTGCGCCCGTTAAAGCGCCGGACTGTAATCAGGTTTTCTCCTGCCGCAGTTTTCAAGGCCGCTCTCCGTGAGGGGATCGGTAAACCAAGGTGGTACCACGAAGCTTTTTAGAAGGCTCTCGTCCTTGCTGTATACGCAAAGGACGAGAGCCTTTTTTGTTTTGCATTTTTAGGAGTGAAACGCTGTTATGATCGAAATCAAAAACCTGAGCAAAATCTACAAGGAAAAATCCGGGCGGGTGGTGGCCCTTACCGATGCCAGCACCCAGATCCAGGATGGCGATATCTTTGGCATCATCGGCATGAGCGGGGCCGGCAAATCCACCCTTCTGCGCTGCCTCTGCCTTTTGGAAAAGCCCTCCGCCGGGCAGATTTTGCTGGACGGCCGGGACCTTGCCTCTCTTTCCGGCAAGGAGCTGCGCATGGCACGCCGGCAGATGGGTGTGGTCTTTCAGGGCTACAATCTGCTGATGCAGAAAACCGTTTTCGAAAACATTGCGTTTCCCCTGAAGCTGGAAAAATACGACCGGGAAAAGGTAAACGCCCGTGTATCGGAGCTTTTGGAGCTGGTGGGCCTTTCCGACCGAGCCGACAGCTACCCCAGCCAGCTTTCCGGCGGGCAGAAGCAGCGGGTGGCGCTGGCCCGTGCCCTTGCCACCCAGCCCAAATACCTGCTTTGCGATGAGCCCACCAGCGCGCTGGACCCGCTCACCACCCAGAGCGTGCTGAACCTCTTGCAGGACATCAGCCAAAAGCTGGGGGTCACCGTCATCATCATCACCCATGAGCTTTCGGTGGTGCGTACCATCTGCAACCGGATGGTTGTGATTGACAACGGCCGCTTTGTGGAGCAGGGCACGGTGGCCGAGATCTTCCACGCCCCCCAAAGCACCATTGCACAACAGCTGATTGGAAAGGAGGCCTGATCCCCATGCAGGCAGTTTTTGAATTTTTCTCCCAGAACGGCAGCCTTCTTTGGGAGGGCACATTGGAAACTTTATACATGACCCTGGTCCCCACCCTGTTTGGCTATGCGCTGGGCCTTCCCATGGGCGTTCTGCTCACCATCACAAAGGAAGGCGGCATCGCCTGCGCCCCCCGCTTTCATGCGGTGTTCGGCTGGCTTGTCAACATCCTGCGCAGCCTGCCCTTCATTATTTTGATGATCTTCATCATCCCGCTCACCCGCCTGATCGCCGGCACCTCCATTGGCGCCACCGCCGCCTGCGTGCCGCTCACCATTGCGGCCGCCCCCTTCATTGCCCGCATGGTGGAGCAAAGCCTGGAAGAGATCGATGCCGGTGTGGTGGAAGCCGCCAAGTGCATGGGAGCCACCAACTTGCAGATCATCACCCGGGTGCTGCTGGTGGAAAGTGTTCCCAGCCTGCTGCGGGGCCTTTCCATTTCCACCATCACCCTTTTGGGCTACACCGCCATCACCGGTGCGGTGGGTGCCGGCGGCCTTGGAAACATTGCGTTCCGGTTCGGCTTCCAGCGCTATCAGGATGACGTGATGTATGTTACTGTGGCCCTTCTCATTTTGCTGGTCTGTGTGGTGCAGGCAGTTTTCAACCGGTTTGCCAAAAAGGCAGACAAACGAAGCCGTTAAGTCCTAGAGGGGCCGGCCTTGGGCCGGAAATGGGATTTACGATATACAACAGAAAAAAGGAGTTTTTACCATGAAAAAAATCGCTGCACTTATTTTGGCGCTCACCCTGGCCCTGGGCCTTGCAGGCTGCGGCCAGACCCAGCTCTCCATCGGCATTCCCGCCGATGCCACCAACGGTGCCCGCGCACTGCTGCTTTTGCAGGATCTGGGCATCCTGACCCTGAAAGAGGGCGCTGACCTTTCCGCCACCGAAAAGGACATTGCCGAAAATCCCCACAATGTGAAGATCGTTCCCATGGAAGCCGCTCAGCTTCCGGTGAGCCTTTCGGACCTGGACTTTGCGGTGATCAACGGCAACTATGCCAACGGTGCAGGCATCGGCGACACCCTGCTGGTAGCGGAGGATGCGCAGAGCGTGGCTGCCTCTGCCTACGGCAATGTGCTGGCCGTAAAAGCCGGCCGGGAAGAGGAGCCTGCCATTCAGGCCCTGACCGCAGCCCTGCTCAGTGAAGCCGTTCAAAACGCCATTGAAACCAGCTACAACGGTGTGGTCATGCCCATGGGCGCCCAGGATCGGGAGATCCCCACTCTGGAAACTCCGGTCACCCTGAAGGTCGGCGCTTCCCCCAGCCCCCATGCTGAGATCCTGGAAAGTGTCAAAGCCGCTCTGGCTGAACACAATGTCAATTTGGAGATCGTGGAATTCGATGACTATGTGATGCCCAACCTGAGCGTGGAGGACGGCAGCCTGGATGCCAACTACTTCCAGCATCAGCCCTATCTGGACGACTTCAACGCCCAGCAGAACACCCACATCGTGTCGGTGGGCACCATCCACTATGAGCCCATGGGCGTTTATCCCGGCAAGACCAAGAGCCTGGACGTATTCAACTGATTTTTGAGAAAGGCGATGCAGTTCATGCGGCACAAAGGCACAGTGGAGCTTTCCTCTGACCGCCTGCTCCTCAGACGGCTCACATTGCAGGATGTCCCCGCAATGTACCGCAACTGGGCAGGTGATCCCCAGGTCACCCGTTTTCTGACCTGGACTGCTGATACATACGTATCACAGGCAGAGGACATTTTGCGAATTTGGAGCAGGCAGTATCGTGAAGCCGACTTTTATCAGTGGGCCATTGTGCCCAAGGAGCTGGGCGAGCCCATTGGAACGATTTCCGTTGTGCGGCTGGACGAGACTACCGATACCGCCGAATTGGGCTACTGCATCGGAAGAAAATGGTGGCATCAAGGCTACACCAGTGAAGCCCTGAAAGCGGTGATGCCCTTTCTTTTCCGGGAAGTTCAAATCAATCGGCTCGAGGCTAAGCACGATACAAACAACCCTCATTCCGGCGCTGTTATGAAAAAATGCGGCATGCGTTTTGAAGGGGTCCTGCGCAGCGCATGCCGAAACAATCAGGGCATCGTGGATGCGGCTGTTTACAGTATGCTTTCCTCAGAATACAAAAACGATGCTGCCCGCTGAATGTGAGTCTGCACTGCTTTTGGTATCAGGTGCTCTCCGTGCAGGCCAGCCGGACCTCGGATGCTTTATTTGACAACCGCCCCCGCCCCTTTTATAATAAAGAGAACTTGTTATTGAATTTTTTCCAAAACGCAAAGTGAGGGCAGTTATGAACGAAAACATCATCAGCAAAGAGCAGGTAAACACCCTGCTGCTGGGGCTTGATCTGGGCCTTTTTGACCCCGAGCGCAGTATGGACGAGCTGGAAGCCCTGTGCGAAGCCAATGGCCTGTGCCCGCAGGCCCGCATTGTACAGCGCCGCGCCGCGCCCGAGGCCGGAACAGTGCTGGGCGAAGGCAAGCTGGCCGAAGCCCGGCTGTACTGCCAGAACCTGGATGTGGAGCTGGCCGTTTTTGACGGCGAGCTTTCCGGCAGCCAGATCCGCAACATTTCGGATTATCTGGGTGTGGAGGTCATCGACCGCACCATGCTCATCCTGGAGATCTTCCGCAGCCGTGCCGTTACCAGCGAGGGCAAGCTGCAAACCGAGCTTGCTCTGCTGCGCTATCGGCTGCCCCGCCTTTCCGGCATGGGTCTTTCGCTCAGCCGTCAGGGCGGCGGCGGAGGCGGCGGGGCCGGTGCCCGCCGTGGTGCCGGTGAAAGCCAGCTGGAATACGACCGCCGCCATGTGCGCCGCCGCATCGACCTTTTGGCCGAAAAGCTGGCCGAACTGGAAAAGCGCCGCGGGGAGACCCGCCGTGCACGCCAGAAGGCCGGCACCCCGGTCATCAGCCTGGTGGGATACACCAACGTGGGCAAGTCCAGCCTTTTGAACGCCCTCTGCGGCGCGGACGCCATGGAGGCCGATATGCTGTTTGCCACCCTGGACCCCACCGCCCGAAAGCTCATCCTTCCCAGCGGCCTTCCGGTCATTTTGGTGGATACGGTGGGCTTTGTGAGCCGGCTGCCCCATAAGCTGGTGGAGGCCTTCAAAAGCACCTTGGAGGAAGCCGCTTTTTCGGATGTGATCGTAAAGGTTGCCGATGCCGCCGATGACGAGCGGGAAAATCAGCTGGAAGTCACCGATCAGGTCCTTTCCGAGCTGGACTGCGGCGACATTCCTCAGCTGACCGTTTACAACAAATGTGACCAGGCCGGGGCTGTGTCCTTCCAGCCGGGTGTGCTTCTGACCAGCGCCAAAACCGGCCGGGGCCTGCCTGAGCTTCTGGCTGCGCTGGACAAGGCCCTGGAAAACCGGATGCGCCCGGTAAAAATGCTTCTGCCCTATGACAAGCTTTCCCTTGCCGAGCCCATGCGCCGCCGGGGCAGCGTTTCGGTGGAAGAATACCGCCAGGAGGGTGTCTATTTTGAGGGCATTGTGAAAAACGATGACCTGCACCTGTATCTTCCTTATATGGAACCTTAAAAAAGGACAACAAAAAAGCCCGCTGTATGGCGGGCTTTTTTGTATAGAGGGGTGGGAAAGTATAAATATTTGAGAAATTGCAAAAACTTTGTGCGGGCCTTGCCGGCCCTGCATATCATAGTATACGGATTTTTCTTAATATGTCAAACTGTTTTCTTCCAAAAAACTTTATTTTTGTTCTTTACTTTTCATAAATAACTTTATATAATAAAAAATAGCTTTTTATTTCAAGCCTCAATTTTGTTTTATATCCCCGCTTTCCGGTTTGACTTAATAAAAGCAAGTATTTCACTTTATTTTCATATGCAGAGAGGAGGTATTTCTTTTGGATGAATTAGACAGAAAAATCCTGGAACTTTTGCTTACAAATGCCCGGATGCCGGTGAAAGACATTGCGAACAAGATCTCCCTTACCAGCCCTGCGGTAAGCAGCCGCATCCGCCGCATGGAAAAAGAGGGCCTGATCGGCGGCTACACCGTACAGATCCGTCTGCCGGAATCCGAAAATCAGGTGAACGCGCTCATCAGCGTTTCCATACAGCCCGACCAGCGCAGCTCCTTTTTGCAGCTGCTGGGCCGCCACCCCGAGGTGGTGCAGTGCTTCCATGTGACCGGCAGCCACAGCTACATTGCCAAGGTGCGCTGTGACAGCATGCAGTCGCTGGAACACCTGATCACCAGCTTTCAGCTTTTGGGCCCTACCAGCACACAGATCATTCTTTCCACTGTTGTGGATCGGAATGTTCCGCATTTCTGATGCAATAAACCGGCCTTCCGATTCGTATCTCTTATAACAAAACATTCAAAGGAGTAGGTTTGCTATGACAAAACGCATTGTATCTGTTATCCTGTCCCTCTGCCTGGGCCTTGCCCTGGCCGGCTGCGGCGGGGCCGCTTCCCAGCCCTCCGGCCCCCGTGATTATGCCGCCATCCTGAGCGGTGCCCGGGATGCCGACACCAACAGCGAGACCGTGATCTTCACCTATAAGGATGAAGCCGAAAAAGAATGGGGCGCTCAGGGCGCCTATGCCGGTGATCTGGATGCGGACAGCATGGAGGATCAGGCCGAGGCCAGCCTGATGATGCTGGGCCTGGATGAGGATGACATCACCGAGGCCGCCTTCAGCGTGAGCCTGATGAACGTGCAGTCCTACGGGGTGGCCATCGTGAAGCCTGCCGAGGGCAAAACCGAAGCCGTTAAGGAAGGTCTTTCCGGCTTCATCGAAGCCCAGAAGGCCGCCCAGCAGAACTACCTGGCCGATCAGTACGAGATCGCCAAGGCCGCAAAGCTGGAAGTAATGAAAAGCGGCGAAGTGGTGCTGGTCATGTGCAAAGGCCAGGACAACGTCCTTTCCGCCATCAAAGCAGCGCTGAAATAAAGTTTTCCGGTCCGGGGCCCTTTCGTCTGGTTGCCCCGGGCCGCTTTTTTTGGTATACTGGTACACAGGCGGCATTTGATTTTTCATCTGTCTGCACATTTCATACAGAAAGGCGGCGTGCCCATGAAAGCCACCGTTGTTATCCCCAATCTGAACGGTGCCGGCTGGCTGAGAGATTCCATCGAATCGGTCTACGCCCAGACCATCCAGGATTTTGAGCTGATCGTGATTGACAACGCCTCCACCGACGAGAGCCTGGAAATCGCCCGCAGCTACGTTGGCAGAGAAAACTATACGCTGATCGAAAACGACCGGAACACCGGTTTTTCTTATGCGGTCAATCAGGGCATCCGGCTTGCGAAGGGCGAATATGTGGCCCTTTTCAACAACGATGCCTTTGCCGAGCCCGATTGGCTGGAAAACCTCATTGCGGCGGCAGAAAAGGACCCCCGCATCTTTGCGGTGAGCAGCCTAATGATCCGCCATTATGAGCGGGATCTGGCCGATGACGCCGGCGATTATGTGACCATTCTGGGCTTTGCCTGCAAGCGGGGGGACGGCATGAAGGCAAACCGCTACCAAAAGCCCGGCAGGGTATTTTCTGCCTGCGGCGGCGCTGCCCTTTACCGCAAAAGCATTCTGGATGAAATCGGTCTGTTTGACGAAAACTTCTTTGCCTATTATGAAGATGTGGACATCAGCTGGCGGGCAAATTCCCTTGGCTACAAAAATGTTTACTGCCCCGCTGCCCGCTGCTATCACATCTGCGGCGCCACCACCGGCGCTGTGCGCTACAACCCCTTCAAAAGCATCCAGAGCGGCCGCAACAGCATTCTGCTGCCCTACAAAAACATGCCCATCCTCATGTTCATCCTGAACCTGCCCTTCCTGGTGCTGGGTTATCTGATGAAGGCAGTGATGTTCCGCCTGCGCGGCTTCGGCCCCGCCTACGGCCAGGGCTTCAGGGAAGCGCTGAAGGTAATGGGCAGGCTGGAAAAGCCCAAATTCCGTTTCAGGAACCTTCCCAACTACATCCTCATTGAGCTTTGGCTTTTTGTGGATACCTTCCGCTATTTTATTTATCGGCTCCAGCGCGCTTTGAAGATCACCTGATCTTCCCCCGGATGCCCCATTTCAAAAGGAGGCAGGCCTTCAACATGGCTTCTCGCAGGCAGGAACAAAAGGAACACAAAAAGCAGGGGCTTCTGCAAGCCGCCAGCGATCTTTTTTTCGAAAAAGGGGTAAGCAAAACCTCCATCGACAACATCGTGGAGCGGGCCCAGGTGGCAAAGGGCACCTTTTACCTTTATTTTCGTGACAAGGCCGAGCTTCAGCAGGCGCTGATCTTAAAGATCACCACCCAGGTTTTAAACGAAGCCTACAATGCGGCTGCGCCCTCGGCGACTGGCGATTTTACCGAAGATCTGATTTCTTTCATCGACTATATCATTGAGCATTTCAAGCGGGACAAGCACTCGTTAAAGCTGATCGAACGCAATTTTTCCTGGCCGATGGTGGCAAAAGAGCTTTATGAAGGCCGGGACCCCTTGTGGCAAAAGCTGCTCACTGTTTTGAAAAACAGCCCGCCGGCCGCCGGCCGCAGCGACGATGAATTGTTCAAGCGGGTATTCGTGATCCTGGAAATGTGCGGCTCTGTGTGCTACTCTTCCATCATTGAGGAAAAGCCGGACACCATCGACAATATGAAGCCGGTGCTTTATGACATCATCCGCAAAAGCCTTGGCTGACAAAAAACAAAAACCGCTCTGCATCTGCCTTCAAACGGCAAATTGCAGAGCGGTTCCTTTTTTATTCAGCGTCCGGCATTTTTTACCCGGAGCATCGCTTCCGCGGCTTCTCTTTCCCGCTTGCGGCGGGTACGTTCCAGTGCGGCCTTCTTTTCTTTTTTCCACTTGGCCGAAAGCTCCACATTGGCGGTTTCCACAGCCCGGGCGAAGGTGTAGTGCAGGCCGTCCGACCGGCTTCGGCGCAGCCAGATGAGCTGCTGGCCGTGCTGGGGGCAGACCCCCATGCTGTACATGCAGTTGTTGCCCCGGCGCAGCCACACATTATCGGCATCCAGCTCCAGCGGCTTTTTGCATTCCAGGCACACAGCGCCCCGCAGCTCCGGGTCGGTCAGCCAGCTTTCGCCGTCCACGTATCCGGCCCAGCTTTTGAAATCCTGCCGTACCCGGTCCTTTGGGCAGAGCAGCTCATGCAGCATCCCGGCTTCATCCGGATAATCGGCAAGGCCCTTCGCAATGTCGATGAACTGGCAGACCTTGGCGGTGTAGACCGCATCGGCCAGCGCATCGTGGAAGGCCTCGTCCTTGGGGATGCCCAGACGCTCCACCACATTTTCCAGCATCATGCTCTCCCCTTCGCCCCGGGGCTTCTGGGAGGTGTAGACCCGCTGCATATCATACCAGCAGCGGGGCCAGCTTTCATCCAGGCCGTTCAGCACCAGGTTCTGCTTGAGCACCGGCACATCGTCCAGGCCCCATTCACCCAAAGCGGCATCCGGGCCGCACCAGTCCCGGAACTTTTCCAGGCCCTCGGCAATGGGCAGGCCCCGGTTGATCTCCTCCTGGGTCAGGCCGGTCACCTTGGCCACATGATGATGCAGCTTGCGGAAAATGCGGGGCTTCAGGGTCACCCGAAAGGTGTCCCTGATCTCCTGCCCCTCCATTTTTACCGCACCGATCTGAATGATCTCGCCCCGAAGGGTCTGTTCGGTGTCTTTATAGCGGAAGGTCTTGGGCTGGTAGCCCATGTTCCATTCCATATCAAAAATAATCAGCTGTGCCATTTGTTCCCCCTGTTTGTACCGCTGTTTATTCACTTACATTGCGCGGAACCCTTTGCCCACGATCTCGGAAGAGTTCACGATGGTGAGGAATGTGCCCGGGTCCACCCGGCGGATGTAGTTGCGCAGTGCCACTGCCTGGCGGCGGGTGAGCACGGTGGTGAGCACGATCTCCTGCCGGCCGGTATAGGCCCCCTCGGCCCGGTGAACGGTGGCGCTTCGGTGCAGCTCTTCCATGATGAACTTTTTGATCTCATCCGGATGATTGGAAATCACCGTGACCACTTTGCGCATATTGATGCTTTCGATCACGCTGTCCACAAGGAATGCTTTCATCACAAGTCCCAAAACGCAGTACATGCCGGTTTTGACGCCGAACAGTCCGCCGGCCACCAGCGCAATGAGGAAATCGCTCACCATCAGCGCCTTGCCGATCTCAATGCTTATGTATTTGCTCAGGATCATGGCCAAAATATCGGTGCCGCCGGTGGAGGCCCCCACATTGAATGCCATGGCGCTGCCGATGGCCGGCAGGATGACCGCAAACAGCAGCTCCAGAAGCGTGTCATCGGTAAAGGCCTGCTTCATGGGCCAGATGAACTCCCACAAAGAAATATAGGCTGAAATGGCAAAGGAGGAATACATGGTCACCCCCATGGCCTTCCACCCAAGAAACACAAGGCCCAGCACCACCAGAATTCCGTTTACAATGAACATGGCACCGCCCACATTCAGCTTTGGGAAAAACGAGGACAAAATGATGGAAATGCCGCTGGTTCCGCCCATTGCAAAGTTATTCGGCGTTTTGAAAAAATGCACACCCGCCGCGGTGATCATAAGCCCCAAATTCAGCATCAGCGCACAGGTGAGCCACTCTTTGCGGCGGCTTGGGTCAACTTTTTTTGTTTCAGACATTTGCAGGACACGCTCCCCTTTGTTTGCTCCCGAAGCACAAAAAGCCCTTTTGCTTCGGTCAAAAGGGCCGCCCTGCGCAGTGATATCCGCACAAAACAGCCCATCTTTCTGGTTTCGCCATCTTTAAAGCATCTATTAAGGTAACATAATCGGCGGGTCCTGTCAATAATCGGTTGTTTTTTAAAGACAAATCGAAAAAAGCCCGGTTTGTGCACTCCGGCAGCTCTATTTGCGGTTGCAAAGCGCTGCAAAATCCTGTAAAATATTAGAATAGGCTTATAAGCGGCCTTTTGGCCATTTTCGGAATAGAGGAGCGAACAAGTATGGAAAAGCCAAGCAACTTTTTGACAGAGATCATCGATGCCGACCTCGCTGAAGGCCGTGTGAAAGAAATCCACACCCGGTTCCCGCCGGAGCCCAACGGCTACCTGCACATCGGCAGTGCAAAGGCGATCTGGATCAACTGGAGCATTGCCAACGCCTACGGCGGCAAGTTCAACCTGCGTTTTGACGATACCAACCCGGTGCGTGAGGACGACGAATACGTTCAGAGCATTGAAGAGGATCTGCGCTGGCTGGGTGCCATTCCCAACGGCGGCATTTACTACGGCAGCGATTACTTTGAGCAGTGCTATCAGTATGCCGAGCAGCTCATCAAAGAGGGCAAGGCCTATGTTTGCGATCTGAGCCGTGAAGAGATGCAGGCTTACCGCGGCACCCTGACCGAGCCCGGCAAGCCCAGCCCCTGGCGTGAGCGCACCCCCGAGGAAAACCTGGACCTGTTCCGCCGGATGCGTGCCGGCGAATTTGCCGATGGCAGCCGCACCCTGCGTGCCAAGATCGACATGGCCAGCCCCAACATGAACCTGCGTGACCCTGCCATCTACCGCATCGTTCGCGCACACCATCACCGCCAGGGCGATGCCTGGTGCATCTACCCCCTGTATGACTTTGCACATCCCATCCAGGACTCCATTGAGGGCATCACCCACAGCATGTGCAGCCTGGAATTCGAGAACCACCGCCCCCTGTATGAGTGGGTCATCGAAAATCTGCATCTGGGTCCCTTCCCCATCCAGCGCGAGTTCGCCCGCCTGAATGTTTCCAACACCGTTATGAGCAAGCGCTATCTGCGTGAGCTGGTGGAAAAGCAGATCGTGGACGGCTGGGACGATCCCCGGATGCCCACCCTGTGCGGCCTGCGCCGCCGTGGTTACAGCCCCACCAGCATTTTTGAATTCGTGAAAAAGGCCGGCGTTTCCAAGGTTTACAGCCTGGTGGACTTCCGCCTGCTGGAGCACTGCATCCGCACCGAGCTGGAAACCACCGCTCAGCGCCGCATGGCTGTTACCGACCCCATCAAGCTCACCATCACCAACTACCCCGAGGGCAAGGTGGAATATTTCGATATCCCCAACAACCCCAACAAGGCCGCAAACGATGACTCCACCCGTCCGGTTGCATTCTCCGGCGAGCTGTTCATTGAGCGCAGCGACTTTGCCGAGGTACCGCCGCCCAAGTTCCAGCGCCTGAAGCCGGACGGCGAGGTCCGCCTGATGGGTGCTTACATCGTGAAGTGCAACGAGATCGTGAAGGATGACCAGGGCAACGTGACCGAGCTCAAGTGCACTGCCGACCTGGAAACCGGCAACGGCATGCCCGCCGACGGCCGCAAGGTGCGCGGCACCATCCACTGGGTCAGCGCCGCCCACTGCATCGACAGTGAGGTCCGCCTGTATGACAAGCTCTTCACCGAAGAGAACATGGGCGAAATTCCCGAAGGCTCTGACTATAAGGACTTCCTGAACCCGGAAAGCGTTTCGGTCCTGCCCCACGCAAAGCTGGAGGCAAGCCTTGAAAACGCAAAGCCGGGCGAAAAGTTCCAGTTTGTCCGCATGGGCTACTTCACCCCGGACTCCAAGAACGAAGGCGTATTCAACCGCATCGTCACCTTGAAGGACAGCTTCTCCAAGACCCTTCAGAAATAATTTTCAAAAGCCAAATCGGCGGTGTTTTCCACCTTCAAATGGAAAACACCGCCGATTTTTTATGACCATTTGCAGCGCATTGAAAGGCCCGGCTTTTTAAACGCTGGGGCAGCAAATGCACGCAAGCTGCCTTTCCCCCGCTGCAAAAGCAGCCAAATCCTCTGATTTTCTGTACTATTCTGTCGGTTTTATACTAAAAGGAAATCGGCAGGCGATCTGCCTGCCGATTTTTTTTGAGTTTCAGCTTACAGGGGCTGGGGTGTTTTTTCCGCTTCCTGCTGCTGCGCTTTGATGCGCCGGCGCAGCCATCCGCCCTGCAAAAAGTAGATGAGGAACAGGATGCTGGTAAGGCTCCAGCTGATGGGGTAGCAGGCCAGCACGCCATGCAGTGTGGGCCAGAAGGGTGTTGCGATGCCCAGGATCCAAACCACACGCAGCACGCAAACACCCAGGCAGGTAATGATCATGGGCAGCACCGAATCGCCGGTGCCGCGCACACCGCCGCTGAGAACTTCGATAAGCACATAGGTGGGCCATACCGGGCCCAGATAATACAGGATATCCATACCCAGCGCAATGACCGATTCATCCGGCACAAAGAACCGATAGAACACATGGCCAAAGGGCAGGATCACCGCAAGCATAACGCCGGTTGCAAGGAACGCAAGGCCGGTGCACTGCCAGATGCTCTTTTTGACACGGTCATACTTGCGGGCACCGAAGTTCTGCCCCACAACTGTGGTAATGGAAAGGCCAAAGGAGTTCATGGTCATCCAGAAGACGCCGTCCACCTTGCCGTATGCGGTATAGGCTGCCACCACATCGGTGCCGAAGGCATTCACGCTGCCCTGAACCACCAGGTTGGACAGCGAATACATCACCGACTGCAAACCTGCCGGCAGGCCGATGCGGACGATCTGCACAAGGATCTGAGAATCAAAGCGCATCTGCTTCCAATCAAAGTGATAGCAGCTGCTTGTATGGGTCAGGCAGAGCAGGGTGAGCACTGCGGCCACCACCTGGCTGAGCACTGTGCCCAGGGCCACGCCCAGTACACCCAGCTTGAGATAGACCACAAACACCACGTCCAGCACGATATTGGTAAGGCTGGCAGCGATCAGGAAATAAAGGGGCCGGCGGGAGTCTCCCACCGCACGCAGGATGCCGGTGCCCATATTGTAAAGGATGCTGGGGATCATGCCCAGATAACAAACGACCAGATACAGCCTTGCATCCTTCAGGATATCAGCCGGAGTATTGATCATGCGCAGCGACCAGTCGGTGGTCAGGATACCAATAACCATGATCACTGCACCGCCCACAATGGAAAGTGCAATGGCTGTGTGGACCGCCTTCTGCACGCCGTTCACATCGCCATAGCCGAAACGCTGGCTGATGATGACACTGGCGCCGCTGGCAATGCCCACAAAGAAACCGACCAGCAGGTTCAGGATAACAGCTGTGCCGCCTACGGCTGCCAAAGCGCCTTTGCCGACAAAGTTGCCCACAATGATGGCGTCCGCTGTGTTGTAAAGCTGCTGAAAAAATGTACCAAACCAGATCGGAAAGAAAAACAGAAGGATCTGCTTCCAGATAACCCCTTCTGTAATCCGGTTTTCCATCGACCTTTACCTCCTTTTTCTTTTCCCGTTTTTTGAACACACTTTTTGCATCATACGCCATGCGCCCGTCTTTGTCAAGAGTCCAAGGGGCAAATTAACAAACGAACGCACTGCTCTGCTTTTCGTCCGGGGTTTCGGTTTCCGTATGATGTTTTCCGTTTGAAAATCCGGCCAGAATATTCTCCTATGTGTAATATTCACTCATTTTTATACAATATATCGCTTTTTCTTTCAAAAGTCAAAGCCGGAAGATTTTCTCTCCCGGCTTTGGGTCTTTTTACTTTTTTAAGATCTCGGTGCGGATATAAGCAAACGCCTTGTCCTCGCCTTCATCCCGCAGCTTGAGCAGCATCTTTTCCAGAAGCGCCTGGGTTTCCGGGTGCAGCAGGTAATGGTCCCTTCCCCGGTTGTAATACTCCCAGGGGGAAGCATCGCTGTAATTTTCCTTCATATACACCTTGCTGGCAGCCACCCGGTCACAGAACATTTCGGCCACATATTTCACCGGCATTTTGCAGCCGGCCATTTTGCCATTGCCCTCCGGCGAGTAGTCGATCCAGTATTCCAGATGGTGCCGGTTGCGGCCCTTGTGATGCAGCCAGGCCGAGCTGTATCCTTCTGCCTGGCGCTGTGCATCGTTGGGGCTGCGGTTGCCCTGATAATACCGCACACCGGGCCAGAATTCAGTCGGGCTGTATTTGGAAAGGTCATGGGTCAGACCCTGGCGGTAAAGCCCCAGCCGAAAGCAGTTTTTCAGCACCAGCCATTTGTGGTAGGTGATCGTTTTAAAATGTCCCCAGAATCGGTTCATGCCTGTTCTCCTTCTTTTTCCGGGGCCGTTTCATCCAGATGCCCCTCCCACAGATAATAACGGGTCTCCTTCACAATGACCCCGCTGAGCGCCAGCACGCTGACAAGATTTGGGAAAGCCATCAAACCGTTCATCAGGTCTGCAAAGCTCCAAACCAGCTTCAGGCTGGTGATGGTGCCCACAAACAGGACCGCCAGAAACAGGATGCGGTAGCCCAGCACCGCCTGCACACCAAACAGATATTCCACGCATTTTTCGCCGTAATAGCTCCAGCCCAGAATGGTGGTGAACGCAAAGATCACCAGCGCCACTGCCAGGATATAGGGGCCGCCGGGCAGCGCCATAAAGGCAACACGGGTCATGTCATCATTTTCCACACCGGAAAATGCCTGCGGACTGCGCAGCAGGCTGCTCACGATCACAAGGCCGGTCATGGCGCAAACCACCACCGTGTCCCAAAAGGTCCCGGTCATGGCCACCATCGCCTGTCGGACCGGGTTTCGGGATTTTGCCGAAGCCGAAACGATGGGCGCTGTGCCAAGGCCGGATTCGTTGGAGAACAAGCCTCTTGCCACGCCCCAGCGGCAGGCGGCCGCAATGCCGCCGCCCACAAGCCCGCCCACCGCTGCCTGCGGCGCAAACGCGCTTTTCACGATCAGCCCCAGGGCCGGCAGCAGAAAACGGCCGTTGATCACCAGAATGGCCACACAGCCCAGTGCATAAAACAGGCTCATGAAGGGCACCAGTTTTTCGCATACCTTTGAAATTCCCTTCACTCCGCCCAGAATGACCGCCGCACTCACCAGCGTGACCATGATGCCGCTGAGAGCTGCGGGTACCCCGAAGGTTTTGTTCAGCGCCTCGCTGATGGCATGGCTTTGAACCGTGCAGCCGGTGCCAAAGGTGGCGATCATCATAAACAGCGCAAACAGCACCGCAAGCCACTTCTTGCCCAGACCCTTTTCAATGGTATACATGGGGCCGCCCACATATTCCCCTTTTTCGTTTCTGACACGGAATTTGACCGCAAGAAGGGATTCGCCGTATTTGGTGGCAATTCCCAGCACACCGGTGAGCCAGCACCAGAACACCGCACCGGGGCCGCCCAGCGCAACCGCCGTGGACACACCGATGATGTTTCCGGTGCCGATGGTGGCCGCCAGCGCCGTTGCCAGTGCGCCGAACTGGCTCACCTCGCCGCTGCCGCTGTTTTCCGGGTCCACACTCATTCGGATGGCCCGAAAGGTGTGCCGCTGCACGAACCGCAGCCGGAACGTCAAAAACAAATGGGTGCCAAGCAGCAGAACGATCATGGGTGCGCCCCATAAAAAGTCGCCGATTTTTTCAATAAATTCTGTGACGGCCTGCATGGCCTGACCACCCCCTGATGGAAGCTTTTTTGATAAGGACTTTAGCCATTATAACACAGGCCGCATCATCACAGCAAGGCTTTAACAGGCTGAATTGATCCATTCCCGGTTTGAAGCTCCCCTTTCAGCTCGGTCATCTGCCCCCAGTAGCGCATGGGGCAGTTGGACCTGCGCAGCTGCGGGTTTTCCCGTGCCTTGATGGCAATGGTGCGGTAAAAGGTCTTCCACAGATCCTGAAAACCCTCCTCCTCTTTGCTGACTTCGGGAAAACAGGGCTCTTCGTCCAGCCGGACATAGCTGGCTTTGTGCGCCTGATGCAGCAAAGCGCCCCGGTGGGTCCTGTCATAAATAAGAAAGCTTTCTTCCGGATAGCGCTGGCAGAAATGCTTCTGCAGCAGGGGCAGCACCTGATTTTTCGGCTCGATCACCGCCCCCAGAAAATCGCCGTAATCCGCAAAACGCAGAAAGCCCTTGTATTGATGCGCCTCGCTCACGGTTGAGCGGGCCATCTCCAAAACCGGGGCCACATCGGCATGGCCCAGCATGTTGAAGGCTGCCGGGCCCACCTTGTAGCCCAGCAAAAGCATCCGCAAAAGCTTCGTGTCCCGGTCCGGGTCATCGCACAAAAAGGCGCGCATCAGGGTGGGCCGGGCATCCGGGCCCAGCTTTTTGGCAAAGCTCTGCTCCACACGGCGGGCCTTTTCCGTTTCGGTCTCGATGGTCCTTTCTTCAAAAAGGGTCAGCAGCGGCTGTTCAAAGGTGAGCACCGCAAAGGGCTGCTCTTTGCTGTATACGGCGGCAAACACACAGCACAGAAATCCGGCCCAGCTGCCGTCATACCGGTACACTATATCCTCTTTTCGATACACCGAACCGCCTCCTCTCTGGCCGCGGCCGCAAGGCAGAGGCGCTCTTTTTCCGCCGGCAGCTGCCAGCTTTGCGGGGCAAACAGGCTCAGCTGTTCGCAGTTTCCGCTGAATACCTGGGGGTCGATGAGGGCCGATGCCAGCTGGCGCCGGCCTCCTTTTGCACCCAAAAAGCCCCTGCACACAATGAAATACTGGGCCCGCTTGAGCACCACCCCCATGCGTTTCAGCTCGGCAAGGCCCAGCTCCCCGGTGCGCCGGGCGGTGAGGATGCGCTGGGCACTGCGGGGGCCGATGCCCGGCACCCGCAGCAGCATGGCCTTTTCTGCCCGGTTCACATCCACCGGGAAGCACTCCAGATGCCGCAAAGCCCAGCTGCACTTGGGGTCCAGGCAGGGGTCGAAATTGGGCTCGTCCTCATCCAGCAGCTCGTTTGCTTCAAACTGATAAAAACGCAAAAGCCAATCGGCCTGATACAGCCGGTGCTCCCGCAGAAGCGGCGGTTTTGTATCCACTGCGGGCAGCCTTGCATCCGAACTCACCGGGATATAGGCCGAATAGAAAACCCGCCGCAGCTGGTATTTTTTGTAAAGCCCCTGGGTGAGCCGCAGGATGTCCAGATCATTTTCCGGGCTTGCGCCCACGATCATCTGGGTGCTTTGGCCGGCAGGCGCAAACCGGGGCGTATTTTTGTAAACCGCCAGCTCCTGCTTGTTCTGCACAACGCCCCGGGCGATCTGCCCCATGGGCTTCAAAATGGCGGTTTTGGCCTTATCCGGAGCCAGCAGGCCAAGGCTTTGGGCGCTGGGCAGCTCGATATTTACGCTGAGCCGGTCAGCCAGAAGGCCCAGCCGCTGCACCAGAGCCGGGTCGGCCCCGGGAATGGTTTTTGCGTGGATGTAGCCCCGGAACCGGTACGGCCCGCGAAGCAGCTCCAGGGTTTTGATCATCTGCTCGGTGGTATGATCCGGGTCCCGGATCACCGCACTGGACAAAAACAACCCCTCGATGTAATTGCGGCGGTAAAACTGGATGGTAAGCCCGGCCAGCTCCTCCGGCGTGAAGGCAGCTCTGGGCAGATCATTGGAGCGGCGGTTCACACAGTAGGCACAGTCATAGGTGCAGATATTGGTCATGAGCACCTTTAAAAGGCTCACACAGCGCCCATCGGCCGAAAAGGTATGGCAGATTCCGGGCGCATGGGCGCTGCCGATGCATCCTGCCTGACCCGCCCGGTCGGCTCCGCTGGAAGTACAGGCCACATCGTATTTTGCGCTGTCGGCAAGGATGCGCAGCTTGTCCATCAATTCCACTCAAAAGGCCTCCTTTTTGCTGTTTTTCCTCAAAAAAGGTATAAAAAAGAAGGGCCCCCTCTTCCCGCTGGTTTTTGCGGGGCCCTGTACCGGAACATCCCACCCTTCCTTTTCAATTGGAAAGGTGGGCCTTTTTTACTTTTTCATGAACTGAGCCGACAGGCTGGATGCACCGCCCGCCGGTCGTTTGATCTCTTCCAGCTCAAAGGGGCCGCCGTCGCTTTTCAAAACAGCGATGCAGCAGTTTCCCAAATCCGCTTTCCAGAACTCGCTCAAGGGGCTGTTCAGCGCCGCTGTGATGAGTGCATGCAGTGCGGCGCCGTGGGCTGCTGCCAGCACAGTCTGCCCCCGATGCTTTTCCAGAACGAACCGGGCAAAATCGCTGGTGCGCTCCATCAGATGCGAAAGGCTTTCGCCCCCTTCGGGCGGGATATAATGGGGCGGGTCCAGAAAGAACGGCTTGATTTTATCGCCCAGCTCCTGGGTGGATCTGCCTTCCCAGACACCGAAGCTGATTTCCTTGATCCGCTCATCCGAAAGGATCTTTTCATCCAAAAGCCCGGTTGCCAGCCGGGCGGTTTCCCGTGCCCGGCTCAAAGGGCTTGTGTACACTGCGTCGAATGCAATGCCCGCCAGCATCTGGCGGGAAGCCGCTGCCTGGGCCCGGCCGGTTTCATTCAAAGGAATATCCACCTGACCCTGCAAAGCTGCACGCAGGTTCCAGTCGGTCTGGCCGTGGCGGATCAGGTACAAACGGGTCGTTTCCACTTTGGTTCTCTTCTTTCCGATCTTGACTTTACACATTTTTTGCGCCGGGTGTTTAAAACCCGGTCAACGGGGCCACCCTTTTGCTGGGCAGAATGCAGCCTCGGCCGATTTGGTTTTACCACTTTGCCTTGGTTTCCACCACACGGCCGGCAATGAACAGCTGATCCAGCTCTTCACCCCGCAGCACCTTGGGCTCATAAGCAGGATTGAAGGGCTGCAAAATCACCGAGTTGCCTCTTTGGATGTACTTTTTCAGAGTGCCTTCCCCCTCGCCGAACACCATCACGCCCAGATCCCCGTTTTCCAGGGTCTGCTGCCGGTGCACCAGAGCCAGGTCTCCATCCTGGATGCGGGGCTCCATGCTGTCGCCCTTCACAACCAGGTAGAAATAGCTTTCCGGGTCTTTCACCCGGGCGTACTCCGAACCATAATCCTCTTCAAAGGCCAGGGCCCCGTAGCCGGCACGAACTGTGCCCACCACCGGGATGGGGCTTTCTTCATAGCCGCCCAGCAGGCGCTGTGCCCTGGGGGAAGACTGGGCGATCCCCAGCAGATAATCGGCGCTGGTATCCAGCAGTTCCGCCAGCTTTGCCAGCGTTTCCGGGTCCGGCGAGGAACGGCCGGTCTCCCATTTGCCCACAGCCTGCTGGCTTACCCCCAGCTGCTGGGAAAGGCTTTTTTGGCTAAATCCTCTCTCTTTACGGAGAGCCTTCAAACGTTCGCGCAGCACAGAGCACACACTCCTCTCTTTATTGTTTTTATTATACAACGATTGAGTGTTCTTGTAAAGAAAAACATAAAAATAGTTGTATTTCTCACTTGACAACACTTGTTGGTTGTTGTAATATGAGTTTACCGACAAGATAACAACTAAATTTACATATTTTTGAAAGTGAGGCCCTTTTGATGAAAAAGTTTTTCTGTGATCTTGGGTGTTTTTTCCTGGTTTTGGCTTTGGTAATGGTCGTTGGCGCCATGGTGGAGGGCACTGTTCCCTTCTGGCCTGCTGCTTTCACCCTGTGCTGCATCAGCCTTTTCACCGGCGCTTTGTACCAGCTGGGCTTTCATACCCTGCATCAGCTGGCAGCCCGTTTCCGGCCCCGGCAGCCGGTGCACGCCGCCCGGCCTGCCCACGCCCGCCGCACGGCCGCCCTTGCCCAGCCCTCGCTGAAAATGGCTCCCACCGCCGGACACAGTCTCGGGGCGGCCTGATTTTTCTCTTGATATCTTCTTTTATTTCCTTTTTTGTATGGCAAAAGGCCCGGCAGAAATGCCGGGCCTTTTGCTATGCTTTATTCAATTTCCGTTTCTTTGAAGCCGTTTCCGGTAAGCACCCAAAGGCTTTGAAAGCCCGCCTGCTTTGCCTGCCTGGCCGCTTTTTCAAACTGCCAGCCCAGGCTGTTCACATCGTGGCTGTCCGAGGTGAGGATGAGCTTTCCGCCCATGCGAGCAAATTCGGCAAGCACCCGATTGGCAGGATAAAAATCTGTCCGATAACCCCGGTAACTGCCGCCGGTATTCAGTTCCACCAAAATTCCGGCCCGGGCGGCCTTTTCCAGCAGCTCCAGCTCCTTCTGCACACAGGCAGGTGATGCCTCGGGGAAAATGCGGTCCCCATGGTTCAGCTTGCGGATAAGGTCCAGATGGCCCAGGATGTCCGGCTTGGTATCGATCATCCGGCTCACCAGATCAAAATATTCGTCTGCCATTGCAAGGCCATCACCGTCAAACTCATTGTCCCGGCAGCAAAGCAGCATTTCAGCGGTGTTGTCCACCTGGTATTTCTGACCGGTGCAGGGGCCGGTGATCTGGTGCACACTGCCGATCACATAGGAAAGGCCTTCCCGGTCGGCAGGGGCAGAATCCAGGTCCCATTCCATTCCCAGCACCACATCGATGCGGCCCTTGTATTTCTCTGCAAGCTGCTTCACCGTTGCCCGGTAGCCTGCGGTGTCCTTCATACACCAGCCCACGTTTTCAAGGGGGCTGTGGCCCGAAAAGCCCAGGGTATGGAATTCTTTTTCCAAAGCCCCCTGGATCATTTCCTCCACGGTGCATTTTCCGTCACAGAACGAGCTGTGTGTATGGGCATTGGAGCCCAGATAGGCCGGTTTCATGCTTTGTTCTTCCTTTCGCCGATTTTCAGCTTTGGCAGCCCATATCGTCCCAATCGCCGAAATCCTCGGCGCAGGCAATGCGGGTGGGGTCCAGCTTGCCGTCCTCGGTCAGCGGTTTTTCGGCTGTGCCCAGGCTCACCGGGTTTACCAGCGGGCCGTTGTCCGGCTGGGGCTGCCATGCCGGCCCTTCATTTTTTTCCGGCTCAGGCTGGCAGTCCTTTTCCAGGGGAACCTCGATATAATCCCCCTCGATCTGATTTTTATCGTTATAAACCTGCAGGATCTTATAGGCAAATGCCCCGGCCGCAATGCCGGCACCCACTGAGATCAGTCTGCGCAGTACACTCATGCTTGTTCCTCCTTTTGGGCTGTATTTCTTTTTCTATCCTATCATATTTGCCAAAGCGGCGCAACAGGAGAAGCTGTGAAATTCAGTCGGAAGGAGGAAAGCTGTGTTCCTCAGTTCTTTTTCAGCCGGAGCAGTGCCTTTCCCGCTTCCACAGCGGGAATAACGGCCAAGGCCAGCGCTGCGGCAATGCCGCACTGGACCGGTGACAATGCCGCAAAGCCAAAGGCGGCAGCAGCCGGCGGCCACAGCAGCACACCAAAGGTGAGCAAAAGCCCTGCTCCAAAGGCCAGCCAGAGCCATCCGTTGCTGCCTGTCAGGCAGAACAGGCTCTGGCGGGGGCTTCGCATATTGAAGCAATGCAGAAGCTCGGCGGCGCTCATGGTGAGAAATGCCATGGTCACACCGGCATCGCTCTGCACCGGCAGGAAGGACCCGTTTTCGATGTATACTCCCGCAAAATAAGAGGCCAGAGTCAGCCCGGTGACAAGCAGCCCCTGCCACACCGTATCAAATCCAAGCCCCTGGGCAAGGATGCCTTCTTCCCGGGGGCGGGGCGGCCGTTCCATCAGGCCCGGCTGCGGCTTTTCCATGCCCAGCGCCAGCGCCGGGAAGCAGTCGGTGATGAGGTTGATCCACAAAAGCTGCACCGGGTTGAGAAGCGATACCCCCATCAGGGTGGCAAGAAAGATGCTTACGACCTCGCTCATGTTGCTGGCAAGCAAAAACTGCACCGCCTTGCGGATGTTGTCATAGATCCGCCTTCCCTCTGACACCGCTGCCACAATGGTTGCGAAATTATCATCGGTCAGCACCATATCAGCCACGCCCCGGGTCACATCCGTTCCGGAAAGGCCCATGCCCACCCCGATATCCGCTGTTTTCAGGGCCGGTGCATCGTTCACCCCATCTCCTGCCATGGCAACCACACAGCCCCGGCTCTGCCATGCTTTCACAATGCGTGCTTTATGCTGGGGCTGGACCCTAGCATAAACCCCGATGTGCGGCACCTGCTCTTCCAGCTGCCGGTCGGTCATCCGGTCCAGCTCTTCCCCAGTCACAGCCCGCCTGCCCTGCAAAAGGCCCAGCTGGCGGCCAATGGCGGCGGCGGTGGCTTTGTGGTCGCCGGTGATCATCACCGGCTGGATCCCGGCTCGGCTGCACTCTTCAATGGCTGCCTTTGCTTCAGGCCGGATGGGGTCCATCATGCCCACAAGGCCCAGGAACACCAGGTCCTTTTCTGCGTTTTCACTGGATGGGTTTGCGGGCAAAGCCGCCCAGCTTCGCCGGGCAGCCGCCAGCACCCGCAGCGCCCGGTCAGCCATTTTTTGGTTTTCCCGCAAAATCTTCTCCCGCAGCTCCCGTGTGAGCGGCACCTCCTGCCCGTTCTGCAAAACACTTGTGCAGCGGGCCAAAAGAAGATCCGGTGCGCCTTTTGTGTACTGCATGACCCCCGGCTTCCCCTTCTGCCGGTGGAAGGTGGTCATTCGTTTTCGCTGTGAATCAAAGGGGAGTTCCGCTGTGCGTGGGAAGGAAGCTTCCAGGACTTTTTTCGAGGCCCCCTGCTTTTCGCCATATTCCACCAAGGCACACTCGGTAGCTTCTCCCCGCACCCTGCCGTTTGGGCCTTTTTGCGCATCATTGCACAGCACCAGCGCCCGAACAAGCTCCTGGCTTTCTCCAAAGCTTTCGCAGACGGTCATTTTGTTTTGGGTCAGGGTGCCGGTTTTATCGCTGCAGATCACCTGCGCACAGCCCAGTGTCTCCACCGCTGTCAGCTTTCGGATCACAGCCCCCTGCCGGCTCATGCGGGTGACACCCATGGAAAGCACGATGGTGACCACCGCCGCAAGCCCTTCCGGAATGGCCGCCACGGCCAGGCTCACCGCCACCATAAAGCAGGAAAGCACCTGTTCCAGCTCATACCCGCCGGAGCGCCAAAGCGAAAAGCCAAAAATGAAAGCACAAATGACCAGCACCAGCCCGCTCAGGGTGCGGCTCAAAGCAGCCAGCCGCTGCTGAAGCGGGGTCTTGCCCTGAACTGTGCGCCCCAGCACCCCCGCAATACGGCCCATTTCGGTATCCATGCCGGTTGCGGTCACCAGCATCCGGCCCCGGCCGCTGCTCACGGTGCTGCCCATGTACACCATGCAGTGCCGGTCCGCAAGGGGCATCTGCTTCGGCAGCGGGGCAGTGTCTTTTTCCACCGGCAGGCTTTCGCCTGTGAGGGCCGATTCCTCGGTTTTCAGCATCACAGCTTCCAAAAGGCGGCCGTCGGCGGGGACTGCATCGCCTGCTTCCAGCAAAACCACATCCCCCGGCACCAGCTCTTCGCTGGACAGGGTGCGGCGGCTTTTGCCCCGCAGCACCTGACTGTGCGCCGCAGTGAGCTGGTTCAGCGCCTCAATGGCTTTTTCGGCTTTGCTTTCCTGAAAAACGCCCAGGATCGTATTGATGAGCACCACCGCCAGGATGATGACCACATCGGCAGGGCTTTCGCCGGCGCACACTGCCGTGAGGCCCGAGATCGCCGCAGCGGCCAGCAGCACCAAAATCATCGGGTCCGCCATCTGGCGCAGAAAACGCTGGGCCAGGCTCTCGCCCGGCGGCTCAGCCAGCTTGTTTTTTCCGTTTTGCTTCAGGCGGCGGCCGGCTTCTCCCGCCGAAAGCCCTTCCGGCCCGCTTTGCAAAGTGCGGCATGCCTGCGCCGCATCCTGCCGGTAAAACTCCATAAACACACTCCCCTGCTTTTTAATTCTTCAAGGGATGTATATGGCAGCTTTCGTTTTTTTAGACAGACAAAAAGCGGGTGCCCGAATTTTCGGACACCCGCAAATTGTTTTATCAGCCCATTTTCCAGCCCAAAAGGCTCTGAATGAACAGAAGGCCCACGATCACCGGCAGCACATAGGTCACATAGCCTCTGATCCAGTTCGGCATTTTGGGACCCTTGCCCTCGTTGGCTTCTTTCTGATAGTTTTTGAAGCCCCAGCCGGTACGCTTTACGCAGAACAGCAGATACAGCAGGCTGCCGCCGGGCAGCAGCACATTGCTGACAATGAAATCTTCCAGGTCCAGCACACAGCTGCCCGGGCCGCGGGGGGTAAATCCGCTGAGCACGTTGAAGCCCAGCACACAGGGGATGGAAATGGCGATCACCACAAAGGTGTTGATGACTGCCGCTTTTTTGCGGGTCACGCCCCACAGATCCATGCAGCAGGCCAGCAGATTTTCAAAAACAGCCAGAATGGTGGAGAATGCCGCAAAGCTCATGAACAAGAAGAACAGGCTGCCCCACAGCCGGCCGCCGGGCATATTGTTGAACACGTTGGGCAGGGTGATGAAGATGAGCGGCGGGCCGCTGTCCACCGGCACATTGTAGGAAATGCAGGCCGGGAAGATGATCAGGCCGGAAACAAAGGCCACAAAGGTATCCAGCGCCGCAACATTCAGGCTTTCGCCCAAAAGGGTGTGCTCCTTATTCAGATAGCTGCCAAAAATCAGCATGGAGCCAATGCCAAGGCTCAGGGTGAAGAAGCTCTGGTTGATGGCTGCCGACAGGATATGCAGCACATTTTTCACCGTTTCACCGGCAGTTGCGCCCTGCACATTTTCAAGATTCGGAACAAGATAGAACTGAACGCCCTCGGCACCGCCGGGCAGGAAGATGCTGTTCACCGCCAAAATCACCATGATGGCGAGCAGGGCCAGCATCATCCATTTCGTGATCCGCTCCACGCCCTTCTGCAGGCCCATTGAGCAGACAAAAAAGCCCAGGATCACAATGATCACCATCCAAAAGCCCATGGTCACAGGCTGGCCCAGCATGGAGCCAAACGCCGCACTCACCTGCTCGGGGTCAAGGCCGCTGAGCTGACCGGTGAGCGAACGGTAAAAATAATAAAGCATCCAGCCGGTCACGCTGGTGTAAAAAGCCATCAGCGTGTAGTTGCCGATCATGCCAAGCTTGCCGTGGATATGCCAGTGGCTGCCCTTGGGTGCCAGCTGCTGATAGGCACAAACGCCGCTCTTTCGGCTGGCGCGGCCAATGGCGAACTCCATTGTCAGGATGGGTACGCCGACCGTGATCAGGAAAAACACATACAGCAGTACAAACAGACCGCCTCCGTTTTGACCTACCACATAGGGAAAACGCCACACATTCCCAATGCCGATGGCACAGCCGGCACTGAGCAGCAGGAAGCCGAGCCTGCTTTTGAAATTCTCTCGCTGCATATTATTTCCTCACAATCCATAGCGGCGGTTTTTGCTTTATCGCGCTATTTTGATATTATACCAAACCACTCTGCTGTTTGCAAGAAAAAGCTGCCGCAAAGAAACGAAAAAACCTCCGAAACGGTGTGTTTCGGAGGTTTTTGTTTTCGTATGGCCCGGCTGGCATCAGCCCAGCTTGCTTACGTTCATATCCACGCGGCCGGGAATACCGGGCACCTCACCCTTGCTGGTGTACTGCCAGATATCATAGCCGTAATTGAAGCTCAGATTCTCCCGGTACTGGGCGATCCAAATGCTGTACCGGGTGAGGTTTGCCATGTTCAGCTGATTGTAGAACCAGGAAGCATAGCTGTACACGCCCGCACGGTAACCGGCGTTCTGAATGGTTTCGCAGAAGGCCACTGCGTTGGCGGTGCGCTGAGCGGCGCTGATGGTATCCGCACGGCCGTTGTTGCCTGCCACCTTCTCGGTATCAAAGTAGATGGGATACTGGATGTTGTAGCCGCGGGCAAGGCGCAGCACCATGCTGGCTTCTTCCACTGCTTCTGCCTCATTCACAGCCTGGCTGTAGAAGTAAAGGCCGACCTTAAGGCCCGCAGCGGTAGCGCCCTGAATGTTCCTTTTGAAGTAAGAGTCTTCAACCAGAGCACCGGTGCCCCAGCCGCGATAGCCCACACGGATGATGGCAAAATCGATGCCGGAAGCCTTTACCGCGTTCCAGTCGATATCCCGCTGATACTTGGATACGTCCACACCTTTTGCAAGGCGGCCGGGCTGCGGCGCCGGAGCGGGGGTGGGGGCCGGAGTGGGTTCCGGGGTGGGAACCGTAAGGTCCAGGGTGCCGTCATCCAGGAACTTGTATTCCGTGCCGGCGATCCGCTTCATGCCGGTCACCTTCTGGTGGGTGGCGGGATCAAAGTAAGCCTGTTTGTCGGTTTCGCTGGGATACCAGCCGGAATACTGAATTCCGAAGACGACCTCGGTGCCGGCCAGCTTCAGGTTCTGCACCGGCAGGCTCTGGGCATCCACAGCCTTATTGTTTGCTGCATCGAACAGCACCAGTTCACCGGGCATGGGCACCGGGGTTGCCGGAGCCGGGGTCTCAGGAACGGGAGTTTCAGGCGCCGGGGTTTCCGGAGCAGGAGTCTCGGGAGCCGGGGTCTCGGGGGCCGGCGTTTCCGGAGCCGGAGTCTCGGGAGCCGGGGTTTCAGCTTCCGGCGTTTCCGGGGCAGGGGCTTCCGGAGCGGGAGTTTCCTCATTCTGGCTTTCGGGAGCGGGAGCCTCCTCGCTCTGCTCATCTGCCGGCTGCTCTGTTTCCTGGGTTTCATCCGCAGCCTTTACGCTGGGCACAAGCAGGCCATCCAGCCGGAAGGGGCGGAAGAAGCTGAGTGCAGTCTGCACAAAAGCGCTGGGCGCACTCTGCACCGAAGCTGCTGCCGCCGGGTCCAGCAGGGCCTTGACCAGGTATTCCTGGCCGCTCTGGGTCTTCCCGGTTTCGCTCACATAGTAGGGGCTGAGGCTTCCATCATTGTACAGGAGATACCGCTTGTCGTTCTGAACAGCGGTATTTCCTTCCACTAAGTACACCGAGCCTTTGATCTCTTCTGCTTTGCTGCCGTTAAAATCATAATCGTTCGGCACAGGAACGGGGGTGGGCGCTTCGGTGGGGGCTTCGGTGGGCACCGGGATCACGATGCTGGGATCGAAGCCGCTGCTGGTTTCATCCTGGATCACCTTGTTGTCGGAGACGATATCCCCCGCGCCAACCTGGCTTTCATCCTTGATCTTATCCTTGACCGCTTCGATATCGGCCTTGTATTCAACCTTTTCCTTCACCGATACCGTTGTGGGCTTGGGCACGATGTAGCCCTCTTTTTCGCCCACTGTTACGGTATAGTCGCCCACTGCCAGCTTATCCAGCAGCAGTGTTCCGGTTTTGGGGTCGGTCTTATAGCTCAGGGTTTCTTTCTGCTTTGTTTTCTGCTTATTGTTTTTGCTGTTCTTGGGTGCTTTGTATTTGAGGGTAACCTCAAATTCCTCGCCCAGGACCGGCACATTGTTTTCCGCGTTTTTAATGGTGATGCCCACACTCTGCTGAACCGCCGTTGCATCCATTGCAAGCTGAATGGGCGCGGGTGTTGCGGTGGGTTCCGGGGTGGGCGATGCGGTGGGCGCTGCTGACGGCTTCAAGCTGGGGGTCGGCTCCGGAGCTGCTTCATCCGACAAAGTGCTCACCGGCGAACCGCTGCCGGCTGCCATAACGGCAATGCCGGCTCCGGCGCTGACCACCAGAAGCAGGCAGCAGCACAATGCCGTGAGTGCTTTATAGAGCGGAACACGGCCCAGTGTACTGGATGTAAAATATTTTGACAGATCGTTTTTATTCATTTTTACTCCTCACATCCGCTTGTAAAGGCGTTCAAAAAATAAAACTTCGCAGAATTACTCATATTATAACATCCTTATTTCCAAAACGAAAGCTTTTGCCAGCATTTTCTCTGTTTGAAAGCCATTTTTTCACAATTTTTCCGATGCCGCCGAAGGTCCGTACCAGGCAACCAGCAGATCCACACAGGCCCCATAGCTTTTCAGCCCCATGGACTGGCCGTAGCTTTGCAGAAAACCGGAATATCCGCCCTGCGCCAATGTGGTCACCGGCGAGGAAAACCGTCTCCAATATCCATCGTTCCACTCAAGGTCTGCTTTGCAGCCCTCACTCAAAAGCTCCCGCACTGCGTCATAGGCCTGTGGGTCTGCCGAGCGGAGCGCACTGGACAGGTGCGCATAGCCGAACAGCCAGCCGGAATACTGAAATTCCGCATCCGGGCAGGACAGGCAGGCCGCAATACCCAGAAAATTCGCCTCCTGCTCCGGTGCCACGCCCCGCTGGTGGGCCAGTTCGTGGGCCACCGTCACCGGCAGATACACATTCGGGCAGTGCACATTGAGGGTGCTTTCGCCCAAAAAGGGGAACAGATAGCCGGTAAAGCCGGCCGCGCTCATGCCGGCTGAATAAAACGCCGGCTTGGGGGTTCGGTGGGGGCCTGCCAAAAAGGGCCATTCCTTCACGATCTGTTCATAGCAGGCATCTCCATAAGCAAGGATGCGGTCATTTTCGCCCATAAAGCGGCCCGCCTGGTCCCGGCGGACCCTTTCCCCCGCCCGGGATGCCCCGGCCGCAAAATACCGGGTGACCGCTTCCAGCTGCTCCACACCGATCTTTTGCGGCTGGATGCCGCTTTTTTCGGCAAAGCCGGGCACATAATACTGCACCCCCCAGGTAACGCAGAAGCCCGCATAGATCCATACAAGCACCGCCGCAAGCCCCACAAGGCGCCTTGCCAGCACCCGGCGGAGCTTCACTCTCGCTTCATACAGGGTAACGGCTGCCATAAAAATGAGCCAGAGGACCAGCACCGTTCCCAGCAGCTCTGCCGCTGAAAAGGGCAGCTTGTCCACAGCGCCGCCCCAGAACTGCTTCCAGGGGGCCGAGACCCGCTCCACAAACCAGCCCATCGCCCTGCGGCTGCCCCGTGCAAGCCAGAACGCCGCAACCACAAAAGCGCCTGCCGCCAGGGCGATGAGCGGGCCTTTGCTCTCTCTTGCAAATCGTTTGAACCGCAGCCATTGCAGCCGATTCCAGCTAAGATGCACGCTTCATTCCTCCGTTTACACAATGCTGATTTTTATTATACAGGGCCATGACCTTTCTGCCAAGTGCCGGCCCTGCCGGGCAGACAATTTTGACCGGTTGTCTAAAAAGCTATGGTAAATTTTTTCCTGATGGAGTACAATCATGAAAGATCGATCGAGACAAAGGAGCCGTAACATGATGGATTTTTCTCCCATGCCCCCTGAATTTCATACCGGGACCTGCTTTGACGCCTACCGCCGGCTGGGTGCACACCCTGCCAGTGAAAACGGCCAGGCAGGCTGGCAGTTCCGGATCTGGGCCCCGGGTGCGGCCCGTGTACAGGTCATGGGCGATTTCAGCGGCTGGCAGGGCATCGACCTTGAAAAGGACACCGCCGGTGTCTGGAGCGGCTTTTCTGCGGATGCCATGCAGGGCCAGTTTTACAAATTCAACATCCAGGGTCAAAACGGCAGCTGGATGCTCCATACCGACCCCTATGGCTTTTTCACCGAGCTTCGGCCCGGCAGTGCCAGCGTGCTGTGGGATATCGGCGGCTTTTCGTTTGATGACGGCGAATTCTGCGCTCACCGCAGCCAGCGCTATGACCAGCCGCTCAACATCTATGAGCTGCACGCCGGCAGCTGGATGCGCCACCCGGACGGCCGCTGGTACACCTGGGCCGAGCTGAGCGCAGCCCTTCTGCCCTGGCTTTTGGAGCACCATTACAATTTTCTGGAGCTTCTGCCCCTTTCCGAGCATCCCTTCGACGGCAGCTGGGGCTATCAGGTGACCGGCTATTTTTCGGTGACCAGCCGCTACGGCAGCCCGGATGAATTCGCCGCCTTTGTGAACAGCTGCCACCGGGCAGGCATCGGCATCCTGATGGATTTTGTGCCGGTGCACTTTGCGGTGAACGCGGATGCCCTGGCCCTTCTGGACGGCGGCCCTCTTTATGAATACGACAGCGATGTGGGCACCAGTGAATGGGGCAGCCACAATTTCAACCTCTACCGGGGCGAGGTGCGCAGCTTTTTGGCCAGCGCCGCCGCCTTCTGGCTGGACGTTTACCACTGCGACGGCCTGCGCATGGATGCGGTGAGCCGGGCCATTTACTGGCAGGGCGACAGCCGCCGGGGCATCAACCGGGGGGCGCTGGAATTTCTGCAGACCATGAACCAGGGCCTGCATGACCGCTGGCCGGGGGCGATCCTCACCGCCGAGGACAGCACGGCATTTTTGAAGGTGACCGCACCGGTGCAGTATGAAGGCCTGGGCTTTGACTACAAGTGGGATATGGGCTGGATGCACGACACACTGGACTATTTTTCCGCCCCCTTCTCACAGCGGCCCTCGCTTTACCACAGTGTCACCTTCTCGATGACCTATTTCTACAATGAACTTTATCTTTTGCCCTTCAGCCATGACGAAGTGGTGCACGGCAAGCACACCATTTTGGACAAAATGTGGGGCAGCTATGAGCAGAAGTTTGCTCAGGCCCGGCTGCTTTATTTTTACATGACGGCCCACCCCGGCAAAAAGCTCAACTTCATGGGCAACGAGATCGGGATGTTCCGGGAATGGGACGAGGACCGGGAAATGGACTGGGGGCTTCTGGGCTACCCGGCCCACAGGGGGCTCAATCTGCTGTGCCGCCGTTTGGGCGAATTGTATGCCTGCCTGCCGGAGCTTTACTGCGGCGAATACCACCCTGCCCGTTTTGAGTGGCTGGTGTGCGAAGCGAAGGATGAGGGCGTGTTTGCTTTCCTGCGCACAGGGCCGAAGGGCAGCCGGCTGCTGGCTGTGCTGAACACCCAGCCGGTTTCCCGCCAGGGCTACCCCGTCTGCATCAACGGCCGGTGCCGGGCTGTGCCCATTCTCTGCACCGGCAGCCCGGAATTCGGCGGCGATGCCCCCGCCCCGCACCCGGTGGACGCAGGCGAAGGCGGCGTATGGGGCAAGACCCATACTCTGCATTTGGATCTTGCGCCCCTGTGCGGATACCTTTACCGCCTTGAATGACCGAAAACAGGACCTTTTTTTGAAGATAGGTCCTGTTTTTTTACCACTATTCGTGATTTTTTTAACTAAAATGCTCTCATTGCCTTGCTATTTTTCAAAATCGCTGTATACTTTGATTAGAGAACTTTGTTTTGCAAATAATTCACTGGAGGTATTTCACTTATGCTTTTGGAAGGTAAAGTTGCAATCGTCACCGGCGGCACCCGCGGCATCGGTCTGGCTGTTGTTAAAAAATTCCTGGACAACGGTGCCAGCGTGATCCTGACCGGCAGCCGCCAGGCTACTGTGGACAAGGCCATGGCTGAGCTGACCGAGTACGGCGACCGTGTTATGGGCATGTGCCCCGATCTGTGCGATGCCGCACAGGTGGCCGATCTGGTTGAGACTGCTGTTAAGAAGTACGGCAAGCTGGACATCATGGTCAACAACGCCGGCATCTCTGCCCGCGACAGCCTGTACGAGTATGATCCTGACAACTTCGACAAGATCCTGGATGTGAACCTGAAGTCCGTATTCATCGGCTGCCAGGCTGCTGCCCGGGTGATGAAGGTGCAGGGCGGCGGTGTTATCATCAACACCAGCTCGATGGTTTCCATCTATGGCCAGCCCGCAGGCTGCGGCTACCCCGCAACCAAGTTTGCTGTAAACGGCATGACCAAATCCCTTGCCCGTGAGCTGGGCCGTGACCACATCCGTGTGAACGCCGTTGCTCCCGGTGTTACCCGCACCGACATGGTTGCTGCTCTGCCCAAGGAAATCGTGGAGCGCATCTCTGCCCCCATCCCCCTGGGCCGTGTGGGCGAACCCGAAGAGGTTGCCGATGCATTCCTGTTCCTCGCCAGCGATATGGCCAGCTATGTCACCGGTGAGATGCTCAGCGTTGACGGTGCCGCACAGACCTGATTTTTATTTTAAGATCTCATCATAACGCAAGATCCCGCCCTGTTCACATTCCTGCGAACAGGGCGGGATCTTTTATGCACTCAAAATTTTGCAAGCCGGCTGCTGAAACCGTGATTTTGTTTTTCACCAGGTTCTGCGCCGCTGCTTTTTGAATTTATTCATCATTTCTTTTACCGGTTACTCCGCTTCTTCTTCGGCAAGCTCTTCGCCGAGTTTGTCCCGGATGTAGCTTCCCACCGTTTCTTTGGGAATGGCAAGGCTCACAGCAAGCTCCCCGTAAAGCAGCTCACGCGCCCGGTTCATATAGTCCCGGTCCAGCTTGGCCGGCCGATGGCCGCCTTTTGCCGCATCCGACAGCTTCTTTTTCACCGATTTGATCAGGCACACCAGTGCTCGGGGGTCCTCATGGGACAGTGCACTGCGGTATTTTTCGGTAAGCACCCGGTTATCCAGCTGGGACAGATCCTTTTCTTTCACCTGCGGGATGCCTTTCACCAGGCGCTCTGCCTGCTCCCGATCCATTACCGGGCGCATGAACACCGGAGCATTTACCGGGATGTAGATATAACCCACACTATAAACCGGGGCCAGTTTATAATAAAGGGTTTCCTTGTCCGATGCGGGGAGATGCTCCGGCACACCAACAGCCTCTACCCGGCACACACCTGTGCTGCCATAAACGATCTGATCGCCATTCGAAAACATCTTTCGCTCCTTCCAAACTCTGCCACAAAACACAACTCATCTTACGCTTCATTTCTTTTCTTCAATGCCGGTCATCGGCACCATGCCGGCATTTTTAACAGAAGTTTCAAAAAACTCTACATAATAATTGTACCATAATTCTTTAAAAAAAGATAGCCCTTTCCCGAAACTCCATGTCAGTTTTTGTCATGGGGCTTGTTTTGCCGGTCTTTTCCGCTGCAAAAGGCGCTGCACATGGCCGGAACCGTGTCTGCAAAGACAGCAAAAAGCGGCAGCATCCAAGCATTTGGATGCTGCCGCTTACATTTTTCAGGAACCCCCGTCCATCGGTTCAGGGTGCCCATTCTGAATTTTCAGGATCACCCCACCGGCTCGCCGTTCAGAAGGACACGATCCACCTGTTCAAGGTCGATCACCCGGTCAAACATCTCACGGGTCCAGATCTTGCCATCCTCCTCAACGCAGACACTGCTGCTGAAAATGGGAAGGGTCGTGCCGTCTTTCAGGATCACGTCCAGATTGGCGCTCTGGCTGTCTTCGTTCATTTCGCCGTGTCCATCCACTGTTACGGAAATGGGCGAAAGGCGAACGTTTTCCACGGTCCAGCCGGTCATATCCCGGTGGCAGGGCATATTTTTGATATCGCTTGTGGGCTCCAGCCGGAAGGTGGTGGACCACTTGCCTTTGGTAAGCACATCATAGAAGCGGCCGCCAGCTGTAAGGCGCAGATTTTCCCAATCAGCCCCCACCTGCGGGAGGATCACATATTCCGTCAGGGAATTGCTCTGGAGAATCTGGCTCAGCTGCCGCTCCTCGCCCCGGTAAAAGGCCAGCACGGTGCAATTCACCGGAGCTCCGTCCTTATCCTGCAGGCCGAATTCCAGCTGGTCGACCTGCCCCAGCTCATCGTCTGTTTCCACCAAAAGATGAAGTTCACCATCCACCACACCGGCGGCGGCAAGCGTGCCCCAGGGCGCCTCTTCAAAGGTGACCGGCTGTTCCCAGGGAACCAGCATCTGCATGGTTCCATCTTCCATACGGTCAATGGTTTCATCCATGCGGTCCGGGCCGGTCACATCATAAGCGGTTATGGAGTCCGTCACCGGGATCGTTTCCGGTTTGCCGAACAGTTTGTCCAGCTCACCCAGGGTGTAGCCGGTTTCGGTTTGCTCCACAACCCGTTCGCCGCTGAGCACGGCGGGGGCCGAAACGGTGATTTTTCGGTTTTCCAAATTCTCGCCCGCATCCCCGGACATCCGCAGCAGGACGGTCTGGGTATCGGGGTCATAATCCACCACCTCGCTGAAGGCAAAGCCGCCGGAGATCTCGGTGGTGTCCCGGCTGCCCTTCCCCACACGGCCCTTGTGCTCGGTATCCTGCAGGCTCAGGAACACCGATGCGCTTTCGCCATCATGGATGGCGGCCAGGACCTCCATCCGAATGCCCTGATCCTCGCTGACCTGATTGATGGGCTGAAGCTGGCGCAGGGCCTCTGCCCCCAGCACTGAAAGCGGCTGGCGCAGCTCCGGGTCAGCGGCAAGAACACCGCCCCCAAGGCAGAAAATCAGCGCAAAGGTAGCCGCCAGCGCAAGCACACGCCGCGGCAGGGTGCGGCGGCTGCATTTTACCTCAAGGCTGGGTCGGCATTGGGCCAGAATCGCCTGCTTGCGCTCTTCGGTCAGGCGCACATCCGCAAGGCTGGTATCGATCGCTTCACGGATGCTTTCTTCACAGATCTTCATAGGACCCTCCTTCCAGTCGTTTTCTCAGTTCATCTTTTGCCCGCCGCAGACGGATGCTTACGGTGGACTGGGGTGTTTCCAAGATCCGGGCGATCTCGTTCACCTTGAGCTGCTGGTAATAATGCAGCAGGATGACCTCCCGGTATTTGGGTTTCAATTTCAAAATCTCCTGATAAAGCCGCCCCTGTTCGCCCGAGGGCTCGCTGGGGGCTGCGATCTCCGGGTACTGATCCACCAGGTTTACCCGCCTTTTCCAGGCACTGCGCAGGTAATCCTTGCATACATTCACCGTGACACGCATGATGAATGCCTTTTCAGCTTCCGGGGTTTCAAAATGCCGCCAGGCACGATACACTTTTAGGAATGCATCCTGCACGGCATCCTCGGCCAGCTGCTTATCGTTCAGATACATACAGGCAAGGCGAAGCATGGCTGTGCCATAACCATCCACCAAACGCTCCATTTCGTCGGTGGTGCAAAGCATTGCCATTCCTTCCCACTTCCTTTCTGGGATCAGATGTTCCCAATGAAGGAAGCCTTCGTCTATTAAACGAAGGCAGTCCTTTTAAATATTGCATTTTTTGTGAAATGCTTTAAATTTCTTTGTTTGCGGCGTTTTTTTCCAAAGGCCGCTTTTAGCCGATGGTGAGGGTCTCATCCTGAGCATCCAGCTTCACCTCGGTGCCCAAGGTGCCTTCCACCAGGCGCTCGGCCAGCGGGTCCTCCACCTTGCGGCGGATGGTGCGCCGCAGATCCCGGGCGCCGAACCGGGTACCGCCGCACTCCTTCACCAGCAGCTGGCAGGCTTCCGGGGTGTAAGTGAAGGTGATGCCCTTGTTCTGCATGGGCTCCACATATTCATCCAGCGTGAGGGCCGCGATTTTGGCCAGGCTCTCTTCGCTGAGGGGCTTAAAGTTCACAATCTCGTCCACACGGCCCAAAAATTCCGGGCGCAGGAACTCGGACAACGCTTTCATGGCCTTGTTTTCATTCATCTGCTCGGCGGTTTTGTTAAAGCCTGTCTCGCCGCCCCGCTCGGTGCTGCCGGCGTTGCTGGTCATGCAGATGACCGTATTTTCAAAGTTGACCGTGCGGCCCTGGCCGTCAGTGATGCGGCCCTCGTCCAAAATCTGAAGCAGGATGTTGAGCACATCCGGGTGTGCCTTTTCGATCTCATCAAACAGCACCACGCTGTAAGGGCGCCGGCGCACCCGCTCGGTGAGCTGGCCGGCCTCTTCATGGCCCACATATCCCGGAGGCGCACCGATCAGACGGCTGACGGCGTGCTTCTCCATATACTCGCTCATGTCGATGCGGATGAGCGGATCGGGCGTATCGAACAGCTGCTGGGCAAGCTGCTTCACCAGCTCGGTTTTGCCCACGCCGGTGGGGCCCACAAAGATGAAGCTTGCAGGCCGGCGCTTGCCGGAAAGATCGGCGCGTGCCCGTTTCATGGCCTTCGCCACTGCTTCCACGGCGTGGTCCTGGCCGATGATGCGGCTCTTAAGCGCATTTTCAAGGCCCAAAAGCTTTGTGAACTCGCTTTCCTTTACCTTAACGGCGGGGATGCCGGTCCACAGCTCGATGACCTTGGCCACATCCTCCATTTCCACCTGGATGCCGCCGGCCTTCATTTCCAGCTGGGGCAGGGTCTCCCGCAGCTGGGCAAGCTCGGTTTTGATCTGGGCAAGGCGCTCGTAATCCGGGCCGTCCTTGCTTTCATCCTGGGCCTGTTCCTCAGCTTCCAGCGCCTTCACACGCTTGTGAGCGTTGAACAGTTCGCTGATTTCCGGATGGCGCAGGTTGCAGCAGGCGCAGGCCTCATCCAGAAGGTCGATGGCCTTATCCGGCAGGAACCGGTCGGAAATATACCGCTCGGACAGGTTCACCGCAGCCGACACGATGGCCTGGCTCACCTGAACGCCATGGTGGGCCTCGTAATATTTTTTGATGCCGCTGAGCACCCGGATCGCATCCGCAATGCTGGGTTCGCCCACCTTCACCGGCTGGAAGCGGCGCTCCAGGGCCTGATCCTTTTCGATGAACTTTCGGTATTCGCCAAAGGTGGTGGCACCAATGACCTGGATCTCCCCGCGGGACAAGGCGGGCTTCAAAATGTTGCCTGCGTTCATGGCACCCTCGGAATCGCCCGCGCCGGTGATGTTGTGAATCTCATCGATAAAGAGGATCACATTTCCCAGCCGCTTGACCTCATCGATCAGGCCCTTCACCCGCTGCTCGAACTGGCCCCGGAACTGGGTTCCGGCCACAAGAGCGGTCAGGTCCATCAGATAAAGGGACTTATCTTTGAGGCAGGCCGGCACCTTGCCCTGAGCAATGCGCTCGGCAATGCCCTCGGCAATGGCAGTTTTGCCAACACCGGCCTCACCGATCAGGCAGGGATTGTTTTTCTGGCGGCGGGCCAGGATCTGAATGGTGCGGTAGATCTCCTGATCACGGCCGATGATATCATCCAATTTGCCGTTCCGGGCCTTGCGGGTCAGGTCCTCACAGTATTTATCCAGGAATTTGGTCTTGCTGCCCTGACCCTTTTTCTTTTCTTTCTTCTTATCGGCACCAATTCCAAAAGGGAAGGTTGCCGAACCTCCGGGGGTGAACTCGTCCTCTTCGCCGTTTTCGCCTTCTTCCCCATTCTCATCGCCCATGCCCATGCCGCCAAAGGGGAACATGGAAGGCAGGCCGTTTTCGCCTGCTTCTTCCATAAAGCTGTTCATCCGCTCCTCCATGGCTTCCAGATCCTGGCCGGTGATGCCGAACTGCTTCATCAAATCGTCAACCGGCTGAATTCCCAGTTCCCGGGCGCAGGTCAGGCAGTAGCCCTCCTGCTTGGGCTGGCCATTCTCCATTTTTTGCACGAACACCACGGCCGTGCGCTTTTTACAATGTGAACAAAGCATAATTTCAGTTTTCCCTTTCTCCCGCACACCCGTCAAAACAGGCTGTGGACGGTTTTATCAATAGAACGGATTGATGGGTTTGAAAATCGAATAGGCAATGCTGCCTTCCAGCGCCGCCTCATTCAAAAATCCAATCGATCCGCCGGTGATCACGATCAATGCCCAAACGCCGCACAGCACCAGATACAGGTCCACGGCGCCGGCCAAAAAGCCCATTACCCAGCCCAGCACACGGTTCACGCCGCCTACCAGGGGGATTCGGTTCAGGTTGGTGAGCACTGCCACAACGAAGCTTACCAGCATTCGGCAAAGGGCAAACGCCAAAAAGAACACCACAATGGCAATGATGGGGGTAAGCAGCGGAGCAATGACCCCGTCCACCAGCCGGGCTGCCAGTTCAGGGGCAGTGCCCACATGGCCCAGCAGCTCTTCCGCACCGCTGATCAGGCTGTCTTTCAGGCTTTGGGGCAGAAATCCCGCATACATTTCCACCACTTCCGAGGCGGTGACCACCCCTTCTGCGGAAAGCAGTTTTTCCACACGCTCCACAAAGCTGTGTTGAAAGAACTGTTCGAACAGCACCGGGGCCACCCGGTTGCTCAAAAAAATCGCGCCGAACAGGCTTACCAGGTTGCCCGCAAACTGAACAAGGCCGGCCACAAAGCCCCTTCGGGCATAGCCCACGGCCACGGCCAGAAGCAGGCCAAGCATCACAAGATCAAATATATTTGCAGCAGTCAAAAGCTGTCCTCCTCTCTCGGTATGTGCTCAGGGTTCATTCGGTTCTTCCAGTGCCGCTGCTTCACCGCCGGTAAACACCAGCGGCTCTTTTGCATCCAGCACCGCCAGGACCGGTGCATCCAGCTGTGTTTCCCACAGCCATTCTCCGGCCAGGTTATAGGCCGCCACGCTGGTTTTGCGCAGCACATAAACTTTTGTCCGGGTGCATACCACCTTTTGTGCGGGGCTGGGCACCTGAACATCCGCAAGCACCTGCATGCCCGGGTCCAGCACCACCAGGCGGGCGGGGGCATCGGTCATGGGCTGGCTGAACAAAAGAGCCGTGTTCTGCCCGCAGACCGAGCTTGCGGCAAGGGGTCTTCCGCCGTAGCTGAACACCGCTTTTTCCTCGCCGTTTGCCGCATCATACACCGCCGCCATGCCCCGGTAGATCACCAGCAGCGCTTCCTCGTTGATCCAGTGCATATCCAGCACCTGGCTTCCGCTCACCGTTGCATTTGCCACGATATCGCTGCTGCGGGTATCGAGAAAATACAGGTTGGTGGAAAGGCTGCCGTTATCAGCGGTAAGGCAGGACACCGCAAAGCGGCGGTTGTCGGCCGCAAAGGCAATGCGGCTGGGCATTCCGGTTTCTTCGGTGAGATTGAACCCGTACCGAAATTTCATGGTCGGGTCCAGCACCGTGAGTTCCGCAAGGCCCTGGCGGGAGCCGGTGACCACGGCAACGCTGCCGTTCTGGCTCATTTCCGCCAGCAGGATCGGCTGATCGAACTCTTTGATGTCCAGGCTGCGGGTCCTGCTTTCTATGCGCAGTTCGTTGCCGGAACGGTTGTAAAGGCACAGCCGGCTGTTTCCTGCGCTGATCGCCGGGCGGGCATAGCCATGCTGGATGCTGCGCAGCCGCCGGCCGCCGGGGGAATAGATCACAAGATCCCGCTGGCCCAGCTCTGCAAAACCGCCGGAAAGCGGCTCAAGCTGGAAGATCTCCGGGATGCCGGTGCGTGCCGGCCAGCCCGGCTCCGGTGAAAAAGCGATTTGGATGTTGTCGGCAAGGTCCCCCGCAGCGGTAAAGGCCTTGCGCCACACCCCGGTAAAGTAGATGAGAAGGCCCACTGCCAGCAGCACGATCAGCAGCACTTTGCGGATATGCCGCAGTTTTCGGCGGCGGCGAAGCTCGCCGATGCGGGTCAGTGCCGCACCTTTGGGCTGCGATTCGTTTTCCATGAAGCGGCCCTCCTTTTTGGCTTTGTTTTAAATATCATATTCCACCCGATGCAGGAAAAGCCCTTTTGCCGGCAGGGTGGGCCCGGCCTTGGAACGGTCCTTCGCCTTCAGGATATCTGTTACGGCCTGAGGGGGAATTCTGCCCTGCCCTGCCCAAAGCAGCGTACCGGCCAGAATGCGCACCATGTTGTAAAGGTAGCCGTCCGCGGTAACGCTGATGGTGACCACCGGGCCCTTTTGAGACACCTGACAATCGGTGATGGTGCGCACGGTTCCGCTGCGCAGAGCGGTTTCGCAGTCGGCCGCGCAAAGGCTTGCAAAATCCTGCCGGCCCACAAAATATCCGGCTGCCCGGCTCATGGCATCCACATCCAGCGGGTTGGGCACCCGATAATAGTATGCCTGCTGAAAGGGGCTGTCGATGGGGCTGTTCCAAATTCGGTAATGGTAGGTTTTGGCGTGGGCCGAATACCGTGCGTGAAATTCTTCGTCCACCACCACCGCCCGGTTCACCCGGATATCCCCCGGCAGCCGCTGGTTGATGGCAAGCGGAAGCTTTTCGGGCGGGATGCGGGTATCGGAATGAAAATTCAGCGCATAGTGCTCGGCATGAACGCCGGAATCGGTGCGGGAGCAGCCCTTCACGTCCGGCCGGTTCCCCAGCACGGCCTGCAGGGCATCCTGCACCGCCTCACAAACGGTGAGCCCGTTTTTCTGCACCTGAAAGCCGCAGTAACGGGTACCGTCAAACGAAAGATCCAGTAAAAAATTCATGTTACAGCACTCCCGGTACAAAAAAGCGGGTGGCCCAGATCACACAAAACACCATGGTGCAAATGGCCAGTGCTGCCCAGTCGGTGCCGCAAAAACGAAGCACCTTGAGCCGAGTGCGGCCTTCACCGCCCCGATAGCACCGGCATTCCATGGCAATGGCCAGCTCGTCCGCCCGGCGAAACGCCGAGATGAACAGCGGGATGAGGATGGGCACCATTGCCTTGACCCGATCGGTCAGGCTGCCGCTGTCCAGCATGGCACCGCGGGCCTTCTGGGCATTCATGATCTTGTCGGTTTCCTCGATCAAGGTGGGAATGAACCGCAGGGCAATGGTCATCATCATGGCCAGCTCATGAACCGGCAGATGCAGCTTTGCAAAGGGCTTGAGCAAACGCTCGATGGCATCGGTGAGCACAATGGGGCTGGTGGTATAGGTCAAAAGGCTGGTGCCGGCAATCAGCGCCACAATGCGCACCGACATAAAGACCGCATAGAAGATGCCCTCTTTATAGATTTTCAGAACCCAGAACTGCCACAAGGGTTCACCTTTGCCGCCCATGAAGAAAAGGTTCAGCACTGCCGTGAAGATGACAATGGGCAGAATGGGCTTCAGGCTTTTGGCGATCATGCGGATGGGGATGCGGGCTACCAGATACAAAACCGCCAGCAGCACCAGGCTGAGGGCAAGGCCCAGGAAGTTGTTCACCGTGAACAACAGCACGATGTAGGCGATCACCAGCAGGATCTTGAGGCGGGGGTCGGTGTTGTGCACCACCGAATCGCCCGGAAAATGCTGGCCGATGGTGATATCTCTCAGCATTCGCCCGCCTCCTTCGCCTTTTTCTGTTCCAAAGCGTTCAGGATGGTTTTCACCGCATAGGGAACGGTGTAAACATCCTGCGGCAGATCCAGGCCCATCTGGCGCAGCCGTAAAAACACCTTGGTCACCTGGGGCACCGAAAGGCCCAGGGCCAGCAGCTCATCCGCGCGGGCAAACACATTTTCCACCGTGTCATACATGGCAACCCTGCGCTCGGCCATCACCAGCACCCGGTTTGCGTATTTGGCAATATCCTCCATGGAATGGCTCACCAGCAGAACGGTGGTCCCGGTCTCTTTATGGTAGCGCTTCACCTGCGAAAGGATCATGTCCCTTCCTTCCGGGTCAAGGCCTGCCGCCGGTTCATCCAGCACCAGGATGCGGGGCTCCATGGCCATTACGCCCGCAATGGCCACCCGCCGCTTCTGGCCGCCGGAAAGCTCAAAGGGGCTGCGACCCAGCAGAGCCGGGTCAAGGCCCACGAACGCGGCCGCCCGGCGCACCCGGCGGTCGATCTCGCCCTCGGAAAGGCCCATGTTGCGGGGCCCGAAGGCGATGTCCTTATAAATGGTTTCCTCAAACAGCTGATATTCCGGGTACTGGAACACCAGGCCCACCATAAAGCGGAATTTCCGAATCTCGCTGTTTTTGGCCCAGATATCCTGCCCATCCACCAAAATTTGGCCGTGGCTGGGCTTCAAAATGCCGTTGAAATGGTTGATGAGGGTGGATTTTCCCGAGCCGGTGGGCCCGATGATGCCCACAAAATCGCCTTCCTCCACCGCGAAATCCACATTGTCCAGCGCGGTGGTGGCATCCGGCATCCCCTCATTATAAATATGGGTCAGTGCCCTGGCCTCAATGATCGCTGCCATAGCTTTTCTTTCCGTCCTCTCTCGTTTCGGGGCCCCGAAGGGCAGGGTCTTTTTATTTGAGCAGCTCATACAGAGCCTGGGCGCATTCTTCCTCGTTGATGATGCCGGCCGGCATGGAAACGCCTGCCTTCACCAGCTCATCCCGAAGCTCTGCGGCCTGGGGCACGTCCAGCCGAAGCTTTCGGACCTGCTCTGTCTGTGAGAACACCTCTTTGGGGGTCCCCTCCATCACCACACGGCCGCCGCTCATGACCAGCACACGGTCCGCCTGGGCGGCTTCCTCCATATAATGGGTAATGGACACCACCGTGATGCCCATTTTTTTGTTCAGATAACGGATGGTCTCCATCACCTTTTCACGGCCCCGGGGGTCCAGCATGGCGGTGGCTTCATCCAGCACCAGGCAGTCCGGGTTCATGGCAATGACACCCGCAATGGCCACCCGCTGCTTCTGCCCGCCCGAAAGCTTGTGGGGGGCTTTTTTGCGGTGCTTGTAGATGCCGGCCATTTCCATGGCCGCATCGATCCGCTGACGGATCTCGGCCGGCGGTACGCCCAGGTTTTCCAGTGCAAAGGCCACATCCTCTTCCACCACGGTGGCAACGATCTGGTTGTCCGGGTTCTGGAACACCATGCCCACCGTCTGGCGGATGTCATACAGCCGGTCATCGTCCCGGGTGTCCATGCCTTCCACCAGCACGGTTCCCTTTTCCGGCAGGAAGATGGCGTTGAAGTGCTTGGCAAGGGTGCTTTTTCCGCATCCGTTGGCACCCAGCACCGCCACAAACTCCCCCTTTTGAACCGAGGCATTCACCCCGTCCACAGCCCAGGGTGCTTCCGGGGCATACCGGAAATGCACGTCCTGTGCGCTGATCATCTCGTTCATACCTGGCTTCCTTTCAAACAATCAAAACGCTCACTTTTCCTGCCAGATGGCAGTGGCGCCGCAGGGCACCACGCCGCCGGTGCTGGTCACCGGCAGACCGATCTCGTCACAGCTGGTAACGCCGCCGTGAACCGGACAGAGGGTGGTTTTGAGCATATATTCCATAACCGCCGGAGAAAGACCGGTGGTGTAGCTGTTCACCGCCACAAACAGGGGCTTTTCGCTCAAAACCCCCGCACACAGGTCAATGAGATCATAGATGCTGTCCTCCAGCTTCCAGATCTCTCCCCCCGGGCCCCGGCCGTAGCTGGGCGGGTCCATGATGAGGGCATCGTAGAAGCTGCCCCGGCGCTTTTCACGGGCAACGAACTTTGCGCAGTCATCCACGATCCAGCGGATGGGGCGTTTGTCTAAGCCGCTGGCGGCGGCATTTTCCCGCGCCCAGGCCACAATGCCCTTGGAGGCATCCACATGGCAGACCTCAGCGCCTGCGGCCGCACAGGCCAGGGTGGCGCCGCCGGTGTAGCCGAACAGGTTCAGCACCCGGATGGGCCGGCCGGCATTTTCAATTTTTTCCCGGTACCAGTCCCAGTTGACGGCCTGTTCCGGGAACACGCCGGTGTGCTTAAAGCCGGTGGGACTCACCACCAGAGTGAGCGGGCCCTGGGCGATCTTCCATTTTTCCGGCAGGCGGCGCCGGTATTCCCACTGGCCGCCGCCCCGCTCGCTGCGGTGATACACCGCATCCGCTTTGTCCCACAGGGCGCTTGCCCGGGGTGTTTTCCAAACCACCTGAGGGTCCGGCCGGACCAGCAGGGTCTTGCCCCACCGCTCCAGGCGGTTGCCGCATGTGGCATCGATCAGTTCATAGTCCTGCCAGCTGGTAGCTGCACGCATTGGTTTCTCCCTTTCCCGGCCTTTGCAAAAGGCCGCGGCTTTTATTTTAAACCGTAAATATGAATATTTCTTGTATTTTCAATCAAAACATGGTCTGCTGCACACTGTCAGCAGGGCTGTCCATGGAGGCGGGGACCGCAAGCCCCAGATGGCCCCAGGCCGCTCGGGTAACACACCGGCCGCGGGGGGTGCGGGTCAAAAAGCCCATCTGCATCAGATACGGCTCGCACACGTCTTCCAGCGTGACCGCTTCTTCGCCCAGCGCTGCCGCCAAAGTGTCCAGGCCAACCGGGCCGCCGTTGTACATTTCGATGATGGCCCGCAGAACGCTCCGGTCCAGCTCGTCCAGACCCAGCTCGTCAATGTCCATCCGCTTTAAAGCTTCCAGCGCAATGTTCCGGTCAATGTTGCCGTCGCCCAGCACCACCGCAAAATCCCGTGCCCGTTTCAAAAGGCGGTTTGCCACACGGGGCGTGCCCCGGCTGCACCGTGCCAGCTCCAGGGCCCCTTCCGGGGTGCAGGGCTGGCCCAGGATGCCGGCGCTGCGCAGCACGATGCGGGAAAGCTCTTCCGGGCTGTACAGTTCCAGCTTGAGCAGAACGCCGAACCGGTCACGCAGAGGGCCGGTCAGCTGGCCTGCCCGGGTGGTTGCGCCGATCAAGGTGAACCGGGGCAGGTTGATGCGGATGCTCTGGGCCGAGGGGCCCTTGCCGATCATGATATCCAGTGCATAATCTTCCAGCGCCGGGTAAAGCACCTCTTCCACCTGGCGGGACAGGCGGTGGATCTCGTCGATGAACAGCACGTCCCCCTCCTGCAGGTTGGTGAGCAGGGCGGCCAGATCCCCCGGCTTTTCAATGGCCGGGCCGCTGGTGATGCGGATCTGCACCCCCATCTCCTGGGCAACGATGCCCGCAAGGGTGGTTTTGCCAAGGCCCGGGGGGCCGTAAAGCAGGATGTGATCCATCGGCTCGCCCCGGCGCTTTGCGGCTTCCAGATAAATGCGCAGGTTTTCCTTTACTTTTTCCTGACCCACATATTCTTCCAGCGTGTGGGGGCGCAGGTTCAGTTCCTCGGTTTCGCCCTGGTTCATCTCCGGGCTTACCAGACGATCGAATTCTTCCAACGTTTACCTCCTTGCCATGCTGCGAAGCGCCAGACGGATGAGCTCTTCCACCGGAAGGCTCTCATCCAGCTTGGAAAGTGCCGCACCGGCCTCGGCGGCAGTATAGCCAAGGCTGGTGAGGGCCGCCACAGCCTGGCTGAGCGAGCCGGCAGGGGGCGTGGTCATATCGGCGGCCGAAAACTCCCGGGTAAGGCCCTTGCCCACCTTGTCCTTCAGCTCCAGCACGATGCGCTGGGCAAGCTTTGGCCCCACGCCGTTTGCGGCGGTGAAGGCCTTATGATCGCCGCCGGAAATGGAAAGGGCGATCTTATCCGGGCTCATCACGTTCAAAATCGCAAGCCCCACTTTGGGCCCCACGCCGGAAACGCCGATGAGCATTTCAAAGCAGTCCTGCTGCTGTTCGCTTTCAAAGCCGAACAGGCTCACATCGCTTTCGGTGACATGCATATGGGTATAAACGGTGGCCTCGCTTCCCACCGGCGGCAAAGCCGAGGAAACGCTTGCGGGGGTCAGCACCTGATAGCCCACTCCGCCGCAGCTGATGACCACCTGTTCCAGACTTTTTTTGAGTACTTTTCCGCTCAGACAGTAGATCATGCCAAAGCCTCCTTACTTAACGAATGGGTGTTCCCTGCAGCCGGCTTCGGCTGCAGTGGCAGTGCGCAATGGCCATGGCCAGCGCATCGGCGGTATCGTCCGGCTTTGGCACGGCGTCCAGTTTCAGCATGATGCGGGTCATCTCCTGCACCTGCTTTTTCACCGCCTTGCCGTAGCCGGTCACCGCCTGCTTTACCTGCATGGGGGTGTATTCATAAATGGGGATGCCGCACTGGGCCGCCGCAAGCAGGATGACCCCTCTTGCTTCGGCCACGCCGATCACGGTGGTCTGGTTGTGCTGATAGAACAGCTTTTCAATGCTCAGCGCCTCGGGCTGGTAGGTCTGCATGACCTCCAGTACCCCATCGTACACCTGGCGCAGCCGCTGTTCAAAATCCACACCGGCCTGGGTCGTGACCGCGCCGAACGCCACCGGAGTGAACCGGTTGCCCACATATTCTGTAACACCCCAGCCCACAATGGCGTAGCCGGGGTCGATGCCCAATACTCGCATAGATACACCTCTCCATATTAACCGTGTAATTATACCACAAAACAAAAAGCAGAGCAATAAAAAGGGGGCCGGCTGCCCTTTCTTCGCCCGCATTTTCCAAAAAAGGCTCTCATCCTGCAAACTGCCGCTTTTGCACCTGTAAAAAAAGCGGGGCCGTTTGCAAAGCGGCCCCGCGAAATGACAGCAGAAAAAGAAAAAGGACCCATCTAGAAGATGGATCCTTTGTGGTGCGCGGTAAGGGACTCGAACCCCTGACATCCTGCACGTCAAGCAGACGCTCTACCAGCTGAGCTAACCGCGCTCACATCGCCAGATGTTTTCTGGCGCTTGTTTAGTATACTGCATTTCGTTTTGAAATGCAAGAGTTTTTTCAAAATAATTCGATGTTTTTCAATTTTTCCCGCTTTGCGCCTCGTAAACTTGCACCTTTTCGCCCTGAGTTTTCGTGTTTTCCGCCAAACTTTCAAAATTCATTTGTATATTCTTGACAAAACAACCCCATTCCTATACTATAAGTAACGTGCTGTAATATGCTATATACAATATATGTGATCCGAAATTGGAAGGGGTAACGAAATGGAACGTAAAGATTTACGCAATATCGCCATCATCGCCCACGTTGACCACGGCAAGACCACCCTGGTGGACCAGATGCTCAAGCAGAGCGGTGCTTTCCGTGACAATCAGCAGGTTGCTGAGCGTGTTATGGACTCCGGCGATATCGAACGGGAGCGCGGCATCACCATTCTTGCCAAGAACTGCTCCACCACCTACAACGATGTTAAGATCAACATCATCGACACTCCCGGCCACGCCGACTTCGGCGGCGAGGTGGAGCGTGTTTTGAAAATGGTCAACGGCGTTCTGCTGCTGGTAGATGCCGCCGAGGGCTGCATGCCCCAGACCCGCTTTGTTCTGCAGAAGGCTCTTCAGCAGAACCTGAGCCTTGTCATTGCCGTTAACAAGATCGACCGCCCGGATGCCCGCATCAAGGAAGTGATCGACGAAGTCCTGCTGCTTCTGATGGACCTGGGTGCCACCGATGAGCAGCTGGACAGCCCCATGGTTTTCTGCTCCGGCCGCGCAGGCACTGCAAGCTACAGCCCCGATGTGCCCGGCACCGACCTGAAGCCTTTGTTTGAAACCATTCTGGAATATGTGAAGTGCCCCGAGGGTGACCCTGAGGCTCCCTTCCAGATGCTGTGCTCCAGCGTTGACTACAACGAGTTCGTGGGCCGCATCGGCATCGGCCGCATCCAGAACGGCACCATCAAGGTGGGCCAGGATGTTGCCGTGTGCGACTGGCATGACCCCGATGTTGCCATCAAGGGCCGCATCACCAAGCTGTATGACTTCAAGGCCAACGGCCGTGAACCTGCTGAGTTTGCTTCTGCCGGCGATATCGTTGCTTTCAGCGGCATCACCGACGTGACCATCGGCAACACCCTGTGCGCTCCCACCAACATTGAGCCGCTGCCCTTTGTGAAGATCAACGATCCCACCGTGGAGATGACCTTCAGCGTAAACGACAGCCCCTTCGCAGGCCGTGAAGGCAAGTTCGTTACCAGCCGCCAGATCCGTGACCGCCTGCAGAAAGAGCTGCTGAAGGACGTCGCCCTGCGTGTGCAGGACTCCGCCACCAGCGATTCCTTCCGGGTCATGGGCCGTGGTGAAATGCACCTGTCCATCCTGATCGAGACCATGCGCCGTGAAGGCTATGAGCTGCAGGTATCTCCCCCGAAGGTCCTGACCCACGAGGAAGACGGCAAACTCATGGAGCCTGTTGAGCGCGTGGTCGTGGACGTTCCTTCTGAGTATCAGGGCGCTGTTATGACTGCTCTGGGCTCCCGCAAGGCCATCCTGCAGCAGATGGAGCCTCTTGGCAGCCGTGTGCGCCTGGAGTTCCGCATGCCCAGCCGCGGCCTGTTCGGCTACCGCAGCCAGTTCCTCACCGATACCCACGGTGAAGGCATCCTGAACACCATCTTTGACGGCTACATCGAGTGGCAGGGCGACATTGCCTCCCGCAGCTCCGGCAGCCTTGTCAGCTTTGAGACCGGCGATGCCGTTACCTACGGCCTGTACAACGCTCAGGGCCGCGGCACCCTGATCACCACCCCCGGTGAGAAGGTTTACAGCGGCATGGTGGTTGGCTACACCCCCACCGGCGAGGACATCACCGTGAACGTCTGCAAGACCAAGCACCTGACCAACACCCGCGCTTCCGGCTCTGACGACGCTCTGCGCCTGGTTCCCGTGACCAAGTTCAGCCTGGAGGGCTGCCTGGAATTCCTGGCTCCCGACGAGCTGCTGGAAGTCACTCCCGAAAGCCTGCGTATTCGCAAGCGCATCCTGAGCCATGACCTGCGCATGAAGCAGCTCAAGGGCGGCGCAAACAAGAATAAGTAAGCATCCGTTTTGGGTGTAAAAGAGCCGGCCGCATTCTGAACAGGTCCAGTAAAAACGGACAATGACAAAACGCCCCCTGTTGTAGGATAAT